>NZ_JAULSI010000025.1 GCF_030711405.1 Massilia brevitalea
ACCGTCCGCGTCCTGAAGAAGGACCTTAACTGAACGGCATTACGGCCATCGAGCCGCGTTTTTCATTCCATCCGACTGATTATTCCGCCGCGCGATAGCGCTCCAGCCAGTGCGCATACGGCGCCGGCAGCGTCCACGACGGTTTGTCGAGGCCCAGCGCCTTGGCTGCCGCATACGTGTAATGCGGATTACCCAGGTGCGCGCGGCCGATCATGACCAGGTCCATCTGGCCTTCTTCCACCACGCGGTTCGCCACCGCCGGCGAGTCGATATTCCACGACGATGCCACCGGCAGCCCGGCTTCGCGCTTGACGCGCTCGGCGATCGGCGCCAGGAAGCCCGAGCCCCATGGAATGTTCGCATCCGGGGTCGAGAAGCCGACGCTCACGTTGAGCATGTCCAGGCCGGCGGCGCGGAACTGGCGCGTCAGTTCGATCGCTTCGTCCAGCGTCTCTTCGTCGCGGCCGTCGAACTCGATCACGCCAAAGCGCGCGGTCAGCGGGAGATTGTCTGGCCAGACGGCGCGCACGGCGGCCAGTGTCTCGAGCAGGAAGCGGCTGCGGCCGGCGAGGTCGCCGCCGTATGCATCGGTACGCTGGTTGGCGTGCCTTGAAAAGAAGCTCTGGCCCAGGTAGCCGTGGGCAAAGTGCAGTTCCAGCCATTCGAAGCCCGCTTCCAATGCGCGGCGTGCGGCGGCGACGAAGTCGGCCTTCACGCGCTCGATGTCGGCAATCGTCATCTCTTTCGGCACCTGCGACAGGTTGGCGCCAAAGGCGACTGCCGACGGCGAGATGGTTTCCCAGCTGCGCGGGTCGGTCGTCGGGATGTGGTCGTCGCCTTCCCATGGACGCTGGGCGCTGGCCTTGCGGCCGGCGTGGCCGATCTGGATGCCGGCGACGGCGCCGCCCGCCTTGATGCCGGCGGCAATGCGCGCCAGGCCCGGCACGTGCTCGTCGGACCACAGGCCCAGGCAGCCCGGGGTGATGCGGCCTTCAGGCGAGACGCCGGTGGCTTCCACGATCACCAGGCCGGCGCCGCCGCGGGCGATGCTTTCATAGTGGGTGGTGTGCCATTCGTTGGTGTAGCCATCGGTGGCGCTGTACTGGCACATCGGCGGCACCGCAATGCGGTTGCGCAGGGTGACGCCCTTGAGGGTGAAGGGGGTGAAAAGTGCTGACATGGGAGTGGGGATCTTCTGTAAAAATAAGCTGGTCAGGCGCGGCCGTTGAGCTTGGCGGCGCGGGACGGGGATGATAACCGCGTGTCGGAATCTTCGCTGGAGACGCTTAAATGTGAGCGTTCACTTTCCGTAGGGTGGGCACTTGTGCCCACGCGGTACCCCAGGTGATCAGTCGAACCTTGCGAGCTCGACCGTTACGGTGCGCAAAGGTACGACCGCGTGGGCACGAGTGCCCACCCTACAAGGGCAACCCCAGCAGCCGGTATGCATGCGCTGCAGCCCCAGTCATACACCCCCCGTTGTTGTGAATTTCCTACTTGCATTTTTTACAGCCAACCCCACATGCGGCGGAATGGCCGCTGGCAGTGCGCCGGTGCTAGAATACAGCGCTGTTTTTTTCATCTCATAATCGGAGTCCTTGTGTTCATTTCCAACGCTTACGCGCAAACCACCACTGCAGCCGCTGATCCTGGCCTGATGGGCAACCTGACGACCTTCGCTCCGCTGCTGATCATGTTCGTGGTCATGTACTTCCTGATGATTCGCCCACAGCAGAAGCGCCAGAAAGAAGCCAAGGCCATGATGGACGCGCTCGCCAAGGGCGACGAAGTGGTCACCGCCGGCGGCATCCTGGGCCGTGTGACCAAGGTTGCCGAGACCTATGTGACCCTGGAAATTGCAACCAACACCGAACTGGTGGTGCAAAAGAACGCCGTGACCACGCTGCTGCCGAAGGGCACCCTGAAGTCCCTGTAAGCCAAGCGCCGCGGCCCAGATCAAGGGCCGCACGCCGCTCAACATAGAACGCTGGAACATCATGAATCGCTATCCGCTCTGGAAATACATACTGATCGCTGTCGCGCTCCTGCTGGGCGCGCTGTACACGGCGCCCAACTACTTCGGCGAATCGCCGGCGCTGCAAGTGACGACCGGCAAAACCACGGTCAAGATCACGAGCGACACCTCGGCCCAGATTGCCGACGTGCTGAAACGCGAAGGTGTTCCGGCCAACCAGGTCACGCTCGACGGCTCCGGCAACTCGACCGCCGTGCGTGCCCGCTTCGACACCACCGATGCCCAGTTCAAGGCCAAGCTCGCGCTCGAGCGCCAGCTGAACCGTGACGCCAGCGACCCCGATTACATCGTCACCGTCAACCTGGTGAAGAACACCCCGGCCTGGATGCAGTCCCTGCGCGCGCTGCCGATGAACCTCGGCCTCGACTTGCGCGGCGGCGTCCACTTCCTGCTGCAGGTCGACTCGAAAGCCGTGCTCGAAACCCGCGTGAAGAGCACCCAGACCAGCGTGCGCAGCGTCCTGCGCGACGCCAACGTGCGCCATGCCGGTATCGAGCGCAACGGCAACGCCATCGAAGTGTCCTTCCGCGACGAACAGACCCGCGCCGCCGCCCGCACCGTGCTGGGCAAGCAGATGGCCGACCTGACCCTGGCTGACGCCGCCGACGGTACCGACCTGAAACTGATCGCCACCATGAAAGCCGATGCACTCAAGCGCATCGTCGAGGAAGGCGTCAACCAGAACATCTCGACCCTTTCGAAGCGGATCAACGAACTCGGCGTGACCGAGCCGGTCATCCAGCGCCAGGGCGCCGACCGCATCATCGTGCAATTGCCGGGCGTGCAAGACGTGGCCCGTGCGAAAGACCTGATCGGCCGCACCGCCACCCTGGAACTGCGCCTGGTCGACAACAGCGTGACCCCGGGCACCGAACTCTCCAGCACGATTCCGCTGAACTCGGAACTGTTCACCGAAGGCCGCGGCGCCCCGGTCGTGGTGTCGAAGGACATCATCCTGACCGGCGACTACATCACCGGCGCCGTTGCCAGCTTCGACCAGAACCAGCAGCCGGCCGTGTCTGTCGACCTGAACGGCGACGGCGGCCGCAAGATCCGCCTGGTGACCCGCGAAAATGTCGGCAAGCGCATGGCGATTTTGCTGAAAGAAAAGGGCAAGTACACGGTGCCGTCGGCCCCGACCATCCAGAGCGAACTGGGTTCGACCTTCCAGATCACCGGCATCGGCAACGCCCAGGAAGCCAACGAACTGGCCCTGCTGCTGCGCTCGGGCGCGCTGTCGGCCCCGATGGAATTCATCGAAGAACGCGTGGTCGGCCCGCAGCTCGGCGCCGAAAACATCTCGCGCGGCCTGCACTCGACCCTGTGGGGCTTCGTGGCGATTGCCGTCTTCATGATCATCTACTACCACATGTTCGGTGTCTTCAGCGCCGTGGCGCTGGCCGCCAACGTGCTGTTCCTGCTGGCCCTGCTGTCGATGCTGCAGGCAACCCTGACCCTGCCGGGTATCGCCGCAATCGCACTGGCGCTGGGTATGGCAATTGACGCCAACGTGCTGATCAACGAGCGTATTCGCGAGGAACTGCGTGCCGGCGCGACGCCGCAACAGGCGATCACGCATGGTTTCAGCCACGCCTGGGACACGATTTTCGACTCCAACGTGACCACCCTGATCGTTGGCCTGGCGCTGCTGATCTTCGGTACCGGTGCAGTGCGCGGCTTCGCCGTGGTGCACACCCTGGGCATCCTGACCTCGATGTTCTCGGCCGTGTTCGTTTCGCGCGGTTTCGTGAACCTGTGGTACGGCCGCCGCGGCAAGAAAGTGACCAAGCTGTCGGTCGGTACGGTCTGGACTCCGGGCCTGCCCGCTGAAAAGAAATAACGAGGAACTGTCATGGAATTTTTCAAAATCAAACGGGACATCCCGTTCATGCGCCACGCGTTGATCTTCAACGTGATCTCGGCGCTGACCTTCGTGGCTGCCGTGTTCTTCCTGATCACCAAGCCGCTGCACTTCTCGGTGGAGTTCACCGGCGGCACCGTGATGGAACTGCGTTATCCGCATGCGGCCGACCAGGAAAAAATCCGCGCGACCCTGCGTTCGATCGGCCATGAAGCGCCGGAAGTGGCGAGCTTCGGCACCGCCCAGGACATCATGCTGCGCCTGCCTCCGGTGAAGACTGCAGCCGGCTCGACCGTGTCGGGCGAAGCCTTCAAGGCGGTCTGCGCCTCGGAAGGCGGCACCCCGAAACAGATCAGCGTGACGGAGAAGGGCCAGCAGATCGAACGCACCAGCTGCGCGAATGCGGCCGGCGCCGAAGTGGTGAGCCTGCAGCGCGTGGACTTCGTCGGCCCGCAGGTCGGCGACGAGCTGGCCGAAAGCGGCCTGCACGCGCTGATCATGGTGGTGGTCGGCGTGGTGATCTACCTGGCCGTGCGTTTCGAATGGAAATTCGCGGTTGCCGCGATCCTGGCCAACCTGCACGACGTGGTCATCATCCTGGGCTTCTTCGCCTTCTTCCAGTGGGAATTCTCGCTGACGGTGCTGGCGGCGATCCTGGCGGTGCTGGGTTACTCGGTGAACGAATCAGTCGTTATCTTCGACCGTATCCGCGAAACCTTCCGCAAGCAGCGCAAGATGAGCGTGACCGAGGTCATCGACCACGCAATCACCAGCACCATCTCGCGTACCATCATCACGCACGCCTCGACCCAGATGATGGTGCTGTCGATGCTGTTCTTCGGCGGCCCGTCGCTGCACTATTTTGCAATGGCGCTGACGATCGGTATCTGCTTCGGTATTTACTCGTCGGTGTTCGTGGCTGCCGCGCTGGCAATGTGGTTCGGCGTGAAGCGCGAAGACCTGATCAAGCCGGTCAAGGAAAAGGACGAGACCGACGGCGCCGTGGTGTAATTATTTGCTGCGCATGAAAAAGCCGCCACGGTGAAGGCCGAAGCGGCTTTTTTTATTCGCTGAACATTTCCACACCTCGATTTTTACAAGGAATTTGTCGATATGTGACATTTCCTGGAGTTGTGTGAGTTAACGCACAGAGAGTGGGGAGGGGTGGACCGTATAGTGGACCTGTCTCTTTCAGGACATCCCTAGTTTTGGACTTCACCCGCTCCGTTTGGAGCGGGTTTTTTTTGCCCGGTTTGCTTGCGCGGCGAATAAAATAAAAATGTCACATAAATGTGAAATGGCGCACAGAGTGTGCGGGAACCGGGAACTATAGTGGAGCTGTCTCTTTCAGGACATCCCTAGTTTTGGACTTTGCCCGCTCCGTTTGGAGTGGGCATTTTTTTTGTGGGGTGGATTTGCGAAGGGCGGGGTGGCGGGCGCTATTGGGGCTGTTGCCTGTTGCGTTATCGGTGGGTTGAATCCGCGTGGGCACGAGTGCCCACCCTACGGTTACCGTTATCGGCGAGTTCATACACAAACCATCACCGCTAACAGCGAGTTCATACGAAAACCGGATACGCAGCGTGTCCTGTAGGGTGGGCACTCGTGCCCACGCGGATCAAAAACACCGATAACGCTAACAGGCAACAGCCCCACTAACCGCCGCGTACGGTTTTAAAAAACCAAAACCTACAACAACGCCGACGTCAGGCTCTGCACCTCTTCCGCCGATTCTTCCATGATCCGCGCCAGGGTCCCGTCCCCCACCGCAAAATCAATGGTCGCCGCCGCCTGCACACTGGTCGCCCCTGGCCGTTCCAGCAAAGGCGACTGCGCCGGCGACAAATCGTTCGCCAGCAACAAGGTATCGCCCAGGGTCTCCGGCGGCAGCGCGCGCATGCCGTTCCACATGGCTTCGATCGCCCCCATCACCGGCGCCGGCACGCCCAGCTTGAGCAGCACGCCGCGGCCGATCGCCACTTCGCCATGCTCCAGCCAGTCCTCGGCGCCGCCTTCCAGCAGCCCCGGATAGTCGTGCGCGCGCGACAGCAGATAGAAGCCACCCACCTCGTGCACGATGCCGGCAAACATCGCCGTCTCCGGATCGACGAACGACACCCGGCGCGCAATCACCTGGGCCAGCGCGGCCACGTGTGCCGAGTGGCGCCACAATTGATCGGCCTTGGTACGCAGTACCGGATCGGTGATCTCGCTACTGAGCTGGCGCACGATGACCGACGCCGCCAGTGCACCCAGCGTGCGGAAGCCCACGCGCTGCACCGCGGCGCGCACGTTGGTCACGTCGTTGCCGGCGCGGTTGTAGGTGACGGAGTTGGCAATCGCTACCGTGCGCGCCGCCAGCAGCGGCTCGGCCTGCACCAGGCGCGCCGCCGCATCGGCGTGGCAGTCGGGATCGTTGAGCGCACGCTGCAGCTTGAGCGTGGCGTCGACGTTGGTCGGGAAACTGAGCTCGCCGCGGATGGCCTGGGCGGCGATGCTCTTGAGGGCGTCTAGTCTGTCCATCGAAAAATTATACTCCCTGCGAACAGCCACACTCCGGGGTTATTTGCCTCAGAGCATCTATTTACAACGCCGGCGCTGCCTTCAAGGCTCGCTGAAGATGGCGTCGCAGTCTTCCTTCGGCTCTTCGGTGTCCTGCAGTTCGTCGACCAGGCCCAGGTCGAACAGTTCCTCGACGGCGTTCATGAAGCTGTTCAGCTTGGTTGCGCCGATCAGGCGGTAGATCTCGCCGTCTTCGTTGCGCACGCCGATCAGCATGGCTTCCTCGCGCACTTCGGCTTCCGGCGCCACGTCGAGCAGGATATTGCCAATGATGTGCTTGTCGAAATGGGCCGGCTTCTTGCCGTCGATCAGGGAAGTTTTCAAGATGATTCCTTTTGTTGTGTTAATGAAGGGGAGGGGCGTCCTGCCCCGAGTATCCGCTCACGCAATTTTTTCAAAGCGCCGTCGACCTCGTCGAATTCGGCATCGCTGAAACCTTCAAACAATTGCTTGCCGTGTGCAACCACCTTCGGGAGCACCTCGCGAAACACGGCGTCGCCGGCATCGGTCAGGCGCACGAAATACGAACGCTTGTCCTCGGTACTGCGTTCGCGCAGCACCAGGTGTTTCTGTTCGAGCCGCTCGATGACGCCGGTCAGCGTGCCCTTGGTAATCAAGGTGCGTTCGCCGAGTTCCTTGTAGCTCATGCCGCTGGTATTACCGAGCGTGGCGATGATGTCGAATTGCGCGTGCGTCAAACCATACTGGCGCACGGATTCGCCCGAATACCGCTCGAAGCCCTGCAGGCATTCGGCCAGCAAGCGGACGCTTTTTAAATATCGTTCCCCCATGAAGCGAGATTATATCCGCGAGCAGCATTTCGGCGACGACGGTTCGCTGTTAGAAGCTATCTCAGATAGCTTCTTATGGCCGAGGCGCGTACCATACCCGCTTTTCTCCGCACCGCCTTCCATGACCCGCCATCTCCACGGCATCTTCGCTCTGCTGCTCGTCACGCTGGTCTGGGGCACGACCTTCCCGGCAATGAAAGACCTGACCGGCCATTTCTCGGCCGTCTGGATCATTCTCGTGCGGTTTGTCCTTGCCGCCGTATTGTTGTCGCCCTTCCTGTGGCGCGGCAAGCTGGCAGATATGCGTGCCGGCGCCATACTCGGCGCTTTGTTGTTTTTCTGCTTCGTGTTCCAGGTAGAAGGCCTGGCCCTGACCAGCTCGAACCGCAACGCCTTCATCTGCGGCCTGAACGTGCTGGTCGTGCCATTGTTGGGCGTACTGGCCGGGCGCCTGCCCGAGCGCCGTATCGTGCTGGCGCTGGTGATGTCGATCGCCGGCCTGGCCGCTTTATGCTGGGACGGCGGCGCCTGGGGAACGGGAGATTCGCTCGCCCTGATGAGCGCGCTGTGCTTCGGCGTCTACATCAAGGTCATGGAAGTGCAGACCCGGCGCGCCACGCGCCTGCTCACCGTAACCGCCGCCCAGATCGGCACGGTCGGCCTGTGCGCCGCGCTGTGGCTGTTGGCGCGCGAAATGCCGATGGAGGCCGTGGCCCGGTCCGCCTATCTCGACGGTGTGTTCGGCCAACTCGGCCAGCATGGCTGGAACTTCGCCTACCTGGGCGTGGTGGCCACCGCCGCCATCATCTCGCTGCAAACCTGGGGCCAGTCGCGCACCTCGGCCAACGAAGCGGCGGTGGTGTACGCCTTCGAGCCGGCTGCGGCGGCCTTCTTCGGCTACTTCTGGCTGGGCGAAGCCCTGACGGCGCGGGGCTGGCTCGGTGGCTTGTTGTTGATCTCCGGTATGATAGTCAGTCAATGGAATTCCGAACGCCGGCCATCCGCCGCGCTTGCTCCCGAGTGAACAACCTCCCGATTCGTCCGCATGCAGCAAGCTGAACTGTCCCGCCTGGCGCAGGAGAAGCCGCTGCGCGTGCTGCTCATCAACGCCGGCGAGCCGGACACGATGAGCTGGTCGGGACTGGCCCAGCCCCTGCGCCTGGCCGCCAAGATCCTCGGCCCCGAACGCCTGCACGTGGACGTACGCAGCCCCGACAAATTCACCAGCGACGCCCAGCGCCACTGGCACCTGGTGCTGCTCGCCGCCGACGAAGCCCAGGCCGGCCTGAAGCCCGCCAACTTCCGCGCCCTGGTCGAGCGCTGCCGCGCCGCGCCCTTCTGGGGCGGCGTGGGCGCCGGCGTGCTGTGGCTGGCCGAGGCGGGCGCGCTGAACGGCGTGCGCACCGCGCTGCCATGGTCGCTGTACGCCGGCGCCGACAGCCGCGCCGACCAGGCCGTTTTCACCCCGAACCTCTACGAAATCGAAGGCGAACGTTTGACCTGCTGTGGCGGGGCAGCGTCCGTGGATTTCGCGCTGACCTTGATCGACATCATTTTCGGCTCGACCGTGCAGGCGCAAGTGAAGGAAATCCTCTGCGTCGACCGCGTGCGCGGCAAAGAAGAGCGCCAGCGCGTGGCCCTGCAGGCGCGTTTTGGTGCGCTGCAGCCGAAGCTGACCGAGGCGGTAACCTTGATGGAGGCGAATATCGAGGAACCGCTGTCGACCGACGAGATTGCCCAGCTGGCCGGCGTGTCGCGGCGCCAGCTGGAGCGGCTGTTCAAGCAGTATCTCGGCAGTTTGCCGTCACGCTATTACTTGGAGCTGCGTCTGACGCGGGCGCGGCAGCTGCTGCTCGATACCAATTACTCGATCGTGCAGGTGGGGCTGATGTGCGGGTTTTCGTCGGGGTCGCATTTTTCGACGGCGTTCGGGGCGCTGTTCGGGAATACGCCGCGGGAAGAGCGGCAGCGGCGACTGGCCGAATAAGCACCTGTAGCGTGTCCCGATGTGCTGCTGACTAGAATGTGCTGCGTTCGACCCGGATACGTTCGTCCGGATGATGCTCCTCGATCGTCGACATGGCGCGCTCAAGCGTGAGCGGGTCGGGGCAGGACGCTTCCGCAATACCGCGATATCGCACGAGACCGCACGTTTTGACGCTCACTACTCACCAGCGCCCGCGTGCATAGCTTGTCAGCGCAAGATAGAAAATTCCCACCGCAGCCGCGCAAACGACCACCAAGGCTACGCCCACGCTGATCCAATAAGTCCGCTTATCTCGCGGCTGCGCTTCCAGCAATCCCAGCAAGGGCGCCAGTGCAAGGAAAAATGGCGGAAACGGCGAGCCCACGCCAATGGCAAGCAAGCCGCCGAATACAAGCACGACAACCTGATGCAGCAGGATGAATTTCGTGCGGTTGTGTGGTGGGCGCATGGCGATCCGCAGGTTGAGTGGTGAATTTGATAATTCTACAGCGCGCAGGGCTTGCCGTGCCTCATCGCGGGATGCGCGGATACCGCATTTACTTCCGGCCAAAAATGAAAATCCCCGTCGCACTTCTGCAAGAACTTGCCTGGTACCCTTCCTATAATGACCAGACTCGGCGCCCGGCCCTTGGCGCGCCTGTCACGAACTTAGGATGAGGAAAAAGTCATGAACGCAAAGCTTGATTCGGGTGTCACAACGCGGCCTGTCACTCGGCAGACCTTCGACGAAGTCCTCGTCCCGACCTACGCTCCGGCTGCGATGGTGCCGGTGCGCGCCGCGGGCCTGGACGTGTGGGACCAGGAAGGCAAGCACTACCTCGACTTCACCTCCGGCATCGCCGTCTCGAGCCTGGGCCATTGCAACCCGGTGCTGGTCGATGCGATGACCAAGCAGATCAACACCCTCTGGCACCTGGGCAACGGCTACACCAACGAGCCGGTGCTGCGCCTGGCGTCGGCCCTGACCGAAGCCACCTTCGCCGACCGCGCCTTCTTCTGCAACTCGGGCGCGGAAGCGAACGAAGCGGCCCTGAAACTGGCGCGTAAATATGCGCACACCAAGTTCGGCCCGCACAAGTCGCGCATCATTTCCTGCCTGTCGTCGTTCCACGGCCGCACCCTGTTCACCGTCTCGGTCGGCGGCCAGCCGAAATACACCGAAGGCTTCGAGCCGCTGCCGCAGGAAATCAACCACATCCCGTACAACGACATCGACGCGGCGCGCGCCGCCATCCTCGATGACGTGGCGGCCGTGATCGTCGAGCCGATCCAGGGCGAGGGCGGCGTCATCCCGGGCGACAAGGACTACCTGCAAGCCCTGCGCGAACTGTGCGACAAGACCGGCGCGCTGCTGATCTTCGACGAAGTGCAGTCGGGCGTGGGCCGTACCGGCACCCTGTACACCTACATGGAAACCGGCGTCACGCCGGACATCCTGACCAGCGCCAAGGCCCTGGGCAATGGCTACCCGATCGGCGCCATGCTCACCACGAACGCCATCGCCGAGCACTTCAACGTCGGTTCGCACGGCACCACCTATGGCGGCAATCCGCTGGCCACGACCGTCGCGCTGAACGTGATCGAAACGATCAACCAGCCGGCCTTCCTGGCGCGCGTCAAAGATGCCAGCGCCAAGATCTTCGCCAACCTGGATAAGCTGTCCGCCGACTATCCTCAGCTGTTCGGCAAGGCGCGCGGCATGGGCCTGCTCATCGGCCTGCCGATGGCCGAAGGCTACAAGGGCCGCGCCAAGGACCTGACCAAGGTCGCCGAGAAGATGGGCCTGATGCTGCTGGTGGCCGGCTTCGACGTGGTGCGCCTGGCGCCGGCGCTGATCGTCTCGGACGAACAGATTCTTGAGGCGGACCGCATCATGCGCGCCGCCGTCGACGAGTTCCTGGCCGCCGCCTGATCCGCGAAAAGCCGCATACATAAGTCGCTGTAACCCATGGCCCGCTGAGCAGCGCGGGCCATGGCCGTTCGTACTGATGGGGTTTTTGGGGGAGTTCACATGTATGTTGTCCGTCCGGTAGAACTGTCGGATATCGGCGCGCTGGAGAGCCTGGCCGCCGTGACGACGCCGGGAGTGCACACGCTGCCGCGCACGCGCGATGCGATCACGGCATTCGTCGAGCGCTCCATTGCGTCGTTTGCGGCGCAGGTCGATATCCCGAGCGAAGAGTCCTACCTGTTCGTGCTCGAAGACACGGCCAGCAGCGAAGTCGTCGGCACCGCCGCCGTACACGCCTCGGCCGGCTCGAACGGCACCTATTTCGCCTTCCGCAACGACGTCATCCAGCAAGTCTCGCGCGACCTGAACATCAGCCACAGCGTGCATGCGCTCACGCTGTGCTCGGAACTGACCGCCTGCTCGCAGCTGGCCGGCTTCAACCTGCGCGACCGCGAACGCGCCGGCATCGAGGCCGCGCTGCTGTCGCGTGCACGCCTGCTGTACGCGGCGCTGGCGCCGCACCGCTTCGGCGACCGTTTCTTCGTGCCGATGCCGGGCGTGACCGATGGCGACGGCCAGTCGCCGTTCTGGAATGCGCTGGGCCGCAAGTTCTTCAAGATGGATTTCCTCGAGGCCGAGCGCATCATCGGCGGGGCGCGCAACCGCACCCTCATCGTCGAGCTGATGCCGCACTATCCGGTCTACGTGCCGCTGCTGCCGGGCGACGCCCAGGCGGCCATGGGCCAGATCCATCCGAGCGGCCAGCTGGCCTTCAAGCTGCTCACCGAAGAGGGCTTCGAAGCGGACGAATATGTCGACATCTTCGACGGCGGCCCGATCCTGGCGGCGCACAAGCTGTCGCTGCGCTCGTTCTGTGGGTCGCAGCAGCGCCGCGTCGATACCGCGTCGCGCGGCAATGGCGCCACCGTCACCTACGCGGTGGCCACCAGCGCCGACCGCTTCCGCGCCGTCACCGTGGCCTGCCCGCCCTGCGATACCTCCGACGCCATCTGCCTGCCGCTTGACATCCAGCAGGCGCTGGGCGTGGCGCCGGGCGACACCGTCATCTGCGTCAGAATCTGAGAGAGGCACCATGCTCGTCATCCGCTCCATCGCTGCCTCCGACCTCGACGCCCTGATCGACCTGGCCACCCAGGTCGGCAGCGGCATGACCACCCTGAAACCCGACCGCAAGATGCTGGGCGACCGCGTGGAATGCGCCGTCGCTTCGTTCTCCGAATCGATTCCGCCCGAAGAGCGCGACTACATGTTCGTGCTCGAAGACACCGAGAACGGCCGCCTGGCCGGCATCTGCGCCATCAAGGGCGCGGTCGGCCTGACCGAGCCGTTCTATAACTACCGCATCGGCACCCTGGTGCATTCCAGCCGCGAGCTGAACGTGTTCACGCGCATGGAAACCCTGTACCTGTCGAACGACCTGACCGGCGCCACCGAACTGTGCTCGCTGTTCCTGCAGCCGGATTACCGCAGCGGCGGCTACAACGGCAAGTGGCTGTCGAAAAGCCGCTTCCTGTTCATCGCCCAGTTCCAGCAGCTGTTCACCGAGAAGATCATCGCCGAGATGCGCGGCTATTTGCTGGAAGACGGCACCAGCCCCTTCTACGAAGGCCTGGGCCGCCACTTCTTCAAGATGGACTTCAACCATGTCGACGGCCTGACCGCCATCGGCAAGAAGTCCTTTATCGCCGAGCTGATGCCGCGCCAGCCACTGTACGTGGAATACCTGCCGGATTCGGCGCGCGAAGTCATCGGCCAGGTGCACCGCTCGACCCTGCCGGCGCGCAAGCTGCTGGAGCAGGAAGGCATGCATTACGACGGCTATGTCGACATCTTCGACGCCGGCCCGGTGCTGCAGGGCCGCGTGTCCGACCTGCGCTCGGTGCGCGACAGCGTGCTACGCGTGGCCGTCGAAGGCAAGCCCGAAGGCGAGACCGAATGCCTGCTGGTCTCGAACACCAAGCTGCACGATTTCCGCATGGTGCTGGCCCACACTACGATCGACGGTACCGAGGCGATCCTGTCGGCCGAGGAATTGGCGCTGCTGCATTGCGAAGCGGGCGACCCGGTGCGCACGCTGTCACTCAACGTTAGGAAGAACAATGGCTAATCTGTCGAACTACATCAACGGCGACTGGCTCGCCGGCAGCGGTGCGGAACTGGCGACCATCGATCCATCCACCGGGCGCCAGACCTGGACCAGCAAGGAGTCGAACGCAGACGACGTGGCGCGCGCCGCGCAGGCCGCGCGCGACGCCTTCGAAGGCTGGGCACTGCTGCCCTTGGAAGAACGCACCGCCATCTGCATGCGCTTCCGCGACCTGCTGAAGGAGCACAGCGAAGAACTGGCCGCGATCATCGCCGAGGAAGTCGGCAAGCCGCTGTGGGAAGCGCGCACCGAAGTGGCGACGATGGCCAACAAGATCGACATCTCGGTCCAGTCGTATGGCGCGCGCACCGGCGAAACCAATGCCAAGGTCGCTGACGGCAACGCCGTGCTGCGCCACCGTCCGCACGGCGTGTTCGCCGTGTATGGCCCGTACAACTTCCCTGGCCATCTGCCGAACGGCCACATCGTGCCGGCCCTGATCGCCGGGAACACGGTGGTGTTCAAGCCGAGCGAATACGCGCCGCGCACCGCCGTGAAAACCGTGCAGCTGTGGGAACAGGCCGGCCTGCCGAAGGGCGTGCTGAATTTGGTGAACGGCGGCCGCGACACGGGCATCGCGCTCGGCGCCAATCCGCTGATCGACGGCGTACTGTTCACCGGCAGCAGCCAGACCGGCGCCGCCCTCCATAAACAGTTCGGCGGCCAGCCGGGCAAGATGCTGGCGTTGGAAATGGGCGGGAACAATCCGCTGGTGGTGTGGGACGTCCAGGACATCGATCCGGCCGTGCACCACGCGGTGATGTCGGCCTTCATCTCGGCCGGCCAGCGCTGCACCTGCGCGCGCCGCCTGATCGTGCAGGACACGCCGCAAGGCCAGGCTTTCATCGACCGCCTGGTGGAAGTGGCGAGCAAACTGCAGGTTGGCGCCTCGAACGCCGAGCCGCAGCCATTCATGGGGCCAGTGGTATCAAGCGCGGTGGCAGCGCGCCTGGTGCAGGCGCAGGCCGAGATGGCGCAGAAGGGCGGCAAGGTGCTGCTGCAGATGCGCCAGCTCGACCCGAACGCCGGCTTCGTCACGGCCGGCATCGTCGATGTGACCGATGCACAGGGCATCGCGGACGAAGAATGGTTCGGCCCTCTGCTGCAGGTCAATCGCGTCAAAGACTTCGACAGCGCGATGAACGTGGCGAACGCTACCGAATTCGGCCTGGCCGCTGCGCTGCTGTCGCCGTCGGAGGAATTGTGGAAGCGCTTCGCCGTGCGCGCCCGCGCCGGCATCGTCAACTGGAACCGTCCGACCACGGGCGCGGCCAGCTCGGCGCCGTTCGGCGGCGTGGGTAAATCGGGCAACCACCGTCCGAGCGCATACTATGCGGCGGATTACTGCGCCTACCCGGTCGCTTCGATCGAAACATCCGAACTGGAAATGCCGGCCAAGCTGTCGCCTGGCCTGAGTTTTTAATTGAGCTTGTAAACATGTTTAACGCGCGCGAATACAACTTCGACGGCCTGGTTGGCCCGTCCCACAACTACGCCGGCCTCTCGTTCGGCAACGTCGCTTCGTTCAGCAATGTGAAGAGCGCCTCGAACCCGCGCCAGGCCGCCCTGCAGGGCCTGGCCAAGATGCGCGCCCTGGCTGCGCGCGGCTTCGCCCAGGCCGTGATGCCGCCGCAGGCGCGTCCGAACTTCCGCCTGCTGCGCAGCCTCGGCTTCTCGGGGACCGACGCCGACGTGCTGGCGCAAGCCTGGCGCGAGGCGCCTGTCATTCTCTCCTGCGCCTGGTCGGCCGCGCCGATGTGGACCGCGAACGCCGCCACCGTCAGCCCATCGGCCGACACCCGCGACGGCCGCGTGCACTTCACCGCCGCTAACCTGAACAACAAGCTGCACCGTTCGGAAGAGCACGTGCAGGCCACGCGCACGCTGCGCCACATCTTTGCCGACCATGACCACTTCGTGGTGCACGACACGCTGCCGGCCACGCCGGCATTCGGCGACGAAGGCGCGGCGAACCATACCCGCTTTGCCGCCGACCATGGCGCGCCGGGTGTCGAGTTCTTCGTGTACGGCCGGGTCGAGTTCGATCCGTCGGCGCCTGCACCGAAAAAATACCCGGCGCGCCAGACCCTGGAAGCGTCGCAGGCCGTGGCGCGGCTGCACGGCCTGGATGCATCGCGTACCGTGTTTGCTTCGCAGAACCCGGACGTGATCGACCAGGGTGTGTTCCACAACGACGTGATCGCGGTCGGCAACGGCAACGTGCTGTTCTATCACGAGCAGGCCTTTGCCGATGAAGCGGCGACGATCGATGCGCTGCGCCGTTCGGCGGGCGGCGTCGGCTTTGATGTCGTGCCGGTGCGCGTCGATACCGGCATGGTGCCGGTGGCGGATGCGGTGGCGAGCTACCTGTTCAACAGCCAATTGTTGTCCAAGCCGGACGGCAAGATGGCGCTGGTGGTGCCGCACGAATGCCGCGAGAATGACGCGGTGGCGCGCTACCTGAACGGGCTGGTGACGAGCGGCGGGCCGATCGACGAACTGATCGAATTCGACCTGCGCCAGAGCATGCGCAACGGCGGCGGGCCCGCCTGCCTGCGCTTGCGCGTGGCGTTGACCGACGAGCAGGCGGCAAGCATGCACGGTGGCGTGATCATGACCGAAGTCTTGTACGCGCAATTGGTCGAGTGGGTCGAGAAGCATTACCGCGACCGCGTGGAGCCGAAGGATTTGATGGATCCGCAGCTGGCGATCGAGTGTCATGCGGCGCTCGAAGCGTTGGAGCGGATTCTCGGTTTGCCGGGGTTGTACGATTTCGGTTGATTGCGCCGATGATCAACCGGTAAGACCGCGTGGGCTCAAGAGCCCACCCTACGGTGGATGAACGGATGGTAAATACATCGCTGTTGTAGGGTGGGCACTCGTGCCCACGCGGTACGACAGCAGCACAGAGATAGAGCAGCAAAGAACCGACGCCCGGCGCACACCGCGCCATCGTCGAAACGATCAACGAGTTACACGCTTCCAGGACAAGGAAGCCAAGGACCTGGACGGGACAACCCCGCCCACCAAACGCCGGTGCACGCAAAGCCACAAGCCGTAGCGCGCGCAAGCGACAACATCAAGCTTGGAGAAGCAACAATGAACGACATGACGCAAGATCTGCGCACCCAGACCCTGGCCCTGGTGACCAACCAGCCGGCAGCCGGCGCCAGCGAGCCGGTCACGGCCCTGATCACCGCCTGGATCCGCTCGCTCGACGAGGAAGACCTGGCCGACACCGCGCCGCAAGCCCTGGCGCCCGTCCTGTGGGACGGCTTCACCCAGGCCGTGAAGCGCACCCAAGGTTGCCAGATCGCGCAGCTGCGCTACAACGACACCAAGGGCGGCACCGCCACGGCCCTGCTGATCGTCAACGACGACATGCCTTACCTGGTCGATTCCTTCGTCATGGCCCTGCGCAAGGAGCGCATCCTGGCTGCCGGCGTGATGAACGCGGTGTTGCCGGTCCAGCGTGACGCAGCCGGCGTTGTCACCACCGTCGGCGCCGCCGGCGCGCCGCTCGAATCCTATGTCCTGGTCCTGCTGAACGACGAACTCGCTTTTGAAGAACTCGACGCGCTGACCGCGCGCATCCGCATGGTCGCCAACGACGCCGCCGTCGTCCACCGCGACGCCGTCGCCATGGGCGACCGCCTGACCGAAGTCGCCGCCGCGGCCAGCGCCCACGGCACCCCGGCCGGCCAGGAAGTGGCCGCCTTCCTCGAATGGGCCAAGAACGAAGGCTTCGAGCCCTTCGGCTACGCCTACTACGAAGTGCAGGCTGGCCAGCCGCAGCTGGTGCGCGACATCCCGAGCCGCATCGGCGTCCTGAAGGACACCGCGCACCCGGTCTACGGCACCTGCCTGGCCAACATCCCGGGCGAACTGGCTACCTTGTCCGCCCGCGCCGAGACCCTGTCGATCGTCAAGGCCGACGTCGAAGGCACCCTGCACCGCGACCAGCCGCTGGACTTCATCGGCGTGCGCCACACCGACGCCCAAGGCAACATCCTTGGCGAGCACTGCTTCGTCGGCCTGTTCACCCGCGCCGCTACCTCGACTCCGCTGGCGCGCCTGCCGTTCGCGCGCGGCCGCGTGGCCAAGGTTCTGAGCCTGGCCGGCGTGCGCCAGGAAGGCTTCCGCGCCGAGAAGTTCCTGGAAATCCTGGAGTCGCTGCCGCGCACCGAAGCGCTGGAAGCCGATCCGGAATGGCTGGCGCAGGTGTGCAGCTCGGTCGTGTCGCTGTACAAGCAGCCGCGCCCGAAAGTATTCGCGCGCCGCGACGTGTACGGCCGCCACCTGAACGCCCTGGTCTACCTGCCGCGCGAGCGCTACAGCGCCGCCGTTGCCGCCGCCCTGGCGCAAGCCCTGAAGGACAGCTCGGGTGCGCATGACGTGCGCGTGCAGACCCTGGTGGCCGACGGCCCGCTGGCCCGCGTCTACCTGATCGCCCACGCCGCGCGCAATCCGCTCGACCTGGAAACCGACATCCAGCAGCCGCTGCTGGCCGTGCTGGACGGCTGGCACGACCGCTTTGCCGCCATGACCGGCGGCGTGGAAGACCATGCCCGGCGCAGCAGCCTGCGCAAGCTCGGCACCAACCTGCCGGTGTCGTTCGTCACCGCCACCGCGCCGGACGTCGCCTTCCGCGATTTGCAGGCCATGCTGAACATTGGCCAGCACGAGCGCGTGGCCGTGCGCATCGAGCCGGGCAGCGGCGAAGGCAATGCCGCGCGCGACGCCTCGATCCGCCTGTACTCGAACGAGAACGTGCCGTCGCTGTCGCGCATCCTGCCAGCGCTGCAGAACGCCGGCATCGCCGTCGACCGCGAACAGACCTGGGCGATCACCACCGCCGACGGCGTGCGTCACCATGTGACCGCCCTGGCAGTGGACGACGAAAGCGGCGCCAAGCTGGTGAAGGCCGGCATCGCCACCGTCGCCGAAGAGCTGTTCACCGCGCTGTTCAACGACGAAGCCGAAGACGGCCGCATGAACGGCCTGACCATCGAAGGCGGTTTGTCGATGCGCGAAGTGCAGCTGGTGCGCGGCTACATCAGCTACTGGCGCCAGCTGGGCTCGAAGTTCTCGGTGCGCTACATGGCCGAGACCCTGCGCATGCAGCCGGCCCTGGTGAAGGAATTCGTGGGCGGCTTCGTGCAGCGCTTCGACCCTGCGCTGTCGCAGTCGGAACACGACGCCGGCAGCGCCAAGCTGAGCGCGCTGAAGGCCGGCCTGTCGAGCGTGAACCACGCCGACACCGAGGAAATCATGGCGGCCCTGGTTGACCTGGCCCTGGCCACCGTGCGCACCAACTACTTCCAGAACAGCGGCGAGAAGATCATCTTCAAGTTCGACACGAGCAACCTGGCGCTGGCGCCGGAGCCGCGTCCTTACCGCGAGATCTACGTGTTCTCGCGCCGCTTCGAAGGCGTGCACCTGCGCGGCGGCCCGGTCGCCCGCGGCGGCCTGCGCTGGTCGGACCGCATGGAAGACTACCGCACCGAAGTGCTGGGCCTGGTGAAGGCGCAGATGGTCAAGAACGCCGTCATCGTGCCGGCCGGCTCGAAAGGCGGCTTTGTCTGCAAGCAGATGCCGAAGGACGCCGCGCGTGAAGTCGTGGCAGCCGAAGGCGAAGCCGTGTATCGCCTGTTCATCTCCAGCCTGCTGGAAGTGACCGACAACCGCGAGCGCGGCGAGATCGTGCCGCCGCAGAACACCGTGCGCTACGACCAGGACGACCCTTACCTGGTGGTCGCTGCCGACAAAGGCACCGCAACCTTCTCCGACATCGCCAACGGCATCGCCGTGCAGCGCGGCTTCTGGCTGGGCGACGCGTTCGCGTCGGGCGGCTCGAACGGCTACGACCACAAGAAGATGGGCATCACCGCCAAGGGCGCGTTCGAAGCCGTCAAGCGCCACTTCTACGAACTGGGCCACGACATGAGCACCACCCCGATCACCATGGTCGGCGTGGGCGACATGTCGGGCGACGTGTTCGGCAACGGCGTGCTGCTGTCGCGCCAGCTGAAAGTGCTGGCCGCGTTCGACCACCGCCACATCTTCCTCGATCCGACCCCGGACGTCGCCGTGTCCTTCGCCGAACGCCAGCGCATGTTCGCGCTGCCGCGTTCATCGTGGGAAGACTACGACAAGTCGCTGATCTCGCAGGGTGGCGGCGTGTTCCCGCGTTCGGCCCGTTCGATCGAGCTGTCGCCTGAAGTGCGCGCTGCGCTGGACATCAAGGAAACCGCGCTGGCGCCGGAAGAGCTGATGCACCGCATCCTGCTGGCCCCGGTGGACCTGTTCTACAACGGCGGCATCGGTACCTACATCAAGGCCTCGACCGAGACCCACGCGCAAGTGAAGGACCGCGCCAACGATCGCATCCGCGTCAGCGGCAACGAACTGCGCTGCAAGGTGGTGTCGGAAGGCGGCAACCTGGGCGCGACCCAGGCCGGCCGTATCGAGTTCGCACTGAATGGCGGCCGCATCTTCACCGATGCGATCGACAACTCGGCCGGCGTGGATTGCTCGGACCATGAAGTGAACATCAAGATCTGGCTGGACACTGAAGTCAACCTCGGCAAGCTGCCCGAAGCCGACCGTAACCGCATCCTGAACGAGATGACCGGCGACGTCGAAAAGCTGGTCCTGCGCGACAACACCCAGCAGACCCACCTGCTGACGCGCGAAGTGCAGGCGCAATCGAACGCCTCGACGGTCGACGCCTACGCCGCGCTGATCACCAGCCTGGAAAGCGAAGGCGCCGTGTCGCGCGAGCTGGAACAGCTGCCGACCGACGTTGAGCTGCAGCGCCGCAAGGCACAGGGCGAAGGCTTGACGGCGCCGGAACTGGCGGTCGTGGTAGCCAACGTCAAGAACCGCTTCAAGCGCATCCTGGCCGCGCTGCCGCTGACCGACGAGCCATGGGCCGACACCGTGCTGCGTCCTTACTTCCCGGCGCAGCTGGTCGCCACCCGCGATCCGCTGGATCACCCGCTGGCCAACACCATCCTGGCCACCGTGCTCGCCAACGAAGCGGTGAACCGCTGCGGTCCGCTGATGATTCGTGACCTGGCCGCCGAGCACCGCATCGACGACGCCGAAGTGGTCAAGGCCTGGGGCCGTGGCTGGTCGGCGCTGCAACTGGCGCCGATCTTCGACGCGCTCGATGCCGACGCGCTGAACGTGCCGCGTGACGTGTCGATCGCGGTCGATGCGCGCACCCGTGCACTGCTGCGCGCCGTGATGGAAGGCGTGCTGTCGCTGCCGCAAGGCGCCGACGGCATGGACGAACTGTCGGCCCTGTTCAGCAACGGCGACCAGCTGCGCCAGCTGCATCACGCGAAGTCGGAAGCCGATGGCCACGCTGGCCTGAGCAAGAACTTCGTTGGCGCCTGGAAGGCGGTCGAGACCATCGAGTCGCTGGCCACCTTCCTGTTCGCCGCGGTGTCGGTGCAGCGCCCGGCCGGTATGTCGCTGGCCCAGTTCCTGCAAGTGGGCATGGCGCTGCGCGAGCGTGCCGGCATCGACACGCTGGAGCGCGGCCTGAAGCTGCCGGCCACCAGCAAGTCGCAGGAACAGCTGCGCAACTACGCGATGCAGGCACTGCGCCGCACCCAGCAGCGCCTGCTTCTGCAGGTGATCGAGCGTGCCGGCAGCGGCGATGCGCTGGCGGCCGTCGAAGCGGTGGCGGCCGAGCGTGGCCTGACCGGCTACGCAGCGGTCACCGACCTCGAACAGGCGATGCTGGACGTCTGGGCGCTGTCGGAAGGCTCGAACCCCGAGCGCCTGGCGGCATAAGCGATGAGCGCACCCGACCAGGCTGCATTGCCGGACGCGGTGCGCGCGCTGGCCGAGGCCGATTTCGGCACGGTCGCGCAGCGCTTCGCGGACGCGGGGTTTACCGTCGGGACGCCTGCCAAGGGCATCCTGACGGTGAGGGGTGGCGCTGGTACGCGGCCGGCGGTACTGCTGTCGGTCGGCGTGCACGGCGACGAGACCGGGCCGATCGAAATGGCCGCGTACGTGATCGAGGCGTTGTCGCGTGAGGCGCAAGCCTTGGCGGTGGACCTGATGCTCTGCGTCGGGAATATCGACGCCATCGCCGCCGGCAAGCGTTTCATCGATGCCGACTTGAACCGCATGTTCAAGTCGGACCGCGGTGCGCTGGCCGGCACCTTCGAGAGCGCGCGTGCGGACGAGATCATCGCCGCTACCGATGCCTTCTTCGAAGCTGCCGGTCCGGTGCGCTGGCACCTGGATCTGCACACCGCGATCCGCGCCTCGCACTATCCGATGTTCGCGATCGTGCCGGATTTGATCGCCGAGGAGCGCAAGGCGGCTTTGATCACGTGGCTGGGCGAGGCGGCGATCCAGGCCGTCATCATGAACCCGAAATCGGCCGGCACCTACAGCTACTATTCGTGCGAATACCATGGCGCCGCCGGCAGCACGGTGGAACTGGGGCGGGTCGGCACGCTGGGGCAGAACGACATGGCCCAGTTTGCCGATGCCTCGGCAGCGCTGGATGCCTTATTGCGTGGCCTGCCGGCGCCTGCCGCCAGGGCCGCGCCGCATGTGTTCAAGGTGGCGCAGGAAGTGGTGAAGCTGTCGGATGGCTTCACCATGGGGTTTTCCAAAGAGACGCCGAACTTCGCTTCGCTCAAGCGCGGCGAGGTCATCGCCACGGATGGGGAGACGGTGTACACCGTGTTCCATGAGGAGGAGCTGGTGGTGTTTCCGAATCCCGATGTGCGCGTGGGATTGCGTGCCGGCTTGATGGTGGTGCGCGTCAGCTAAGACCGAAGCCGCGAGAGACCGCGGCTTTTTTATTTTGGCCGCGCCTTCCGTGCGGTGGGCATGTCGTACGGTGGGCACTTTGTAGTGCTGGCATTTAGCCAGCCCTACTGCCCACGCGGAACGCCGATCATTGTTGACGCCCAATGATGGCATGCCCTTGGCATCCCGACGGCGTCTCCTGGGCGCCGAGTTGGCTCATCATCCATCCTTGACGCCGCGGGCGAATATTCGCCGCCGCTGGCAAAAGGACGAACACGTAACCGCGTGGGCACGGAGTGCCCACCCTACGATCCCGCACCCCGCACCCCGCACCCCGCACCCCGCACCCCGCACCCCGCACCCCGCACCCCGCACCCCGCACCCCGCACCCCGCACCCCGCACCCCGCACCCCGCACCCCGCACCCCGCACCCCGCACCCCGCACCCCGCACCCCGCACCCCGCACCCCGCACCCCGCACCCCGCACCCCGCACCCCGCACCCCGCACCCCGCACCCCGCACCCCGCACCCCGCACCCCGCACCCCGCACCCCGCACCCCGCACCCCGCACCCCGCACCCCGCACCCCGCACCCCGCACCCCGCACCCCGCACCCCGCACCCCGCACCCCGCACCCCGCACCCCGCACCCCGCACCCCGCACCCCGCACCCCGCACCCCGCACCCCGCACCCCGCACCCCGCACCCCGCACCCCGCACCCCGCACCCCGCACCCCGCACCCCGCACCCCGCACCCCGCACCCCGCACCCCGCACCCCGCACCCCGCACCCCGCACCCCGCACCCCGCACCCCGCACCCCGCACCCCGCACCCCGCACCCCGCACCCCGCACCCCGCACCCCGCACCCCGCACCCCGCACCCCGCACCCCGCACCCCGCACCCCGCACCCCGCACCCCGCACCCCGCACCCCGCACCCCGCACCCCGCACCCCGCACCCCGCACCCCGCACCCCGCACCCCGCACCCCGCACCCCGCACCCCGCACCCCGCACCCCGCACCCCGCACCCCGCACCCCGCACCCCGCACCCCGCACCCCGCACCCCGCACCCCGCACCCCGCACCCCGCACCCCGCACCCCGCACCCCGCACCCCGCACCCCGCACCCCGCACCCCGCACCCCGCACCCCGCACCCCGCACCCCGCACCCCGCACCCCGCACCCCGCACCCCGCACCCCGCACCCCGCACTTCGCATCCCGCACCCCAAAAACTCCCTTGCATCTGCACAATTGAACAAGCTCCGATAGACTTTGTGCTTTGCACAAGACCGGAGCCGTCCATGAGCAGCATGTTGTTTTCCCCTTACAAACTCGGGCCGATGGAGCTGTCGAACCGCATCGCCATCGCCCCGATGTGCCAGTACTCGGCCGACGAAGGCCTGGCCACCGACTGGCACATGATCCACCTCGGCCAGCTGGCCCTGTCCGGCGCGGCGCTCCTGATCGTCGAGGCCACCGCCGTCACCCCCGAGGGCCGCATTTCGCCCGATGACCTGGGTCTGTGGACCGATGCCCACCTCGAGGCCTTGCAACCCATTGTCGCTGCCATCCGCCGCCATTCGCCGATCAAGGTCGCGGTGCAGCTGGCGCATGCGGGCCGCAAGGCGTCGAGCGCGGCGCCGTGGCTTGGTGGCGCCAACATCAAGCCGGATGAAGAACGCGGCTGGCAGACGGTGGCGCCATCGGCCGTGCCGCACGCCGAAGGCGAAACCGTGCCGCTGGCGCTCGATGCCGACGGCCTGGCGCGCATCAAGCAGGGCTTCGTCGATGCGGCCCGCCGTGCCGCTGCCCTCGGCCTGGACGGCATCGAGCTGCACGGCGCCCACGGCTACCTGCTGCACCAGTTCCTGTCGCCGCTGTCGAACCGGCGCGAGGACGAATATGGCGGCTCGCTGGAAAACCGCATGCGCTATCCGCTGGAAGTGCTGGAGGCGGTGCAGGCGGCTGTACCCGAGACCATGGCCGTCGGCATGCGCATCTCGGCCACCGACTGGGTCGAGGGCGGCTGGAACCTGGAAGAGAGCGTGGTCTTCGCCAAGGCGCTGGAGGCGCGCGGCTGCCACTTCATCCACGTGTCGAGTGGCGGACTGTCGCCGCAGCAGAAGATCCCGGTTGGCGCCGGCTACCAGATCGCGTTTGCCGAACGGATCAAGCGCGAAACGAGCATGCCGACGGTCGGCGTGGGCCTGATCACCGAGCCGCAGCAGGCCGAGCACATCCTGCAATCGGGCCAGGCCGACATGGTGGCGCTGGCGCGCGCCATGCTCTACAACCCGCGCTGGCCATGGCACGCCGCCGCCGAGCTGGGCGCCCAGGTGGCCGCGCCGCAGCAGTACTGGCGCTCGCAGCCGCACCAGTTCAAGAACCTGTTCGGCGACACGCGGCTCGGGCAACGCTGATCCGCGCCTTTGCACGTTTCGACCCGGCAAACGTGCAGTCTGTCGCAGCATGCGCGACAGCGGGGTGGGCATTATCTAGAGTGACAACATCGGCGCTGCGGCGCTCCATCACAACAGAAAGGTCCCACCATGCGTACGTTGCTCGCCATTGCCTGTGCAGCCGCTCTCACTGCCACCCTGGGTGGCTGCATCATCGTTGCCGGTCCTCCGGGCAGCGACTACACCGTCCACACGCCGTTCAGCGGCAAGACGGTGGAGGGTGACGGCGTTGCGACACGCGACGTGCGCAGCGTGGCGGCCCTGACCGGCCTGACGGTGGGCGGGTCGATGATCGTCGAGGTGCGGGTCGGCGCGGCGCCGTCGCTGGTGGTCGAGGGCGACAGCAACCTGGTGCGCCTGGTGCAGACCGAGACGCGCGGCTCGACCCTGCACATCGGCACCGAGGCCCGCCTGCGCAGCACCACGCCCTTGAAGGTCATCTACACCACGCCGCGCCTGACCGAGCTGCGCGCCGGCGGCTCTGGGCAGGTAACCGTACGCGATTTGAAGGGCGATCCGCTGGAGGTGCGCCAGGGCGGCTCGGGCGTGACGCGCCTGGTTGGCGACGTCGCCGAACTCGAGGCCAGCGTGGCCGGCTCGGGTAAGATCGAAGCGAGCGCGCTGCGCGCCGGCAGCGCGCGCATGGGCGTGAGCGGTTCCGGGCGCCTGAGCGTGGGCGAGGTGCGCGGCGAGTATGCGCGCGCCTCGGTCAGCGGCTCGGGCAGCGTGGAAGCCAGTGGCGCCGTGCAGCGCCTGAACGTGAGCGTGAGCGGCTCGGGCAGCGTCGACCTGATGAACCTCAGCAGCGAGCAGGGAGAGTTGCGCAGCAGCGGCTCGGGCGGCATTTCGGCCACGGTGCGCCAGTCGGTGGTGGCGCAGGCCAGCGGCTCGGGACCGATCCGCGTGTACGGGCAGCCGGCGCAGCGCACGGTCAGCGGACGTGGCGTGCAGGTGATGTAAGCGGACAGGGTGTCTCGGATCCATCGGACACCGCTACGCGGCGTATCCCGTACGGTGGGCACTCCGTGCCCACGCGGTTACGTGCTTAAATTATTTGGCCACGTGCCGTGATGGTTCGCTCGCAACATATCTGCGAGCCGCGAACGCTTTGTTCGTGGCCGTTGCATACCGCGCGAGCGACATTTCACCGCACGTAGTGAAAGGAGACGGACGTAACCGCGTGGGCACGGAGTGCCCACCGTACGGGTCAGGTCTCGACCGTTCGAGCATTACAACAAGTGATCCAGCAACTCCGGCCCGAACACTTCGCGGTGCAGGCGCGCAGGCGGCACGCCGGCATCGAGCAGCGCCAGCCACTGCGCCTGCATGAATGTCAAGGGACCGCACACCCATATCTCGGCTGCATCGACGTCCCACTGCGGCAGGCGCGCTAGCTCCATGCGTCCGGCCAGCACGCCGGCTTCGCCGTCCACTTCCTCGTAAAAGGTCGCCACCTGCAGATTCGGCATGATGGCCTGCGCCGCCGCCACGTCGGCCTGCAGCGGATGATGCCGCGCATCGCGCGCCGCATGTGCGAAGATCACGCGGCGCCCTGGATTCACCAGCGCGATGCGGTTCAGCGCCGACACCATCGGCGTGATACCGACGCCCGCCGACAGCAGCACGATAGGCGCATCCGACTCGGTATCCGGCGTGAACTCGCCGAACGGGTGCGTCACCTGCAGCACGCTGCCGACCTGCACGTTCGCGTGGATCCAGTTCGACACTTCGCCGGCCGGCGAGGTGGCCAGTGCATCCTCGCGCTTGACCGAGATGCGCATGCTCTCCTTTCCAAACGCGTCGGACAGGCTGTACTGGCGCAGTTGGTGGCGACCGCCTGGCAAATCGACGGCGACGCTGACGTACTGGCCGGCCTGGAAGGGGGGCAGCGCTTGACCATCGTCGGCCACGAAGCGGATCGACAGCACGTTGTTGCTCTCGCGCGTTACTTCCGTCACGCGCATCGGACGGGTCTGGCCCGGCTCGATGCCGGCGGTGCTGTACATCCCGGCTTCGGCGGCGATCAACAGGTTCGCCAGCGAGTTATAGGCTTCGGCCCAGGCAGCCAGCAGCGGCGGCGTCGCGGCCTCGCCCAGGGTAGTGGAAATGGAAGCCAGCAGGTGGCGGCCGACGATCGGGTAGTGCTCGGCGCGGATGCCGACCGAGACGTGCTTGTGCACGATGCGCTTGACTACCGGCCCCAGCGCTTCCGGCGTGCCGATGTTCGCGGCGTAGGCGAACACGGCCGAGGCCAGCGATTGCTGCTGCGCGCCACGTGCCTGGTTGCCCATGTTGAACAGGCGCGTCAGTTCCGGGTGCTCGCCCAGCATGTTCTTGTAGAACAGGCTGGTGATGGCGAGGCCGTGCTCGCGCAGGACCGGGACGCTGGCATCGATGTAGGGGCGGGAAGCGGCGGAGATCATGTTGTTTCCTTATTCATGCAAATGAAGTGCATATTTAAAGTGTTAAAAAATGCCAGTGCGGAGTCTGGCGAAAAAATAATGGAGCGAGTGCGGAGGTGTTGTACCTCGTGGGCACAAGTGCCTTGCGCGGCCCGGCCCACCCTACGAGCTAAGGATTTGCGTACATCGGTGGGTTCGAGAACCACCCTACGCTGTTCCTCCTGCGCCACTCCAGAACATCTTGTGCATCCGCACGATCTGCTCGCCAGTGCCGCCTTCGGTCATGCGCGCCAGCGTGTAGCGGTCCATCTCGGCGTAGAAGGCGCGCATGCCGGCTTGCAAGGCGCCGCGCAGCTGGCAGTCCAGGCTGAGGCCGCACTTGGTGCCTTCGCAGTCGACCAGTTCCTCGTCGCCTTCGAGCTCACGCAGCACCTGGCCAACGGTGAGCAGCTGCGGGTCGGCGGCCAGGCGCAGGCCGCCGTTGCGGCCGCGCATGGCGCGCACCCAGCCGGCGCGGGCCAGGTGGCCCACGACCTTCACCAGGTGGTTCAGCGGGATGTCGAACTGCGTGGCGATCTCCGCCACCGTCACCGGGTGCGGGCGTTCGCCGGCGCGCTCGAGGTAAATCAGCACGCGCAGGCCGATGTCGGAAAAGCGGGTCAGACGCATCAGATGCCGTTCAGAAAGTAACCCGGATATTCTAGGCTGATAAATACGCATCTGCAATGCATATTTTCTGAAAACTATTTTCTCAACAACCCTAGAACAGTCCTATAATCGCGAACTTTGGCTGTCGGCATGTGCTCAGCCGTTTTCATTATTCAGATCGCGCTCTTCGCGTGACCAAAGGACATTTCGTGAATCTGACACTGGGCCAGAAGCTGTTTCGCACCAAACCGGCTGAGCGCGCACACGAGGACAGCCACGCCCACGGCGGCGCCGGCCTGAACCGCACGCTGGGCCTGTTCCCGCTGACCATGATCGGCGTCGGCGCCACGGTCGGCACCGGCATTTTCTTCACCATGGTCGAAGCGGTGCCGAAAGCCGGCCCGGCCGTCATCCTGTCGTTCCTGATCGCGGCCCTCACCGCCGGCCTGACGGCTTTGTGCTACGCCGAGCTGGCCGGGCGCGTGCCGGCCTCGGGCTCGTCCTACTCGTTTGCCTACGCCACCGTCGGCGAATTCGCCGCCTTCATCGTGGCGGCCTGCCTGCTGCTGGAATACGGGCTGGCGGGGAGCGCGGTGGCGATCGGCTGGTCTGATTACCTGAACAATTTCTTGCAGAACGCCTTTGGCTGGGAGATACCGGCTTCGCTGCGTTCGCCGATGTTCGTATCCGACCACAGCAACCTGACCGTCCACTCCGGCAACTTCAACCTGCCGCCGGTGCTGCTGGTGATCATGTGCTGCATCCTGCTGATACGCGGCACCAAGGAATCGGCGACCACGAACGCCGTCATGGTCGTGATCAAGCTGGCGATCCTGGCCTTCTTCGCGGCGATTGCCTTTACCGGCTTCGACGCGAATAACTTCACGCCTTTCTTCAATACCGATAACAGCAAGGGCTTTGCCGGCATGGCCGGTGTGACCGCTGCCGCCGGCACCGTGTTCTTCTCCTTCATCGGCCTGGACACCATCGCCACCGCCGGTGAGGAAGTGAAGGACCCGCGCCGCAACGTGCCGATCGGTATCCTGGCGGCCCTGATCATCGTCACCGTGTTTTATTTGCTGGTGGCCATGGCCGCGATGGGCGCCCAGCCGGCCCACCTGTTCGAAGGCCAGCAGGCCGGGCTGTCGGTGATCCTGCAGAACGTGACGGGCCAGGCCTGGCCGGCGCTGGTGCTGTCGGCCGGCGCGGTGATTTCCGTGTTCTCGGTGACCCTGGTGACGATCTACGGCCAGACCCGCATCCTGTACGCCATCAGCCGCGACGGGTTGATCCCGAAGACCTTCCAGAAGGTCAATCCGCGCACCGGTGCGCCAGTGTCGAACACGCTGATTGTCTGCCTGGTGGTGGGCCTGGTGGCCGGCCTGGTCGATGCTACTTTTCTTTGGGACATGGTCAGCATGGGCACGCTGACCGCCTTTATCGTGGTGTCGATCGCGGTGCCGGTGATCCGCGCCAAGCAGGGCCCGGGCGCCGAGCACGGCTTCAAGGTGCCGTTCGGCCCTTACGTGATCCCGGGCCTGTCGGTGCTGGCCTGCCTCTACATCATGAAGGACCTGCCGCTGGCAACCTACCGTGTGTTCATCATCTGGATGGTGGCGGCAGTGGCGACCTATTTCCTGTACAGCGTGCGGCATAGCCGGCTGAACCGGAAGAACTAAGCTCCTTGCATAAAAAACGCCGCGCCAGACGCGGCGTTTATTTTCCCATAGGAATGATGAATATGACGAACATTGTGAAATAAGTGTTAGTCTGCGACATTCTGCACGGCTGCCGTTGACATTGTTCGTCTCGCCCGGGTTGAGATCTCCATCATCAGGACGAGTATGAACGACACTCACACTACTCTCGGCAGCGCGCCTGCGCTCCTGCCTTTCCAGCGCTATGCGGCGCTCACGGCACTGGCCATTGCGGTACTGACCCTGGCGCTGATGCCAATCGCGGCCGACAAGTGGCCGGCGATTCCCGCCTTCCTGCCGGCCTACCAGAGCACCATCATCGTCGCCTACACGGTGGCCGCCTACCTGCTCTACGGCTACTTCAAGCAGACGCGCACCCATGCCGTGCTCTACCTGTGGAGCGGCTCGGTCTACACGGGGCTGATCCTGCTGGCCCAGTTCCTGTCGGTGCCGGGCGCCTTTGTGCCCGGCGAGCGCCTGCTGGGCGGCGGACAAACCACCAGCTGGCTGTGGTTCTACTGGCACCTGGGCGCGACCGGCATGCTGTTCTGCTACGCCCTGGCCGAGCTGCGCGCGCCGGGCCGCCGCGTGGATGACACCCGCGCCGCTTTCCTGCGCGCCCTGGGCTGGACCGGCGTCATCGTCGGCGTCACGCTGGCGTCGGTGACCGTGTTTGAGGCGGCGCTGCCGATCGTCGATATCAACGGCGACTTCAACCGCATCACGCATAGCGGCTACGCACCCTTCATCCAGGCCGTGATCATGGCGGCGCTGATCATGATGTGGCGCGCCACCCGTTTCCGCACACCGATTGCAGCCTGGATCGGTGTGGCCATGGTGGCGCTCGCCTTTGACAATGCCATCACCATGGCGGGCGGCACGCGTCTGTCGGTCGGCTGGTACGTTGGCCGCCTGAATGCCCTGTTCGCCGCGCTGGTGATGCTGGGCCTGTATCTGAAAGAAATCAACCGCGTGTACCTGCGCGCCACCGAGCACGCGCAATTGCTGGCCCAGGCGCATGAACGCCTGGAAAGCGAGCACGCGCGCCTGCTGAGCATGTTCGAGCAGGCTCCGGGTTTTGTCGCCATGCTCGGCAGCGACGAGTGTCACCTGCAGATCGTGAACGCGGCCTTCCGCCGCCTGGTGGGCCCGCGCGAGCTGGTCGGCAGGCCGATCCGCAAGGCGCTCCCGGAACTTGCAGGGCAGGGCTGGTTCGAGCTGATCGAGCAGGTCTGCGACAGCCGCAAGCCGCACGTCGAAAGCGGCATGAAACTGCAGCTGCAGCGCGCTGGTGGGGCCGTCGAGGAAGTGATCATCGACGTGCTGTTCCAGCCCAACCTGGGGCCGGACGGCGAGCTGGCCGGCGTCTTCATCCAGGGCCAGGACGTGACCGAGGAACACTTGGCGCGCATCGAACTCGAGCGCCACCAGAGCCACCTGGAAAGCCTGGTCCAGAAACGCACGCGCTCGCTGGAAGACACCCAGAGCGCGCTCATGAACGCGCAAAAAATGGAGGCGATCGGCAAGCTGACCGGCGGCGTGGCCCACGATTTCAACAACGTGCTGCACATCATCAACGGCAACCTCGACCTGATCAAGATGTTCAGCGCCGCCAACGCCAAGGTGACCGAGCGCTGCCAGTCGGCACAGACGGCGGTGCGGCGCGGCGCCAAGCTGTCGTCGCAATTGCTGGCCTTTGCCCGCAAGCAGCCGCTGCAGCCCATCCCTGTGCGCCTGGCCGACGTGTTCGATGGCATCGATGTGCTGCTCAAGCGCGCGCTGGGCGAGCGGGTCGAGGTCGCCTTCGACTTCGCCCCGGACTTGTGGAACGTCGAGGCCGATCCGCAACAGCTGGAAAACGTGATCCTGAACCTGGTGCTGAACGCCAGCGACGCCATGCCCGAGGGTGGCCGCTTCGTGGTGTCCGGCATCAATAGCCCGGGCGAAGAAGGCGATGCCGGCTTCGTGCGCCTGTCCTTCCACGACAGCGGCACCGGCATGAGCGAAGAGGTCAAGGCGCGCGCCTTCGAGCCCTTCTTCTCGACCAAGGGCGTGGGCAAGGGTAGCGGCCTGGGCCTGAGCATGGCCTATGGCTTCGTCAAGCAGAGCGGCGGCCACATCGACATCGAAAGCGCACCCGGCCAGGGCACCACGGTGCATATCCTGCTGCCGCGTACGGGACAGGCAGCCAGCGGGCGCAAGCAGGAGCAAACCGGGGCGGTGACGGGCGGCAGCGAGACGATCCTGGTGGTCGACGACGAAGCCGAGATCCGCGCCAACGTTGCCGCGATGCTGGGCCAGCTTGGCTACCGCGTGCTGGAAGCGGCCAGTGCCGACGCCGCCGCACCCGTGCTCGACGCCGAGCCCCACATCGACCTGCTGTTCACCGACGTCATCATGCCGGGCACGATGAGCAGTACCGACCTGGCCGCGCATGCGCGTCTGCGCCATTCCGGCATCCGCGTGCTGTTCACCTCGGGCTACACCGAAAACGCCGTGATCCGCAACGACCGCCTGGGCGAAGGCGTGACCCTGCTCAGCAAACCGTATGCGCGCGAAGAGCTGGCGGCGGCGGTGCGCAACATGCTGTCGGACGCCGCGCCGCAGGCTGTGGCTGTGGCGGCCTGAGTCTAGTCCGCCAGCGGGCGTACATGGTGCAGCAGGCTGACCAGGGTCTTGCCCGGCTCTTCCCAGGGCGCCATGTGCGCCGAGCGCTCGAACCACACGGCCTGCTTCGACGGCGCTTTTACCTGCGCCAGCCAGTCCAGCGTCGGCTGGGTGGGCGTGGTGTAGTCGTGGCGGCCGAGGAACATCACCACCGGGATCGGGAAGGTCTTGACCTGTGAAAAGTCGACCTGCACGAATTCCGGCAGCAGGCGCCCGAGCGTAAACAGGCTGCCGGCGTCGATTGCCTTCACCTGCGCCGCGTCGTAGTCGGGCGAGAGCAGCGGGCCGTTGAAGTAATACGTGGAGTTGCTGCGGAACGCGCTCAGGCCGCCGTAATGCTGGGGCCATTTGCGCGCCACGATGATGCGTTCGCGCGTGATGGGCGCCGTGCCGGGGTAGGGCGCGATCGACGCCAGCTCCTTCAGTGCTTCCTCGTTCTTGTGCAGCTGCGCCTGCTCTACGGCGTACTCATAGCTGATGCGCTCGTTTTCGCGCGTATTGATCACCTGGCCGATGCCGACGTAGGCGTGGAACAGATCGGGCCGCTTCAGCGCCGCACCCATGCCGACGATCGTCCCCCAGCTGTGCCCCACCAGGATCAGCTTGCGCTTGCCGTAGCGCTTGCGCACGTATTCGGCCACTTCGATGGCGTCGTCGACGTAGCGTTCGATGCGGATCGTCGGCGCCACCTTCTCCGGCGCGCTTTCCAGGTAAGTCTTGCCGGCGCCGCGCTGGTCCCAGTGCACCACGGTGAAGTATTCCTCGATCGGGCGCTGGAATTCCCACATGGTCGGCGTAATCGGCGCGGCCGGGCCGCCGTGCACGAACAGGATGATGGGATTGGTCCGGTCCTGGCCGCGCACGTTGAGCCATTGGTCGATGCCGCCGATGGTGGTCTTGTACGATTCCTCGATGCCGGCCGGGGCGACGATGCGCTGCAGGTCGGCGATGGCGGCGCGGGCGTTGGCAAGTTGCTTCTCGGCTCCGCTGTCCTGGGCCAGGGCAAGGGGCAGGTTGAGCAGGGCGACGCAGAACAGCAGGGCGTTCTTCATAGGGCCTCGCGGGCAAACGGTCGAGTGCACAGCATACGCCGGTGCTGGACGTGGGCGGGGCACGCTTGCGGCGAACGGAGGAATGGCGGCGGCGAACGGTGCATTGTGCTTGCATCGCATCAATGCATGGGAAACCGTCTCCGTTAGATTGGGCTGCCCGACCTGAACCGAATGCCCTGAACCTGACCCAGGAATCGGCATGCCCAAACGCTATCTCATCTTGCTCGGCGCACAGACCACGGCTGGCGGCACGGTAAAGACTGCGTCGTCCTTCATGTCGTACAACGGGGTACCGTATGCGCTGGAACACGACTTGTGCCTGTGCGGCTGTAGCCCGCCGCCACGCCTGGTCGCGAACCAGCAGCACAACTGCCAGCTTGTGGACGGCGCCGGTGCAAGCGGCAGCTCGCTGGACGCCGTACTCTTCCACATGCAGGCGAGCGCCGCCAAGACCGAGGCCGCGCCGCTGCAGTTGGTCCGCGCATCCGATGAGCAGCCATTATCAAGGACAAGGTGCGCTGGCCCGAAGATGCGAAGAAGCGGCTCGAATTCGGATATCCGTTCGCAGAAATCATCAACGACAAGGACACCCGACTCGCCCTGGATGCAAACCAGTTCGCCTGGGTGCATGGACTGCGCGGCGCCGCCGAGATACAGCTGACATTATCGGCGCAATGCAAGCCGAATGGCATCTTCACGAGCTGGCTACCGCGTTTGACTTCGGTTCATCTGTGGGACGAAAACGACCGCATGGCTTTCGTCATCCGAACCGCACGACAGTTCAGCCTTTTGTTGAAGAGCAGCGCGCGGCCCCTGGTGGAAAAGGCGATATCGGATATCTATCATGGAGGCGGCGTGTCATGAGTGCGAAATGGATGTGGCTGCCTGTTGCGTTGCTCGGCATCGCATTCACGGTGTTCCTGGTGAATCCGCCGAAGCCGACCGTGCTGGTTGTCGATATCGATATGTCCTACGATGAGGTTGTGAAGCGGTCCAGCTATCCGACACGCGCCCACGGGATGGCGCCAACTGCCGACACGGGATTTGCCACAATCGACGTGCGCGAGCCTGCCGTCATCATCAAGTTCGTCGATCCCCGCCATGGCTTCGAGTTGCCTCCAACGACGTTCGCCGCGCTTACCTTTGGCAAGTCCGTTCTCGAAACGATTTCGACCTCGCCCATGCTGGAAGCGCGCCGCTTTCCTGAAGCCGTGGAAATCCTGGGACAAGTCCAGGCACGCTTCCAGGCCGGTGGGTGGGTTCCCTGGGTAGGAAACCAGAACGGGTGGTATGACCTGTCGCCGAAAGGGCGAAAGACACTGCGTGCCGAACTGATGCGTTATTCCCAGAGCGACCAGTTTCTGGATGTCCCCAAGCGCAATCTACGGTCTCTCCTTCGCATCAAGTGCGTGGAACATTGCGACGATCCGGACGACGCCCTCTATTTGGTCGACGTCAGTATCGGAAAGAAATCCTGGTACACCTGGGACGGGCAATAAGCCATGAAAAAAAGCCACGCGCCTTTCGGCAACGTGGCTTTCGTTTTAACGAACGGCCTGGATTACAGCGCGTTCATTTCCTTCAGCAAGTTGTCGGCTTTATCCACGTGCTTCATGTTCCACAGGATGTAGCGCACATCGACCTGGATGTCGCGGGTATTGGCCGCGTTGAAGTCCCAGTCCGAGATGATCGAATCCAGGGTGCCGTCGAAGGCCAGGCCGATCAGTTCGCCGCGCTTGTTCAGCGCTGCCGAACCCGAGTTGCCGCCGGTGATGTCCAGCGTCGCCAGGTAGTTCACCGGCACGGTCTTCAGCGTTGGATCGACGTACTTGCCGAAGTCCTTGGCCTTGATCGCGGCCAGCTGGGCTGCCGGTGCATTGAACTCGCCTTCGCCGGTGTTCTTCGCGACCACGCCCTTGACGGTGGTGAACGCGGTCCAGGAACCGGTGCCGTCGGCGCCATGGTCGCGGCCCATGATCTTGCCGAAGGTCACGCGCAGGGTGCCGTTGGCGTCCGGATACACGGCCTGGCCCTTGCTGTTCATGTAGGCGATCTTGGCCTTCATGTAGCCACCGTAGGCCTTCTGGATCTTGCCGGAGAGTTCTTCCTCTTTGGCTTCGTCCTTCAGGTCGGCGTCATACATGGCCACGGCTGCCTTGATGAAGCTGTCGTTGCTGGCCTTGAAGTCGGCAGGCGACTTCTTCAGCCAGGTCACGCGCTCTTCCTTGTTGGCCAGCTTCGAACCGGCGTAGGCCTTGTCCAGCGCGGCCTTCAGTTCGTCCTGGCTCATGCCGGCGCGGATGCCCAGGGCATCGTTGAAGGCCTTGTCCTGCTCGGCAGCTGGCTGGGCCAGGTACTTGGTCAGGAAGTTCGTGACCAGCGCCTTGTCGACTTTTTCGTCGTAGGTGCGGTCCTGGCCGGTGATGACCGAAGTCACGCGCGCCATGTCGCGTTCCTGGTAGCCCGACTTGCGCTGGGCGTCCGGCTTGGTGCGCTCGTTGGCCAGGCGGTACAGGCTGCGTGCCGAGCTCAGGAAGCGCGGCTGGGCGTAACCCAGGTAGAAGCCTTGCTTGGTGTGGGCGTCGCGCTCGGCGATCAGCTTCTCGGCGGTATCGATGTCGGCGCCGAACTGCTTTTTACGCGCGGCGTCGCTGTTCATCCATGCCTTCAGGGCAGTGTGTTCGGCGGTCTTGCGCTGCAGGAAGTCGCTCTCGCTGTACGAGGTCAGCATGCCCTTGCGGTTCTTGTAGTAGTTGTTGACGCTGGCGATCTGGCCAGCGTACTTCAGCTTGGCAGCCGGGTCGTTCTTGGTTTCGCGTTCGATGATGGCCAGCACTTCACCCGAGGCTTGCACGAAGGCCGGGTAGTTCCAGTCGAAGGTGTACTGCACTTCCGACGGCAGGCGGTGGCGGTTGGTGCGGCCAGGGTAGCCGGCAACCATGATGAAATCGCCTTCCTTCGAGCCTTCGGTGGCCAGCTTCAGGAAGTGCTTCGGCACGTAAGGGACGTTGTCGGCGGCGAAGTCGGCGGCCTTGCCGTCCTTGCTCACGTAGGCGCGGTAGAAACCGTAGTCGCCGGTGTGGCGCGGCCACATCCAGTTGTCGGTGTCGCCACCGAATTTACCCACGCCCGATGGCGGCGCGTGTACCAGGCGCACGTCGCGGATTTCCAGCTGTTTCAGGCGGTAGAACTCGAGGCCGCCGTAGTAGCTGGCCACGGTGCAGCGGTAGCCCGGGGTCTTCTCGCAGGCGGCAACCATTTCCTTCTGATTCTTTTCAATCGCGTCGATGCGCGCCTTGCCGTTCAGCCTGGCCACTTTCTTGTCGATGATCTGGTCGGTGACGTTGGTCACTTCCTCGGTCACGAAGACGCGGCTGCCCGGCGCGGCCGGCACTTCTTCGCCCAGGGTCTTGGCCAGGAAGCCATTCGCCAGCAGGTCGCGTTCAGGGGTCGAGTTGACGGCCACGCTGTTGTACACGCAGTGGTGGTTGGTGATGACCAGGCCCTGCGGCGACACGAAGGAAGCCGAGCAACCGCCCAGGCTCACGATGGCGCCCATCGGGAATTCGGTCAGCTGGGTGAGGGTGGCCGGATCGAGTTCCAGGCCGGCGGCTTTCAGTTGCTGGGCTACTTGTGGCAGCTGCTGCGGCATCCACATGCCTTCGTCCGCTTGTGCGGCGAAGCTGGTCAGGATGGCGAGCGAGAGAAGGGTCTTTTTCATTCGCGTGTCAGGGATGGTTGTAGTGGTTGCTTCTGGTACGGCGGGCTCCGCGGAGCACCCCGGAGTATGGGTACTCCACTGTTGCCGCGTCAACCACTATTTCCGTTTCGTGACACGCGGTAATGACAGCACGTTACAGCTGCGAGCCCAGCAGCGAGGCCAGTTCGCCGGCCAGTTTTTCGGTCATCGACCGATTGCGCCAGGCCTCCAGCGTGATCGGCTTGGCGCGTTTCCAGTCGTCGTCGAAGACCTCGCGCTGGGACTTGGCAAAGGCCGGGTCCAGCAGGTTCAGGTTGGCTTCGTCGTTGATGCTGAACGAGCGGTTATCGAAGTTGGTGGAACCGACCGAGACCATCATGTCGTCGACGATCAGCGCTTTTACGTGGTACATGGTTGGCTGGAATTCTGCGATCTTGATGCCGGCCTTCAGCAGCGGCTCCCAGCGCTCGCGCGAGGCCACGCGCACGAGGTCGGAATCGATGTCCTTGCCCGGCGTGATGATGCGCACGTCGACGCCGCGCTTGGCGGCCGCCACCAGGGCCTTGATCGCCAGTTCGTCCGGCACGAAGTAGGAGGCCGACAGCAGGATCGACTGACGCGCGGCGGTGATTGCCATCAAATACATCAGGTGCATGCTGGCGCTGCCGCCGGTGGGCGAGCTGGAGAACATTTGCGCGGGAATCTCGCCGCGCGCCTTGAGCGGCGGGAAATAATCGGGGCCGTCGAGGACGGTGCCGGTGGCCTTGGTCCAGTTATCGGTGAACACGGCCTGCATCTGGCCGACCACCGGGCCTTCGACGCGGAAATGGGTGTCGCGCCAGTGCTCGTCGTCCTGGGCATTCCCGCGCCACTGGTCGGCAATGCCGACGCCGCCCGTGAAGCCGACTTGCCCGTCGACGATCAGCAGTTTGCGGTGGGTGCGGTTGTTCATGCGCGCCAGCTTCCACCAGGCCGGCTTGTGGTAGCGCTGCACCTGCACGCCGGCGTCGCGCATGGTTTTCAGCGAGTCGTCGTCCATCTTGATGCTGCCGACAAAGTCGAGCATCACGTGCACCTTGACGCCGGCGCGGGCGCGCTCGGCCAGTGCATCGCGGAATTCGTGGCCGATGGTGCCGGACCAATAGATATAGGTTTCGAAGGTGATGCTGGTCTTGGCCTGGCGGATCGCATCCAGCATGGCCGGGAAGATCTGGTCGCCGTTCAACAGCACATCGACCTTGTTGCCCTCGATGATGGGCGGCCCGAGCAGCACGCCCATCGAGCGGCGGAACTGGGCGTCGTGGATATCGTACTGGCGCGTCAGCTGGGTCTCGATCTGCTTTTCGCTCGGCATGAAATTCAGGGCGAGGAAGCCGGCCAGCAGGGTGACGATGCTGGTGATCAGGACGATGGTAAGGATTCTGGCGCGCATAGGCAGTCTTGGTAAAACGTGGTAGAGCCTGGATGAATTCGGCGAAAAAAAAACCAACGCGTGAGGGCGTTGGTTTTTTATCGATTGCTTGCCACTTTATTAGCGAACGCGGCCGCGACGCAGCAGATTCACGATGGCCAGCAGGATGACAGCGCCCAGGAAGGAAACCAGCAGCGACGACACGCTGAAGTCGTCCGAATTGATGGTGCCCGAACCGAACAGTGGCGACAGCAGCCAGCCACCCAGGAAGGCGCCGACGATACCAACCACGACGTTCAGAATCATGCCTTGTTCAGCATCGGTCTTCATGACCATGCTTGCAAGCCAGCCCAGGATACCACCGACAACGATCCAGATAATGAATAGCATTTTAGTTCCTCCTCATAGTGAAAAAATCTACCTGAGGCCAATTGTTTGAGTGGCCATGTGAAAAAGTCTACGGATTCCGCACCAAGCGGGTCGGTGCGGCAAGTAACGTTAGACGACGAATCTGGTGCGTATGTTTCAAAGCGGTGTTTGATCCCGATCCGGATGCCGGTTTAGTTGTCGCTTGGAATGTCTTGGGCAGAGTGCGTGAACGAACAGAAGGGCATAGCTCGGCAGGCATATTGTTCACGGACTGGCAACGCCTGACAGACAAGTGCGTTGCACCCCGACACCGAGTCAGACCCTTTTTGAAAGGATTCATCATGAGCTACGACACCAACAACAACCAGAATTCGCGCATGGTCACCGGCCTGTTCCCCGATCGTGCCAGCGCCGAGCGCGCCTACGGTTCGATTTCCGACCGCGGCTATGGCCGTGACGACGTCAACCTGATGATGTCGGATTCGACCCGCAAGACCCACTTCAGCGACACCGATACTGAACTGGGCAGCAAAGCAGCCGAAGGCGCGGGCATCGGCGCAGGCATCGGCGGCACCATCGGCGCCGTGCTGGCCGGTATCGCCGCAGTCGGCACCACGCTGGTGCTGCCGGGTGTCGGCCTGGTCGTGGCGGGTCCGCTGGCAGCGGCCCTGGCCGGCGCCGGCGCGGGCGGCATCACCGGCGGCCTGATCGGTGCACTGATCGGCGCCGGTATTCCGGAAGAGCGCGCCAAGCACTATGAAGAAGGCATCCATAACGGCGGCATCCTGATGGGCGTGAACGCCCGTTCCGACGACGACGCAGCCCACATCCACCGCTCGTGGACCGAAAGCGGCGGTTCGCACGTGATCGGCGCCGGCGTCGGCGGCACGGCGGGTGCGCTGGTTGGCGCCGGTATCGGCGCGGCAGCCGGCCCGATCGGCATGGTGGCCGGTGCGGCCATCGGCGCGGTCACCGGCGGCATCGCCGGCAAGGGCGCCGGTGAAGTCGTGAATCCGAAAACCGGCGACGATCTCGCCGAACACCACCTGGCCAAGGGCGTCGGCGCCAGCGCCGGTGCAGCCACCGGTGCGGCAATCGGCGCCGTGGGCGGCCCGATCGGCATGGCGGCAGGCGCCGTGGTCGGCGGCCTGGCAGGCGGCGCAGCTGGCCGCGGCGCCGGCGAAGTGGTCAATCCAAAAGCGACCGACGACCTGAACGACCATAACCTGGCGCAAGGCGTCGGCGGCGCCAGCGGCGCAGTGGCTGGCGCCACGGTGGGTGCAGTTGGCGGCCCGGTCGGCATGGCTGCCGGCGCCGTGATTGGCGGCCTGGCTGGCGGCGCAGCCGGCAAGGGCGTGGGAGAAGTGGCGAACTCGGCGCCTGGCGACGAACTGCACGACCATAACCTGGCCAAGGGCGTGGGCGCCGGCGGCGGCGCGGCGGCTGGCGCAGCGGTGGGCGCGGTGGGCGGCCCGGTCGGCATGGTGGTTGGCGCCGGCATCGGCGCGGCTGTCGGCGGCATGGCCGGCAAGGGCGTCGGCGGCCTGGTCAATCCAGCGCATGAAGACGACTACTGGCGCAACAACTACCAGACCCAGTCGCACTACACCCCGGGCTACACCTACGACGACTACGCACCGGCCTACGCGCTGGGCTACAACGGCAAGGGCCGCTACCCAGGCAGCTACGACCAGAACGAGTCCTACCTGTCGGACGAGTGGAACAGCACCCGTGGCTCCTCGCGCCTGTCGTGGGATCACGCCAAGGTCGCCAGCCGCGCCGCCTGGGACCGCGTCGAGCGCGCGATTCCAGGTGACTCGGACCGCGACGGCAAGTAATTAGCCGGACGTAAAAAAGCCCCGTCACCTTTGGGTGGCGGGGCTTTTTTTGTAGGGTGGGCTCTAGAGCCCACGCGGTGATAATTAGCCGCAAGATCATCCGGTGCGAAATCGGAGCGATAGCGATCACCGCGTGGGCTCGAGAGCCCACCCTACATATTATTGCTTGATTGCTTCCACCTGAATCGCCAGCTTCACTTCCGGCGAGAAGCGCGGCAAACCGAAGTTCACGCCGAAATCGCTGCGCTGGAAAGTGGCCGAGGCATCGGCGCCGCAGACTTCGCGTTTCAGCATCGGGTGGTCGATGCACTTGAACTTGTTGATGGTCAGGGTCAGCGGTTTCGTCACGCCGTGCAGGGTGAACTGGCCTTCGACCGCCACCGGGGTGTCGCCGTTGAAGCGCACTTTGCTGCCTTTGAAGGTCGCGGTCGGGAACTGGGCGACGTCGAAGATGTCTGGCTTGCGCGCATGCTCGTTCATCTTTTCGTGGCCGAAGTCGACGCTGTTCATGTCCACGGTGATGTCGACGCTGCCGGTCTTCGCGGCGCGATCGAGGGTGATCTTGCCCGAGGTCTTGGTGAACTTGCCGCGCCAGACCGAGATACCCATGTGATCGGCTTCGAAGCTTGGGTAAGTGTGGTTTGGCTCGATCTCGTAGGTATCGGTGGCGGCAAAGGCGAGGGTGGCGCTGGTGGCCAGGGTGGCGGCGACGAGGAACTTGAGTTTCATGTGTACATCCCTTGGTTGGGTTTATTGGCCCGCGGTGACGCGGAACTTGATGACAACTTCATCGGCGACCATGCTGGTGTCTTTCCACTCGCCTTCGCCAATGTTAAAAGCCAGGCGCTTGATCGGCAACTGGCCCTCGAACACCTGCTGCTTGCCTGCCGTTTTCACCGTCAGGGGGAAGTTCACGTCGGCAGTCTTGCCCTTGATCGTCAGCTTGCCGGCAACGTTCAGCTTGTCCGCGCCGGCTGGCCTGATCGAAGTCGAAACAAACGTCGCTTTCGGGAACTGCGCCGTATTGAACCACTCTTTCTTGGCAACCTCGCGGTTATATTCCGGGTCGCCCAGGTCCATGCTGGCGGTGCCGATGTCGACCGTGGCCTTTGCGGCTTCCGGCTTGGCGGCGTCGTAGTCGATCTGGGCGCCAAAGGTCTTGAATTTGGCCTCGACCGGTACGTTCATCTGTTTGAAGGTGGCCGAGACGCTGCTTTTGGCGAGATCGGTCTTCAGCGGGGCAGCGTGGGCGGCAGCGGCGGTGAACAGGGCGGCGGCGAGCAGGGTGCGCAGGGGTGTCATGGTGAACTCCTTATTTTGAAAAGGGCAGCATGCGCTGCATCACGCCGTCGCGGTCCAGCAGCAGGTGCTTGAACGCGGCCAGCACGTGGAGGGCCACCAGGGCCGCCAGCAGCATGTTGAGCCAGTAGTGCAGGGCGTCCAGCGTGGGCTTCAGGGCCGCATCGGCCTCGATCAGCGTGGGCAGCGGGAACAGACCGAAATAGACGACCGGCACGCCGGCCGCCAGGCTGTAGAAATAACCGGACAGGGGCACGGCGAACATCAGCACGTAGAGCAGGCCGTGCAGGGAATGGGCGGCATGGCGCTGCCAGGCGGGCATGTGGGCCGGATAAGCCGGCGGGCGCGAACGCAGGCGCCACAGCAAGCGCAGCGCGGCCAGGGCCAGTACCGTCACGCCGGCCCATTTGTGCCAGGAAAAGTAGCGCAGCTTGGTGGGCGTGAGGCCGGGAATGTCGGTCATCACCAGGCCGAGCGTAAACGTGCCGATGATGAGGATGGCGATCAGCCAGTGCAGGGCGATGGCGACGGAAGAATAACGCTGCATGGTCGATTGTCCGTGTTCGTACTGGTGAGCGCCTGACTATAACAAAAAGCCACGCCAATGTGGGAGAGGCGGTTGTTTCTTTCTGTACACTAGCATGGATTGTTAAACGTGCACAGCCGTGAAGCCGCTGAATGTAAAATCGAGGCAAGCGTGAATTTATAATTTGGACGCGGCTCCATCGTACCGTGTAAAGGAAGTCATGCATCATCCCTTGTTCTTGTTGCGTCCGCGCGCGCTGGCCGTCTGGGTCGCCATGACGCTGGGCGCCACGTCCGCGCAGGCCGTCGCGTCGCAAGCGCTGCCGGCGCCGCAAGCCGATTTCGCCGACCTGAGCATCGAGGAGCTGGCGAACATCCAGGTCACCTCCGTCTCCAGGAAACCCGAGCGCCTGCAGGATGCGCCGGCCGCGGTATTCGTCATCACCACCGAGGACATCCGCCGCGCCGGCGCACGCAGCCTGCCCGAAGCGCTGCGCCTGGCGCCGAACCTGCAGGTGGCGCAGATCAGCAGCTACGGCTACGCCATCAGCGCGCGTGGCCTGAACGGCAGCAACAACAGCGCCCCGAATAAACTGCTGGTGATGATCGATGGCCGCTCGGTGTATGCGCCGCTGTTTTCCGGCGTGTTCTGGGACATGCAGGACGTGATGCTGGAAGACGTCGAGCGCATCGAAGTCATCAGCGGGCCGGGCGGCACGATGTGGGGCGTGAATGCGGTGAACGGCGTGATCAACATCACGACCCGCTCGGCGCGCGAGACCCAGGGCAGCCTGGCCGTGCTGGGCGCGGGCAGCGACGGCGCCGACCTGGCTTTCCGCCAGGGCGGGCGCAGCGCCGATGCCAGCTGGCGCGTGTACGGCAAGGCGCTGCACCGCTCCGCCGGCGACCTGGCCGGCGGCGCGCGCGTGAACGATGCCTGGCGCCAGGCGCAGGTCGGCTTCCGCAGCGACTGGGAGCGCGGCGCGGACACCTTCAGCGTCAACGGCAACGTGGTGCGCGGGGCGCTGGAGCAGCCGGAGCCGGGGGCGATCGCCGTCAGCGGCGCCGACCTGCGCCTGGGCGACATCCGCACCGAAGGCGCCAACCTCACCGGGCGCTGGCAGCATGCGCTCGCCGATGGCGGCAGCCTGGGTATGCAGGCTTATCTCGACCGCACACGGCGCGAAGTGCCGCCCACCTTTACCGAATCGCTGTCGATTGCCGATGTCCAGTTCCAGCACACCTTGCCGGTGTACGGCGCGCACAGCCTGGTGTGGGGCGCCAACTACCGTCACAGCTGGGACCGCGTCACCAACAGCGAGGCCATCGCCTTCCTGCCGGCGCGCGACCAGCAGACCTGGGCCAGCCTGTTTGCCCAGGACGAGATCGCATTGCGGCCGGACCTGAACCTGACGCTCGGCGCCCGCATCGAGCGCAACGATTACACCGGCAACGAATTCCTGCCGACCGCGCGCCTGTCCTGGCGCATGGACCCACACCACACGCTGTGGACGGCCGTGTCGCGCACGGTGCGCGCGCCGACCCGGCTCGATGTGGACGCCTACATCCCCGGCCGCCCGCCCTATCTGCTGCAGGGTGGACGCCAGGTGCGCTCCGAGGTGGCGCAGGTGTTCGAGCTCGGCTACCGCGGCCAGCCGCTGCCGGGGCTGTCGTATTCGGCAACGCTGTTCCATAACGACTACGACCACCTGCGCACCCAGGAAATCGACCCGACCTATACCTTCCTCAGCTTCGGCAGCCTGATGGAGGGCAGGGCGACCGGCATCGAGATGTGGGGCAGCTACCAGCTGAGTCGCGCCTGGCGCCTGTCGGGCGGGTTCACCGCGCTGCACGAGCGGCTGCGCCTGAAGGCGGGCAGCAACGATGCGGCGGGGCCGGGCACGGCGGGCAAGGACCCGGAGCATACGCTGCAGCTGCGCTCGAACTATGCGTTCGACGAACGGCGTGAGCTGGAGGTGGCGCTGCGCAAGGTGGCGGCGCTGGAGAATCCTGGCGTGCCGGGGTATTGGACGGTGGACGCGCGCTTCGGCTGGCGCTTGCGGCCGAACCTGGAGCTGTCGGTAGTGGGGCAGAATCTGAACGGCAGCCACGGGGAGTATGGGCCGGTGGCGACCAGGCTGGAGCTGGAAAGGCGCGTGGGCGTCAAGCTTGTGTGGACGCGTTGATGCGGCGGTGGGGTTCGTAGGGTGGGCCCTCGGGCCCACGCGGTACCACGGATGCATGTCGAAAGCTTCCCGATGACTGGCTGCCATGGATCGTCGCGTGTTTTGCGGCTGACCAGCGGCTCTACCGCGTGGGCACGAGTGCCCACCCTACAAACCCGGCAAGGTTCGCGATCAGAATAAAAAAAGCCCGCGTCATCGCTGACGCGGGCTTTTATTCAGTCACCGAAACTCAGATCGCCTTGGCCAGCTGCGCCGCAATCCCGGTGTAGTTCGCCGGCGTCATCGCCAGCAGCAGTTCCTTGGCGTCCTGCGGAATCGCCAGCTTGCCGATGAATTCCTGCAGCGCTTCGCGGGTAATGCCCTTGCCGCGCGTGAGTTCCTTCAGCTGCTCGTACGGGTTCTCGATGCCATAACGGCGCATTACGGTCTGCACCGGCTCGGCCAGCACTTCCCAGCTGGCGTCCAGGTCCGCTGCCAGGCGGGCCGCGTTCACTTCCAGCTTGTTCAGGCCGCGCAGGCAGCTGTCGTAAGCCAGCAGGGCGTAGCCGAAACCGACGCCGATGTTGCGCAGCACGGTCGAATCGGTGAGATCGCGCTGCATGCGCGAGACCGGCAACTTCTCGGCCATGTGGCGCAGCACGGCGTTCGCCAGGCCCAGGTTGCCTTCCGAGTTCTCGAAGTCGATCGGGTTCACTTTATGCGGCATGGTCGACGAACCGATTTCGCCGGCCTTCAGCTTCTGCTTGAAGTAGCCCAGCGAAACATAGGTCCAGATGTCGCGGTTCAAATCCAGCAAAATCGTGTTGGCGCGCGCGATGGCATCGAACATCTCGGCCATGTAGTCGTGCGGCTCGATCTGGATGGTGTACGGATTAAACGTCAAGCCAAGCCGCGATTCGATCACGTCCTTCGAGAACGCCTGCCAGTCAAAACCCGGGTAGGCCGACAGGTGGGCATTGTAGTTGCCGACCGCACCGTTCATCTTGCCCAGGATTTCGACGTCGGCGATGCGCTTCACGGCGCGCTGCAGGCGGGCCACCACGTTGGCGAATTCCTTGCCCAGCGTCGTCGGGCTGGCGGTCTGGCCGTGGGTGCGCGAGAGCATCGGCAGCTCGGCGTTCACGTGGGCGATCTCGGTCAGCTTGCTGACAAGGCCTTGCAGGGCCGGCACGATCACGCCGTCGCGCGCGGCTTTGAGCATCATGCCGTGCGAGGTGTTGTTGATGTCTTCCGAGGTGCAGCCGAAGTGGATGAATTCCGACGCCGCCACCAGTTCCGGCACGTCCTTCACCTGTTCCTTCAGCCAGTACTCGACCGCCTTCACGTCGTGGTTCGTGACCGCCTCGATTTCCTTGATGCGCGCGGCATCGGCTTCGCTGAAGTCCGCCGCCATCTTGTCGAGGTGGGCGATTGCTTCAGCCGAAAACGGCTTGATCTCGTCGAAGCCGGCCTGGGCCAGCGCCTGCAGCCAGGAGATCTCGACCTTCACGCGGTGGTGCATGAAGCCGGCTTCGGACAGGATCGGGCGCAGCTTGTCGGTCTTGGCGGCGTAGCGGCCGTCGAGCGGCGACAGGGCCGACAGGGAGGAAAGTGGGGCGGTAGCGGTCATGGCGGGCGTCCGTGCAAAAACGTCGATTTTACCATTGGACTGGCCCGCGCCCCGTGTTGCAGGCATGGCGAAAGCGGCTGCCGCGGCGCTTTTCCGCGGCAGGGCCAATGTTATACTCTTATCAAATTATCCTTTCCGAGCATCCATGAAACTCATCGGTTCGACCACCAGTCCCTATGTACGCAAGGTCCGCGTCGTGATGGCGGAAAAGAAGCTCGACTATGCGTTCGCGCTCGATAACGTGTGGAGCGCCGAGACCCAGGTCCACCAGTCCAACCCGCTCGGCAAGGTGCCTTGCCTGGTGATGGAAGACGGCAGCGCGCTCTACGACTCGCGCGTGATCGCCGAATACCTCGACACCCTCACGCCCGTGTGCAAGCTGCTGCCGCCGAACGGCCGCGACCGCGCCGACGCGAAAGTGTGGGAAGCGCTGGCCGACGGCGTGCTCGATGCCGCCGTGCTGGTGCGCCTGGAACGCACACTGCGCCCGCAGGAACAGCAAAGCCCGCAGTGGATAGCGCGCCAGTTGGGCAAGGTGACGGCCGGCCTGCAGGTGATGTCCGAGAAGCTCGGCGACGGCGCCTTCTGCATGGGGAAAAACTATTCGCTGGCCGATGTGGCCGTGGGCTGCGCGCTGGGCTGGCTGACCTTCCGCTTCCCGGAAATCGACTGGCGCGGCGAGCATCCGAACCTGGCCCGCCTGCACGACAAGCTCGCCGAGCGCGCGTCCTTCAAGGACACCGTGCCCTTCGAAGCGTGAGCGGCCCCTTGGACAAAACGGCGACCGTCGTCTTCGGCGAAGCCCTGGTCGACGACTTCGCCACCGAGCAGGTGGTGGGCGGCGCACCCTTCAACGTCGCGCGCCACCTGGCCGCCTTCATGGCGCCGCAGCTGATGATCACGCGTGTCGGCGCAGACCGCAACGGCGAAAGCGTGCGCGCCGAATTCGAACGCTTCGCCATGTCGCAGGCCGGCCTGCAGGGCGACGCCATCGAGGAAACCGGCCGCGTGCTGGTCGAGCGCCTGGCCAAGGGCCACCGCTTCGTGATCGTGCCGAACCAGGCCTACGACTACATCGAGCGCGAGGCGGCGCTGGCGGCCATGGCGTCGGTGAACCCGTCCGCGATCTACTTCGGCACCCTGGCCCAGCGCGGCGAACGCTCGCGCGGCACGCTGCAGGCACTGCTTTCCACTACCGGGGCCACGCGCTTCCTCGACCTGAACCTGCGCGAAGGCCAGTACGCCGAGCGCACCGTGTTCCACGCGCTGCACGCGGCCGATATCGTGAAGGTGAACGAGGAAGAGCTGCAGGCTTTGTTCCAGTGGTACTTCCAGCTCGGCCCGAACGACCCGCCGCTGGCCGCCGGCGAAACCCGCTCGGCCTGCGCCGGCCTGCTGCAGATGTTCGGCCTGCAGGCGCTGATCGTCACGCTGGGCCACCGCGGCTCGGTGTACTTCGGCAGGGACGGCACCACGATCGACACCCGCGACACGCCGGCGCCGCCCTTCGTCATCGACACGGTGGGGGCAGGGGATGCGTTCTCGGCGATCTTCCTGCTCGGCCGCGCGCGCGGCTGGCCGCTGGAGCTGACGCTGGTGCGCGCCAACGAATTCGCCGGCGCGATCTGCGCCGTCACCGGCGCCGTACCGCGCGATCTGGGCTTCTACGACAAGTGGATGAGCCGCTGGCGGTAGTTTTTAAAACCCGAACCCTGCGCCTGCGCCGAGCAGCGTCGCCACACCCAGCGCCGCAAAGATCAGCGCCGCAATCCCGTGCACCAGGCCGAGCGGAATCTTGTTCGCAATCCGCTCGCCGAAGTACACCGCCGGCACGTTCGCCAGCATCATGCCGAGGGTGGTGCCGGCCACCACCGCCGCGATCTCGTGGTAGCGCGCCGCCAGCGCCACGGTGGCGACTTGCGTCTTGTCGCCCATCTCGGCGACAAAGAACGCCAGCAGGGTCGTGAAGAACACGCCGAACCTGGCCAGCGAGGCCTCGGTTTCGTCGACTTCATCGGGAATCATCGCCCACACCGCCATACCGAGGAACGAAAGCCCCAGCACCCAGCGCATGACCGATGGCCCCAGCAGCTCGCTCACCAGCGCGCCGACGGCGGCGGCAAAGGCGTGGTTCAGCAGGGTAGCGACAAAGATGCCGGCAACGATGGGCAGCGGACGGCGAAAGCGCGCGGCAAGCAGAAAGGCCAGGAGCTGCGTCTTGTCGCCGATTTCAGCGAGGCCGACGATGCCGGTAGCGACCAGGAAGGCATCCATAAAATGGTGCGTGCAAAAGCGCGGATCATAGCAGAGTCAGACCAGTCAAAGCGCGTCAATACGGGTTTGTAGGGTGGGCACTCGTAGTGCTGGCATCTAGCCAGCCCTACTGCCCACGCGGTACATCCTTTGAATGTTGAACAAAACGTTCGGTAGGGTGGGTTCTCGAACCCACCAGGCACTCCCCCCACGCTTTCCCCACCGATTCGAAAGTGCTATCCTGCCCAGCGCCCGCCCGGCCACGATCCGGGCCACCAACACCACCGAGACACCATGAAAACCAGTACCCTGCTGCGCGCCACCCTGTGCGCCATCCTCGGCACGGCCAGCGCCCAGGCCCTCGCACTCGACCCCTTAAGCTACGCCAACTACGACCAGGTCCGCACCCGCGCCCTGCACATGGACCTGAAGGCCGACTTCGCGAAGAAGACCCTGTCCGGCTACGCCGAACTCTCGCTCGACTGGCTCGACAAATCCGCCCGCACCCTCGATCTCGACACGCGCGAACTGACGATCTCGAAGATCGAAGCCCAGGACGCAGCCGGCCGCTGGACCCCGGTGAAATACACCCTCGATAAATTCGACGAAGAGAAAGGCCAGGCCCTGCACGTGCAACTGGCCGCGCAGTCGCCGAAAGTGCGCATCCATTACCGCACCGCCCCCACCGCCAGCGCCCTGCAATGGCTCACGCCTGCCCAGACCCTGTCCGGCAAGCGTCCCTTCATGTTCAGCCAGTCGCAGTCGATCAACGCCCGCTCCTGGGTGCCGGTGCAGGACACGCCATCGGTGCGCTTCACCTACACCGCCCGCATCGAAGCCCCAAGCGGCCTGCGCGTGGTGATGAGCGCCGATAACGACCCGAAGGCGACCGGCAAGGGCGGCTGGAAGTTCAACATGCCGCAGCCGATTCCGTCCTACCTGCTGGCCATCGGCATCGGCGAACTCGAAGCGCGCACCCTGGGCGGACGCACCGGCGTCTACGCCGAGCCGCAGCGCATGGAGGCCGCCGCCTACGAACTGGCCGACACCGAAAAGATGGTCGAAGCCGCCGAGTCGCTCTACGGCCCCTATCGCTGGGGACGTTACGACATGCTGGTGCTGCCGCCGTCCTTCCCGATCGGCGGCATGGAAAACCCGCGCCTGACCTTCCTCACGCCGACCATGATCGCCGGCGACCGCAGCCTGGTCGACCTGATCGCCCACGAACTGGCGCACAGCTGGTCGGGCAACCTGGTGACCAACGCCTCGTGGAAGCACTGGTGGCTGAACGAAGGTTTTACTACCTACGTGACCACCCGCATCCTCGAAGTGCTGTACGGCGAAGAAGTCGCGCTGATGAACCTGCAGCTCGAGCAGGAAGAAGCGATCGACTCGCTGAAAGACATCCCGCCAGCCAAGCAGGCCCTGATCACACGCGCCGCCGATACTGGCTCGGCCACCTACACCGACGAGGGCCTGGCCTATCCGAAGGGTGCCTGGCTCCTGCGCACGCTGGAAGAACGCGCTGGCCGCGCCGTGTTCGACCCCTTCCTGCGCGGCTGGTTCGACAGCCACGCCTTCCAGAGCGTGACCACCGACCAGTTCATCGCCTACCTGCGTTCCAACCTGCTGGCGGAGCACCCCAAGGTGATGAGCGACGCCGAACTCGACGAATGGCTGTACGGCCCCGGCATCCCGGCGGGCGCCAAACACGCCAAGTCGCAGCGCCTGGCCGCACTCGATGCCTCGACCGCCGCCTGGATCAAGGGCGCGCTGCCGACCGCGAAGCTCGACACCAAAGCGTGGACGGCCGCCGAGTGGATGAAGTTCCTGAACGACATCGACAGCCAGGCCGACGCCAAGCGCCTGAAGGAACTCGATACCGCCTTTAGGCTGGCGAAAACCGGCAACAACGAAGTCGCCTTCCGCTTCTACCGCGCCGCCGTGCACGCCGGCTACCGCGACATCCGCCCGCAGATGAACGCCTTCCTGATGAGCGTCGGCCGCCAGAAGTTCGTGGTGCCGCTGTACGCCGCGCTGCGCGCGAATGCCGAGGACCGCGCCTGGGCCGAGAACGTCTACAAATCCGCACGCGAACGCTATCACCCTGAAACGCAGGGAAGCGTCGACAAACAGATGGCCAAACAATAAAAGGAATTAGAGAGTGCAACAGATGAAACCGCATTTCAAACACCTTGCCGCAGCAATCCTGATCGCATTTTCCGCCGCCGGCACCTACGCTCAAACACAAGCGCCGGCGATCGCAGCCATCGCGCCAGCCAGCGCCTACGACCTCGAACAGGACGTTACCCGCACCATGAAGGCCTTCGACGTGCCCGGCATCGCGATTGCCGTCGTCAAGGACGGTAAAGTGATCGCCGCGCGCGGCTTCGGCGTGCGCAAGCTCGGCGAGCCGGCCAAGGTCGACGGCAAGACCCTGTTCGAGATCGCATCGAACTCGAAAGCCTTCACGGCCGCTGCCCTGGCGATGCTGGTCGACGAAGGCAAGCTGAAATGGGACGACCCGGTGGTCAAGCACCTGCCGGACTTCCAGATGTACGACGCCTACGTCACCCGCGAAATGACGGTGCGCGATTTGCTGACCCACCGCAGCGGCCTGGGCCTGGGCGCCGGCGATTTGCTGTGGTGGCCGACCACCAGCTTCAGCACCGACGAGATCATCGAGAAGCTGCGCTACATCCGTCCGGCCACCAGCTTCCGCAGCAGCTACGCCTACGACAATTTGCTGTACATCGTGGCCGGCAAGATCATCGCCCAGAAGTCGGGCAAATCCTGGGGCGACACGGTGCGCGAGCGCATCCTGAACCCGGTCGGCATGAGCACGACCACCACCAGCCTGGCGGAGAACGAAGGCAACCCGAACGCTTCCAACGCGCACAGCAAGATCAAGGACAAGATCAGCGCCGTGAAGTCGATGCCGGTGGCGAACGCGGTCGGCGCAGTCGGCATCAACACGAATGCCGAAGACATCGCCAAGTGGATGCAGGTGCTGCTCGACGGCGGCCGCGTGGCTGGCGCCAAGGGTGCCGACGGCAAGGAACTGCGCCTGTGGACCGAGGCGCAGTCGCGCGAGATGTGGACCGCGCAAACGCCGATGAAGATCAGCACCCCGAAAGGCCCGCTGGCGTCCACCAAGCCGAACTTCTACGCCTACGGCCTGGGCTTCCAGCTGCGCGACTACAAGGGCCAGCTGGTGGCCATGCACGGCGGCGCGCTGCAGGGCTTTTATTCGCGCGTGCTGCTGGTGCCGGAATCGAAGCTGGGCATCGCCATCCTGACGAATGCCGAAAGCGGCGGCGCCCTGAGCGCGCTGCAGTACCGCCTGATGGACCAGTACATGACCGGCGCCACGCCGACCGACTGGATCAAGCTGGTGTCCGACGTCGAGGAAGAAGCGCACGCCAAGGAACTGGCGCGCCTGAAGTCGGCATCGACCACGCGCGCATCGACCTCCAGGCCATCGCTGGCGCTGTCGGCCTACGAAGGCCAGTACGAGGACCCGTGGTACGGCATCATGAACGTCAAGCGCAACGGGAACAAGCTGGTGATGTCGTTTTCGAAGACGCCGGACCTGACTGGCGAGATGGAACACTTCCAGCACGACACCTTCATCGTGCGCTGGAAGGAGCGTAACTTCAACGCCGATGCGTACGCGACGTTCTCGCTGGACCACGACGGCAGCATCGATCATGTGAAGATGAAGGCGGTGTCGGAGGAGACCGACTTCAGCTACGACTTCCATGATTTGCTGTTCACGCCGGTGAAGGCAGCGGCGAAGAAGTAAAACGAAACGGGGCTGCGGCCCCGTTTTCATTGTTGGCTGCAATCGTACGGTGGGCACTCCGTGCCCACGCGGAACGTGATGTCATCGGCGGCCGGATTTTGGGCGCGCTGAGGGAAGCGAGACAGCGTGTCTCAAAGAATAGGCGCTAACGTCTATCTCCGGCGACTGCCAACTCTGCGCGGAGCGCCGGCATCAAACGCAGCCAACATGTATCACACGTCCGCGTGGGCACGGGGTGCCCACCCTACGATAGCCAGCGTTGCGTGTCGAACGAATTGCACGTCTCTGCTCATCCTGCTGGTCAAACAAAAACGGGGCCATCGGCCCCGTTCACTTATTGCTTCACGAACTTCAGCGTCATCCGATCGCTCTCGCCGATCGCGATGTACTTCTCGCGGTCCTTGTCCTTATTGGCCAGCACTGGCGGCAGCGTCCACACGCCCTTGTCGTGGTCGGCCTTGTCCCTGGCATTCGCATTCACTTCCGAACGCCCCGCCAGCTTGAAGCCCGCGCTCTCGGCCATCTTGATCACGTACGACTCGTGTACGTAGCCGCTCGACGCCTTCTCGTCCTGCTTCATCGACACCGGCAGCCGGTGGTCCACTACGCCCAGCACGCCACCGGGTTTCAGCACTTTGTGGATTTCCTTGAAAATCGTCTTCACCGAATCGTCGCCATACCCGACCCAGTTGTGCAGGTTGCGGAAGGTAAGCACCATGTCGACGCTGTTCGGTGGGGCGATCTCGTAGCGGCTTGGCGGCTCGAACACGCTGGTGACGACCTTGTCGTACAGCGCCGGGTTCGAATCGAGCTTCTTCTTGAACGCTTCGCCGTAACGATTGCCCGGCGCGACGGCCTGGCCAGCGCCGATCAGCTTGCCCTTGTCGCGCAGGTAGGGCGCCAGGATCTCGGTGTACCAGCCCCCCGAGGGCACCAGTTCCACCACCGTCATGGTCGGCTTGATGCCAAAGAAGGTCAGCGTTTCGTAAGGGTGGCGGTACACGTCGCGCGCGCTGTTGGTGGCGGCGCGGTGCTCGCCGGCGATGGCGGTTTTCAGTGCATCGTCGGCCTGTGCCGCGCCGGCAATACCGGTGGCCAACAGGGCAGCCAGGATCAGTCGTTTCATCGGTGTCGTCTCCATTGTGATTGTGGGTCGCGCCCGATGATCAGGCATGCATACCGCACAGTCAAGCGAATCCGCGTGCACTCCCGGGGTGAGTGTCAATACAAATACGCCCTCGTATGTGGCACCGGTGTGCACCCGCGTAGCGAGGCGTGTAGCCAGTTTGTATCGCGGGTGAAGATTGCCTATTCAAAACGTTTGGTTGCTGATAATGTTCAGCAGTTTGCCGATGCGCGCACAACGCCGGCAGCCACGAGTTCACCATATACATACGCGGCACGGTCCGTATGAACGCCGCCCCAGAAGCAGCTTGAATTCAGGAGACAGAATGGAACGTCGTACCTTCCTCAACATCGGCACCATCGCCTTTGGCTCGATGCTGATCCCGGTGGCTGGCCGCGCAATCGCGGCCGAAGAGCTGCTCAATCCGATGGCCGCATCGGCGAAAAAGGCGCTGGCCGACATCGCGCTGAACGCCGCCACCAAGGCCGGCGCTTCCTACTGCGACGTGCGCATCGGGCGCTACCTGAACCAGTTCGTCACCACCCGAGATTTGAACGTCGAGAACGTGGTCAACACCGAATCGGCCGGCGTCGGCGTGCGCGTGATCGTGAACGGCGCTTACGGCTTTGCCGCCACCTCCGACATGACCAACGACGGCATCGCCGGCGCCGCGCGCCAGGCCGTGGCCATCGCCAAGGCCAACGCCAAGCTGCAGACCGAACCGGTGCAGCTGGCGCCGGTGAAGGGCGTCGGTGAAGTGGCCTGGGCCACGCCGATCAAGAAGGACTGGCGCACCGTGCCGATCAAGGACAAGGCCGAGCTGCTGATCGCCGCCAACAAGGCCGGCATGGACGGCGGCGCCAACTTCATGCAGTCGATGCTGTTCCAGGTGAACCAGCAGAAGTACTTCGCTTCCACCGACGGCTCCTACATCGACCAGGACCTGCACCGCCTGTGGGCGCCGATGACGGCCACCGCGGTCGACAAGGCCAGCGGCAAGTTCCGCTCGCGCGCCGGCCTGGGCGCACCGGTCGGCATGGGCTACGAATACCTCGATGCCCGCCCCGAGCACAAGATCAAGGCCGCCGGCGGCGTCGCCACCCTGTACACGCACTCCTACGACATCGTCGAAGACGCGCGCGCCGCCGGCCGCGACGCCAAGCGCAAGCTCACGGCCAAGTCGGTCACCCCGGGCAAGTACGATCTGATGCTCAGCCCCGAGCACCTGTTCCTGACCATCCACGAATCGGTGGGCCACCCGACGGAACTCGACCGCGTGCTCGGCTACGAAGCCAACTACGCCGGCACCAGCTTCGCCACGCTGGACAAATGGGAGTCGAAGAAATTCAAGTACGGCTCGCCGATCGTCAACATCGTCGCCGACAAGACCACCCCGGGTTCGCTCGGCGCCGTGGGCTACGACGACGAAGGCGTGCGCTGCAAGCAGTGGGACATCATCAAGGACGGCGTGCTGGTGAACTACCAGGCCACGCGCGACCAGGCCCACATCATCGGCGAAAAGGAATCGCATGGCTGCTCGTACGCCGACTCGTGGAGCAACGTGCAGTTCCAGCGCATGCCGAACGTGTCGCTCGCGGCCGGCAAAAAGAAAATGACGCCGGACGAGATGGTCAAGGGCATCAAGAAGGGCATCTACATCGTCGGCGACGGCTCCTTCTCGATCGACCAGCAGCGCTACAACTTCCAGTTCGGCGGCCAGCTGTTCTACGAAATCAAGGACGGCAAGATCGGCGAGATGCTGGAAGACGTGGCCTACCAGGCGAACACCCAGGAATTCTGGAGCGCCTGCAGCGGCATCTGCGACGAGCGCGACTGGCGCATGGGCGGCTCCTTCTTCGACGGCAAGGGCCAGCCACCGCAGATTTCCATCGTGTCGCACGGGTCGTCGACCGCGCGCTTCGACGGCATCAACGTGATCAACACCGCCCGCAAGATCGGTTAAGGAAACGCACATGACCATCCTGACCCAGGAACAGACCAAGCGCATCTGCGACCGCGTACTGTCGCTGACCAAGGCCGACGAATGCATCGTCAGCATCGGCGGCAAACGCGCCGGCAACATCCGCTTCGCCCGGAATGCCGTGTCCACCGCCGGCCTGACCGACGACACGTCGATCACCGTGCGCGTCGCCTTCGGCAAGCGCCAGGGCACCGCCAGCATCAACGAGTTCGACGACAGGTCGCTCGAACGGGTGGTGCGCCGCGCCGAGGAGCTGGCGCGCCTGGCGCCGGAAAACCCGGAGTTCATGCCGGCCGTCGCCAAGGCCGCGTTCAAACAATCGAACACCTTTGTCCAGAAGACCGCCGACATCGACCCCGAGATCCGCGCCCAGGCCGCCGCCTACAGCATCGAGGCCTGCCGCAAGCAGGGCCTGGTCGCTGCCGGCTTCCTGACCGACACCACCTCGTTCGAGACCATCGCGAATTCGAACGGCGTCTTCGGCCACCAGGTCCTGACCTCGCTCGACTTCACCTGCACCATCCGCACCGAAGACGGCCGCGGATCGGGCTGGGTCAAGCGCTCGGCGCGCGACCTGGCGAAATTCGATCCGCGCGAGGCGGCCGACGTCGCCATCGAAAAAGCGCTGCGCTCGGTCGATGCCAAGGCGCTGGAACCGGGCCGCTACACCGTGGTGCTGGAACCGGCCGCCACCAGCGATTTGCTCGCCTTTATGTTCAACGGCTTCGACGCGCGCCGCGCCGACGAAGGCCGCAGCTTCCTGTCCAAGGCCGGAGGCAAGAACCGCCTGGGCGACAAGCTGTTCGACGAACAGGTGAACATCTGGACCGACCCATGGAATCCGGACGTGCCGGTGCTGCCGTGGGATGAATCCATGCGCGCCCGCGAGCGCATCGACCTGATCAAGGGCGGCCGCGTGGCGTCGATGGATTACTCGCGCTACTGGGCCCAGCAAAAGGGCGTGCGCTCGATCGGCGGCGCCGGCAACTACATCATGGGCGGCACGGATAAAACCACGGCCGAACTGATCGCCAACACCAAGAAGGGCGTGCTGGTTACCCGCACCTGGTACATCCGCATGGTCGACCCGCAATCGGTGGCCCTGACCGGCCTGACCCGCGACGGCACCTTCTACATCGAGAACGGCAAGATCAAGCACCCGATCAAGAACTTCCGCTTCAACGAAAGTCCGGTGGCGCTGCTGAACAACATCGAGGAAATCGGCAAGCCGGTGGTGATCGGCGGCGACGAAGGCCCGGACCCGATGGTGATTCCGTCGATGAAGGTACGGGACTTCAACTTCACGTCCTTGTCGGACGCGGTGTAAGCAATAACGAGCGCGTGCCGATGGCTGCCAGCCGGTAATCGGTCGCGCATCGTAGGGTGGGCTCTCGAGCCCACGCGGATGCGGCGCATGAACGGCCGCATATCCATTTGCACCGGACATCGGCGCACCGCGGTTCGGTTTCGACATGGACGTGTCGTACCGCGTGGGCACGAGTGCCCACCCTACGAAAAACGTGACCGCACAGGTCACGATATGGAGACAAGATGGAACGACGTAGCTTCTTAAAAATCGGCGCCGGCACGGCGGGCGCCATGCTGGTCCCGATCTTCGGCAATGCCATCGCCGCCGAAGACCTGCTCAACCCGATGGCGCTGAGCTTCAAGAAATCCCTGGCCGACGCCGCCCTGAACGCCGCCACGCAAGCCGGCGCGTCCTACTGCGACGTACGCATCGGCCGCTACCTGAACCAGTTCATCACCACGCGCGACCTGAACGTCGAGAACATCACCAACACCGAATCGACCGGTGTCGGCGTGCGCGTGATCGCCGGCGGCGCCTACGGTTTCGCCGCCACCAACAGCCTGCACCCCGACGCCGTGGCCGCCGCCGCGCGCCAGGCCGTGGCGATTGCCAAGGCCAATGCCCGCCTGCAAACCGAGCCGGTGCAACTCGCGCCGGTCAAGGGCGTGGGCGAAGTCAGCTGGGCCACGCCGATCAAGAAAGACTGGCGCGCGGTCCCGGTCAAGGAAAAGGCCGACATGCTGATCGCCGCCAACAAGGTCGGCCTGGAGGCGGGCGCCAGCTTCATGACGGCCAACCTGTTCCAGATTAACCAGCAAAAGTACTTCGCCTCCACCGACGGTTCCTACATCGACCAGGACATCCACCGCCTGTGGGCGCCGATCACCGCCACCGCGGTCGACAAGGCCACCGGCAAGTTCCGCTCGCGCGGCGGCCTCGGCGCCCCGGTGAGCATGGGCTACGAATACTTCGATGTGCGCGCGCAAGACAAGGTGCGCGCCGCCGGCGGCGTGACCACGCTGTACACGAAATCGTACGACGTAGTGGAAGACGCCCGCCTCGCCGGCAAGCAGGCACGCGAAAAGCTCAGCGCAAAATCGGTCGAACCCGGCAAGTACGATTTGGTGCTGGCGCCGGAACACCTGTTCCTGACCATACACGAAGCCGTCGGCCACCCGACGGAGCTGGACCGCGTGCTCGGCTACGAGGCCAACTACGCCGGCACCAGTTTCGCTACGCTGGATAAATGGCAGACGAAGAAATTCAAGTTCGGCGCCGAGCGCGTGAACTTCATCGCCGACCGTACCACGCCGGGTTCGCTGGGCCTGATCGGCTACGACGATGAAGGCGTGCGCGCCAAGGAATGGGACATCATCAAGGACGGCGTATTGGTGAATTACCAGGCCACGCGCGACCAGGTCCACATCATCGGCGAAAAAGAATCGCACGGCTGCTCGTATGCGGATTCGTGGAGCAGCGTGCAGTTCCAGCGCATGCCGAACGTGTCGCTGGCCGCCGGCAAAGCGAAATTGACACCGGACGAGATGGTCGCCGACGTCAAGAAGGGCATCTACATCGTCGGCCGCGGCTCCTACTCGATCGACCAGCAGCGCTACAACTTCCAGTTCGGCGGCACGCTGTTCTACGAGATCAAGAACGGCAAGATCACGAACCCGCTGGAAGACGTGGCCTACCAGTCGAACACCCAGGAATTCTGGAACGCCTGCAGCGCCATCTGCGACGAACGCGACTGGCGCATGGGCGGCTCCTTCTTCGACGGCAAGGGCCAGCCGAGCCAGGTCAGCGCGGTCTCGCACGGGTCGAGCACCACGCGCTTCAACGGCATCAATGTCATCAACACCGCACGCAAGATCGGTTGAGGAAAACACATGAAACAGCTGAACCAGGANGAGCCAGGTCAGCGCGGTCTCGCACGGGTCGAGCACCACGCGCTTCAACGGCATCAATGTCATCAACACCGCACGCAAGATCGGTTGAGGAAAACACATGAAACAGCTGAACCAGGAAGAAGCAAAACGCATCTGCGACCGTGTCATGGGCTTTTCGAAAGCCGATGAATGCAGCGTCGACATCAGCGGCAACCGCGCCGGCAACGTGCGCTTCGCGCGCAACAGCATCTCGACCGCCGGCCTGAACGAAGACATGACCCTGACGGTGCAAGTCGCCTTCGGTAAAAAATCGGGCATCGCCCAGCTGAACGAGTTCGACGACAAGTCGTTAGAGAAAGCCGTGCGCCGCGCCGAGGAACTCGCGCGCCTGGCGCCGGAAAATCCGGAATTCATGCCGGCCGTCGGCAAGCAGGAATACAAGGCCACGCCGACGTTTGTGCGTGCCACCGCCGCCATCGATCCGGAATACCGCGCGCAAGTGGCGGCCTACAGCATCGAGGCCGCCAAGAAGAACAAGCTGGTCTGCGCCGGCTTCTTCAACGACAGCACCCGCTTCAACGCGGTGGCCAATTCGAACGGCGTGTTCGGCTTCCAGGAAATGACCGATCTCGCCTACACCTGCACCGTGCGCACCGAAGACGGCCGCGGCTCGGGCTGGGTTACCCGCTCGGCGGTCGACGCATCGCGTTTCGACGCACGCGAAGCGGCGAATGTCGCGATTGAAAAGGCGCTGCGTTCGGTCGATGCGAAAGCGCTGGAGCCGGGCCGCTACACCGTGATCCTGGAGCCGGCAGCGACGTCTGAAGTGCTGGGCAACATGTTCGGCGCCTTCGACGCGCGCGACGCCGACGAAGGCCGCAGCTTCCTCACCAAATCCGGTGGCAAGAACCGCCTGGGCGACAAGCTGTTCGACGAGCAGATCAACGTCTGGGCCGACCCGTGGAACCCGGACGTGCCGGTGGCGCCCTGGGATGGCCAGACTGGCCTGGCGCGCAAGCGCACCGACATCATCAAGAACGGCCGCATCGCCTCGCTCGACTACTCGCTGTACTGGGCGAAAAAGCAGGGCGTGGCGCCAACCGCGCGCCACGGCAACATGATCATGGCCGGCGGCAGCAAGTCGCTGGAAGAGCTGATCGCCTCGACCAAGAAGGGTGTGGTCGTGACCCGCACCTGGTACATCCGCATGGTCGACCCGCAGTCGCTGCTGCTGACGGGCCTGACGCGCGACGGCACTTTCTACGTCGAGAACGGCAAGATCAAGTACCCGATCAAGAACTTCCGCTTCAACGAAAGCCCGATCAGCATCCTCAACAACGTCGATGAACTGGGCAAGCCGGAAGTCATCGGCGGCGACGAGGTGCCGTACCAGATGGTGCTGCCGCCGATGAAGGTACGCGACTTCAACTTCACGTCGCTGTCGGACGCGGTATAACTTCAAGCTCAAGAATGGCACGTTTCGATTTTTACTTTACGCGCCTGATGTACGAGTCGGGCGACTGGGACGTAGACATCCGCATGCCCAGCAACGTGCTCAATTCGCTGGTCGAGTACACCACCCTGAAGGTCGATCCGGCCGAGCGGATGGTGTCGCTGTCGGACCCGAAGATGCTGGAAGCGCCGTTCTGCTACCTGGCCGGGCACAAGCTGGTGCAGTTCACCCCGGCCGAGCGCAAGAACTTCGAGCGCTACGTGAAGGGCGGCGGCTTCGTTTTTGTCGACGACTGCAACCACGACATCGACGGCCTGTTCGCGAAGTCGTTCGAGGCCGAGATGGCGAAGATCTTCGGGGCCACGGCCCTGAAGAAGATACCGAACAACCACGCTGTCTATTCCAGCTTCTTCAAGTTCGACGGTCCGCCGAATACCTCGGTGGAGCTGAACGGCTGGGGCGACGACCTGGTGCACGAATACCTGAAGGCGATCGAGATTGGCGGGCGCGTGCGCGTGCTGTACTCGAACAAGGACTATGGCTGCGAGTGGGATTACGACTTCCGCAACAAGCGGTTTCTCGCGGTAGACAACACCCGCTTTGCGGTGAACATCATTCAATATGCGTTAGGGGCGTAAGCGGTGGCTGAACAAGATGCGGTAGCGTGGAATGAAGCGGAAGTGGCAAGCCTGGTGGCCAAGACCGCCGCACTGAAGGCAAGCATGGGCCGGGTGATCATCGGCCAGGAAAACGTGGTCGAGCTGTTGATTACCTGCCTGCTGGCCGGCGGCCACGCGCTGGTGGAAGGCGTGCCGGGCCTCGGCAAGACCTTGCTGGTCAAGTCGCTGGCCCAGGCCACCGACATGCAGTTCCGCCGGGTGCAGTTTACGCCCGACCTGATGCCCTCGGATATCGTCGGCACCGAGATCCTGGAAGAAGACGGAGCCACGCGCCAGCGTTCCTTCCGATTCCAGCCCGGCCCCGTATTCACCCAGGTGCTGCTGGCCGACGAGATCAACCGCGCGCCGCCCAAGACGCAGTCCGCCCTGTTAGAGGCGATGCAGGAGCGCTCGGTCACCTTTGCCGGCACCACCCACAAGCTGCCGCGTCCCTTCTTCGTGCTCGCCACGCAGAATCCGATCGAGCAGAGCGGTACCTATCCGCTGCCGGAAGCCCAGCTCGACCGCTTCCTGCTGCGCATCGACGTGGTCTATCCGACCGAAGACGAAGAGGTCATGATGGTGGCGGCGACCACCAAGTCTGCGCTACAGGATGCCGAAGCCGCGATGGACGTGGAAACGCTGCTGCGCCTGCAGCAGCTGGTGCGCGACATCGAGATCGGCGACCATCTGGTGCGCTACGCCACCCGCCTGGTGCGCGCCACGCGGCCGCAGGAAACGACGGTGGCCGCGGTGAAGAAGCACGTCGGCTGGGGGGCCGGTCCGCGCGCCGGCCAGGCACTGGTGCTGGCCTCGAAAGCGCGCGCGCTGATGCAGGGCCGCCTGGCCGTGACGCGCGACGACATTGGCGCCATGTTGATGCCGGTGCTGGCGCACCGCGTGCTGCGCAACTTCGAAGCCGAGGCCGATGGCGTGGCGATGGCCGACATCCTGCAGGCGCTGCGGGGCGAGATCAAGGTCGACTGAATTGGCTTCAGCAATGGGTCTGACAAGTTCCGCGCTGATCGCGCACACGACCAACCTCGACCTCGTCATCCGCCACGTGCTGGCCGGGCTGGGGCAGGGCATCCACGCCGGCCGCGAACGCGGCTCCGGCGTCGAGTTCTCCGAGTACCGCGCCTATGCACCGGGCGACGAGTGGAGCCGCGTGGACTGGAAGCTGCTGGCGCGCGCCGACCGTTACTATGTGCGCGAGGCCGAGCGCGACAGTCACGTCGCCCTGTGGCTGGTGCTGGACGCCAGCGCGTCGATGATGGAGCCGAGCCGCAGCATTCCCGGCCTCGACAAGCTCGCCTATGCGCGCACGCTGCTCGCCTGCGTGGCGGCGATTGCCCAGCGCCAGGGCGATGCCTTTGGCCTGGTGGTGCTGTCTGGAGGGCGCGTACAGTTCACGCCCGCCGCGCGCGGGCCACGCCAGCTGCAGCGCGTGCTGGCGCGCTTGAACGCGGCGCAGGCCGAAGGCGCGTTGCCGGATGCCGCCGCGCTGAAATCCGGCCTGCGCTTTGCAGGTGCACCGTCGCTGGTGTTCGCCGCCAGCGACTTCCTCGATTTTCCTTCACCCTTGTCGGAAGCGCTGCTGCGCCTGCGCCACATGCGCCACGACGTGCGCCTGGCCTGCATCCAGACCGAGGCCGAGTGCACGGGCGGTTTCGATGCCGACCCGGCCTACCGCGATCCTGAACAGGACGGCGGCGTGTTCCGCTTTGGCGCCGACCTGCGCGAAGGCTACCTGCGCAAGCGCGAGGCCCACTTTGCCAGCGTGACGGCGGCCTGCCGCGCCGGCGACGTGCCGCTGGTGAATGCGCGCATCGAACAGGCGCCGGGTGAGGTGTTGCGCAAATGGCTGCGGCCGCATTTACACCAAGCAGGGCGGCAATGAACAGTTTGTGGTGGCTCGCTTTACCGACCTTGCTGCTGCCGATCTGGTGGCATCGCAAGAAGCGCGTCCAGGTTGCAGCAGAGCCGCTGGCCAGTGCGCGCTTCCTGCCGCGCACCGAGCCGCGCCAGATGCGCGTGTGGCGCTGGGCCGACGTGATCCTGATGATCGTGCGCTGCCTGCTGCTGGCCTGCCTGATCGCCTGGCTGGCCGACCCGGTGCTGCCTTGGCGCGGAAATACGGTCGTGGTGGCGGAGGGCACGGATGCCGCTTGGGTCGAGCAGCAGGTAGCGCAGGCCGGCTTCAAGGATGGGGCGCGCCTGCCGCTTCCAGCAGCCGAGGTCTTGGGCTGGGTCCGCGCGCATGAGCGCGAATGGAAACCGGACGCGCGCCTGCTGGTGCTGGGCGATATCCCGATGCCGGCCGTGCTGCCGCAGTTCCGCCATCCGCTCGAACTGCGCACGCTGGCGAAACCTGCCGCAGCGGCCGAGGTACACGTGGCCATCGTCAGCGAACGGGCAGGCGAGTGGCGCCGCATGTTCGCGGCCCTGGACGGCCCCCTGCGCGCCGTGGTCGATGCCGCGCCGGGTGCGAAAACCGAATTGATCGTCTGGGACAAACCAGAGGCGCCGCCGGCATCCATGCGCGCGCCTCTGTGGTGGGCGGCGGATGCCGCCGCCTTCCCGGAACTGAACAAGGCGGCAAGCGTCGATGGCATCCGCTACGCCGATAGCGCGCGCGGCCGCCTGTGGACCTCAAGCGCCTGGCCGCCAGCCGACCCGGCAGCCGCACGCCGCCTGCTGGAAAGCTGGCGCAGCCTGCATTACGCGCCGCGCGCCTATACCGCGCCTGCACATACCTTTGCCGCATCCAGCGTGCCGGCAGCGCAGCATGCGGACGGCGCGCTGCGCGATTTCCTGATGATGGCGCTGGTCGCCCTGTTTGCCCTTGAGAGGATAGTGACCCATGCACGCCGACGCTGACATCGCCCGGCGCATCTGGCGTGCCGCCTTGTTGCGGCGCCTGCCGCTGTGGGTACTGGGCGCCTTGCCCTGGCTGTCGCTGCGCCTGCTGCCTGGCCTGCTGGCCTGGGCCGCGTGGTGCATGTGGGATGGCGCGCGCCTGCGCCAGCGCGTCAACGCTGGCTGGATCGGCTGGCTCGATGCCGACATGCCCGAGCTGGAAGACAGCAGCGCTTTATTGGTCGATGCCGACACGCCGCTGGCCAAGCTGCAGCGCGAGCGCCTGCTGGCGCGCATCGCCGAGCGCCTCGACGCGCGCACGGTGCGCGCCATCGTACGCCGCCACGTCGACATGGGCCTGAGCTGGCTCGCGCCCTGGCTGGTGTTTGCCGCCATCGTCTGGTACGTCGGCCAGCAGGGCGCTGCGGCGTCGACAGCGCAAGCACAGGGCAAGCCGGCAACGGTTGCCAAGGCCGCAGTGGTCCCGGAGCTGGTCGTCACTGCGATTCCGCCTTTCTACACCGGCCTGGCACGCAGCGAAGGCGCACCGCGCCACCTCGAACTGCCGGAGGGGAGCAAGACCACGTGGTGCCTGAAGAATCCTGAAGCCGGCCAGACCATCCTCGAACTGAGCGACGGCCGCACCCTGAACGTGGGCGACAAGTGCGCGGAACTGAGCGCTTCCGAATCGCTGTTCTGGCGCTGGCGCGGCGCGCGCTACACGCTGAAGGTGATCCCGGATGCGCCGCCGCAGATCACGGTCTCGCAACCGACCCAGATGATCCAGGAACTCAAGCCCGAGGCGAAGGGCGCCGCCATGGCATTGACGGTGCGCGACGACTACGCCGTGCGCCGCGCCACCCTGCACCTGACCCTGGCGCGCGGCAGCGGCGAGAACATCAAGTTCACCGACAGCGAGCTGCCGATTCCCGCATCGAACGACCCGCGCGTGCGCAACTGGTCCAGGCAGTGGACGCTGGCGGAACTGGGCATGGAGCCGGGCGACGAGCTGTACTTCTTTGTGCGCGCCGTCGACAACGCCGCCAAACCGCACACCGTGCAGTCGCCTACCTATACCCTGCGCCTGCCCGCGCCGGAACAGGAAGAAGACGAGCAGACCTCGGCCATGCCGATGCTGGTCAAGCCCCAGAGCCTGCGCAGCCAGCGTCAGATCATCATCGACACCGAGCAGCTGATCGCCGACATGAAAGCAACCCGCATGAACGCGGGCGAGGTGCGCGCGCGCAGCGAGGCGATTGCCGCCGACCAGGCCCAGCTGCGCCGCCGCTACGGCCAGTTCCTGGGCGAGGAATCGACGCTGTTCGGCGGCGAGGAAGAGCACGACGACCACGACGACCACGCCGCGCCCGGCAAGCCGCTGGACGTGCTGCACGAATTCGGCCATGCTCACGACGAAGCCGAGAACGCGACGATGTACGACGAGGGAACGAAAAAAATCCTGCGCCGTGCGCTGGTAGCGATGTGGGACGCCGAAAAGGCCCTGCGCGCCATCACCCCGAAAACCGCGCTGGCGCCCGAACTCAAGGCCCTGGAAGCGATCAAGGAACTGCAGCAGGCCGACCGCATCTACCTGCACAAGACCGCCTTCGTGCCGCCGCCGATCAAGGAAGATATCCGCATGACGGGCGACGTGGTCGGCGCGGCCAGCTACCGGCGCGAGCAGGGCGAGTCCCAGGATGCGATCCCGCTGCCGCTGCGCGAACTGGTGACGGCGTTATTGAACGAGGGACCGTTGCCGGCGCTGTGGACGCGTACCGCCCACGACTGGGTACGCGAGCGCCTGGTTGACGACGAACAGCGCCTGGCCGCCCAGCGTGCGATCCAGGACGTGGCGGACGGCTGCCTGCGTTGCCGCCCGGCCTTGCGCGCCTGGCTGCGCGCCGGCGTCGCGCAGGCGCCGGTGATCCTGCAAGCGAAACCGGTGGCGCAGACGCCGTTCACCAAGGCCTGGCATCAGAGAGATGCGAAAGGAGAGCCGAAGTGAGTATCGAATTGCGCGCCTCGATTGTCATCATCGGCGTCCTTAGCCTGCTGCTGTACCTGTGGCGCCGGCGCCTGTTTGAAGCGCTGCTGGTGGCGATTGCCACCGGCGCGCTGTTCCTGCTGGCCACCGGCTGGAAGCTGCCCGGCGAGCTGGGCACCACGTTGGCCATCGACCCCGCGAAACCGCCCACGACGCTCGACGGCGTGCGTGCCCTGACCCTGGAGGGAGACGGCCTGCGCGCCGCGCAATGGCAGGACCTGCCGGCGCGTCCCTTGTCCTGGACGCCGCCAGCGTCGGAAACGCTGCGCCTGGACTTTCCGCGCCATCTGCCGCTGGGCCGCATGTTCACGCTCACCGTGCAGCGCACGGACAAGACGCCGGCACGCCTGCAACTGCTGGCCGAAAACGGACAGGTGCTGGCCGAGGCGCGCGGCGACGGCGCGCTCACGGTCGACTGGCTGCCGCCGCTGGCCGAAACCCTGGAGTTGAAGGCGCGCCTGCTCGATGCGCAAGGCAAGCTGGTGACCGAAGGTCCGGTGCCGGTCGTCGTCAGCGCAACGCCGCCGCTGCAGGTGCGCGGCCGCTTCAGCGCGCCGTCGTTCGACTTGCGCGTGCTGAACGAACTGCTGGCCGGCAGCCATGCCATCATCGACTGGCAGGTGGCGCTTGGCAAAGCCGTCACCCGCAGCGAAACCGCGCGCGAGAAGATGGACCAGCCCGGCCTGCTGCTGATCGACGCCGCCTGGTTCGAACGTGCATCCGGCGCCGCGCGCAGCGCCCTGCTGGAAGAAGTGAAGGCGGGCGCCGCGCTGCTGGTACTGGGCGGGAACGCCAACGACAGCGCGGTCTGGTCGCGCAGCGTGCAACTGGCGCTGCGTGCGCAGCCGGCCGATGCCACGGTCGGCTCGCTGGCCTTGACGGCGGCGCCCCTGAACCCGGCTAGCATGCAGGCCGGCGCCTGGAGCGGCAAGGACGCCGTGTGGGCGCGTGCCTGGGGCCAGGGCCGCATCGGCTGGCTCGGCGCCGCCGACTGGCACCGCCAGGCAATTGCCGAGCCGCGCGCGCTGGCGCTGTGGTGGCAGGGCGTGCTCGACACGCTCGGCGTGCAGCGCGTCGAGGAAGTGCACTGGCTCGATCCGCAGGAGATGCCGCTGCCCGGCCAGCGTACCGAGATCTGCGCGCAGGGCGTAACGGGCAAGGTCCATTTCCCGGCCCTGGACCAGACCCTGGCCTGGCAGCGCCGGGGCGACCGCGTCGATGCGTCCTGCGTGGCTGTATGGCCGCGCCAGGCTGGCTGGCTGCGCATGGAAACGCAGGGCATCAAGCCGGCGGTGGGGCAGGTCTACGTGTATGCGCCCGGCGACTGGCCGCAGTGGCAAGCGGCCGAGCGGCGCGACGCCACGGCCCGCTATGCGGCGCGCACGCCGGTGGCGGCCGAACAAACCCGGGGCACGCTGCCGGGCTGGCCGTTCGGCCTCGTGTTCGCGCTGGCCATGCTCGGCCTGTGGTGGCGCGAGCGGCGCTGATGGCGTCGTGACAATCCGTGCGCCAGAGAACGTAAGCATCGAAAGTGTTTATGAAAACGATATGGTCGGCTGTTGTTTCTTTCCTTCTGCTGTTGCTGGTCCTGATGTTTGCCGCATTCGGTTTTGTCACCGCCAAGCCGCTGCCGATAAAGCTTTTCGCCGTCGCCATGGCGCTACAGTTTCTGATCACGTTTGTCAGCGCTACCTGGCCAGGGCGCCAAACTGTTGACAGACTCGTCAAGGTCTTAAATGTCGGTGCCGACGCCGCATGCGTGGCAGCGATGCTCCTGGTGCTGCAACACTATTTCAATACCATTCCCTTGGGATGACCGGAGCAGGACGGCGTGTCGTAGCAAACGTCACTGCCGGTTAAGGATTTGCGCTCAAGGATGCAGCAGCCACAACCACCCCGGAACCGTCGCCGCCGACAGAAGACTCGACAACAGGATCGCCGCGTTGACGATCTGCGCGCCGCCTTCGGACCGGTTGACCACGAAGGCGGCATTGATGCCGACCGGGCAGGATGCCAGCACGACCAGCACCGCGCCAAGGCGGCCGGCCCGGCGCCTCGTCATCGCCCAAGTGATACAGCGTGAAGCAGAACAGGCTGTGGAAGGCGATCACCGGATAGGCGAACTGCAGGCAATCCGGCCCCAGTACCTGGACCAGCACCGGCACACCCATGAACACCGTGTTCGAATAGGTCGCTGCCAGCGCCGTCGCCGCGCCGGCGCCGCGTCCCCTTGCCAGGAAGCGGGCGCCGCAAAAGACCAGGGCCAGGGGCAGGTAGAAGGCGCACAGGGTTGCCCATGACATCGAGGCCGGAATGCCGGTAGGGTAGGGTAGGCGCTGGCGAACACCAGGACCGGAACCAGGCATTTCGCGCTGAGTTCGGTTACGCCGGCCTGCCAGGAAGACCGCAGCCAGGGCAGGCGCACCAGCAGTGCGCCGAGTCCGGCAAGGAGGACGACCGGAAAGAGCAGGTTCAGCGTGCGCCACGCATGGATAACTCCGTCTGTTGGCGAAAACGCAGGACAGCACGAGAGGATACCCTGGCGCGGCCGAGACTGGCGAAGCGTAGCGTGGTTTGACGGGGCGGAAATCAGCCGGCAGCCGCCATCACCGGCGCCGGTGGAACCAGCTGCAGGCTGGCGCCCGTACCGGTGCCAGTCCCGCCACTGCTGCCACGCAGCGGCACGACCGCCCCATCGAACTGATACCCTTCGGCGTCATGCATCTCCCATGCGCCATCGCCCAGCAGGCGCAGCACGTGCGTATGGTGGCGCAGGACTGCGGCGCGGTGGGCGATGCTGATCAGGGTGGTGCCGTTTGCGCGCAGGCGCGCATACAGCGAGGCTTCGTTGCCGCTGTCGAGCGCACTGGTCGCTTCGTCGAGGATGACGATGGCAGGCCGGTGCACCAGCACGCGGGCAAAGGCCAGGCGCTGCTGTTCGCCGACCGACAGCAGCTTTTCCCAGTCCTCCATGGCGTCCAGGACGCCGACGCGCGCGGCCAGGTGCGGCAGGTGCGCCTGGTCGAGGATCTCCAGCAGCGCGGCGTCGTCCAGGCTCGATTCGCCGCTCGGGTAGAGCAGCTGGCTGCGCAGGGTGCCGGCCTGCAGGTAGGGCTGTTGCGGCAGGAAGAAGCAGCTTTCCAGCGGCGGGTGCTGGATGGTGCCGCTGCCGGTGTTCCACAGGCCCGCGATCGCGCGCAGCAGCGAACTCTTGCCGCAGCCGCTGTCGCCGGTGATCAGGAGGGCGTCGCCGGGCTTCAGGACCAGGTTCAGCTCGCGGATCAGCACCCGTTCCGATTGCGGCGGATGCAGGGTCAGCGCTTCCAGCGCAAGGTGCGCGCCGGGGCGCATCTGGATGCATGGGTGCGGGCCGGCGGCGGGCGCTTCAGGCGGCGCATCGGCCAGCACCAACGCCGACAAGCCCTGCAGGCGGCCGATGCCGGCCACGAAACGGCTCAGGCTCTCGAAGTTGTCGACGATGACGCCGACCGCGCTCAGGACCGCGGTGAACGCGCCGGCCGCCTGCACGGCGCGGCCCACTTCCAGCTCGCCCGACAGCACGCCCTGGGCCAGGATGATAAAGGGCAGCACCAGGGTCAGCTGGCTGAAGGTGCGCTGGAACAGGTTCAGCGAGCACTGCTTGCGGATCAGGTGCGCGAAATTCTGGATCACGCTGTCGAACTTGCCGTCGATGTGGGCGCGCTCCTGCGCTTCGCCGCGATAAAAGGCGATCGACTCGGCGTTTTCGCGCAGACGGATCAGGCTGAAACGGAAATCCGCTTCGCGCCGCAGCTGCCAGAAGTTCAGCCGGATCAGCGGATTGCCGAAGACGTAGAGCGCGACCACGGTGCCGGTGATGGCATACACCGCCAGCACGCCGACCAGCACCTGCGAGATCGACCACAGCACGGTGCTGAAGGCCACCAGCTGCATGATCGAGCCGAGGAAGATCAGCAGGAAATGGATCGAGCGGCCGGTGAAGGTGTTGATGTCTTCGCTGATGCGCTGGTCGGGGTTGTCGATCTCGCTGTTGGCGCCCAGCGCGTAGTACTTGCGCTCTTTCAGGTAGCCGTCGAGGAAGCGGCCGGTGAGCCAGCGCCGCCACTGGTTGGCGAAGCGGTCGCGCATGTAGTAATAGAAGGCATACACCGGCACCGCAAACGCCAGCACCAGCAGGCAGGCGCGCACCGCGTTCCAGAAGCGGTCGCCGTTCCGGCCCGCCAGCGCCGAGGTCATTTCGCCGGCCTGGTCGTTCAGCATGACGGCCAGCTTGGTCTCGACCAGCATCAGCACGATCAGCAGCACCAGCAGGGTCCAGGCCGTTCGTTTCTGGTCGCCCAGCCAGTAGGGCCTGGCCACGTTCACGAACTGCTTCCAGGCGGCGAGGGACAAGGCAGCGGCCCGCCGCTTGTCGTTTGACGACGCCGGATCCTCGTTGGTCCGGGTGTCGGTGGTGGCGGAGCGGGGCGTGTTCATGATCTTCACTTGCAAGGTGCAACCGGCGGCTGCGTTACGACCCCAGCATAAGACGGGGCAGGACTGCGTTCGGTGCGGAAACAAACACAGCCTGTATTTGTCTTTACCGGGCAACAAGGCTACATTGCTTGTCCGTCAACACAAAAGCCCCTGCATGCGCTCCATCCCCGTCCTGTTCGTGGCCACCGCGTTCGCCGTCGCGGCCTGTTCCGATGCATCCGATACCAGCGTGGCGATCGGGCGCCTGGTCCGCGCGGACAAGCCGGCCACGTTGCGCCTGGCCGACGCCACGCGTTTCGAGTGGGACCGGGTAGTCATTTTCGAACCCTACACGTCGCGCGCACGGGCCTGCGGCGTGCTGGGCGTGCAGGCCGACGAGTGCCAACGCACCGTGCCCTTCGAATCCATGGACGATGGCGAGATGTCGCTGGCCTTCATGGCGCAGGGACGGGTCGTGCGCTATGTGCGCCACAGCCGCGCGAATGGCGACTTCGTGCCGGTGCCTGCAGTCCAGCCCTTGTCGCGCGACGAAGCGGTGTTTCGCATCGTCCCGTTCGAGACCATGGCGAATGGCAGAACCTTGATCAGGCTGGTTAAAAAATAATCAGGCTGTTCCAAAACGCGTCTTCACGAATAGCTTGTATCTAAGCGACAACACCTCCTACTTCCAGTTGTTTATTTCTACTTTGCAATACTGTAAAGTTGCCAGGTTGTAATAATAATCAGACAATCGAAGGGGATCGAATGGATTTGGTGTACAAGAACGAACGCTCGCTGTTCGTTGTGATGCTGGTGTTGTCGCTGATCGTCTGGGCCGGCCTGGTGGCCGGCATGGGCGGGGCAGTGGTCGGGTATGCGGTGATGTTCTTCCTGTTTTACTGCTTTGCGCAGTCTGCCCTGATTTCCTACATCAAGGGCAATGCCGTACGCATCACCGCCGACCAGTTCCCCGATCTCGACGCGCAGATCAACGCCTGTTGCGCCAAGCTCGGCCAGGAGCGGGTGCCCGACGCCTACCTGCTGCAGATGGGCGGTTCGCTGAATGCCTTTGCCACCCGCTTCCTGGGACGCGACTTCCTGGTGCTGTACTCGGACGTGGTCGACGGCCTGCACGACAACCCGGATGCCCTGAATTTCTACATCGGCCACGAGATCGGCCACATCAAGCGCAAGCACCTGAGCTGGGGCACCGTGCTGCTGCCGGCCTCGGTGCTGCCGCTGATCGGTGCGGCCTATTCGCGCGCCCGCGAGTACACCTGCGACCGCCACGGCCTGGCGGCCTGCGAGCAGCCGGTGAACGCCGAATTCGGCATGGCCGCCCTGGCCGCCGGCGGCAAGCGCTGGCGCACCATGAACAACAGCGCCTTCATCGCGCAGTCGCGCGACACCGAGGGCTTCTGGATGTCCTTCCATGAGCTGGTGGGCGACTACCCGTGGCTGGTCAAGCGCATGGCTGCGATACGCGCCCTGGCCGCAGGCCAGGAACCCCGGCAGCCGCGCCGCCATTTCCTGGCCACCCTGCTGGCGCTGTTCGTACCGCGCCTGGGTGGCGCCGCTGCCGGCAGCCTCGGTGGACTGATTGCGCTGGTGGCCGTTGCCGGCATCCTGGCGGCGGTCGCCATCCCGGCCTATCAGGAGTACACGCAAAAGGCGGTCGTGATGGGCGCCTACGCCACCGGCCAGCAGGCCAGCGCCAAGGTCGAAAGCTACCTGGCCGAGCATGGCCGCATCCCGACGCTGGCCCAGGCCGGCATCGCGGCCAATCCGGGCGGCCAGGTGCGCGAGATCGCAATCGATCCGCAGAACGCCGTGCTGCGCGTGCTGACCAGCATCGAGACGAAAGAGGGCGCCGGCGTGCTGGTGTTCGAGCCGTCGGTCGACAAGGAGGGGAAGGTGTCGTGGAGCTGCAGCGGCGAGGGAATCGCGCCGAAGGCGCTGCCGGCGCAATGCCAATAAGGCTCCAGGCGCGCGGCCTGGACTTGGCAACTACTCGGCCTGGTCGCGCATCCACTCCTTCAGGCCATTCACCCAGTCCTTTGCCGGCAGGTTGTAGCGCCGCTTGATCTCGCCGGCGCGCTCGTAGAGCACGGCGAAATCGATCTGCGGCGCATCCTTGAAGGCGATCACCACGATGTTCGCGTCGTGCACCTCGGGCAGCCAGACCACGGCGTCGAACACCTCGCGCATCGCGTCCAGGTTCCTGTCGTAGCTGGCGAAGTCGCCGAACACATTCGTGGTCATGATGCCGTTCGGCGCCAGGCAGTCGACGCAGGCCTGGTAGAACTCCGGCGTGTCGAGCACCGGGCCGCGCGCTTCCTCGTCGTAGAGATCCACCTGCAATACGTCCACCTTGCCGTGGTTGGCCGGGTCGAGCACGAAGTCGAGGGCGTTCATCTCGCGCACATCCAGGCGCGCGTCGTTCGGCGGCAGCTCGAACAGCGCGCGGCAGATGGCGATCACGTTCGGATTCAGTTCGGCCGCCGTCACCCGTGCCTCAGGCAAGCGGCGGTGGCAGAACTTGGTCAGCGCCGCGCTGCCCAGGCCCAGCTGCACGATGTGGCGCGGCGCATCCAGGAACAGCAGCCAGGCCATCATCATCTGCACGTATTCGAGCTCGATTGCATCCGGACGTGCAATACGCATCGCGCCCTGTTCCCAGGAGGTACCGAGATGCAGCGAGCGCACACCCCCGAACTCGGTGATGGTGGCGGGCGGGTGGCCTGGCTGGGCGAAACGGGGATCGAAGGGAGGCGGCTTGGACATGGTGCAGGGATCGGCGGTGAAGGCCGATCTTACCAGAGCACCGCGTTTGTCCGTTTCAGGGCGTGCCGTTGCGGCCGTACAGGCGGCAGGCTGCACGCGCTTCGAGTTTCCCGAGCCAGGCCGCGACGTGCGGATAATCGGGGCGCGCCATCGGCGTCATCAGCCAGCGGTTGGCGGATAATCCGAGCACGATGTCGGCCAGCGTGAAATCGGGGCCGGCTATGTAAGCGCCGGTCTGGCCCAGCCGGGCGTCGAGGATGCCCATATGGCGGTTCCAGCTGGCGCTGCTGGCGTCGATCTGCGCGGCGTCGGCGTGGGCGGGACTCTGGCGCACCAGCGCCATGAAGGCGTAGCGCCAGGCGGTGTTCAGTTCCGTGGCCTGCCAGTCCATCCACTGTTCGACCTGCGCGCGCGGTTCGGCCTCGCGCGGCAGCAGCGCTTCGCCATCGTACTGCGTGCACAGGTAGCGGCAGATCGTGTTCGATTCCCACAGTGCCAGGTCGCCATCGACCAGCACCGGCACCATGCGGTTCGGGTTCAGTGCGGCATGCGCCGCGTCGTTCCATTCCTCGCGTTCGAAAGGCAGGCCGAGTTCGGCGCAAGTCCAGAGCACCTTGCGGACGTTGATCGAGCTGGCTTTTCCAACAATCTTCAGCATGCGGCGGCTCCGTGTGAATGGTTCAGGTGGGAAGGATCATGGTCACCGCCAGCCCGCCGCCTTCGCGGTTGGCCAGCAGCACGCGTCCGCCGTGGGCTTCGGCGATTTCGCGCACTAGCGCCAGGCCCAGGCCTGTGCCGCTGCGCTTGGTGGAATAAAAGGGCACCAGGGCGTTGGTCAGCACCGCCTCGTTCATGCCGCTGCCGCGGTCGGCGACGTCGATGCGCAGCAGGTCCTGGCCGCGCCGCACCTGCAGTTCCACGGCGTCCGGCGGCGAGCCCGATTCATGGGCATTCTTCAGCAGGTTGAGCAGGGCCTGCTCCATCTGGGCGCGGTCGAAACGGGCCGGCTCCTCGGGCAGGCCGCCCACCACGCGGAACGGCACCTGGGCCTGCAGATGCGCCACCAGTTCGGGCCAGGCGCAGGCGTCGATGCGCGGCGCGGGCAGCTTGGCAAAGCGCGCGTAGCCGAGGATGAAGCTTTCCAGGTGGCGCGTGCGTTCGCCGATGGTGTCCAGGATCATCGGCAGGCGCTCGGTCTGGCCGCGCCGCACCAGTTCCGCGCCGGAGCGGGCCAGCGAGGCGAGCGGCGCCAGCGAGTTGTTGATTTCGTGGCTGATCACGCGGATCACCTTTTTCCAGGTCTGCACTTCCTGGCGCCGCAGTTCGGCCGTCAGGTGGCGCAGCAGCAGCAGTTCGTGCCTGCGCCCGTTCAGGCTGAAGTGGCTGCGCGCCAGGTGGTACACCTCTTCGTCCTCGCCTTCCCCGGCCGTGAACAGACCGTCGCCGCCGCGCGCCAGCGCTTCGCGCAAGGCCGGGGCGGCGCTGTCGAGCAGGTCGCCGAGGCGGTGGCCTTCGAGCTTGCGGCCATCGGCCAGCAGCTGGCGCGCCGCCAGGTTGGCATACACCACCGTGCCCGGACGCTGCGGCAGGTCGGCCGCCAGCAGCATCGCCACCGGCGTGTTCTGCACCATGGTGTCGAGCAGCAGTTCGCGCTGCACCAGGTCGCGGCGCTGCTCGCGCAGCACGTCGCCGAGGGCATTGTGCGAGGCGACCAGGTCGGCCAGCTCGTCGTTCTGGGGCCAGTGCAGGCTGAAGGAAAAGTCGGCGTCGCGGTAGCTGCTGACCGTGCCCTCCAGTGCGCGGAACAGCGACAGGATGGGCTGCATCTGGGCGCGTACCGTGATGATGGAGAGCGGCACCACGCAGGCCAGGCAGAGCACGAACACCAGCAGCGGGCGGCCCGGCAGGAAGTAATCCAGCGCCAGGGCCAGCACGATGCCCAGCGCAAGCAAGGTGCCGACCAGGGCGGAAAAGCGGGTGACGAGGGACAGGCGCATCGCTTGCCGGCCGAATCAGGCGCCGCGCCCGATGCCGAGGCGTTCCATGCGCCGGTACAGGGCCTGGCGCGACAGGCCGAGTTCGGCGGCCGCCTGCGACACCACGCCGCCGGCGCGCGCCAGGGCGGCGGCGATGGCGTCGCGGTCGGGTTCCGCTTCCAGCGCCGGCGACGCGGCCACCGTAGCCGCCGGCAGGCCGAGGTCGGCCACGCGTATCAGTTCGCCCTGGGCCAGCAGGGTGGCGCGCGCCATCACGTTCTTCAGTTCGCGCACGTTGCCGGGCCAGGCGTGGGCCAGCAGCGCGCTTTCCGCGCCGCGCTCCAGCTGCTTGCCCGGCGCCAGGAAGCTGGCGGCCAGCGGCAGGATGTCGCCCGGGCGCGCCGCCAGCGGCGGCAGGCGCAGCTCGATCACGTTCAGGCGGTAGAACAGGTCTTCGCGGAAGGTCCCGGCGCGGATCATCGCCGCCAGGTCGGCATTCGTGGCGCTGACCACGCGCACCTTCACTTGCCGCTCGCGGTTCGATCCGAGGCGCTCGAAGCGGCCGGTCTCCAGCACGCGCAGCAGCTTCATTTGCCCGGCCAGCGGCAAATTGCCGATCTCGTCGAGGAACAGGGTGCCGCCGTCGGCCGCCTCGAACTTGCCTTCGCGCGCTTTGGAAGCTCCGGTGTAGGCGCCGGCGTCGGCGCCGAACAATTCGGCCTCGATCAGTTCCGAGGGCAGGGCGCCGCAGTTGAGCACCACGAAGGGGCCATCCTTCACTTGCGAGTTGGCCTGGATGATCTCGGCGATGCGCTCCTTGCCGGTGCCGTTCGGGCCGGTGATCAGCACCGGCACGTCGGCGCGCGCCACCTGGCAGGCCAGCTGCAGCACGCGCTCGGTGGCCGGATCGGCCCAGACCAGGCCGCGCAAATCGTATTGCTGTTCCAGCTCGCGCCGCTCGCGCCGTTCGCGTCCCACGCGCTGCGCCAGCGCGCGGTTCGCTTGCCCGAGTTCGACCAGGTTGGTCACCGTGGCCAGCAGGCGCTCGTCGTTCCAGGGCTTGGGCAGGTAATCGGCGGCGCCGGCTTTCACCAGGTCGACCGCCGCATCGAGATGGGTCCAGGCGGTGAGCAGGATCACCGGCAGGTCCGGATGGCGCGCGCGGATCTCGCGGAACAGGGCCACGCCTTCCTCGCCCGAGGTGGTGTCGGCCGTGAAGTTCATGTCCTGGATCACCAGGTCGACAGGCTCGCGCGCCAGCAGCGCCAGCCCCTCCTCGGGCGAGGCCGCGTGCAGCGCCGCGATGTCGTGCAGCGAAAACAGCACGTCGAGGGCGACGCCGACGGCGGCGTTGTCGTCAATGATGAGTACAGTGGGCATGGGCGCCAGCATAGCACTGCCTTCAGGTGCTGCGCTCATGTGCTGCGGGTGGCCAGCGCCGGCGAGATGCCGGCCGCGCGCCAGGCCGGCCCATAGGCCGACAGGATGCCGATCGCCCAGAACACGACGGCGCCGGCCACCAGGTAGGGCAGCGGCAGGCGCGACATCTCCAGCCGCGACACCAGCAGCGCATTCAGGCCCACGCCCAGCAGCACGCCGCCCAGCACGCCGGCGCTGGTGATCATCACGTTCTCGAGGATGAAGTAGCGCAGGATGTCGAGTTTGCGGGCGCCGAGCGCGCGCCGCACGCCGATCTGCTTGCGGCGCTGGTTGACCCACAGGCTGGCCATGCCGACGATGCCGCTGCAGGTGATCAGGAGCAGCAGCACGCTGACCGTGACCAGCATCCACGACAGCGCGGTGTCGGCGCGGTAGCGGTCCTTGCGGTCGTCCTCGACGGTCTTGATGCGCAGGATCATGGGCGTGGCCGAGGACTTGCGCAGCGCCTGTTCGGCTTCCTGCATCACGCGGTCGCGCTGGCCGGCTTCGCTGCGCAGCGCGTACATGGCGCCGCCTCCCCCGTACTGGCGCGCCGGCATGATCAGCGAAGAGATGCCGGTGTCGCTCAGCTCGGCGTGGGCGCTCATCAGGCGCTCGACCACGCCCACCACCTGGGCGCCGGTGGCGCCGTCGCCGGTGCCGAAGTACATGGTCTTGCCGACGGCCGAGGCGCCCGGCCACAGCTTGTCGGCCAGCGGCTTGGTGAGGATGACCAGTTTCGGCACCTCGGCATTGGTCTGCTCGTTCACCTCGGGGACTTCCTGCGGCAGGAAGTCGCGTCCCTCGACGAGCTTGAGGCCGAAGGTCTTGACCAGCGAATCGCCGCTGAAATAGGTCGAGGCATAGCCGCTCTCGCGCTGCTGGCGATAGTCGGCGGCGACGCTGGTGGTGCCGCCGCTTTGCGACATCGGCATCTGCGACACCTGCGCCACCGACACCACGCCGGGCACCGCGCGCAGCACCTCCAGCTCGCGCTTGATGGTGGCCAGCATCTGCTCCGGGGTGTCCTGGTTCAGGTTACGCACCGAAAAATAAAAGGTCGAAGCTTCGTCCAGCAGGCCCGAGGGCCGGGCGGCCACCTCGCGCCGCTCGCTCACGATGTGCAGGGCGTTCGCCAGGATGGCCAGGCTGAGGGCGACCTGCATCGCCACCAGCAGCGGGCCGGTCTTGTTGCGCAACAGCGCGGACAGGATGGGTCGGATTTCCATGGTCGGTCTCTCGTTATGGGGTGGCGTTCATTGTGCTCACTGGGATTTAAGCTGCATGGCCGGCGTCACCTGGCAGGCGCGCCAGGTCGGCAGCAGGCCGGCCACCAGGGCGGCGCAGATCGAGATCACGAAGGTCATACCCAGCATCTCCCAGTCCATGCGCGCCATGGCCGCCATGCTGCGGCTCTGCATGCCGATCAGCGCCAGCGCGCCAAAGGCGAGCAGCAGGCCGAGCAGGCCGCCGGCCAGGCCGATCACCCCGGTCTCGATCAGGAACTGCTGGAAGATCTCGCGGCGCGAGGCGCCCAGCGCGCGGCGGATGCCCACTTCGGATGCGCGCGCCGAGAACTTCGCCAGCAGCAGGCCGACGGTGTTCACCAGGCACAGGACCAGGAAGCCGAAGGCGAGCCAGGCCGACAGCCGGGTGTCGTTGCCGACCACCTTGCGCTGTTCCATCCATTCCATCACGTCGTACAGGCGGTTCGGCGCATTGCGCTTCAGGCGGCCGAGCTTGCGCTGCTCATTGGCGTAGTTGTCGAGGAAGGATTGCAGCTCGGCGCGATCAGCGCCCGAGCGGGTCTCGAACCAGGCCTGGACCCAGGTGCATTCCGAGGCCAGCAGGCTGGCGTAACCCGGATCGCGGGTCTGGCTGCAATTGACGCTGCCGTAGGGCGTGAGTTCCTTGCGCACGGCGGTGGCCAGCGGGATCATGAATTCCTCGCCGGTGGCCGGGCCGCTGCCGATCAGCTTGTAGTAGCGCGGCATCGGGTTCCAGTCGCCCAGCACGCCGACCACGGTGAAGGGCTCGCCCTTCATGACCAGGCGCTGGCCGACCGGGTTGGCGTCGCCATAGAGTTTTTCGGCCACCGTGCGATTGAGTACGACGACGTTCGCGCCGCGCGTTTCGTCGTCCGCGCTCCAGGGCTGGCCGTGCAGGAAGGGAACCTCGAACATGGCGAAGAAGTCGCGCGTCGGCGCCAGGCCGTAGGCCTGGAAAGCCGGGATGTCCTTGCGCGGCGGCTCGACCGGCATGCCGGTGCCGAACATGGCGGTGGCGCGCTCGGCCGGATGCTTGCGCAGCAGGTTCATCGCGTCCTGGTAGGACAGCTGCATGTCTTCGGGTTGGTCGTAGGTGGCGCCTTCCTCGGGCTGGCCGTTGTCGACGAAGGGCACGAACAGGCGTTCGCTCTTGCCGGGGATCGGGTCGCCCGACATCACGTGCAGGATGGCGAGCGTGGAGACGCTGGCCGCCACGCCGACGGCCAGGATCAGCACCATCAGCGCGGTGAGGGCCGGGTTGCGGCGCAGATTGCGCAGGCCGAGCTTGAAGTAGTAGGCAAACATGGCGCTTCCTTATGCAGTCGCGCTGGTCGATGCGGCCGCGGCATCCACCAGCGAGGGCGCGTGCCGCACCAGGTCGGACACCTGGCCGTCGATGATGTGGACGTTGCGGTGGGTGCGCACCGCCAGCTCGGGGTCGTGGGTCACCATCAGGATGGTGGTGCCGGCAGCGTTGATCTCTTCCAGCAGTTCCATCACGCCGCGCGCCATCTGCGTATCCAGGTTGCCGGTCGGTTCGTCGGCCAGCAGCAGCTTGGGCGAACCGGCCAGCGCGCGTGCGATCGCCACGCGCTGCTGCTGGCCGCCGGACAGTTCGGCCGGGTAGTGCTTCATGCGCGAGGCCAGGCCGACTTTTGCCAGCGCATCCTCGATGCGTTCCTTGCGTTCGCGCGCATTGAAGCCGCGGTAGCGCAGCGGCACGTCGACGTTGTCGAACAAATTCAGGTCGGGGATCAGGTTAAATCCCTGGAAAATGAAGCCGAGCTTTTCGTTGCGCAGGCGCGAGCGCGCGGCGTCGTCCAGCCCTTTCACGTTCACGCCGTCGAGGATGTATTCGCCGGAAGTGAATTCCTCGAGCAGGCCGGCGATGTTCAGGAAGCTGGTCTTGCCCGAGCCGGAAGGGCCGGTCACGGTGACGAACTCGCCCTGCTTGACGTCGATCTCGAAGCCGCGCAGGGCGTGGGTCTCGATCATGTGGGTGCGGTACACCTTGGAGAGCTTGGTCATGCGCAGCATGGGATGTCCTTTCGGGTTATTCGTTGTTGTCAGTTGATGGTGACGCGTGCGGCGTTCTTGAAAGCGTCGGTGCCCGAGACTACAACCTGGTCGCCCGGCTTCAGGCCGGACACGATCTCGACCGCAGACATGCTGGTCGCGCCGATCCGGATCGGGGTGCGCACCGCGGCGCCATCGCGCACCACGTAGGCGAAGCGTCCGCCTTCGTTTTCCACGAAGGGGCCGCGCTGCACCATCACCACGTTCGGCTTTTCCTCGATCAGCAGGCGCGCCGACACGCGCTGGCTCTGGCGCAGGCCCTTCGGTTGCGCGCCGTCGAAGCGCACCCGCGCCAGCACCTGGTTCTTCACCACTTCCGGCGACAGCGCGGTCAGCTTGCCGGTGGCGCTGCCGGCGGGCAGGGTGATCTCGGCGTTCATGCCCAGGCCGAGGTCGGAGACATAGGTTTCCGGGACCTCGATCTCGACTTCCAGGCGCGACAAGTCGACCAGGGTCATCAGCGGCGCGTTGGCGGCCACCACCATGCGGTTCTGGACGTTCAGGGTGCCGATGAATCCGTCGACCGGCGCGCGTACGGTAAGTTCGTCGACGCGGCGCTGGGCGTTCGCCATCGACAGGCGCGCGCGTTCCAGCTCGTTGGCCTTGGTGCGGATCGCCAGGGCGACGTCGTCGCCTTCCAGGTTGGCGGCCTGGCTGGCGTGGCGCGCGCGGATCTGGGCCGAGTTCAGGGCGTCCTTGGCCTTTTGATAGTCGATCTTGGCGATGATGCCGACCTGGCCGACGCTGTCGTAGCGTTCCAGGGTGCGCTGGGCGGACAGGCGGTCGATCTCGGCGGTGTCGGCTTCGCGCTGGGCCAGCAGCTTTTGTTTGCGCGAGAGGATCTGCTGGCGCGCGACTTCGGCTTTCAGCTGCTCGTAGGTGGATTGCTCGCGCTTGAGGGCGTCGGACAGATCGGGGGATTCGAGCACGGCGAGGATGTCGCCCTTCTTGACCGTGTCGCCGGCGGCGACCTGCAGGTTGACGATGGCGGGGGCGGTGGCGAACAGCGTCGGGCTGACGGCTGCGACCACGCGGCCGTTGACCGAGGCATCGCGCAACAGGGTGCCGCGGCCGACTTCGGCAATGCGCAGGCGGCTGGCGCTGACGGAGTGGCCGGCGCTGCTCCAGTTGGAAAAGAGCAGGGCGGCGGTTGCCGCCAGCACGACGGCTGCGCCGACGAACAACGCAGGGCGCTTGAGTTTGTGGGACGGGGGCGCGGTGACGGCGGCGTCCTGGTGGGAGGTATCGCGGATCATGGTGTGTGCGTTTTGACGACGTTGTATGCAGTCGTTATTGCACGATCCGTGCCAGGGGTTAAGTCATTGATTTTTCATGGAGTGAGGGTGCGGGCGGACGTGTCCGGGGTGTCCGCGGCGGGGGCGGCGGTCGTTCGCGGACACGGGCGTGTCCGCGTGGTGTACGGGCGGTAATGGGGCTGTCGCCTGTGATGTTATCGGTGTGTTGAATCCGCGTGGGCACTCGTGCCCACGCGGATCGAGCAAACCAATAACGGCACAGGCAACAGCCCCACGACATTCGCAATGGGGCTTTTACAACCCCATCACGACATCACTTCTGCGGCTTCTGCTTCTGCCCATACTTCCCGACGATCTCGCCCTTGCCCATCACATGCCCATGCATCGCCTTGAGCAGCGTATCCCGGTCCGACCCGAACGGCACCTCCAGCATCGCGTCCAGCGCATATACCTGGAAGTGATACGGATGCGCCGCCTCGCCCACCGGCGGCTTCGGCCCGTAATACCCCACCGATCCGCGCGTGTTCCGCCCTTGCAGCACCCCATCCGGATCGGTCAGCCGCGGCTGCTCCTGCACGCCCTCCGGCAAACTGGTGACATTCGCCGGAATATTCCACGCCAGCCAATGCACGAACGGCGCCACCGGTTTCGAATCCGGGTCCTCCGCAATGATCGCGTACGACTTCGCCCCCGGCACCGCCTTCCACGCCAGCGCCGGCGACACGCCATCGGCGTACTCGCTGTACTTCTGGTCCATCATGCCGCCACTGCGGAAGCTGGACGACGTCACCGTCACCGACCCCGACGCCTGCGTCTCCGCCCGCTTGTTCGCCAGCGGCACGCCATTCCCCTTGTTCGCCTGCTGCTCCATCGGCCCGGCGGGCGGCACCGCAGCCGCACCGCTCGGCGCCGAAGCCCCGGACCCGGTATAGGCCACGCGATAGATCACCCCGTTCGCATCGTCCGCCATCAGCAGCGCCCCATCCTTGGCAAACGCCAGCCCGACGGGCCGCGCGATGTGCGTCTTGCCGCCATCCGTCAGGAAGCCGGTGACGAACGGCTCGACACCTTTCGGCTGCCCATTCTCGAAGCGCACGCGCACGATCTCGTAGCCGGAAGCCGGATTGCGGTTCCACGAGCCGCGCATGGTCGCGAAGGCGTCGCCGCGGTACTGCGCCGGGAAGGCGCTCTTGTCGGCGAAGACGAACTGCATCGGCGCCGCGTGCGCGGTGTAGCCCAGCACCATCGGCGTGCTGCGCTTCTTCCATTCTTCCTTGCTGATCTCGCCCTGCGGCGTACTTTGCGGGTAGACCTCGTTGTTGCCGAAGACGTGAGGCCAGCCGTACTGCTTGCCCATCTCGATCTTGTTCAGCTCTTCCTGCTGCTGGTTATCGCCCAGGAAGTCAATGCCGTGGTCGAAGCCCCACAGTTCGCCAGTCTGCGGATGCCAGGCATAGCCGATCAGGTTGCGCAGGCCGCTGGCGAAGATGCTGCGCTGCTTGCCGTCCGGGGAGGCGCGCAGCAGGGTGGCGTTTTCCGGATTGCTCTCGTTGCAGGCATTGCAGGTGCTGCCGACGCTGATGTACAGCATGCCGTCCGGGCCGAAGGCGATCGTGCGGTTGGCGTGCTGGCCGGCGTCGGGCAAATCGCCGATCAGCATCTTCAGCTCGCCCAGGCGCCCGTCGGACTGGATGTCGGCGACGAACAGCTCCTTGGCAGTAATCAGGTACAGCTTGTTGTCGCGGATCGCCAGGCCGTGGGCGCCGGCGCGGTTGGCCACCGTGACCGGCGCACCATCGGCACGGCCATCGCCATTCGCATCCTTCAGCAGCAGCACGTCGCCCTGGTCGCGCCGGCTCACATACACGTCGCCGTTCGGCGCCACCGCGATGATGCGCGCGTTCTTCAGGCCGGTGGCAAAGGGCGTAACGCTGAAGCCGCCCGGCGCCTTGATGGCGCGGATGCGTTCCGTCGTCGGCTCGACCTTGTTCGGCTTCCAGATGTTGATGTTGGTGGAGAACTGGGTGCCGTCGCCTTGCTGGGCATAGGCGGCCGAAATGGCCAGGCCCATCAGGGGAGCCGCGAGTGCGCGTTTCATCGTGCCGTCCTTTCGTGTCGATGTCGTCGTGTGAGTATTGGTCGGTTCATCGTGCCAGAGACGCGCGCGGCAGTATGTGGGGGAACGAACATTGGATGAGTCCGCTCGCTGTTGATTTTTGTCAACTTGTCCACAGATGGGGACAGGAATACTTCCCCACTTTCCCTGGAACCGACCATGACCGCCTTTGCCGCCACGCTGTTCGACTCGTTCAGGAGGGGCGCGCGCAGCCTGCTTGCCTGGCCGGACGCGGCCCCGATCGACTATCCGTTTGCCGACAGCGACATCGCCCAGCTGCACCGGGTAGCGCCCACGGGTGAGGCCGCGCTCGACGACCAGACCTGGAACGACCTGCTGCTGCCGCGCTACCACGAGCGCCTGGGCGGCGGCGTGAGCATCTTCGGCAAGCAGGCCCTGTACCGGAGACTGCGCGGCGGCGCGAACGATGCGCAATGCGCGGACCAGGCCGAACGCCTGCGCGCGCTGATGGCCGATCCGGCGCGGCGCACGCAACTCGAGGCGGCGCTGCGCCCTTTGCGCGATGCCGACACTGAAACGGCGGCTTTGCTGTTCGAAGGGAAGGCGTCCGCGCCGCCGGCCTGGCTGCGCTGGACCTGGCTGCTGCCGCTGGCGCTGCTGGCGTCGGTTGCCGGCGTTATCCTCACGCCGCTGTCCTGGCTGGCCACGGCCGGCGTGCTGTATCTGCTGATCGCCGGGCAAATGCGCTACCACGAGCGCGTCGAGGCCTGGAAGCGGGCGCTGAACACGCTGCAGATGCTGCTGCTGGCCAGCAGTGCCGTCGGTACGCGCGACCTTGCAGCCCCGGCGTCACTGCGCGATGGCGCGCAGCAGGCAGCAAAGCTCAGCCGCAGCCTGGCGCGCTCGATGTTCGCGCGCATGAGCCAGGACGGTGGGGCCTATGGCGACTGGTTCATGCTCTCCAACGTCAAGCACTATTACCGTACCCAAGCCATCGTGTTCGCGGAGCGCGATTTCCTGATTGGGTGCTATCTGGCCTGCGCCGAGCCCGAGGCCGACCTGGCGCTGGCGCGCACGCTGCTCGCGTCACCGGCGTGGTGCTGGGCCGAGCGCAGCGGCGGGGCGATCGAGATCGAGGCCGGCGTGCATCCGCTGCTGGCGTCTCCGGCCGCGCTGTCGGTGGCGCTGGAAGAGAAGGGGGCCTTTATTTCTGGGCCGAACGGTTCCGGCAAGAGCACCTTCCTGCGCATGCTGGGCCTGAACCTGGTAGTGGCGCGCGCCTTTGGCTTCTGCCATGCGCGCCGCGCACGGCTGCCGGCGCTGCCGGTGTATGCCAGCATGCAGAACGAGGATTCGCTGCTCGACGGCCAGAGCCTGTACATGGCCGAGCTGCGCCGGGCGAAGGAGCTGATTGCCGCGGCCGAGGGGCCGCATCCGGGCATCTGCCTGATCGACGAGATCTTCCGGGGCACCAACCACGTGGAGTCTGTGGCGTCGAGCGCGGCGGTGCTCGACACGCTGGCGGCGCGGGCGCGGGTGGTGGTGTCGTCGCACAACCTGGTGCTGGCCTCATTGCTGGAGCATCGATTCGAGGCCTTGTGCCTGGGGCGTGACGCGCAGGGCGAGCTGGTGCTGGCGCCGGGCGTGCTGGCGCAGACGAACGGCATCGCGCTGCTGGCGACGCAGGGCTTTGGCGCGGAGATCGAAGGCAAGGCGCAGAAGGTGGCGGCCTGGCTGGAGTCGTATCTAGGCCAGCCCGAGGCGGGTGCGCATGTGTTGAATTCACCGGCGTAGGGTGGGCGCCCCTGTGCCCACGCGTGAACGATGAGCAGTGTTGGCTGTGCCAGCGTCACGCGTGGGCACAAGTGCCCACCCTACACGAATCCGCCGCGTGTCACTTCCTCGGCAGCGGCGTCCCCTTGTCGATCACCTCGCGGCAATCGCCGCGCATGCGCGCGTTGTCGTAGTCGGTCCAGCCATAGCTGTCGACATAGCGCTTGTGGCGCTTCCACTGCGGGCTGGCGATGCTCCATTCCAGGCGCTCGCCCGGATAGCGGATGTCGCCCAGGTCCACCAGCGTATGGAACACGTTCTCGGTCGACAGCCGCGCCTTGCGGTGCCCCTTCAGCTGCGCCACCTTGGCCGGATAGAGCGCGGCATACACATCCGAATACCAGACAAAGGCCGGCACGTGGAATTCGTATTGCGTGTTATGGCCATGGAAGGCCAGGTCGCAGGACTTGTCGTACAGGGTCTGGCCGTGGTCGGCTACATACATCAGGGCCGCCGCCTTCTCGGGCGATTTCAGCCTGGCGATCACCTGGCTCAGGAACCAGTCCGTGTACAGGATCGAATTGTCGTAACTATTGCTCATCATTGGCTCGATGGCGTCGTCGGTGACCACCGGCTTGTCGACGCCGCGCAGCGAGGGCGTCCACTTGTCGAATTGCGCCGGATAGCGGTGCGCGTAGTTCCAGTGGCTGCCCAGGGTGTGCAGCACGATCAGCTTCTTCGGCGCCGGGTCCTGCAAGGCCCGCGCCAGCGGGTTGAACAGCACTTCGTCAAGGTTCGAGCGCGTGGTGAAGCCGCCCAGGTTCAGGAACTCGACGGTGTCGGCTTCCTTGGCGAACACCGACACCGGCGTGTCGAACTTGCCGAAGGAGATCTGGTTCGACAGCCAGTACGTTTTATAACCGGCTTCCTTGAAGGCGGTGAGGAAGGATTTTTCGGTAAAGCCGTCCTTCAGGCTTTGCATCGCGGGTTTACGCGAAATGATGACCGGCACCGACAGGCGCGTGGCCGATACCGAGGTAATCAGGTCCTGCAGCGGCACCAGGTTCTCTTCTTTCGCCAGCAGCGGATTGGTCTCGCGCGTGTAGCCGTTGATGCTCCAGCGGTCGTAGCGCGCCGATTCGCCCAGCACCATCACCAGCACGTCCGGGGCGTTGGCCGGGTCGGCCTGGCGTGCGTCGAAGCGGAAGGCGGCGCTGCGCCGGTTCAGATCGGCCAGGTACTGGCGCTCTTTATAGAAGTCGACGCCGCGCGCCACCAGGCCGAAGGGCCAGGAGCGGGCAAAGGCGTCCAGCTCGACCGGCAACCTGGCCCAGCCCGGCAAGCGCGGCGCGCTCCAGGAGGCGGCTGAAGCATCAGCCGAAGCCGACGCGGTAGCCGATGCGGCTGGCCTGGCGGCGGCGGCCAGGTGTACCCGCGCGGCGGAGGCAACGGCAGGCTTCGGTTCCGGCGCCACGCCAACCTGCTTTTCGTAGGCAAACACGGCAAGCGCCAGCCCCAGCACGCCCAGCACCACCCAGCGCGAACCATCTCGCCAGTCGAGCGCACGGGTGCGCAAGGCGGCACGCCAGCTGCTGCCCCACCAGGCCAGCACGCCCAGCAGCACCGCCACCAGCAGCCAGGCCTTGGAACCCAGGAATTCCATGGCCTCCAATGGGCCGGTCTCGGCCATGATGCCGAGGTGGTGGGTCGAGATGCCCTGGCCGTAGTAGGTATATAAGTAGAGCTCGGTGGGCAGCGCCAGGAAGGCCGGCAGCAGCAGCGGATGGAACCAGGCCGGGCGCTTGAACAGGGCCCAGGCCGCGATCCAGGCGATGACTTCGACGCCGAGCACCTGCAGCGGCCGCGTGACTGGCAAGCCCAGCAGCAGAGGGAAGAAGGGGATCGCCGACAGCACCGCATACGTAAGCACGAGGTACAGGGTCGCCGGAGAGAATGGCAAACACAGCGGCAAACGCAGCGGCGGGCGTACAGGCAAACGCATGAGCAGGGATGAGCAGTGGCGGCAGAGGAAAGTCGGCTATTATCCGATCTTTATCGCCGGAAAGGCTATTCCTGCCGTGCAAGGCACTTCTGCCAGGCATCGGCGCTTGTGTCAGGACTACCACACACCACGGCGTTTACCGGCGCTTTCGACCGGTCGTCCCCCGTCGTCGCCAGTAAACCGGTTGACCTCAGTTTGCGGGAAGTCTATACTCGCGAGTTCTCGATTTATTCTGGCAATCGTATACGCTCTCGCAGCCGCTCCTTTTCGGTGAGTGGCTTTCGTCGCCTCCGCTGTCAGTCTTAACGGGACTAGGTTTCAGTCCCCGGGTCGCCTTTGCGCGGTTCGGGTCATCAACTGTAGTACTTTGTTGGATTAGGAACGATGCCAACCATCAATCAACTGATTCGCAAGCCGCGCGTTGCTGCGGTTGTGAAGAGCAAGTCGCCGGCACTTGAAAACTGCCCGCAAAAGCGCGGTGTTTGCACCCGTGTGTACACCACGACCCCGAAGAAGCCTAACTCGGCTCTGCGTAAAGTCGCCAAAGTTCGCCTGACCAACGGTTTCGAAGTCATTTCGTACATCGGCGGTGAAGGCCACAACCTGCAAGAGCACAGCGTTGTCCTGCTGCGCGGCGGTCGTGTCAAGGATTTGCCAGGTGTGCGTTACCACATGGTCCGCGGCGCACTGGATACCCAGGGCGTGAAAGACCGTAAGCAAGCTCGCTCGAAGTACGGTGCAAAGCGCGCCAAGGCCGGCGCCAAGAAGTAATCCTGCGGCCCTGTCATCGACAGGTCACATTGAAAAGTTAAGTTGAGCCGGCCGCGAGGCCGAGTAAGTGAAAGATCATGAGGGTCTTTCGCGAGTGCTGAAAAAGCACTCAACTGAAGATAGGAAGGAATTGAAATGCCACGTCGTCGTGAAGTACCCAAGCGCGATATCCTGCCGGATCCAAAATTCGGTAACACCGATGTCGCCAAGTTTGTCAACGTCCTGATGCTGTCCGGTAAAAAATCGGTCGCAGAAAACATCATCTACGGTGCGTTCGAATACATCCAGACCAAATCGGGCAAGGACCCGCTGGAAGTGTTCGCAGCTGCGATCAACAACGCCAAGCCAATGGTGGAAGTGAAGTCCCGCCGCGTCGGCGGCGCCAACTACCAGGTGCCAGTTGAAGTTCGTCCAGTTCGTCGTATGGCGCTGTCCATGCGTTGGTTGCGCGAAGCCGCAAACAAGCGCAGCGAAAAATCCATGCCACAACGCCTGGGTGGTGAACTGATGGAAGCCGCAGAAATGCGCGGCGGCGCGATGAAGCGTCGTGACGAAGTGCACCGTATGGCTGAAGCCAACAAAGCGTTCTCGCACTTCCGCTTCTAAAAAATTGGCCAATCTTCTACGGAAGTGCGGCCCTGCAGTATCTGTTGTTCAGGCCGGGCACATTTTGATCACCAAGATGCCGCCCGGTTTTGTCCATTCAAAGATTTAGGAAAAATTATGGCACGCAAGACCCCCATTGAGCGCTACCGCAATATCGGTATTTCCGCTCACATCGATGCTGGTAAGACCACCACCACCGAACGCGTCCTGTTCTACACGGGCGTGAACCACAAGATCGGCGAAGTGCACGATGGCGCGGCGACGATGGACTGGATGGAGCAGGAGCAGGAACGCGGCATTACCATTACCTCGGCAGCGACGACCTGCTTCTGGAAAGGTATGGCCGGTAACTTCGAGCCGCACCACATCAACATCATCGACACCCCGGGCCACGTCGACTTCACCATTGAAGTCGAACGCTCGATGCGCGTGCTCGACGGCGCCTGCATGGTTTACTGCGCAGTCGGCGGCGTGCAGCCACAGTCGGAAACCGTGTGGCGCCAGGCTAACAAGTACAAAGTCCCACGTCTGGCCTTCGTCAACAAGATGGACCGTACCGGTGCGAACTTCTTCAAGGTCTACGACCAGATGCGCGCGCGCCTGAAGGCCAACCCGATCCCTCTGCAGATCCCGATCGGCGCGGAAGAGAACTTCCTGGGCGTGGTCGACCTGGTCAAGATGAAAGCGATCATCTGGGACGACGCTTCGCAAGGCATGAAGTTCGACTACCGCGACATCCCTGCGGAACTGGTCGACCAAGCCAACGAATGGCGCGAAAAGCTGGTCGAAACCGCCGCTGAAGCGTCGGAAGAGCTGATGAACAAGTACCTGGAAGAAGGCGAACTCTCGGAAGAAGAGATCAAGGCCGCCCTGCGCCAGCGTACCATCGCATCGGAAATCGTCCCGATGATGTGCGGCACCGCGTTCAAGAACAAGGGCGTGCAAGCCATGCTCGACGCCGTGGTCGAATACCTGCCATCGCCAATCGACATCCCGCCAGTCTCGGGTACCGATGAAGATGACCAGCCGATCACCCGCAAGGCCGACGACAACGAGAAATTCGCTGCGCTGGCATTCAAGATCATGACCGACCCGTTCGTCGGCCAGCTGATCTTCTTCCGCGTCTACTCGGGCATGGTCAATTCGGGCGACACCGTCTACAACCCGATCAAGGGCAAGAAGGAACGCCTGGGCCGCATCCTGCAGATGCACGCGAACCAGCGCGAAGAAATCAAGGAAGTCCGTGCCGGCGACATCGCCGCAGCGGTCGGCCTGAAGGATGCGACCACGGGCGAAACCCTGTGCGATCCAACGGCTGTGATCACCCTGGAGAAAATGGTCTTCCCTGAGCCGGTCATCCAGCAGGCCGTCGAGCCGAAGACCAAGGCCGACCAGGAAAAAATGGGCCTGGCGCTGAACCGCCTGGCACAGGAAGATCCGTCGTTCCGCGTGCGTACCGATGAAGAATCGGGCCAGACCATCATCGGTGGTATGGGCGAGCTGCACCTGGAAATTATCGTCGACCGCATGAAGCGTGAATTCAACGTCGAAGCAACCGTCGGCAAGCCACAGGTTGCCTACCGCGAAACCATCCGCAAGGCAGTCACCGATGTCGAAGGCAAGTTCGTCAAGCAGTCGGGCGGTCGCGGCCAGTACGGTCACGCAGTCCTGACCATCGAACCGCAAGAACCGGGCAAGGGCTTCGAGTTCGTCGACGCCATCAAGGGCGGTGTGATTCCTCGCGAATACATCCCTGCGGTCGAAAAAGGTGTGCGCGAAACCCTGACCAACGGCGTGCTGGCTGGTTACCCAGTCGTCGACGTCAAGGTCACCGTCACCTTCGGTTCGTACCACGACGTCGACTCGAACGAGAACGCGTTCCGTATGGCCGGTTCGATGGCATTCAAGGACGGCTGCCGTAAAGCATCGCCAGTCATCCTGGAGCCGATGATGTCGGTGGAAGTGGAAACGCCGGAAGACTACGCCGGTAACGTGATGGGCGACCTGTCGTCGCGTCGCGGTATGGTGCAGGGCATGGACGAAATCCCAGGCGGCGGCGGCAAGATCATCAAAGCCGAAGTGCCTCTGTCGGAAATGTTTGGTTACTCGACCTCGCTGCGTTCGGCGACCCAGGGCCGTGCAACCTACACGATGGAATTCAAGCACTACTCGGAAGCGCCGAAGCACGTCATCGATGCAATCGTGACCGCAAAAGCCAAGTAATTGAAGTATCGGCCGCGGCGGGTGTCCGCCGCGGCTACAATAACTAAATAAATAAATCGTTCTTTTAAAGGAAGATCAAAATGGCAAAAGGTAAATTCGAGCGGACCAAGCCGCACGTCAACGTCGGCACCATCGGTCACGTTGACCACGGCAAGACCACGCTGACCGCAGCAATCGCTACCGTCCTGTCGAAGAAATTCGGCGGCGAAGCAAAAGCATACGACCAGATC
>NZ_JAULSI010000026.1 GCF_030711405.1 Massilia brevitalea
TTCAATCTTCTTCTTGCAAAACGGGTGGAGTCCATAGATACGGTTTCATGCGATACGATTAACCCAGCTGTTGCGGCAGTTCTTATCTCGCCGCCACCGCCGCTGGCGCAAACTCCCACTTCTTCCACGCCGACAGCACCGCGTTCGGATACTGCGGCTTGCCGCGGCTGCCGTTGTAGCGGCCGAGCGCGAGGTACAGATTGCCGCGCTCCATGTCGATGTACATGCGCAGAATCGCGCAGCCGTAGCGCAGATTGGTCTGCATGTGGAACAGCTTGCGGCGGTCGCTGTCGCCGATCACCTTGGTCCAGAACGGCATCACCTGCATGTAGCCGCGCGCGCCGGCGATCGACACCGCGTACTTGCGGTAGGCCGACTCCACCTGGATCAGCCCCAGCACCAGCCCCGGATCGAGCCCGGCGCGGGTGGATTCGTACCAGGCCGCCTCCAGGAATTCGGTGCGCGAAATATCGTCGGGGATGCGCTTCTTCAGCCTCCCCGACATCTCGTTGAACCACCCCTGGTAGCGCAGGCGGCCCACCTCGTCGCGAAACACGGGCTTGGGCGGACGCGCGTCGTTGATGGCGTTCGACAGCGCCAGGCGCACGGAATCGGCCAGCGCCTCTTCCTTCTGGTTGCCGGCGTGCGCAGCGCCAGCCACGGCGAGCGCCGCCGCCAGCACCACGCCAGCGGCAAACGCGCGCGCCCCGCCCTGTCCCGCCATCCGCATCACTGCGCGAATTTGGCCTTGATGAAGCCGACCATCTCGTCGACCGACACGGCCGTGGCTTCGGTATCGCGGCGGCCCTGGTATTCCAGCTTGCCTTCCTTCAGACCACGCTCGCCGATCACCACGCGGTGCGGCACGCCGATCAGTTCCCAGTCCGAGAACATGGCGCCCGGGCGCAGGCCGCGGTCGTCGACGATCACGTCCACACCGGCCGCCTGCAGCTCGGCATACAGCTTCTCGGTCTGTTCCTTGACCATCTCGCTGCGGTCCATGCCCATCGGGCACAGCACGATCTGGAATGGCGCCAATGCGTCCGGCCAGACGATGCCCTTGTCGTCGAAGTTCTGCTCGATCGCCGCGCCCAGGATACGGGTCACGCCGATGCCGTAGCAGCCCATCTGCAGCGGGGCAGGCTTGCCGTTTTCGTCGAGGAAGGTCGCTTGCATGGACTTCGAGTAAGCGGTGCCGAGCTGGAACACATGGCCCACTTCGATGCCGCGCTCGATGGCCAGCACGCCCTTGCCGTCCGGCGATGCGTCGCCTTCGACCACGTTGCGCAGGTCGGCAACCACCGGTTCCGGCAGGTCGCGGCCCCAGTTCACGCCGGTCAGGTGGGCGTCGGCTTCGTTCGCGCCGCAGACGAAGTCGGCCATGTTGGCCACCGTGCGGTCGGCAACGATGGTCACCGGCTGTTTCGGCGAGACCGGACCCAGGTAGCCCGGCACGGTGCCGTAGACTGCGGCGATCTCTTCTTCGGTCGAGAAGCGGTAGCTGCCCAGGCCAGGCACCTTGTTGACCTTGACTTCGTTCAGCTCGTGGTCGCCGCGCAGCAGCAGCATGAAGTATTGCTTGCTGACCTTGCCCACTTCGTCGGTTTCAACGGTCAGCGCAATGGTTTTCACCGTTTGCGACAGCGGCAAGCCGAGTTGTTCAGCCACCATCTCGCACTTGGTCTTGCCCGGAGTCGGCACCTTGGTCATCGCCTGCGTGGCCGCGCCGCGCTCGCCGATGGCCAGCGCTTCGGCCGCTTCCATGTTGGCGGCGTAGTCGGAGCTTGGGCAGTAGACCAGCGCATCTTCGCCGGTCGAGGCGATCACGTGGAATTCGTGCGAGCCGGTGCCGCCGATGGCGCCGTTGTCGGCTGCCACCGCGCGGAATTTCAGGCCGAAGCGGTTGAAGATGCGCACGTAGGCATCGAACATGATCCCATACGACTTTTGCATGCCTTCGACGTCGCGGTCGAACGAGTACGCATCCTTCATCGTGAACTCGCGGCCGCGCATCAGGCCGAAGCGTGGGCGGCGTTCGTCGCGGAACTTGGTCTGGATGTGGTAGAAGTTCAGCGGCAGCTGGCGGTAGGACTTGATCTCGCTGCGCACGACGTCGGTAACGACTTCTTCCGAGGTCGGCTGGATGGCGTAGTCGCGGCCGTGGCGGTCTTTCACGCGCATCAGTTCCGGACCCATCTTGTCCCAGCGGCCCGTCTCTTGCCACAGTTCGGCCGGCTGCACGACCGGCATCAGCAGTTCCAGCGCGCCCGACTTGTTCATCTCTTCGCGAATGATCGCTTCGACCTTGCGAATGACGCGCAGGCCGGTCGGCATGTAGGTGTAGATGCCCGAGCCGAGACGCTTGATCATCCCCGCCCGCATCATCAGCTTGTGGCTGACGATCTCGGCATCGGAAGGCGCTTCTTTAAGAGTTGAAATAAAAAATCGTGAGGCACGCATATCGATGAATTCTTTTTAAAAAGAGAGGGTTATAATCGACCTAATTTTAAAGGATTAGCTGGCTGATGCGTCCAAACTTTGTACAAATGGGTCCGGAACACGCAGCCGCCGCCGTTTTCGTGATCGAAAGGCATGGCTGACGCAGGGATTTGTAGGTAAAAACGCAAGGGAACTGAGGCCGGCAGAAAGTTTCGAGGTGCACTTATGCTCGATCGTGAAGGGTTCCGCCCCAACGTCGGCATCATCCTGCTGAACGCCAATAACGAGGTGTGGTGGGGCAAGCGGGTGCGCGAGCACTCATGGCAATTTCCGCAAGGGGGTATCAAATACGGCGAGACGCCGGAACAGGCGATGTACCGCGAACTGGAGGAAGAAATCGGGCTGCGCCAGGAGCACGTCAAGATCGTGGGCCGTACCCGCGACTGGCTGCGCTACGAGGTGCCGGATCACTTCATCAAGCGCGAGATCCGTGGCCATTACCGCGGCCAGAAGCAGATCTGGTTCCTGCTACGCATGGTGGCGCGCGACAACGACGTGAATTTGCGTCTGACCGACCATCCCGAGTTCGACGCCTGGCGCTGGCACGACTACTGGGTGCCGCTGGACGTGGTCATCGAGTTCAAGCGCGATGTCTACCAGCGCGCCCTGCAGGAGCTGTCGCGCTTCATCAGCTGGCCGGCCAACGGCGGGCACGGCGAGCGCCGCCACAGCGCGCGCTACCTGCGCCAGCCGCGCGGCCAGGGCGGCGCGCCGGGGAGCACGAACGGCGCCAAGCCTGTACCGCGGCCGCCACGCGAAGGCGCGGCTGAACCGCAGCTGGTGCTCACACCGGAAAAATAGTTGCGCCTGTAACTCAGCAGTTACAAGAATCAGGCAGCAGCATCGAGGCAAGCACACCACGAAGGTGGTGCAGCTTGCCTTTTCTTTTTTGATTGCCAAAAGAGAAATTTTCCACGTAGAATCTTTGGCATGATGCCGCCCCTTCCTCGCGCCCGTTTCCGCTCGCTGGCCGCCCTGCTGCTGGCCCTGCCGTTATCCCTGGCGCAGGCCGCCGAAGCGCCGCGCTGCCGTTATGTCACGGCCGGGAAATTACCCCTGCAATACACCGGCCCCAGCCTGCAGGTCACGACCGAGGGCGTCATCAACGGCACGCCGGCAACCATGTTGGTCGATACCGGCGCCTACGACAGCGTCTTGACCCGCACCGGCACCGAACGCCGTGGCATGAAGCTGAGCAACCTGGGGCGGGTAGCCCGCGGCGTCGGCGGCTATTCGTCGATCTACCAGACCCGGATCAAGGAATTCGTGGCCGGCCCGGCGCGCAGCGAACGCGGCCACATGCGGGTCATTTCGGACTTCGGCTTCACGCCTTCGTTCGACGCGATCCTCGGCGCGCCTTTCCTCCTGCAAACCGACCTGGAAATTTCCCTGGCGACGAAGGAAATCAAGTTCTTCCAGCCAGTCAATTGCGGCGACACCCACCTCGCCTACTGGGATGCGGACGCGCTCGTCATTCCCTTCGACACCAGTTCCGAAACGACGCCGAACCCGTATTTCACCGTTCTCGTGAACGGCGAGAAAATGCGCGCCATCATCGATACCGGTGCGGCGGCGACCACGATGTCGCTGGCTGCGGCCAAGCGCACCGGCCTGAAACTGGACGCGCCCGGCGTCACGCGCGCCGGCCACGTCGTCGGCGTGGGCGACGACAAGGTCGCCTTCTGGCATACGGCGTTCAAGACCTTCCAGATCGGCGAAGAAGTCATCCAGAACGCCGATATCGGCGTCATCGACCGCCAGGGCAGCGACGTCGACATCCTGTTCGGCGACGACTTCCTGCGTTCGCACCGGGTGCTGATTGCAATGAGCCAGCGCAAGATCTACTTCTCGTATGTCGGCGGCCAGCCTTTCGAACAGCGCCGCAAGCTCGAATCCTGGATCCAGGAAGAAGCCGACGCCGGCAATGGCGATGCCCAGATGCGGTTGGCCAACATATACGGCAGCGGCGACGGCGTGGCGCGCGACGCGCAAGCCTCCGGCAAATGGCTGGAAAAGGCGACCGCCAGCGGTAACGCCTACGCCAACCTGTACAGCGGCCGCTCGCTGCTGCGCCAGGGCCGCGCCAGCGACGCCGCCCCGCGCCTGCGCCTGGCCCTGGACAAGCTGCCGTCGAACCGCGACGCCGCCCTCTGGCTGCATCTGGCCCGCCTGCGCACGGCCCAGGCGGAACTCGGCCGCACCGAGCTGGCCACCGCCTTTGCGCGCAGCGAGGACGACGAGTGGCCGGCGCCGCTCGCCGCTTTCTACCTCGGCAAGATCAGCGCCGAACAGGTGTTGAAGCAGGCGGGGGAAGACCGCGAGCTGGGCGCAAAGCGGCGCTGCATGGCGATCAATTCGATGTCCGAACTGTACGAGGCGCAAGGCGACAGCGCCGGCGTGCAGGCCATGGCAGCGCCGCGCAAGCAGCATTGCAGCGGCGACAAGGACGACGCGGACGAAGACTGACACGGATAGCTGGCGGCAGCGAAGTGCGCGCCATCGCGTTAAAATAGCGTCCTTCCCACCGCCTGCCAGATCCCGCCATGTTCACCCCGTCCTCGCACGACGTGCGCCGCTTTTTCTGTGAAGCCTTCCGCAAGCAACGCGCCGGCGAAGTCCTCACGCCGATGGACGCCATCGCCGCCGACTGGATCGTCCAGCATCCCGAATACCACGAGGCCATGATGGACGCCGAGGAAGCCGTCGCGCGCAACTACTCGGTCGAAGGCGGACAGGCGAATCCCTTCCTGCATTTGTCGATGCACCTGTCGATTGCCGAACAGGTATCGATCGACCAGCCACGCGGCATCAAGGCTGCGCACGACCTGCTGGTGCGCAAGATCGGCGAGCACGACGCCCACCACGAGATCATGGAATGCCTGGGCGAGATGATCTGGAAGTCGCAGCGCAACGGCGTGCCGCCGGATACCGAGGCCTACATCGAGTGCGTGCGCAGCCGCGCGATGCGCTGAATGGTATGAACCAAAACAAAAGGCGACCGAGGTCGCCTTTGTTTTTATCGCTGGGTACTGTTAACCCAGCTTGTCGTCCGCCACGCGGTAGCGCGGATCTTCCAGCACATTCACCTCGATCATGTCCTGCGCCTTGCCGAGCAATTCGCGGCAGTCCGGGCTCAGGTGACGCAGGTGCAGGCGCTTGCCCAGCGCGCGGTATTTATCGGCCAGCGCATCGATGGCCTGGATCGCCGAATGGTCGACCACGCGCGCGTTGCGGAACTCGACCACCACATCCTGCGGATCGTCTTTTGGTGCGAACAGCTCGTTGAAGTTGGCCACCGAAGCAAAGAACAGCGTGCCCTGCAGCTCATAGACTTTCCAGCCCTGCGCATCCTGCGAGGTGGTCACCGCGATCTGCTTCGCATGCTGCCAGGCGAACACCAGCGCCGAGACGATCACGCCCACCAGCACCGCAATCGCCAGGTCGAAGACCAGGGTGATCGCGGCAACCAGCACCACCACCAGCGTATCCGCACGCGGCACCTTGCCGACCATGCGGAAGGTGCCCCACTCGAAGGTCTTTTCGCAGACCACGAACATCACGCCGATCAGCGCCGCCAGCGGAATCTGCTCGATCCAGCCCGAGCCGAACAGGATGAACGACAGCAGGAACAGCGAGGCCGAGATACCCGACAGGCGGCCGTAGGCGCCGTTGTTCACGTTGATCATGCTCTGCCCGATCATGGCGCAGCCACCCATGCCGCCGAAGAAGGCGGTGACCACGTTGGCCGCGCCCTGCGCCATGCATTCGCGGTTCGGCTGGCCGCGGGTTTCGGTGATTTCGTCCACCAAAGTCAGCGTCAGCAGCGACTCGATCAGGCCCACGCCGGCCAGCACCAGCGAGTACGGGAAGACGATCTTGAACGTCTCCCAGTTGAAGGGCACATCGGGAATCGCAAAGCTCGGCAAGCCGCCGGCAATCGAACCGAGTTCGCCCACGGTCTTCGACTCGATGCCGAGCAGTGCGGCGCCGACGGTCACGACCAGGATGCCGACCAGCGTCGCCGGCACGGCCTTGGTGATGCGCGGCGTGATGTAGATGACGGCCATCGTCGCGGCCACCAGGCCGAGCATGGTGAACAGCTGCCCATCCTGCATCCACTCGCCATTGCTCTTGAAGTGCCCGAACTGGGCGATGAAGATCACCAGCGCCAGGCCGTTCACGAAACCGAGCATGACCGGATACGGCACCATGCGGATGAATTTGCCGAGCCGGGCGACAGCGAACAGGATCTGTAATAAGCCCATCAGGACGATGGCCGCGAACAGGTACTGTACGCCGTGCTCGACCACGAGGGCGACCATGACCACGGCCAGTGCGCCAGCCGCACCCGAGATCATGCCAGGCCGGCCGCCGAAGGCCGAGGTGATGAAGGAGACCAGCACTGCAGCATACAGGCCGGTAAGCGGCGACACGTGGGCGACCAGCGCAAAGGCGATCGCTTCGGGAACCAGGGCCAGGGCGACGGTGAGGCCGCTGAGCAGGTTGGTTTTCAGGTAGGCAGGTGAGACGGACTGCAAGATGACACTCCAACAAAAAACGGACGTTAGCCGGAAAAACGAAATCCCCCGGAGCGGCGTGTGGACCGCTTCGGGGGATCAAATGGTGCCGTTATTATAGTCGGAGTCGCCTCAGCTTCGTGCCGCGGCAGTTGACCAACACCACCAGCACGAAACACGTAGGGTGGGCACTCCGTGCCCACGCGGAAGCGTGCGCGGTGTTGGCAGATGCCCGTGCCATGCCGGCAGCACAGCTGCGCCAGTATCAAGTGATCAGCTGCGCATTTGTCGAAGCCGCGTTCATGCCTGCGTTTCGATGGAACAGGGCCGCAGCGATGCAAGCTTCGGCGTGGGCACGGCGTGCCCACCGTACGGTCATGAACGCCGCGTCAGAGAAACGCGATCCAGCGTGTTCTTATTTGCTCACCACCAGCTGCGATGGCAAGCTATGCAAATACGCCCCGATATCCTGCATATCCTGGTTGGTCAGCGGCTTGGCAAACCCCGCCATGATCGGGTTGCTGCGCCCGTTCGCCTTGTCGCCGCCGCGTTTATAGGCCATCAGCGCATGCGCGATGTAGTCGGCATGCTGCCCCGCCAGCTTCGGATAGCTCGGGTCGATCGGCTTGTTGTAGTCCGCCCCGTGGCAGGAGGCGCAGTTGTACTTCTTGGCCAGCTCCTCGCCGCGTTTCACGTCGGCGGCAGAAGCACTCAGGGAAACCGCGCCGAGCACCAGCGCAATGATCAGTTTTTGCATGGCGGCGGTCCTCATTTGCGGTTCTGGGCGCTCTGCTGCGCGTAGTAGGCGGCGACGTCGGCAATGTCCTGGTCGGACAGGCTGGCGGCAATGCCGCGCATCGACGGGTGCTTGCGGTCGCCCTTTTTATAGGCATGCAGCGCGGCTTCGATGTACTTGGCCGATTGACCACCGATCATCGGCACCTGGTAGACCTCGGGGAAGGCCGATTTGTAGCCGGGGATGCCATGGCAGCCGATGCACATCTCGATCTTGGCCGGTGCCGCCTTCGGATTGCCGACAACGTCCGCGGCAGACGCGGCGCCGGCGCACGCGCCCAGAACGAGTACAGCTAAAAGTTTTTTCATGGTGGGAATCGCAAAAAAATTTGATCGAATACCGCTACCGCACGAAACTGAACAGCCGATAAAGCTGGCAAATCTACTAACAAGCGTCCGATTCTAGCCCAACAAAAGATTGCAGTCTACCAACGTCGCGCACCCGGACGGCCGCGCTCGCGACCGCATTCGGCTGTGCTCGGGCTTCTGGCATATACTCAGGATTTCCTCTCTCACCACACACGCCCATGCAAGCCCAAGACCGCTTCGAAGGATCCGACAACTACGTCGCCACCGACGACCTGAAACTGGCCGTCAACGCCGCCCTCACGCTGTCGCGCCCGCTCCTGATCAAGGGCGAACCGGGCACCGGCAAGACCATGCTGGCTGAGGAAGTGGCGGCCAGCCTGAACATGCCGCTGCTGCAATGGCACGTGAAGTCCACCACCAAGGCTCAGCAGGGCCTGTACGAATACGACGCCGTCTCGCGCCTGCGCGACTCGCAATTAGGGGATGAGCGCGTGCGCGACATCCACAACTACATCGTCAAGGGCGTGCTGTGGCAGGCATTCACGGCGCCGGAACCGGTGGTGCTGCTGATCGACGAGATCGACAAGGCCGACATCGAATTCCCGAACGATTTGCTGCGTGAACTCGACCGCATGGAATTCTATGTGTACGAGACGCGCGAGATGGTGGTGGCCAGGCACCGTCCGCTGGTGATCATCACCTCGAACAACGAGAAGGAACTGCCGGACGCTTTCCTGCGCCGCTGCTTCTTCCACTACATCAAATTCCCGGACCGCGAGACGATGGCCGACATCGTCAAGGTCCACTACCCGCGCCTGAAGCAGGAGCTGCTGGCCGCCGCCCTGCAAAGTTTTTACGAAGTGCGCGACGTCGCCGGCATCAAGAAAAAGCCGTCGACCTCGGAATTCCTCGATTGGCTGAAACTCCTGATGGCCGAGGACATCCCGGCCGAAGCCTTGCGCAGCAAGGATGCCAAGGCCATCGTGCCGCCGCTGCACGGCGCCCTGCTGAAGAACGAGCAGGACGTACATTTGTTCGAACGCCTGGTCTACATGTCGAGGACGAATCGATGATCCACGTTGCGCCGCTGACGCTGGACTTCAACGGCGTGCGGCTGGAACCACTGCACCTCGACCACGTCGACGGCCTGCGCGCCGCAGCGGCCGATGGCCAGCTGTGGAACATCCGCGTGACTTCGGTACCGGAACCGCACCGCACCCAGGCCTATGTGCACGCCGCCTTGGAGATGCAGGACCGCGTCGCCTTTGCCGTGGTCGACGCGGAATCGAACCGCGTGCTCGGCTCCACCAGCTACCACGACATCGTGCCCGAACTCGACCGCGTGGAGATCGGCTACACCTGGTATGCGCAAAGCGTGCAGCGCTCGCACGTGAACACCAGCTGCAAGTTGCTGCTGCTGTCGCACGCCTTCGATACCCTCGGCTGCGCGGTGGTCGGCCTGCGCACCGATAATTTTAATTTTGCCTCGCAAGCCGCCATCGAACGCCTCGGCGCCAGGAAGGATGGCGTGATCCGCCACCACGGCCTGCGCCGCGACGGCACCGTGCGCGACACCGTCATGTACAGCATCGTGCGCGGCGAGTGGCCGGAGATCAAGGCGCAACTGCACTACCGGCTGCAACGCCACGGACACACCCCATGCTGATCGACTTCTTTTTCGCGCTGCGCAATGCCAAGGTCCCGGTCTCGATCAAGGAATTCCTGACCCTGCTCGAAGCCCTGGAAAAAAGCGTCATTGCGCCGTCGCTCGACGCCTTCTATTACCTGGCGCGCCTGACCCTGGTAAAAGACGAAGCCCACTTCGACAAGTTCGACCGCGCCTTCGGTTCCTACTTCAAGGGCATCGAGGCGGTGTTCGACACGGCGAAAGGCGAGATCCCGCTCGACTGGCTGATCAAGCGCATGGAGCGCGAGCTGACGCCCGAGCAGAAGGCGGCGCTGGAAAAATTCGGCTACGACAAGCTGATGGATCGCCTGAACGAACTGCTGAAGGAGCAGAAGGAACGCCACGAAGGCGGCAACAAATGGATCGGCAGCGGCGGCACCTCGCCTTTCGGCCATGGCGGAACGAATCCGGAAGGCATCCGCATCGGCGGCCAGGGCCGGAATCGCACGGCGGTGAAGGTCTGGGAACAGCGTTCGTACAAGGACTACGACGACGAGCGCGAACTCGGCACGCGCAACATCAAGGTGGCGCTGCGCCGCCTGCGCCGCTTCGCCCGCCACGGCGCAGCGGACGAACTGGCGCTCGACGACACCATCCGCGCCACGGCCAGCAACGCCGGCTACCTCGACATCAAGATGCAACCCGAGCGCAAGAACCGCATCAAGGTGGTGATGCTGCTGGATGTGGGCGGCAGCATGGACGACCACATCGAGCGCACCGAGGAACTGTTCTCGGCGGCGCAGAGCGAGTTCAAGAACATGGAGTTCTACTACTTCCACAACTGCGTGTACGACTACCTGTGGAAGAGTAACCGGCGCCGCCATGCGGAGCGTTTCGAGACCTGGGACGTGCTGCGCAAATACCCGGCCGATACGCGCGTGATCTTCGTCGGCGATGCGACCATGAGCCCCTACGAGGTGCTGGCGCCGGGCGGGTCGGTCGAGTACAACAACGAGGAAGCCGGGGCCGAATGGCTGGCGCGCTTCTGCAAGGCTTTCCCCAAGTTCGCGTGGCTCAATCCCGAGCCGGAGAATTTGTGGCAGTACCGGCAGTCGATTGCGATCATCCGGCAGATGATGAACAACCGCATGTTCCCGATCACGCTGGAAGGGCTGGAGCGGGCGATGCGTTTGCTGAGCAAATAGTTATTTGGGCCACCGGCGTCAACCGTACGGTGGGGTCATTGATGCTGGGGGCATCGATGACGTGCCCACGCGGACGCTGGCATCTAGTTGGCTGATGAACGCGGCGGAGACGCCGGTGGTTCGATAATGCGTTCGCGGTGCATCCGGAACGCTGCCGCTAGCCCGTAACGATTCGGGGTGGAACGGCGCCAACACGGCGCATGCTTCCGCGTGGGCACAGAGTGCCCACCCTACGGATCAGGCCGCTGGCTCTGGCTGGCGCAACGCATTGCGCACAACGTACAGCCCCACCACTTCAATCGCCACGTGCACCAGCACCGCCGCCAGCAAGCCCACATATTGATAGACGAGCCCCAGCGCGACGCTGGCCCGGAACACGCCCGCTGCCTGCACCAGCGTCGCCTTGTCCAGCTTGCGGAACTGGTACACCGGCGTATGCTGGGAAGCGATCACGCAATGGCACTGCACTTTGTTAGTGCGAGCACGGACGGCTCTGCCGCAAACCGCGATAGTGACGCAAGACCTGCGCCAAACCGCCTCCAATCGTGCGCCGTGCGCCGGCCTGTAGTATCAAGCCGACTGTATGGACAACCCATTCGCCTCATTTCCTGGAGATTGCATGACCGAGCTGTTGCCGATCCTGAACAACCTTGCGTGGCCGGTTGCGATTGCCATTGCCTGGATCGCCGGGGAATTCGGCCAGCGCTATACCAACCTCCCCCGCATCAGCTTCTATGGCCTGGTCGGCTTTGCCCTCGGCGCGCCCCAGCTCGGCGTACTGCCGGTGCCCGATGCCGGCGCCATCCCGATGCTGGCCGACGTTGCCTTTGGCCTGATCCTGTTCGAGCTCGGCTACCGCATCAACTTGCGCTGGCTGCGCAACAACCCGTGGATAGGCGTAAGCGGCCTGGTCGAATCGATTGCCACCTTCATTGCCGTCTACTTCATCGCAGTGGCCTTCGGCACGCCCCAGCTCACCTCGCTGATGCTGGCCTCGCTGTCCATGGCCACCTCGCCCGCCACCGTGGTGCGTGTGATCAACGAGCAGCGCAGCTCGGGGCAAGTCACCGAACGCGTGCTGCATTTGTCGGCGCAAAACTGCGTGCTGGCCGTGTTCGCCTTCAATGCCGTGATCGGCTTCTGGATCTTCCGCACCTTCGAAGACCTGGGCGATGCGCTCTGGAACAGCCTGGTGCTGCTGGCGGTCTCGGCCCTCACCGGCGCCGTCTTCGGCCTGGTGGTGCCGGCCCTGCTGCGCGCGATCGGTAACCCGCGCCATGACGCCACCGTCGCATTCGCCATTGCCGTGATTTTGCTGGTGGCGATTTCCTACGCCGGCGGGCTGTCGCCGGTGGTGGCCTCGCTCGCCTTCGGGCTGGTGGCGCGCCATCGCCGCGTCGCCTTCAGCCAGGCCCAGCGCAACTTCGGCGCGCTGGGCGAACTGCTGACCATTTTGCTGTTCGTGTTTGCCGCCTCGACGCTGGACTGGGAAAAGGTCGCGGCCGGGATCTGGCTGGCCATCGCGGTCGTGATTGCGCGCCTGCTGACCAAGACCGCCGGCGTGACGGCCTTTGCCCATTTGTCCGGCGTGTCCTGGCGCAAGGGTTTCCTGGCCGGGGTGGCGCTGGCGCCGCTATCCGTGTTCGTGATCCTGCTGCTGGAGCATGCGCGCCTGGCCGGCGTGGTCGTGGTCGAGGAATTGCGCTCGGTGGCGGCGGTGACCATGCTGCTCGAGATATTCGGCCCCATCATCATCCAGCGCGCCCTGATATGGGCCAGGGAGACGCCGGACGCCCGGCCGGAAATCCGCTCGGAGAACCACCATGCCGCTTGAAGCCTTTACCGAATCCCAGCCGCTCACCTTCGGCGTCGAGCTCGAACTGCAGCTGGTCAGCCTGTCCGACTTCGATTTGACGGCCGCCAGCCCCGACCTGCTGCACCTGCTGTCGCGCAAACCCTTCCCCGGCAACGTGACGCCGGAGATCACCGAGAGCATGATCGAGATTAATTCGAGCGTGCATTCGGACTACAGCGCGCTGCTGGCCGAACTGGTGGAAATCCGCGATACGCTGGTGACGGCCGGCGACACCCTGAACATCGGCATTGCCGGCGGCGGCACCCACCCGTTCCAGCACTGGTCCGAGCAAAAGATTTTCGCCAAGCCACGCTTCGAGCACTTGTCTTCGCTGTACGGCTACCTCGCCAAGCAATTCACCGTATTCGGCCAGCACGTGCACATCGGCTGCGGGAATGGCGACAACGCGATGTACCTGCTGCATGCGCTGAACCGCTACATTCCGCATTTCATTGCCTTATCGGCGTCGTCACCGTTCGTGCAGGGGCACGACAGTTTGTTCGATTCGGCGCGGCTGAACTCGGTGTTTGCCTTTCCGATGAGCGGTCGCGCGCCGTTCACGCTGAGCTGGAGCGATTTCGAACACGCGTATTACGCCAAGATGGAGCGCACCGGCATCATCAAGAGCATGAAGGATTTCTACTGGGACCTGCGGCCAAAGCCGGAGTACGGCACCATCGAACTGCGCGTGTGCGATACGCCGTTGACGGTGCAGCGGGCGGCGGCGCTGGCGGCCTACCTGCAGGCGCTGTGCAGCTACCTGTTGCAGCGGACCGAAGAGCCACCGGTCGAGGACGATTACCTGGTCTACAACTACAACCGCTTCCAGGCTTGCCGCTTCGGGCTGGACGGGTCGATCACGCATCCGAAGACCTACGAGACGGTGTCGCTGCGCGAGGATATCCTGACGACGCTGCGCAAGATGGAGCCGCATGCACAGGCGCTGGGCAGCCTGGATGGCTTGCGGCACCTGGCGGATGCGGCGGCCGGGGGCAGCGATGCGTCGCTGCTGCGCCAGCAGTACGAGCGCGAAGGCAGTGTCGAAGCGATCGTGCATTCGGCGATCAACACCTTCCGGGGCGAGCGGCGGTTCTGGCGAAGGTGATGTATCGACGCGTGGGCGGCGCGCACAGCGGCGATTGATCGTCGGCCCGGAACCACCCTGCCGCAGCCAGCGAGGTTCAGGCCGCGCTGGGCCCGAGACGGCTGCCTCGCATGATGCGTTCCATGAAGGTCGGTTTCGCTACCGGGCGCGGCATGCCGTCGTCGACCAGGCCGGCCCATTTTTCGCACAATTGTTCGCAGGTGGCGCGCAGCACCGGATCAAGCTCGGGCAGGCGCGCGAGGGCGCACAGGTGGCGCTCGATCACCGAGGCCAGGCGCACGTAGGGACGGTCGTTTTCGTCGCGCGCGGTGTAGTGCGACATGAGGTGCAGCAGCGACGCGATCATCACCGCGTCGCGGTGGCGCATGTCGGGCGCCGGCAGGATGGATGGCTCGTTTGCTTGGTCTTTCATGACAGCCCCTTGTTCGGATAGACGGTGTAGTCTTGGTCAATGAATGAGAATCATTCTCATTCAATGGTAGTGGAGGGGCGGATGGGATGCAAGCGATTTCGCAAGCGTGTGCGGGATGTTTGATGTATTTCGGAATGGGGGTGGCGGATACGTTGGCGTGGCGCGCACGGTGAGCTGGTGGGTACAAGTACCCACCCTAACCAGGTGTAGGGTGGGTTCTCGAACCCACCATTTCACCAGCCGATCATCGGCAAACCCAACCTACAACCGCGTCTCTCGCGCCGCCCGCAAGAACTCATCCAGCACCGGCGTGCAATCGAGCAGATCCGTCCCGCCGGCCCGGTGGAATTCCGGATGCCACTGCAAGCCCATCACGAAATCCGCCTTGTCGTAGCGGATCGCCTCGACGATCCCGTCCGGATACGACACCGCCTCGATGCGCACGTCGCGCCCCAGCTCCTTCACCGCCTGGTGGTGGATCGAGTTCACCACCGGCCGCCCCGCTTTCGGAAACATCTTGCCCAGCGACGAGCCCGGCGGGAACTCGATCGCATGGCGGTGCGCATCGTAGTCGGTGTGCACGTGGGCCAGCGCCTCGGGCACGTTGGTCGCCACGTCCTGGTACAGCGAGCCGCCGAAGGCCACGTTGATCAGCTGGCAGCCGCGGCACACGCCCAGCACGGGTTTGCCGGCTTCGACGAATTCGTGCAGCAGTTCGAGTTCATACAAGTCGCGCGCACGGTCGCCGCTCCATTCGGGCCGGGTCGGGCTTTCGGAATAGGTTTGCGGCGAGACGTCCGCCCCGCCCTGCAGCACCAGCCCGTCCAGGTGGCGCGCGTAGTGGCGCAACGTGATGTTGCTGGGGTGGAGCAGCCCGTTGGTATTCACCGTCGGAATCATGAACACCAGCACGTCGCGCGACATCACCCACTGGGCGATCGACTCTTCCAGGTATTGCAAATTCTTGCTGCGCAGGCCGGTGGAGCCCGGTTCGGGATGGAAGATGCGGGCCGAGACGCCGATGCGCAGGGTGCGGCGCATGAAGTCGCGGCTGAAGCGGTCGCGCAGGGCGCGCCAGCGCGAGGACAAGACCCGGCCGGCCAGCGCGAAGGGCGTGTCGTCGGGACGATGGTAGCGCGGCGGGCCATCGGCCGAGCGGCGGTCGGGAACGCGTTCGGGTGCGTCGGGTCGGGTTTCGAGCGGCGGGCCGGGCGCCTCCTCAGGCCCTTTTGGATGATCGTCTGCCATGGCTTCAATATAGCCCTGCTACGGCCGCGCACGATTTGAAGTTGTAACAAAATCACACCGATGCGGTCACCAGCAGCACTCACCCTGTCATCGAGGTCAGGCGCATCAGCATCGCCACCAGGCTGCGGTCGCCCACCGGCTGGTCGAGCAGGCCGCGCACTCCGGCAGAGTGAGCGCGCGCCGTGTCGTAGCAGAAGGCACGCCCCACCAGGAACACCACCGCCGTGCGCCCCGCCCCTTCCTGCGCCTTGATCGCCTCGCACAGCGCATACGGGTCGATGCCCGGGGTCGAGGTGTTGATCATGGCCAGCGACACCGGCGTTTCGTCGCACAGGCGCACGGCGGCCGGGGCGCTGTCGGTCCAGGCCACCGCCAGGCGCTGCGCGCCGACCAATTGCGCCAGGTGGTCGCGGAAGGCGCCGCCGCCGTCAACGATCAAGACCTTGCCGTCGTGCGGCGGCTGGCGCAGCGCCTCGCCGTCGACGGCCAGTTCGCCGATGCCACGCTGGCGCCGGCGCCGTTCCGGCAGGGGCGGTTCGCCGCAGGCGCATTGGTGTTCGAGGGCGCGGCGGCGCTCGGCCACCAACTGTGCCAGCATCGCATGCAGGGACGCCGCCTCGAGCGGACGCGCGACCCGCTTCCAGCCATTGCCGCGCTCGGCGCCGCCGACCTGCAGGGCCAGCGGCGCGCTGCGCATGCCGATCAGGCGCAGCATGGCGCAGGCATTCTCACCATCGGCCAGGTAGACATCGGGTTCCTGCAGGCTGTCCTCGTGCAGGCAGGCATAGTTTGGCCCGCAAGACGGCGCCTCAGCCAGCAGCGAAGTGATGGCAGTCGCATCCGCCGGTTGGAAGCCGAGCAGGCGCACGGCGGTCGGGGTTTTCTTTGTTTGCATGATGATCATCCGGCACCGCGCAGGCAATGCCTGTTGTACGCCGGACTGCGGCGCGGCCGGGCTCTCCCCGCCCCTTGCACTATAATACTGTATGCCTGTACAGTATCGGTCTTGGCCAGCGCTTTCTTTTCGACGATTTCTCGCAGCCCCTATATGCTGGCAGGCTTGCGTATCAATCTAGTCACGTTCCATAACGTTGACAAGGAGATTCGGCCGCACGGCTCCTATTTTTGCCTGCCGACAAGATAGAATGCGCAGGAATTTCAAAAAACACACATCAGCATGGCAACCAAGAAACCCGCATCCGATTACAGCGAATCATCCATCCGCGTCCTGAAGGGACTCGAACCCGTGAAGCAGCGTCCAGGCATGTACACCCGGACCGAAAACCCGCTGCACATCATCCAGGAGGTGATCGACAACGCTTCGGACGAGGCGCTGGGCGGTTACTGCAACAACATCGGCGTCACCCTGAACGTCGATGGTTCGGTCACGGTCGAAGACGACGGCCGCGGCATCCCGGTCGGCATCCACCCGGAAGAAGGCGTCTCCACGGTCGAGATCGTCTTCACGCGCCTGCACGCCGGCGGCAAGTTCGACAAGGGCTCGGGCGGCGCCTATGCCTTCTCGGGCGGCCTGCACGGCGTCGGCGTCTCGGTGACCAACGCGCTGTCGACTCGCCTGGAAATCAATGTGTGGCGCAAGACCGACGACGGTAACGGCGTCCATCGCCTGGTGTTTGCGAATGGCGACGTGGTCGAGCCTTTGAGCTCCGCGCCGTTCGAGCGCGGCGGCAAGAAGAACGGCACCCGCGTCACCGCCTGGCCCGACCCGAAATACTTCGATTCGCCGAACATCCCGATGGCCGAACTGGTGCGCCTGCTGCGCTCGAAGGCCGTGCTGCTGCCAGGCGTCACCGTCACGCTCACCATCGCCAAGACCGGCGACGTCCAGACCTGGCGCTACGACGAAGGCCTGCGCGGCTACCTTACCGAAGCAATGGCCCAGACCTCGAGCGGCCAGACCCTGATTCCGCTGTTCGAAGGCGCGCAGTATGCCCCGGCCGGCGACGAAAGCTTTGCCGAAGGCGAAGGCGCGGCCTGGGTCGTGGCCTGGAACGAGGAAGGCGGCGTGGTGCGCGAGTCCTACGTCAACCTGATCCCGACGCCAAGCGGCGGCTCGCACGAGTCCGGCCTGCGCGACGGCCTGTTCGGCGCCGTGAAAGGCTTCGTCGAACTGCACGGCCTGCTGCCGAAAGGCGTGAAGCTGTTGCCGGAAGACGTGTTCGCACGCGTCTCGTTCGTGCTGTCGGCCAAGGTGCTGGACCCGCAATTCCAGGGCCAGACCAAGGAACGCCTGAACTCGCGCGACGCGGTGAAACTGGTGTCCACTTTCACCAAGCCGCCGCTCGAACTCTGGCTGAACCAGCACGTCGAATACGGCAAGAAACTCGCCGATTTGGTGATCAAGCAGGCGCAGTCGCGCATGCGCTCGCTGCAAAAGGTCGAGAAGAAAAAATCCTCGGGCGTGGCCGTGTTGCCGGGTAAACTCACCGATTGCGAATCGACCGACCTGACCCGCAACGAAATCTTCCTGGTCGAGGGCGACTCGGCCGGCGGTTCCGCAAAAATGGGCCGCGACAAGGAATACCAGGCGATTTTGCCGCTGCGCGGCAAGGTGCTGAATACCTGGGAGACCGACCGCGACCGCCTGTTCGCCAACAACGAAATCCACGACATCTCGGTGGCGATCGGTGTCGACCCGCACGCGCATGGCGATTCGCCTGATTTGAGCGGTCTGCGCTACGGCAAGATCTGCATCCTGTCCGACGCCGACGTCGACGGTTCGCACATCCAGGTTCTGCTGCTGACCCTGTTCTTCAAGCACTTCCCTGCCCTGTTCAAGCATGGCCATATCTGTGTGGCGCGTCCGCCGCTGTACCGCGTCGACGTACCGGCGCGCGGCAAGAAGCCGCTGCAAAAGCTGTATGCGCTCGACGACGGCGAACTGCTGGCCATCGAAGACAAGCTCAAGAAAGAAGGCCTGAAGGAAGGTTCGTGGAGCATCTCGCGCTTCAAGGGCCTGGGCGAGATGAACGCCGAGCAGCTGTGGGAAACCACGATGAACCCGGACACGCGCCGCCTGCTGCCGGTGTCGCTGGGCGACTTCGACCACAGCGAATCGAGTGCACGTTTCAATATGTTGATGGGTAAAGGGGAGGCCGCCGCACGGCGCGCCTGGATCGAAGAACACGGTAACGAAACCGAAGCGGACATCTGATCATGATCATTGGTATTGATTTGGGCACCACAAACAGCTTGGTAGCAGCCTGGCGTGACGGGCGCGCGCAGATCATTCCAAACGCACTCGGCGAGTACCTGACGCCGTCCTGCGTCGGCATCGACGACGACGGCACGGTGCTGGTGGGCGCGGCGGCGCGCTCGCGCCTCCAGACCCATCCCGACCTCTCCACCGCGCTGTTCAAGCGCTACATGGGCAGCGAGCGCGTGACCCAGCTCGGCAGGCAGCAATTCCGTCCGGAAGAGCTGTCTTCGCTGGTGCTGCGCGCACTGAAGGAAGACGCCGAAGCCTGGCTCGGCGACAAGGTGGAAGAAGCCATCATCACCGTGCCGGCCTACTTCAGCGACGCCCAGCGCAAAGCCACGCGCGCGGCGGGCCAATTGGCCGGCTTGAAGGTCGAGCGCCTGCTGAACGAACCGACCGCGGCCGCCCTGGCCTACGGCATCCAGGACAGCCAGCAGGAAACCAGGTTCCTCGTCTTCGACCTCGGCGGCGGCACCTTCGACGTCTCCATCCTCGATTTGTTCGAGGGCGTAATGGAAGTGCGTGCCTCGGCCGGCGACAATTTCCTTGGCGGCGAAGACTTCGTCGAGGTACTGGTCAAGACCTTCTACGAACGCAGCAGCTTGCGCAACGTGCTCGGCACCGCGGTGCTCAGCCGCGCCCAGACCCAGCGCCTGCGCGACGAAGCCGAACGCGCCAAGCGCGCGCTGTCGGACGCCAGCAGCACCGAGATGCGCTTCCAGCACGAGGGCCGCGAATTCACCTGGCGCCTGGACGAAGACACCCTCGCCCAGCTGTGCGAGCCGCTGCTGCAGCGCCTGCGCAAGCCGGTCGACCGCGCGCTGCGCGACTCCACCATCAAGGCCAGCGAACTCGACGCCGTGGTGCTGGCCGGCGGCGCCACCCGCATGCCGATCGTGCGCAAACTCGTGTCGCGCATGTTCGGCCGCTTCCCATCCGTCCACCTCGACCCCGACCACGCGATCGCACTCGGCGCGGCGGTGCAGGCCGGCCTGAAAATGCGCGACGCCGCGCTCGAGGAAGTGGTGATGACCGACGTCGCGCCCTACTCGCTCGGCATCAGCATCTCGCGCCAGATCGGGCCGAACAACTACGAGCCCGGCCACTACCTGCCCATCATCGAGCGCAATGCCACGGTGCCGGTGTCGCGCGTGCAGAACATCACCACCATCCGCGACGGCCAGCGCGAACTGCGCGTGCTGGTCTACCAGGGCGAGGCGCGCCTGGTGAAGGACAACGTGTATCTCGGCGCGATCGACTTCCCGATCCTGCCGAAAAAGGCCGGCGAGATCAGCGCCGACGTGCGTTTTACGTATGACATCAGCGGCGTGCTGGAAGCCGAAATCACCGTGCATCCAACCCAGGACAAGCACAAGCTGGTGATCACCGAGAATGCCGGCGTGATGACGCCCGAGCAGGTCGCGCAGCGCCTGGCGGAACTGGCCGAGCTGAAGATCCACCCGCGCGACCAGATCGAGAACCGCACCGTGGTGGCCGAGGCCGACCGCCTGTACCAGGAACTGCTGGGCGACGCCCGCGAATACCTGGCCCAGCACATCGCCGCCTTCCAGTCGGTGCTGGAACAGCAGGACCACCATGCGGCGGCGCGGGCGCGCGCCACGCTGCAGAAGGTGCTGGCCGAACTCGGCCGCGGCGGCCTGGAATGAGCGCCTGGGCCGTCCTCGGCATCGATCCCACGCCGGATGTGCGTGCGATCAAGCGCGCCTATGCGCGCAAGCTGAAAGTCACGCGGCCGGAAGACGATGCCGCGGGCTTCCAGGCGCTGAACGACGCCTACCAGGCAGCGCTGCAGATGGCGCCATACCTGGACAGCGACGAAGAGCAGGCCGAGCCGGAAGTGCTGGTTGCGGCAGCGCCGTCCGGGGCAACCGCGCCTGCAGCTGTGCATGCACCCACTTTCCAGCCCGCGCTCGAAACGGCGCCTGAAGAGACCGAGGACGAACGCGAACCGGCCTGGGAGCGCCCAATCGCAGCCTTTCGCGAAGAAGCCTGGGAGCGCCCGGTGCCGCTGCTGCGCGAAGTCCACGACGAGCAGGCACTGCGCCAGGCCCAGGAGCAGGCGCGCCGCATCGAACGCGAGCAGGCGCGCGCCGCCGCCGAGGCAGCAAGCGCGGCTGCCTTCGAGCTCGCCGGCCTGCTGTGGCGGCAGTTCCTGGAAAAATCGGCCATCTCGCCCAAGTACCAGCTCCAGCTGATCATCGACGGCGACGACATGATGCTGCTCGAAGTGCGCGAGCATTTCGAGCTGTTCGCCATCCAGTACTGCGCCGGCGTAGCCTGCGAGGACGCGCTGCGCGAGGCCATCTTCACCGTCTTCGGCTGGGAAGAAGATGCCTCCTTCATCGAGCGCCGCCTGCCCGAGGCCGCCGGCGAAGCCATGGCGCGCCTGCGCGCCGGGCGCGACTACAACGCGCTGCTGCAGCGCGCGAGCACCGAACCGGCGATCGCCGCCCTGCTCGCCGATAGCGCCGGGCGCCGCTTTGGCCGCACGCTCAGTTCCTCCTTCACGCGCCAGATGCGCGAGCAGATCGCGCTGATCCGCGAATACCACCGCGAACTGCTGTACTTCAAGCTCAACGCCGAGGTGGTCGAGGAATGGGCACAGCGCGTCGAAGGCCGGCGCTATTTCATCGAGACCGCGCTGGTCAGCGCCGGCGCGGGCATCTCGCCGTTCGGGATCGCCAACCTGTCCGGCAAGGCAGCGGTGCTGGGTTTCGATCCGCGCCTCCTGTTGCTGTTCCTGCCGCTGGCGCTGGCCGCCGGCCTGGCCTGGGCCCACGTCGACCCGCTGGCGCGCCTGCGCGATACGCCCTGGCGCGGCTGGCTGCTGTTCGACCTGCGCTTCCGCCCCGCCGTGCAGCTGGGCTGGATTCCGGTCTTCGCGCTGCTGTCGACGCTGCTGTTCATCCCCGACCCGGCGCCCGCCTTTGCCTGGGTGCTGGGGGTGGCGATGGTCGCCTGCACGACTGTCGCCTGCTTTGCCAATTCGGTCCTGTTCGGCAAAGGGCACTACCTCGCCGTTGCCTTTGGCGCGCTGCTGATCGGCGTGTCGATGGCCGACAAGGGCTACCCCGGCTATGGTTACGTCACCTGCGCGGCCGGCGCCTATTGCGCCCTTCAACTGCTCTACCGCGGCGGCGCCGACTTGTGGAGCCGGATGCCGGACAAGGCCCGCCTGCTGCTGCCGCTGCGCTGCGCCTGGCTGGCCGGGACCGTCGCACTGGTGGCCGGCGCCGACGTCTCGCCGCTGCCGCTGCAGCTGCACGCCGCCTTGCTCTGGCTGTGGACGCTGGGCGGCATGCTGCTGTCGAATCCGACCATCAATCCCTTCGCTGCGGTGGCGGGCGGGCTGGGGATGGTGTTCCTTGTCATGACGCTGCGGCCGGACACCTCCATGCTGCGCACGTCGCCGCTGTCCATGCTCATTTCGCCGGTGTTCGGCGTCGCGGTCTTCATGATCGTGAACATGATCCGCACTAAAAAGAATCAACATCCATTTTCGTAAGCACCATGTCTACTCAAGCAAATCTGTTCGAACAAGCCAGCGAGGCGCTCGACGACGTCGAATCGCTGACCCTGTCCACCTTCGCCGAGCGCGCCTATCTCGACTACGCCGTCTCGGTCGTGAAAGGCCGCGCCCTGCCCGACGTCTCCGACGGCCAGAAGCCGGTCCAGCGCCGCATCCTGTACGCGATGAACGAACTGGGCCTGGGCGCCACCGCCAAGCCGCGCAAGTGCGCGGCCGTGGTCGGCGACGTGCTCGGCAAACTCCACCCGCACGGCGACCAGTCGGTGTACGACGCGCTGGTGCGCATGGCCCAGGACTTTTCGCTGCGCTATCCGCTGATCGACGGCCAGGGCAACTTCGGCTCGCGCGACGGCGACGGCGCCGCGGCGATGCGCTATACCGAAGCCCGCCTGACCCCGATCTCGCGCCTGCTGCTCGACGAAATCGACATGGGCACCGTCGACTTCCAGCCGAACTACGACGGCACCACCAACGAGCCGCGCGCGCTGCCGGCGCGCCTGCCGATGGTGCTGCTGAACGGCGCTTCCGGTATCGCGGTTGGCCTGGCCACCGAGATCCCGTCGCACAACCTGCGCGAAGTGGCCGAGGCGGCCGTCGCCATGATCCGCAACCCGAAGATCTCGCACGCCGAGCTGATGACCATCGTTCCGGGTCCGGATTTCCCGGGCGGCGGCCAGATCATCACCCCGGCCTCGCAAATCGCCGACATGTACGCCACCGGCCGCGGCTCGATGAAGGTGCGCGCGCGCTGGAAGATCGAGGAACTGGCCCGCGGCCAGTGGCAGGCGGTGGTCACCGAACTGCCGCCGGGCACCTCTGCGGCCAAGGTGCAGCAGGAGATCGAGGAGCTGACCAATCCGAAGGTCAAGCTGGGCAAGAAGACGCTGACGCCGGAACAGATCGCGCTCAAGCAGACCATCCTGAATTCGCTCGACACCATGCGCGACGAATCGGGCCGCGAAGCGCCGGTGCGCCTGGTGTTCGAGCCGAAGTCGAAGAACCAGGACCAGAACGAGTTCATGCTACTGCTGCTGGCGCACACCTCGCTGGAAACCTCGAGTGCGATCAACCTGGTGATGATCGGCGGCGACGGCCGTCCGCGCCAGAAGGGCCTGAACGACATCATCCAGGAGTGGATCGACTTCCGCTTCGTGACCGTGCGCCGCCGGACCGAGTTCAAGCTGGGCAAGGTGAACGACCGCATCCATATTTTGGAAGGCCGCGAGATCGTCCTGCTGAACATCGACGAGGTGATCGCCATCATCCGCAATTCGGACGATCCGAAAGCGGCGCTGATCGAGCGCTTTGCGCTGTCGGAACGCCAGGCCGAGGACATCCTGGAAATCCGCCTGCGCCAGCTGGCGCGCCTGGAAGCCATCAAGATCGAGCAGGAGCTGGCCCAGCTGCGCGGCGAAAAGGAAAAGCTGGAAGACATCCTGGCCAATCCGTCGACCATGAAGCGCACCATCATCCGCGAGATCGAGGCCGACGCCAAGCAGTTCGGCGATGCGCGCCGCACCGTGATCGAGGAAGCGCAGCGCGCCGTGGCCGAGCAGAAGGTCATCGACGAGCCGGTGACGGTGATCATTTCCGAGAAAGGCTGGGTGCGCGCGCGTACCGGCATCGGGCACGATCACGCGCAGTTCACCTTCAAGCCGGGCGATTCGCTGGGCAGCGCCTTCGAGTGCCGCACGGTGGATACCCTGCTGGGGATTGGCGACAACGGCAAGGTGTATTCGGTGCCGGTGGCGGCCCTGCCGGGAGCGCGCGGGGATGGCGTGCCGATCACCACGCTGGTCGATTTGTCGGGCGGGGTGCGCATCCTGCATTACTTCGCAGGTTCCGGTGAAACGCGCCTGCTGATCTCGACCTCGAACGGCTTCGGTTTCATGACCAAGGCCGGCGACATGATCAGCCGCCTGAAGGGTGGCAAGTCCTTCATCACGCTCGACGACAAGGCCGTGCCGCTGGCGCCGCGCGTGGTATCGGATGCGGCGGGCGCGGTGGCCTGCCTGTCGGAGAAGGGCCGCGTGCTGGTGTTCGGCATCGACGAAATGAAGGTGCTGACCAATGGCGGCCGTGGCGTGATCCTGATGGAGCTGGAGCCGAAGGAAACCCTGCTCGCGGTGCAGCCGATCAGCCAGAAAGGCGTGAACGTGATCGGCACCTGGGCCGGTTCGAAGCCGCGCGTGGTGGAACTGTACGCGTCGGGGCTGGAGCCGCACTACGGCAAGCGCGCGAAGAAGGGCAAGCCCTTGTCGGCGAAGTTGAAGGCGACGGATCTGGCGATGCGGGCGACGGGCGAGTAATCGTTCGAACGCAGCGTAAATGAACAAAGCCGACAGATGCCGGCTTTGTTGTTTGTAGGTGCAGCGCAGTGCGATAGCGGATGCGGCATACCGCATTTCGTAGGGTGGGCACTTGTGCCCACGCGGTCGTACTCATCCGGATTCGCAAACGGCGCGAACATCGAAACTGCAACAACACAAGCGAAAAATGCCGGCATCTCGCCGGCATTCCTCACACACTCACACGCGTCTTAGTGCTTGGCAGCAGCCTTATGCACATCAGCCGTCGCTTCAGCACGCACCTGTTCGGTCTTGGCAGCAGCGGTCGCACGGTCGGCGGCAGCATCAACCTGCTTCTTCAGCGATTTTTCGTCGGCCTTGATCATGGTCTTCTCGGCCTTCAGGTTCGCTTCCGAGACTTTTTCCTCGGCCTTGGCCATGGCCTTGGCGCGGTCTTCCGGGTCAGCCTTGGTGACTTTCTCGGCTGCGTCGGCGTGGGCTTTCACGGCCTTGGCGTGGGCCTTGGCTTTCTTTTCACCGGCGTCGGCGACAGCCTTGGTGGCTTTTTCGTCGGCCTTGGCAGCAGCCTTGGCTTCTTTCGCTTCGGCCTTGGCGACGTTGGCTTCAGCCTTGGCTTCGGCTTTCACGACGGCTTCGGTGTTGGCCGAATTGACGGTGGTCTGGGCGTAGGCACTGGTAGCGAAAACGCCGGCGATCAGGGTTGCGAGCAGCTTGTTCATGGTATGTCCTTTCGGTTGTATGGTGGGGTGCCGGTCTGTGCCGGCGTTTGTCTTTTTGTTAAGCACAGGTCCAGAATATGCCTCCCGGCCGGGAAGTTCTGTTCGCCACCACACACACTACTGCTGAGTTGCAACAAGGTGTTTCAGCGCCGCGCCGGCCCCGCATACAGGTCGATGATGTCGACGATCCCATCCAGGCAGACCGGGCAGAACTGCTCGCTGCGGTCGAACATGATGCATTGCATCGCCGGGCGGTAGTAGCCGCTCGCCTCATAGTTCGCACCCTCGAATGCCCCTATGTCGTGGCGGTGCGGCTGCTTCTCGAACAGGGTTTTCGTACGCGCCAGATCTTCATGGAACAGCGCATCCATTTCGGCTTCCGGACGATTGTTTTCGCGCAGCGCGGCACGCTTTTTCTGGTACGCCCGCGAGGCGTCTTCGTAGGCATTTTTCGGCCAGGGCGTCGGCAAAGGCGTGTTCGCTGTTACATGTTGTTTCCATTTGAGCGCAGCCGGATCGCGCAAGGCAGTCACGTTCGGCTCCCACGGTTCGGTGCGTATGCCGCTTGCCTGGTAAGCCACCGGCGAAGTGTAGTACTCGTCGGCCAGGCCGGCGAAGTGGTGGCCGAACTCGTGCACGAACAGGTAGTTGGCCCAGGCATTGCCCGCCGCCGCCGTGCTGAACTGGCCGAAGATGCCGCCGCCGCCGTAGGTCTCGTTGTTCACCAAAATCTCGATGAACTCGTAGGGCGCGTGCTGGGCGATGTCGCGCAGCGCGCGGTTGTCGAGCGTAAGCACGTAGCGTTCGCTCCCAAAAATGTCGTAGCGCGTGCCCAGCGGAGAAGCATGGTGCACGCCGGTCGAAGGCCGCGAGATGCCCGACTCGCCGGTCGGCACCGCCATCGCCCAGACGTTGAAGTCGTTCGCGCGCTCCTTGAACGGCGACACCGTGAACAGGTGCTGCGCCAGGCGGCGCGCGTCGGCCTCGAACTTCTTCATATCCGCCGCCGTGTAGCCATCGCCCAGGATCAGCAAATCGACCTTTTGCGGCGAGGGGCCGCTCACATGAATGGGAATCGGCTTGGCGGGGGCGACCGGCTGCTGCTTCACCACATCCGGGGCCTTGGCATCGACTTCCACGCTCCAGGCCACCGAGAAGGCATTGCGTTCGTCGCGCTTCAGGATGCGCACGCGCACCGGCTTGTCGAACTGCGGAAAGCGCACCGATTCGCTGAAGCTGCGGCTGAGCTTATTTGCTTCCTCGGTCGTGCGCCACTCGCCGAACACGGTCGAAAAGCCGCGCGAGTACAGTAAATCGCCCGTCTTCGCATCGACCACTTCGACGCGGTTCTGGCCGCGGTTGGTGTCGTCCAGGTTGCGCGCCATGTCGCCCGGCCAGGGCAGCGGTTCGATCAGCACGCGCTCGATGGCGTAGCTGTCGCTCAGGGCGTTGCCGCTGTGGGTGTAGTCGAGGCGGACGGTAGCGGGCTGGGCGGCAATAGCCGTGCCTGAGACAAGCGCCAGGGCGGCGGCAAGGAAGCGGAGCATGCGGTTTCCTGTGAGGTGGGAAAGGCATGCATTGTAATCCTGTACATGGCAAGCGCCGCCAGACGCTTGCCATGTTATCAGAGGGTTACGTGCAGGTCATGTGCGGGTCGCCGGGCAACAAGGTCGCGCCGCAACTGGTCTTATGTCCCTCGTATGCAACCGGCACGCCGCCGATTGTGTGACGGGCCTGCCCTTCCACGATCGTTCCCGGCCCATGAATAGGGCAAGTCGTCTTGTCGCCGACACAGGCAACGGGAATGCCACCCACCGTGAAATGGGTAGCGGCAACGCTCACGACCTTGCCTCCATGACTGGTGAGATCGTTCAGGCGGATTACTTTCGGCATGTTCGCTCCTTTCTATTGGTAAGCGCCGATGTCGATGGCCGGGATGCCGCGGTGTGCGAATACATCGCCACCCTTTGGATGCTTTTGGTTTTTGCGCTGCTCGTCCGAAGGCGGGCTGATGAGGATGATCGAGGCTTCATCAGGGCTGCGCAGATTGACTGCCGCGCTGACGCCGCCGTCGCGGTAGCTGCCCATGACACCGATCCCTATCTGTACGAACAAGGTCGCCGCACCGGTATTGCCGAGGCGTTTATCGGTGTCGATGAACTGGCTGGACTTGGCACTGTCGATCTCGGGGCCGCCGCTTGCTGCTTGCGCATCGAGGACGCCATGGAGTGCGATCATCTGATCGGTATTGTTCTTGGTGGCGGCGATGACACGGGCAGGCGATTTGGAACGCTGGGTCTCGGGCAAGGTCTGGAGTGCGGCTTGCCAGCCAGCCTGCAACAGCTTCTGGCGCTCGGCGCGGCGTGTGACCGGTTTGCCTTGTTCGTCGGTAAAGCGTACGAAGGTCGGGCGGTGAATATAGCCGAGCGTGGGCAAGCGGTCGAAGGTTGCCAGTTGCTCGCGGGTCCAGGGGATGGGGAACCACGGAGTGGGTTTCCAATCGCGTGGAGGGTAATGAGCGAAAGGATTGAGCTTGCCCATTACGCCGGGAACACCGGTGCCGCGCACATCGGGACGCTGCGCGAAGGCGGCAGCGGCTTCGAGCCATTCGCTGACAAGAGGTTCACGCTCGACAGTTCCACGAAGGTCCTGTCGTGTCATATCCGCGCCGACCTGCGCAGGTGTTTGCAAAGCGCTCGCACGCTCTTCGTTAGGAAGTGCAACTAGCAAATTGCAATACATCCAGCGGAATTCCCTTTGCAAGAAGGCATCATCTGGATCCTCCCAAGTAAAGGGTCGCACCGGATCAACCCGTTCGCGCCGGGCGAGTACGAAGAGTGCGGAGGCGTCGGGCATTTCGGGAATATAGTAACCATCCCTCAGCAATGCAGGTGTACCAGGAAGAATGTTGAGGTCGCGCGTTCCCATACTGTCTTCGGAATTCAAGATAACGTAGGGAACATCCGGATGCGCGTCGAAAAAAGCGAATACGTCCTCGATGATGCGGTCTGGCTGTTCGTCGAAGCGGCGAGGGCCGACAACGATAAGGTGCGATCCCATCCCTGAAACCATTACCCCTCCCGCAAGTCCAGGATCCGGCATTTCTGGCCGATCTTTTAATCTCGGATCATTAGTAGGTGCGACGGCGTTAAAGACAGGTACACCGTAGTACTCGGGTGTAAAACGTGCACCGTTCTCAAGTGTGTCTCCACCGCGCCCGCCTGATGTCCCCAATTTGTCGATCCCTGACCAGCTATACTTCTTGGGGTCTTGCTCCCGAATCGTGGTATGCGGATTACCGGCCTGTAGCGCTGCCCATAATTTGCCTTGCCGGTATTTATCCAAGGTGATACCCAGCCCAATTACCTCCAACACGTACTCGCGTTTCTGCTGCTCGGTTTGCGCTATCTGTTGCGTGTGGGACATCTCATTTTGTAATGTGCGCTGCCCTTGCTTTGAGGCCTTTACCCAATGCATCCCAAACAGCGCTGAAACGAGAACTGTCGGCCCGGCTACCCACCACAAGATTCGATTACCCATCGTCTGCTCCTGGTTGATTAAACTTTCCGGCTCAATAACCGTCATCACAAATGCTGTCCAGCACGGAATCAGGATCAAAAGCATTAGAAGAGCTCCGATCACATATTTCGCCGGATGGTTCTGCGTGGCTGTGGTCTTCGTCGTCATATTCCTGACCTCTCTCTCTTGTTCGGATGAGTTGTTGTCGGCGGGTTAGCCGTGACACGCTCCCCCGCCATCGTTTCGCAAATGACAAGGCCCGGCATTCCTGTATGCAGTGCCGGCACGCAGCGCGGCAGCTCGCCTGTACTGTAATAGGTGACATTCCCCAAGATCAGTTCTTTTCGCTCAGGCCTTTCAACGCTCCAGTAAGATTTGAATCGCTCAATGAATGTCTTCCATTGCAGGACAGATGCACGTACCGCGGCCGGATCTTTCTGCAACCGCCAATCAGCTACCGCACACAAGTACGCGTAAAACGCCGGATCACTGGATGCAAGTCCCCCACCAATTGAAAGGTCATACGCCGTTACATTGCGATGATTCTTGGCACTGCCAAAAATCGAACCATGGAAGGATTTGGGACTGACTTCGTTCTGCCAACGCTTACGGCCTTCGTTCGGGCTCTCCTGGATTTGCGCAAATACCTTTCCATTCGGATAACGCGTCGCCTTCAATACTTTGCGTTGATCTTCGGACGGTAGTTCGTCCAGCTTTTTGTCCTTGTTGTAACGAGCCTCGATTCGCTGGCAGTCGACTTGCGATAAAGCTTGCGGCTCTTTCGGACGCTGCTCTGTTCCGGAAGGGTCGGGGCACTCCTCGTCCTGCACATTGAGTCCCTTGCCACTAGTGATGGCAATTGCCGCATCGATTTGATCAACTTCTTCGCACGGTCCCTGCTCCTCCCTTGCTACGCGCGCCTGGATAGAAGTGGCCGGGATATTTTTTGGGTCTATCTGGCCAGAGCCGCGTAAGTCGGCAACGACGGCTATTTTCAAAGCCTCGCCGTTAATACTGCGTAGGCCCTCACGTTGATCGGCCTCGGAATCCATGAAATCCAGCAGTCCAGGCTTCCTTGGCCAGACAACTTCTTTGTGGTGCTTGCGCAAAGTACGGTTTGCTTCAGCCACGTGTCCATGATCGTCTTCGCCTTTCAGCCGCAGGGCGAAGTTATGTGGACCTTGCCCTACCAATACCGGTCCAAGGGCCTTTTTTGCAGGATCAACACGCTGCTTGCTGGTGAATACCCTCTGGTAAAATCCCTTCCCTAACTCGGCAAGAGGCTTGCGGCTCTGCTGTTTCGTGTTAAAACTTGCGGCGGATGTCGCACCCAACATTGCTCGCGTATCCCCTCGTGGGATTGGAGAAAGGGCCGTTCCATGCATGAAATCAGGCACGCCTTGCCAGCCTATGCCTTTCATATTGTCCAACGCTACTGTCATGTCCTCGGGACAGAAGTAGAGATACACCTTGCCACGATTATCACGATCTCCGCTCGCGCTCCATTTGGCGCCGACTACTCCATGGAATTTACTATGGTCGGTCAGGGCGGCAAGGGCTGGAGCCGAATGCTTCTTCGCAGCGACGCCTTGTACAATATTCACTAGTGTACTCAACCTTGCATCGAAGGTTTGACGTGATTTTAGGACGCCGTATCGTCCTTCCATTGCAGGATCTGTTCCGCTCTTGAGTATTTCCGAAGCGGACATCACTAAGCCTGCATCTTCTTCGAGGCTATACGGCGGATGGGTAAGAATCAGCGTATCAGCTGGCCGTTCCCCCTCCTGCAATAAGAAGGCTTGGGCTAGCAGGCTGATCAAGCAACCTTGGCTGTGCGCCACAATGTTCACTGTCTCGTTGGCGTCGTAATCGCGAATCATCGCGACCAGCGCCGCGAGCCGCTTCGCCGCCAGAACCATATACATTCGTCCTGGCGCGCTTAACAGCGGTCGAATCGAATCGCCTCCCACGTCAGCGAGCGAGCAAACGCCACGATTCCACATATCTGGCAAGCTGCTTGTGGCATTGGCGAAGGGACCGCCGCCTTTTGAATAATCCTTATCAAGACGATTGCCGAAACGATCGATAAGCTGTCCGCTTTTCGTCTTGGCCTCCTTCCGAATTTCACGAAACCCCCAGTAAAACGGAATGACCGGGCTGTGCGTGGTGTTTTCAATCGCCCGCTTGAAAAAGACAGCATCAGGATCGGCTTCGAGCACGTCCTTGTCCTTGGCAGTTGGCATCCTGTAGCGTCCCGGCACAAAGCGTCCCGGCTTGCCATGCAGGCGCATATCCAGCCCGGCACACAATCCTTCCTCAACCGCGCCGAAGCCTGTACCCACATCGTTCACGCCGTGAATCACGATAACGTTGCAGGGCAAATCCGGTTTAACATCCACCTTCTTGTCGGACTTTCGTTCGCATTGCAGGACGCTCGCGTCCTGCCCGATGCAATAGGGTTCCCGTGGATACAGCATGCGGCATCTCCTTACTGTTCGTCAGTCAAAATTCGAATGTTCGCGATATGCATCGCGTCGCGCTCGAGCAGCTCCGTCTTGCCTGCGGCATCGCTGATGCCCTTGAGCGTGCTGCCATCGCTCATCTCAATCTCGAAGCGGCGGTTCGCGGCAGGCACCGCATCCTCGTCATGGGCGCCATACTTCAGGATGAATTTCTGGTCGGGAGTGCCGTTCTCGAACGTCGGCAACTCGGCTGCCATCGTTGCCGGGCCATCTAGGGGGAAATTCGCAGCATGTTGTTTGATGTCGCCTTTGGTACCGAGCGAAATGCCGCCACCAACCTTGATGAAGGAGCCATCTTCGGCAACGATATGAATCTCCTTCGCCATCAGCACCACCTTGCCGTCAGTGGCCGTGACCCTGACGTTTTTGGCGGAATTGACTTCCGTATCATCGTGCTGGCTCTGCAGCAGGAACTTGCCGTGGTGCGCAATCGCCTTGATACCGTTATGGTGCGAGAACAGGGAGACACCCTGTCCTGCATTCAGATTGAAACGCTGACCGGCAGTCAGCTGGATATGCTGCTGCGCCACCGTGTCGGCATTGGACCCGGCATAACTGACCAGCGCTTTCGACGTAGCAAAGCTGATCCCGTCGGGCGCACTGGCGGCGATCATGGCACTGCCAGCGGTCTGCCCTTCCGGTGCGGTATTGCTGCCGTCTTCCCATTGGTTCAGCTGCGACTTGAGTTCGGCGAGTGGATTGCCATCGAGCGGCAGCGCCTGGTGCTCTGCCGCATAGCTCCCCAGGCTTTGGCATTGCTCCAGGCATTGCTCCATCAAGGACAGGAATTCGGCGCGGGCCAGCTGGTTATCGACTGCATTCAGGCGCTTCCATGCCGTCAGCAGCAAGCCTTTGGCGGCGCGTACCGCAACGTGTTCATCGCTGCGCAATTCCGCGCCTTCACCACGAGGTTCGGCTTCGCCATCACGGCGCGGATGGCGCAAGTGCCCGAGGTTGAGCTGACTGTGACCGTGTTCACTCGCCAGCTGGGCACTGATCTGGCCCGGCGTATCGTCCATGCGCAGTTGGTTGTACCGCTGGCCTTTTATCTCGCGACTCTTGATCCCGGAGAGGAAGCGGTTACCCGGCAGCTTGCCGGAATGGCTGAAATCGGGTGGCGGCGTCCGTCCGCCATGGACGCGCCCCGTGATGACGGGCTTGTCCGGATCGCCGCCAAGGAAAGTCACCAGGCATTCGTCCCCGTCACGCGGCAGCGAGATTGCGCCGGTGTGGTTCCCAGCCCAGGAACTGGCGACGCGCAGCCAGGCTGAATCGGTGTCGCTGTCCGACGCCCCAACTCCCCTGGCATGTTCGTGGTCGCTGGGGCGACACGCAGGAAAACGGACCTTCACCCGGCCATGCTGGTCGCAATGGACTTCTTCTTCGCCAGGCGTAACGACGATCACGCTTTGCGTTTGTGCGGTCGGTACGTCGACACGTGGATCAAACGCGGGCACAATAGGAATGCCGCGCCGCACGCAGCTGAACCGGTTCGTATAACGCGCTCCACGCTCGGCGCTTGCGCGCCCGAGTCCATCGTCGGGTGCGCACCATTTGTTCAACGCAAACAGGCGGGTGATCCGGTCATTCAGTGCTTTCGGGAGGTTGTTTTCCGCATCGATACGCAAACCGGTAATCACGAATTCACGATCTTCGGCGCGGTGCGTATCGATTTCGGCATGGCCCTTGATGGCGATCCACTGTCCGACGCCCAGGTCGCGCACTCCGCTCTCCGCTTCGAAGTATTTCGATTCATATTCATGCCGCTGCATGCGCAAGGTCGCCAGGGTGCGGAAATCCGCGCTGCTGTCTCCCGCATGCGGCGTGTCGACCAGATACTCATCAATATTTGATGCAAACCTGCCCCCAAAAGCCCCTTGGTCATGTTGACTCGGAATCGCTACCTCGGAACCCGATGACTGCTTGTAGTCCCAGGAGTGACGCGTGACTTGTCCAGCGGTCAGCAAGCGCGATGCGTGCCACGCTGTGATGCCATCGCGCGCTTCGGTGCCATCGTCGCGGTGGTAACGTACTGTCCCGGCCGTGCTTTGTGCGAGTGCATGCGAATTGTCGAACAGGACCAGCCGATGACCTCGAATGGCATCACGCCCCGTTGATTCGCCCGCCTCGAAGAACCAGGCCAGTCCGCGTCGCTTCCACAGGCGGCGCAGGAAGGCGGCGTCGGATTCGTTGTACTGCATGGTAAATTCCCGAATCGGATACGACGCTGCTGTCAGCAACTTGAAATCGAAGGCCCGCGCCAGGATTGGATTCTTGTGCAGCCATTCGCGCAGCAAGGTCCGTGTGATGTCGATCTCGCTGGCCTGTCGGAAAACGCGGGTATTGATGCGCGTCTCCATCAGCGAAAGCGCATCTTGAATAATCAGTTGGTAGGTTGCCAGTCCGCCATCGCTTTCGCCTTCGGATGCCTGCGCCACTATGCCGCAGATCGAATACAACTCGCCCCGGTCGGTCACGAATTGCAGTTCCGCGACCATCGCGATGAAGGTCTTGAGCGGCAGGCCCGCCGATCCTGCGATGCAAAGCAAACGGTATTCGAATCCGCCACAGATATCGGCTTGGCCTTTTACATGTTTGACCAACAAACGGTCGGTAAGCGCTCCTTGTTCGCTCGACAGACGCAGGCGAATAGGCCGGTTTGAGTCGGTGAGCTCTTGGTGCAAAAGTTGAATCTGCTGTGCATGCATAAAGAGTCCATTGGCAGGAATGAGACGCGCCTTCGACGCAAGCGAAGGCGCGAACGAAATACTCGTCTGTCAGTGCAATAGCACTGACAGAACAAGTACGTTAACCAATGGAATGGTGCAGGAGTGCGAAGGAAAACTATTGACTTGAATCAATGCTGCAGGCTTGTATGTAGCTTCTGTAACAGCCCTGCCGGATAACCCGTGGGCTTATTTATACTGGTACAGCGGCCGCTTCACGATGATCGGCCGTATATCCAGCCGCACGTTGTAGATGGAATACGCTTCGGTCGCCGCCGACATATAGCCCACGCTCTCGCCCGTGCGCGAGAACTTGAACTCGAAGCCCAAATCCGGCTGCACCGAGTTGGCGCTGTCGAGCGTGAGGCCGATGGCTTCCGGCTGGTCGCTGTCGATCAGCTTGCCCATCAAGTCCACCACCGTGCTGTTGCCGAGGATGTCAGCCGAGAACAGCGGCTCGCGGTAATAGGGCCGGGCCGGGTCGAGGCGGCCGTCGGCTTTATCGGGCGCTGGGGTAAAGGCATGGCTGGCGATGTTGAAGCGGTCGCCGTTGTCGAGGTAGCTCAGGCGCACGTTGCTGACGTTGAAGGCCCCTTCCTGCGCATTCGCCGCCGACAGATCGACCACCAGCGCGCCCTTGTAACCGATCACCTCGACGTCGCGTTGCGGCCCCACCACCATCGCCGTGTTCTCGTCGATGCCCAGGCCCAGCTTGTAGCCTTTTTGCAGCATGGCCGGCAGCATGCGCGCAAAGCGGCCGCGTACCAGCAGGTGCTGGTCGACGAACACGTCGTCGCCGATGAAGCCCAGGCCCGGCGTGATTTCCTGGCCGTCGGTGAGGCCGAGCTTGAGGGTGGCCAGTATCGGTTTCGGATGGCCGAACATGGAGGCGCTCATGATGGCGGCGCCGGCGCTGGTGCCGGCGATCACGCCGCCGCGCCGGTACATGCTCCACAGGGCGTCGAGCACCAGGCTGTTGGCGCCGTCGGGGCGGCGCAGGGCGCGCGTGATGCGGGCCTGGTCGCCGCCGGCAAAGTACGCTCCGCCCGCGGATCGTACGGTATCCGCTAATGCAGGATTGTCGGCGGCGGCCTGGTAGTCGGTGCCGGTGAGGCGCACGGCCACCGGGACAAAAAAGGCGTTGGCGCCGTAGCGGTTCAGGCGCTCGACGAGGAAGGCGCCGGATTTTTCGGGATTGGCGGAAGCGGAAGCGAAGACGGCAATGCGTGCGCCCTTGCCCCCGGCCAGCTCGACGATGCGCTCCCAGACGGCGTTGTTATCCGGCCGCAGCGCCCCGCCGATGATGACCAGCGAGCCCTTCGGCGGGATTTCCGCAGCGAGCCCGGGCTGGCCCGCCAGGCAGGTCATGATGAAGGCGACAAAGACGGCGAACCGGACCATGATGCGCTCCTTCTCGAACAGTCAAAGCGTAAGCCTGATTCCAGAAAGACGTCGCCATGTTGCGTTCTCTCAGGAGACGTATATGTTGGGGAAATAGCGCTCCATCAACGTTTCCGGCTTGCTGGGCGCGGTGAAACCGAAGCGTTCGTACAGGCCGTGGGCGTCGCCCGTAGCGAGGGTGAAGCGGCGCAGGTGCTGCAGGCTGGGGTGGCGCAACACCGCCGCGACCATCTGCTTGCCGTAGCCATGGCCGCGGTATTCCGGCACCACGAACACGTCGACCAGGTTGGCAAAGGTGGCGAAATCCGTGATCACGCGGGCAAAGGCGATTTGCCGCCCATCCAGGTAGCCGCCGAAGCACAGCGAATTCTCGATGGCGCGCTCGACGATGGGCTGCGAGATGCCAACCGCCCAGCTCGATTGCTCGCTGAGGAAGCGGTAGATCATCGGAATGTCGAGCAGCGACTGGTCGGTGCTGACCTGGAAACTGGAGTCGTTGGTAGTCATCCTGGGGCCATCTGCCAAAAAACCAATTTTAGCGCTGTTTACTAAAACGATAAGTTCCGATTGCCTCCGATTTCAGCGCGCGTCTTCGCCGCCCGGCAGGTAGCGTTCCGGTAAGGCGAGGTGGGCGTCTTCCGCGCGCCAGACCAGGTTGGCGATCCACCAGCGCTTGCCGTCGTGTACCAGCTGGATGCTGTTGATGCCGCGCATGAACGGCTTGGTGTCGTGCGGCGCGCGCAGCAGTTCATAGGTACTGAACACATGCACCAGCTGGCCGAAGGTTTCGGTGCGGCGCGCAATCTCGCGCTCATAGAAGCCGTTGGCGCTGAAGGTGCTCATGTTGCGGCTGATGTAATCTTCGACCGTCATCGGGCGCAGGGCGAAGCCGCCATGATTTTGCGGGACGATCATCGACAGTTTGGCATCCGGCACGAACAGTGCGCGCATGCGGTTCCAGTTGCGCGCCGCGCCGGCCGGGCCGGAAATGACTTCGTACAGGGCGGCGACGGTGGAGTCGACCGAGGCGCCGTCGGCTTCCCTGCTTGTCACCGGCTGGGCGGGGGCGGTATGGACCTGGGCCGGCGGCTGTGGCTGTGGCGTTTGCGCCTGTGCCTGCGTTTGCGCTTGCGGTTGGGCGTGGGCAGCGGCGCCGGCCAGCATGGCCGCCACGGCAGCCGGGATCCATCGTTGCATCATCTTTTCTCCATTGCGTCAGACTTGATAGGCGCATCATCGGGGATTTTTGCCGCCTTGTCATCCGGCCTTGCCCGGACAGCGGCCATGCGTGGCGGTTTATAATCCGGTAAATCAACCGGAACCTTCCCCATGACTTCACAATTCTCCAAGAAAGCCGAGGCCTGGTCGGCGCGCTTCTCCGAACCCGTCTCCGATCTCGTCAAGCGCTACACCGCGTCCGTGTTCTTCGACAAGCGCCTGGCCCTGTTCGACATCCAGGGTTCGCTCGCGCACGCCGAGATGCTGGCCGCGCAAGGCATCATCAGCCAGGAAGACCGTGCCGAGATCGAGCGCGGCATGGCGCAGATCCGCGGCGAGATCGAGGCCGGCAGCTTCGAGTGGCTGCTCGATCTGGAGGATGTGCACCTGAACATCGAGAAGCGCCTGACCGAACTGGTCGGCGACGCCGGCAAGCGCCTGCACACCGGCCGCTCGCGCAACGACCAGGTGGCCACCGATATCCGCCTGTACGTGCGCGCCGCCATCGACGACGTGCTGGCCCTGCTGAACGGCCTGCGCAGCGCCCTGACGGACCTGGCCGAGCGCCACTTCGACACCATCATGCCGGGCTTCACCCATTTGCAAGTGGCCCAACCCATCACCTTCGGCCACCACATGCTGGCCTACGTGGAAATGTTCGGGCGCGATGCCGAGCGCATGATCGACGCGCGCCGCCGCGTGAACCGCCTGCCGCTCGGCGCCGCCGCCCTGGCCGGCACCACCTTCCCGATCGACCGCCTGCGCGTGGCGCAGAACCTGGGCTTCGAGGACGTGTGCCACAACTCGCTGGACGCCGTCTCCGACCGCGACTTCGCAATTGAATTCACGGCTGCAAGCTCGCTGATCATGATGCACGTGTCGCGCATGTCGGAAGAACTGGTCATGTGGATGAGCCCGCGCATCGGCTTCATCGACATCGCCGACCGCTTCTGCACCGGCTCGTCGATCATGCCGCAAAAGAAAAACCCGGACGTGCCGGAACTCGCACGCGGCAAGACCGGCCGCGTGTATGGCCACCTGGCGTCCTTGCTGACCCTGATGAAAGGCCAGCCGCTGGCCTACAACAAGGACAACCAGGAAGACAAGGAACCGCTGTTCGACACCGTCGACACCGTGCTCGACACGCTGCGCATCTTCACCGACATGGCCGGTGGCATCACCGTGAAAGCCGAGAACATGCGCGCTGCCGCGCTGCAGGGGTATGCGACGGCGACCGACCTGGCCGATTACCTGGTCAAGAAGGGCCTGCCGTTCCGCGACGCGCACGAAGCCGTGGCGCATGCGGTGCGTGCCTGCGATGTGGCTGGGGTGGATTTGTCGGAGATGTCGCTGGAGACGCTGCAGGGCTTTTCGCCGCTGATCGGGGATGAGGTGTTTGCGGTGCTGACGCTGGAAGGCTCGGTGGCGGCGCGTGATCACGTGGGCGGCACGGCGCCGAACCAGGTGAAGAAGGCAATTGAGCGCGTGCGCGGGCAGTTGAAGGACTGATCACAGCTTACGGGCCGGCGACGTATTCCGTGGGTCGATGATGGGCCGGTGACGTATCCCGTACGGTGGGCACCCCGTGCCCACGCGGTGACGTGCGCATCGCTTGGACTCGTACCGGTAAACGTCGCTCGGACCGCTTCACTGTGCCGGGATTCAAAAGCATCGAATCGGATGGCGACTGGCGGATACCTCGCGAGCGACACCTTGCTGCCGCCGTCCGATTCATACGCACGTAACCGCGTGGGCACTTCGTGCCCACCGTACGAACGCGACGGCGCCGTAGTCGTTGTGGAACGATCCTTGTGCCCACGCGATCGAAGCGCGCAATCTCTGGTTGCCGCGCAATCAGTTCGGTGTCAGCATGCATGCTTGACAACAACATCAAACAAGCATGGACGCCCAGCTCTGGCTGATCTGTTTCCTTACCTTCGTCATCCACCTGATCGGCACCCTCGCCTACTCGGTGCGCATTGCCGGCGTGCGCACGCGGCGCATTGCGGTGTCGTTTGCCCTGTTCAGCATCCTGGTGCTGGTCTCGCGCACTTCGAATTCCTTCCTCGGGCCTTTCCTGGCCAAGCGGGTCGAATCGAACCTGGCCGGCACCATGGCCACGCACCTGCTGTCGGACTTCCGCTGGCTATTGGTGTCCGCCTCGCTGGCGACGATTGCCGGTGCGCTGTTGATTCCAACCTTCCAGCGCGTGTTCTGCCGCGCCGTCGAGCACTTCCAGGTGCACCGCTCGGTGCCGAAGCTTATCCTGCATGGTTTCTTCAAGGGCGGCCTCTCGTACATCCGGCACTCGGCCACGCTGCCATCCGCGCCACAGGTAAGCAAGCCAACGAAAACGGGCGCGGTATCGTGGTCCATCCTGCTGCTGAACGTCGGCGCCGCCGCGCTCTGGACCGTGGGCGTGTTCGCCGCCCTGTACGCCGGCGCGCTCGACCCGGCGGTGCGCGTCACATCGAGCACCCTGTCCTCGATCATCAACGGCGGCGCCACCATCATGATGGCCGTCTTCATCGACCCGCATTTGTCCGGCATGACCGACGATGTGGTCGAAGGCAAGCTCGACGAAGCGGAGTTCCGCCAGGGCATCGTGTGGCTGGTGGGCAGCCGCCTGGCCGGCACCTTGCTGGCGCAATTGCTGCTGGTGCCGTCGGCCATGGTCATCGTCTACGTGGCGCGGATCATTTGAAGCAAGGCAAGGCCGCGCACGCTTCTCCGGCATCTGGCTAGAATCTCTCTCAAGCCATATCGCAAGGGAATCACATGCATCGCTACAAAAACATCAGCGGCGAATCCGGTGTCGTTGCCTACGACATCGGCCGCCGTTCGATCACCGTGGAATTCCACAGCGGCGAGCGCTACCTCTACACCGACGAGAGCGCCGGCGCCGACAACATCACCGAAATGCAGCGCCTGGCCACGCTCGGCAGTGGCCTCTCGACCTACATCAGCCAGATCGTGCGCGAGCGCTATGCGCAAAAACTGAATTGAACTGGTAACCATGAAACTCGACACCCTGCCCGACCGCAGCTACGCCGTTTTCCTGTTCGACATGGACGGCACCCTGCTCACCTCGATCCGCTCCGCCGAACGCGTCTGGTCCACCTGGGCCCAGCGCCACGGCCTGGACGTGGATAAATTCCTGCCAACCCTGCACGGCAAGCGCACCCACGACACCATCAGCCAGCTGAAACTGCCCGGCGTCGACCCGATTGCCGAAGCCGCCTGGATCACCGCCGCCGAAATCGAGGACGTGGCCGACATCGAAGCCATCGAAGGCGCCGCCGCTTTCCTCTCCAGCCTGCCGCCCGAGCGCTGGGGCATCGTCACCTCGGCGCCGCGCAAGCTGGCCGAGGCGCGCCTGGCCGCGGCCGGCCTGCCCTCGCACCGGCTGCTGGTGGCGGCCGAGGACGTCGAGCACGGCAAGCCGGCGCCCGACCCTTTCCTGCTCGGCGCGCGCAAGCTCGATGCCGCCCCGGCCGACTGCCTGGTGTTCGAAGACACGCAAACCGGCCTGCGCTCGGCGGAAGCGGCCGGCATGGACGCCATCGTCGTCACCCTGACCCACGCGCATCCGATGGAAACCACCGTTCCCGCCATCCTCGACTACGCCGACCTGCAGGCGCAGACCAGCCCAGACGGCCAGCTGCGCGTGCTGCGCAAGGCTGCCTGATCACCCTTCCTGCTGCGGCGCCTCCGGCATCAGCCAGAACGCCGCCAGTACCACGTGGATCACCGCGCCGAGCGGCGCGTACCACAGCGACAGCAGGATCGCCGCCGCATACAGCCCGATCGATATCCGGTTCTTGCGGCTGCCCCAGGCCATCGCGTGGCCGCCCCCACTTACATCCAGCCGCCAGGCCAGCAGCATGAAGGAGACCGAGCAAAGCAGCAGCACCGCGCCATACAGCGCCACCGGCAGCGGCGCCATCGGATTCTCGCCGGCCCAGGCAGTTACATACGGGACCAGCGACATCCAGAACAGCAGGTGCAGGTTGGCCCACAGGATGCCGCCGTCCACCTTCTGAATCCGGTCGAACAGCGCGTGGTGGTTTACCCAGTAGATGCCCACGTAGACGAAGCTGAGCGCATAGCGCAGCCAGCCTGGCAGCACATGGGCCAGGTCGGCCACGTCGGTGCCATGCGGCGGCTTCAGCTCCAGCACCATGATCGTGATGATGATGGCGATGACGCCGTCGCTAAAGGCTTCGAGCCGGCCCTTGCTCATGGTACGGCGTGCGGTTTTGTCCTTCCCTTGGGTGACGACGGTGCTCATGGCGCCACCAGCTGCGCCGCCGGTTCCGGACGCCACACGTGGAAGGCCAGGATCGCCACCGGCAGCGCCAGCATCACGAAGCCCAGCGCCAGGTAGGCAAACGCCGCAGCGGCGCAGCCCAGGGCAAAGGCCAGCACCGGCCAGAAGAACTTGGCGCAGCGTGCGGCGGTGGCGGCGTCCGCCGCACCGCGCAGGCGGTCGACCGTATCGATGACGAGCTGGGTCACGTTCCCGGTCATCATCGAGGTCGGCGCCAGGTGGGTCAGCAGCAGCTTGCTGGCTGCGCTGTGCGCCCCCATCGCCGCCGTGCCGAGCAGCCCGGCCGCCATCGCCAGCGCACCGACGTGCTTGCCGATTGGCTCGGCCAGCATGCCGCACACCATGAAGCCGAGCAGCAGCACCAGCTGCAGCAGATACACCGGCCGCGTGGCCGCCGTGCCGCGCCCCTCGCAGCGCGCCACCAGCAGGCGGCAGGCCGCCACGCCGAGGATGAACGCCGGGAAGGCGAGCAGTTTCAGCAGCGATGGCGTTTGCGTCGGGTCGGCCAGCGACACCGCGATCAACACGAAGTTGCCGGTCACGTGGGCCGTGAACAGCCCGAACAGGGCGATGAAGCCGAAGGTGTCGACGTAGCCGGCCAAAAAGCCCATGCTGGCGCCTTGCAGGCGCTGGAATTGTGGGGTCGTCATGATCAGAACGCGAAGCAGCTGCAACCAAAGGCGCCCCAGAAGCCGCCGAAGTCCGATACCGGCACATTCGACTTGCGCGCGCGGTCGTGCGAGTGGGCGTGCACGCCGCAAGGGCCGCTGCACTGGTGCGGCATGGCGATTGCCGGCTGCTGTTGCGGCTCGGCGCGGCGCCAGTGGCCCGCCACCTTTTGTACCGGCGACCATTCCGGCAGCACCGGGATCGGCGCCGGCCCGTGGCCGGTGAACTCGGCCGCGCCATACACCACCTTGCCGCCAACGACCGTCAGCACCGACTCGATGGCCTTGATGTCGTCTTCCGGCACAGTGAAGAAATCGTTCGACAGCACAGCCAGGTCGGCCAGCATGCCTTCCTGGATGCGCCCCTTGCGGCCCTGTTCATTCGAGAACCATGCGCTGCCCGCGGTCCAGAGTTCGAGCGCGGTTTCGCGTGGCAGGTAACCATTGTCGCCATACAGCGGCAAGCCGCCGACGGTGCGCCCGGTCACCAGCCAGTACAGCGCCGTCCACGGGTTGTAGCTGGCCACGCGGGTGGCGTCGGTACCGGCGCCGACCGGCACGCCGCTTGCCAGCATCTGCTTGATTGGCGGCGTGGCGCGCGCGGCGTCCTTGCCGTAGCGGTCGACAAAATACTCGCCCTGGAAGGCCATGCGGTGCTGGATCGCGATGCCGCCGCCGAGTGCGCGTACGCGTTCTATGCTGCGCTCGCTGATGGTCTCGCAATGGTCGAACATCCAGTGCAGGCCGTCGAAGGGAATCTCGCGGTTCACCTTCTCGAAGACGTCGAGCATGCGCGTGATCGATTCCTCGTAGGTGGCGTGCAGGCGGAAAGGCCAGCGGCTGGCCACCAGGTGGCGCACCACCTTTTCCAGCTCGTCTTCCATGCCGGCCGCCAGTTCCGGGCGCGGCTCCAGGAAGTCCTCGAAGTCGGCCGCCGAGAACACCAGCATCTCGCCGGCGCCGTTGTGGCGGTAGTAGTCGCTGCCCTGCCCCGGCGTCACCATGTCGGTCCAGCGCTGGAAGTCTTCCAGTTCGCCGCCCTTGTTCTGGGTGAACAGGTTGTAGGCGATGCGGATGGTCAGCTGTTCCTCGCGGTCGAGCTGCTCGACGACGGCGTAGTCGTTGGGGAAGTTCTGGAAGCCGCCGCCGGCGTCGATGGCGCTGGTGATGCCGAGGCGGTTCAGCTCGCGCATGAACTGGCGCGTGGAGTTCACCTGCAAGTCGAGCGGCAGCGCCGGGCCCTTGGCCAGGGTGGCGTACAGGATCATCGCGTTCGGGCGCGCGATCAGCATGCCGGTGGGGTTGCCGGCGGCGTCGCGCTGGATCTCGCCGCCCGGCGGATTCGGCGTGTCCCTGGTGTAGCCGACGGCGCGCAGGGCGGCGCGGTTCAGCAGCGCGCGGTCGTACAGGTGCAGGATGAAGACCGGCGTGTCGGGCGCGGCGGCGTTGATCTCGTCCAGGGTCGGCAGGCGGCGCTCGGCAAACTGGAACTCGCTCCAGCCCCCCACCACGCGCACCCATTGCGGGTTTGGCGTGCGGTCGGCCTGGTCCTTCAGCATGCGCAGCGCGTCGCTAAGGGACGGCACGCCTTCCCAGCGCAGCTCCAGGTTGTAGTTCAGCCCACCGCGGATCAGGTGCAGGTGCGAATCGTTCAGGCCGGGGACCACGGTGCGGCCGTTCAGGTCGATCACCTGGCTGCCCGCTTCGCGATAACGCATCACGTGCTCGACATCGCCGACGGCGAGGAAGCGGCCGTCCTGCATGGCCACTGCGGTGGCTTGCGGCTGCTCGCGGTCGAGGGTGGCGAAGCGGCCGTTGATGAGGATGAGGGGCGCCGCGGCGCGTGGAGTGGACTGTGCTTGCATTGCTGCTCCTGTCGCCGGGCGCTGGCCGGCACGATGGTGGTGACGAGACGGTCCGCCCTCATGGCGGACCGGATCGGCTATGGCTTGGTATGTCGCCGCTGCGGCGTTCAGTGCGTGGCGGGGACCGGCGCCAGCACTTCGTTCTGGCCCTGGTTGCGTGCCGCAGCCTTGTGCACCATCGTGTAGGCGTAGTCGACGCCCATGCCGTAGGCGCCCGAGTGCTCGCGCACGATGTCCATCACGGCGTTGTAGGTGTCGCGGTGGGCCCAGTCGCGCTGCCATTCGAGCAGCACCTGCTGCCAGGTCACCGGGACCACGCCGGCCTGCACCATGCGCTGCATGGCGAAGTCGTGGGCTTCCTTGGTGGTGCCGCCCGAGGCGTCGGCCACCATGTAGATTTCGTAGTCGCCTTCGAGCATGGCGCACAGGGCGAAGGTGGTGTTGCAGACTTCGGTCCACAGGCCGGCCACGATGACCTTCTTGCGGCCGTTGGCCTTCAGTGCGTCGCGCACCTTCTGGTCGTCCCAGGAATTCATCGAGGTGCGTTCCAGGATCGGCTGGCCGGGGAAGACGTCCAGGATTTCCGGGTAGGTCTTGCCGGAGAAGGAATCGGTTTCCACGGTGGTGATGGTGGTCGGGATGCCGAAGGCTTTCGCTGCCTTGGCCAGGCCGACCACGTTGTTCTTCAGGGTCTGGCGGTCGATCGACTGCACGCCGAAAGCCATCTGCGGCTGGTGGTCGATGATGATCAGCTGCGAGTTTTGCGGGGTCAGGACTTCGAGTTTGGCGTTGTTCATGGTGTGCTCCTTTGGTATTGTGGTTTGCCGGGTTGTGCCGCGGCGGGTTTGGAAAATTTGGTTAGCCTTGACGGGTGTCTTCGGCTTCGGTCTTGACGTTGGCCTTGTTGCTTGCCACGCCGGTAATCTTGCTTTGGCACTCACTGGCGAACCAGGCTCGGGTGAGCGGAATGCCGTCGATCACACGCTTGGTGATCGGCACCACGTGCTCGCCGACCAGCATGCCCAGCAGGCCGATCAGGGCGATGGCGGGTGGCGCCGGGGAGCGCACATTGATCACACCGTAGAGCACGCCAGCCAGGATGCCGGCGCCGAAAGAGATCAGGTAGACCATCGTTCGCTCCTCGTTCTGCTGCGTTGATAATGCCGCTACGTTCGGTTATATCGTCGAGCGTGCCGGCTGCCGGTATTGCCTGTTTCTCCCTGCATCACCCTTTGTGTGCTGCGATGGAGTTCATTATGCGTGGCTAAAATGAAAACGAAAAACGGGAAAAATACAGTTGTAAAATCAAGTTTTTCGATGATTGTTTTTGCTGCTGGGCTCGGATTAGCTGCACCTGGTGAAAAGACTTTGACCGTGTTGATGAGATGAAGATTCCAATGACTTCCTGTCCGCTTGTTCTGCTCCCAGGGTTCATGCTGGACGAGACCCTGTGGGATGAGGTCGTGCCACTGTTGCAGTGGCAGGCGCCGGTGCACCGTTTGCCGCTGGGGCCGGGCACGACGACGGACGAGATTGCGCGCAGCATTGCGCGGGCGGCGCTGGAGCGCTTTGTGTTGATTGGCTTCTCGCTGGGCGGCTATATCGCGCGCAAGGTGGCGGAATTGTTTCCGGATCGGGTGGTGGCGTTGGTGCTGGTTGCCAGTTCGCTCGAGTCCGATACCCCCGAGCGGGCCAAGGCGAAGCAGGATGCGATCAGGGCGCTCGACCCTTCCACTTTTCGTGGCCTGAGCATGGGGTCGATTGCGCAGTCGCTGCATCCGGATCGGCGCGGCGATCGGGAATTGCTAACGCGGGTCAGGGAGATGGGGCACCGGCTCGGTTATGAGGCCCTGGTGGTGCAGTCGGGATTACAGCGCAATGGGATTGCGGCGGCGTCGTTGCAATGTCCGACGCTGGTGATTGGGGCGGATCAGGATGCCCTGCGCAGCGTGGCCGAGACCAGGGAATTGGCCGGGACGATACCTGGCGCAAGGCTGGAAATGATCAGGCATTCCGGCCACATGCTGCCATTGGAGCAGCCCCATGCATTGACCACTACCATCAAGGCATGGCTTGACTAGCTAGAAACGTTGCCATTATTGCATACATTTCATGCATGTATCATATCTCATCAATATGCAACACCCTCCGAAAATTTGACGAAATTGCGTGACAGTTGCCTTAGCGCAATTTAAGATTGCAGGCCGTTACCACATTTCGGCCGCACGCCTGCACGCGATTCTCCAATGAACAACATCACCAATATCGCCGGCTGGCGAGAGCGCATCTTTGCCTCCTTGCTGACCGTTGTCCTGGTTGTAGGCGCCATCTCCACCGCTGTTGTGATTCCCTTCCTGGTCCAGAACGGCATGTCGCTGGTCGCACTTGCCGATGGCTTGGCGCTGGTCTGGATGTTCGGGATCTGGCGCTTCAAGCGGCTGTCGTATGCCACCCGCGTCCTGAACTTCCTGGCGGTAGTCTACGTGCTGGCCATCGTCCTGATGCTGTCCGTCGGTTCCGCGAGCCTGAGCTACCTGCTCGGTCCGCCCCCTGATCGCCGCCATCCTGCTGAACCTGCGCTCCGCCATGATTGCCACCGCCCTCGGTGTTGCCGCCCTTGTCGTGGCCGGTGCGACCAGCCATATCGAATTGAGCATGCCGGGCATGAGCGATGCGCCGCTGAAATCATCAATTGTCGCCGCCATCAATTTCAGCACGGTAGGCGTCATGCTGTCGCTGACTTGCAGTACCCTCCTGCAGGGTCTGGCGCGCTCGCTGAAGGAGCTCGAACTCACGTCCGCAGCCGTGGCGCACCTGAACGACATGGTCCTGATCCTCGAAGCCGCCGATGTCCCCGGGCCGGACCAGAAGATCATCTTCGTCAACGATGCATTCCTGCACAGGATGGGCTATGCGCGCGCCGAAGTCCTCGGCAAGGGTTTGCACCTCCTGCGCGGCCAGGACACCGATGACGGCGTCTTTGCAGGCCTGTTTGGGGCGATGGCGGCGAACCGGACCGCCAAGGCCGAGATCATGGCCTACACCTGGCCCGGCGAGGCGTTTTGGCTGGAGATCGAGGTGATGCCGTTCACCCGCGACGAGGACTGCGCAAGCAACTGGGTCGTCGTCAGCCGCGACATCACGGAACGGCGCACGGCGGCAGACGCCATCCACCGCCTGGCCTTCTATGATGTGCTGACCGGACTGCCGAACCGGCGCCTGCTGATGGACCGCCTGGGCGCCACGGTGGCACGCAGCCAGGCCGAGAAGAGCGTCAGCGCGGTGCTCTACCTGGATATCGACAAGTTCAAGAACGTCAACGACGAACGCGGTCATGCCACCGGCGACGTGTTGCTCGAACATGCCGCCGCGCGCTTGAAACAGGCCGTGCGCGATACCGACATGGTGGCCCGCATCGGCGGCGACGAATTCGTCGTCCTGCTCGACGGCCGCGATCTGCATGCGGATACCGCCGCACGCCGCGCCCTGGAGGCTGCCGCCCTGGTGCGCGAGGCCCTGGCGGCGCCACTCGACCTCAAGGGCAAGCCCTACCGGATCGCGGCCAGCATCGGCATCGCACTGGCCAGGCCCGGCGGGCCGGGTGCGCACGATTTGCTGCGCGAAGCCGACACCGCCATGTACCACGCCAAGGCTGTCGGCCGCGATGGCGTGATGGTGTTCGAGGACGCCATGCTGGCCGACGCCCAGCACGCCCTCACGCTGGAGCGCGACCTGGCTGCGGCGCTTGAGAACGGCGAACTGGCCATGCACCTGCAGCTGCAGGTCGACCAGGGCGGCCTGCCGGTCGGCGCCGAACTCCTGATGCGCTGGCGCCGTGCCGACGGCAGCATGGAGCGGCCGGACGTCTTCATTCCCGTGGCCGAATCGAGCGGCCTGATCGTGCCGCTTGGGCACTGGGCCTTGCGCCAGGCCTGCGCCGCCTGGCTGACGCTCGAGGAGGCTGGATGCGCGATGCCCCTGTCGCTCAACGTCAGCCCGATCCAGTTCCGCCAGCCCGACTTCGTCGAGCAGGTGCAGAGGATTTTTGCCGAGACGGGCGCGCCGGCGCAGGAGTTCATCTTTGAAGTGACGGAAGGCCTGCTGATCGAGGATATCGACCAGACGATCAGGCGCATGCACCAGCTGGCCAGCCTGGGCATCCGCTTCTCGGTCGACGATTTCGGGACCGGTTATTCGAACCTGGCGTACCTGAAGAAGATGCCGCTCTACGAGCTGAAGATCGACAAGAGCTTCATGCGCGATACGCCCCAGGACCACAACAGCACGGCCATCGTCCAGTCGATCCTGGCGATGGCCGGGCACCTGGGACTGCGCGTGGTGGCGGAGGGCGTGGAAACCGCGGCGCAGGCCTGCTACCTCGGGCAGCACGGGTCAGCCTGTATGCAGGGCTTCCACTATCATCGGCCGATGCCGCTAGCCGATGTGATCGAGCGCCTGCGCGCCGCCGAATGCGCCTGACGGTCCCTCAGTCGTGCTGGTACACGCGCGGATCGAGCGTATGCTCCTCCACCGGCAATGGCGATGCGGCGGACGCCGGCGCCTCCCGCTTCGGATACGGCGTTCCATCCCGGTGCGTGTAGCTGTTGGTCGACCCGTCGTACATCAGATCGATGTCCGGATACGTCGCCCGGTCGGCCGGAATGTTCGGCCCCACCGCCACGAACAGCGCATTGCCCCAGCTGCGGTTCACCAGGTGATGCCCGTTCGGTTTCCCCGCCGGGAAGGCCGCGCAGTCGCCCGCGCGCATCAGGGTCTCGCCCTCGTCGGTAATCAGGGTGAGTTCGCCCGACACCACCATCACGAATTCGTCTTCATGCGTATGCCAGTGGCGCTGCGACGATGCCGCGCCCGGCTTGAGTTCAACCAGGTTGACGCCGAACTGGCTCAAGCCGCCGGCCTCGCCCAGCGACTGGCGGCTGCGGCCGTTGACGATCTCGGCGAAAGGTTCGGGATAACCGGTGCCGGTCAACACGGGGATACTGCTCAGGTCTAGCCGCGACATGCTTGCTCCTCAAGGATAAGTTGGGCGGCCGACCTGCCACAAGCCCGTGTCAGCCGCGCTTTTGTACTAACGTGAGGATATCGTAACTTGCCACCAGTTCGTCGTTCTGGTTGGTGACTTGCACATCCCAGGCCACCACGCCCTGTCCGCGTCCGGCGTCATCCGTGCGATTCCGGTCGACCTTGCGCTTGCAGGTCAGGCGTGCACGGATGGTGTCGCCGATCGCCACCGGCGCAACAAACCTCAGGTTGTCGAGTCCGTAGTTGGCCAGCACCGGCCCCGGCGCCGGCGACACGAACAGCCCTGCCGCCGCCGACAGCACGAAGTAGCCGTGCGCGATGCGCTTGCCGAACTGCGTGTCCTTGGCAGCGATCTCGTCGAAGTGCATGTAGAAGTAGTCGCCCGAGATACCGCCGAAATTGACGATATCGGCTTCGCTCACGGTCCGGCGGTGCGTCAGCAGCGAGTGGCCTATCTCCAGGTCCTCGAACCAGCGGCGGAACGGGTGGATCTCCGATTCCTTCACGGCCGCGCCGCGCACGTATTCGCCGGTTACGGCCGCCAGCATGGTCGGAGATCCCTGCACTGCCGCGCGCTGCAGGAAGTGCTTCACCGCGCGGATGCCGCCCAGCTCTTCGCCACCGCCGGCGCGGCCCGGGCCGCCGTGCTTCAGCTGCGGCAGCGGCGAGCCGTGGCCGGTGCTGTCGACTGCGGACTCGCGGTCGAGGATGTGCACGCGGCCGTGCGAGGCGGCGGCGATCGGCACGGCGTGCGCGGCGATCATCGGGTCTTTCGTCGCCAGCGTGGTCACCAGGCTGCCGCGGCCCAGCGCGGCCAGGTGCAGGGCCTCGTCGATGTCGCGGTAAGTCATCATGGTGGACACCGGGCCGAAGGCTTCGATGTCGTGCACGGCCGTGTTGATCGACGCGTTGCGGCACAGGAGCAGGGTCGGTGCGAAGAAGGCCCCATTTGCCGCGTTCTCGCCGACCGGGTTGAAGCCGTGGTGGGCGCCGAAGAGGACTTCGTTGCCGCGTGCGAGCAGTTCCACGCGTTCGCTGACGTCGCGGTGCTGGTCCATCGAGGCCAGCGCGCCCATGCGCACGCCTTCCATCTTCGGGTTGCCGACCACGGTCTTTTCCAGGCGCGCGCGCAGGCGTTCGCCCAGCGCATCGACGTGCTGCTCGGGCACGATGATGCGGCGGATGGCCGTGCACTTCTGGCCGGCCTTGCCGGTCATCTCGCGTGCGACTTCTTTTACGAAAAGGTCGAACTCGGGGTCGTCCGGGGTCACGTCGGGGGCCAGGATGGCGGCGTTCAGGGAGTCGGCTTCGGCCGTGAACGGGACCGATTCGCGGATCAGGTTGGGGTTGGCCTTCAGCTTGGCGGCAGTGTCGGCCGAGCCGGTGAAGGTGACGGTGTCGAAACCCGTCAGGCGGTCGAGCAGATCGCCGGTGGAGCCGATCACCAGTTGCAGTGCGCCTTCCGGCAGCAGGCCGGAGTCGTGGATCATCTTGACCACCGCGTGGGTCAGGTAGCTGGTGGCGGTGGCGGGCTTGCCGATGCAGGGCATGGCGGCCAGGAAGCTCGGCGCGAATTTCTCGAGCAGGCCCCAGATCGGGAAGTTGAAGGCGTTGATGTGCACTGCCAGGCCGCCTTTCGGGACCAGGATGTGGGTGCCGGCGAAGCCGCCGCGCTTGCCCAGGTTCAGGGCCGGGCCTTCGTGCAAGACGTTCGAGGATGGCAGCTCGCGCGAGCCCATGCTGGCGTAGGCGAACAGGGTGCCGATGCCGCCTTCGACGTCGACCCAGCTGTCGGGGCGGGTGGCGCCGGTCAGGTGCGAGATTTCGTAGAGTTCTTCCTTGCGCTCCATGAGGTACATGGCCAGGGCTTTCAGGCGCTGGGCGCGGGTCTGGAAGTCGAGCTGCATCAGGGCGGGGACGCCGGTCTTGCGGGCATAGGTGACGGCTTCGTCGAAGTCGAGCTTTTCGGCGTGGGTGTGGTAGACCAGTTGGCCGTCGAGGGCGCTGTGCAGGGGGGTGGCGGCTTCAGTGCCGATCCAGCGGCCGGCGATCCAGCTTTGCAGGGTGCTTGGGGTGTGCATGTTTTGTCTCCTCGGATTTCTTGCAGGCGTTTGGGCTGATCATCGGCCGGAATCCGCGTGGGCTCGAGAGGCCACCCTACGGACAGCCGGTAGCCGTTTATTCTTTGGGGGTGTGGCCGCCGTTGTTCGAGAAATCGAAGACGGGGCGGTTGGGTTCGATTTCGGTGTAGGCCTCGACTTCGCGCATGGTGTTCAGGGAGCGCGTGGTCAGCTGGTGGTACTGGCGGGTGCCGAAGCTTTTCCATGCGATTTCTTCGGGCTTCAGCTCGCGCATCACGCGTGCGGGGGTGCCCATCACCATGCTGCGCGGGGGGATGAGCATTTTGGCTTTCACGAAGCTCATGGCGGCGACGATGGATTCCTCGCCGACGACGGCGCCGTCCATCACGACGGCGTTCATGCCGACCATGGCGTTGCGGCCGACGCGGCAGCCGTGCAGCACGGCGCCGTGGCCGATGTGGCCGTCGACTTCGATCACGGTTTCGCCGTCTTCGAAGCCGTGCATGACGCAGCTGTCCTGCACGTTGGCGCCCTCTTCCAGGATCAGGCGGCCGAAGTCGCCGCGCAGCGAGGCCAGTGGGCCGATGTAGCAACGCGGGCCGACGATCACGTCGCCGATCAGTACCGCCGTCGGGTGCACGTAGGCGGTGGGATGCACCACCGGGCGCACGCCGTCGATTTCGTAGACCTTGACCATGTTCTTTATACCCGCTCGATGATGAGGGCGATGCCCTGGCCGACGCCGATGCACATCGTGCAGAGGGCATAGCGGCCGCCCGTGCGCTGCAGTTGCCAGACGGCGGTGGTGACCAGGCGTGCACCGGACGCGCCGAGCGGGTGGCCGAGGGCAATCGCGCCGCCGTTCGGGTTCACGTGCTCGGCGTCGTCGGCAACGCCGAGGTCGCGCAGCACGGCCAGGCCTTGGGAAGCAAAGGCTTCGTTCAGTTCGATCACGTCCATCTGCTCGATGGTCAAGCCCGTCTGGGCCAGCACCTTCTTCGTGGCTGGCGACGGGCCGAAGCCCATGATGCGCGGCGCCAGGCCGGCGGTGGCCATGCCGATAATGCGGGCGCGCGGGGTCAGGCCGAAGCGTTCGGCGGCGCTGGCGGAGGCAATCAGGACCGCTGCGGCGCCGTCGTTCACGCCGGATGCGTTACCGGCGGTGACGGTACCGCTTGGTTCGACCACGCCTTTCAGCTTGGCCAGCGCTTCGATGCTGGTGTCCGGACGCGGATGCTCGTCGGTGTCGAACACGCGCGACTCGCCTTTTTTCGAATGCAGGGTCACGTGGACGATTTCGTCCTTGAACAAACCGGCCGCGTTCGCGCGCGCCCAGCGCTGCTGGCTGCGGATGGCGAATGCGTCCTGGTCGGCGCGGTTGATGTTGAATTCCCTGGCCACGTTCTCGGCGGTTTCCGGCATCGAGTCGATGCCGTACTTCGCCTTCATCAACGGATTGACGAAGCGCCAGCCGATGGTGGTGTCTTCGATCTTGGCGGCGCGCGAGAAGGCGCTGTCCGCCTTGCCCATCACGAAAGGCGCACGCGTCATGCTTTCCGAGCCGCCGGCGATGATCAGATTCGCCTGGCCCGAGATGATGGCGCGGGCGCCGATGCCGATGGCGTCCAGGCTGGAGCCGCACAGGCGGTTGATGGTATTGCCGGGCACCTCGACCGGCAGGCCGGCCAGCAGGCCCGCCATGTGGCCGACGTTGCGGTTGTCTTCGCCGGCCTGGTTGGCGCAGCCCCAGTACAAATCGTCGACGGTGGCCCAGTCGACGCCCTGGTTGCGTTCGATGAGGGCGGCAATCGGCAGCGCGGCCAGGTCGTCGGCGCGCACCGAGGCGAGCGCGCCGCCGTAGCGGCCGAAGGGGGTGCGGACTGCGTCGCAGATGTAGGCGTCGATCATGATGTCTCCAGTGTGTTTTTAGGTATTCTTCGGGCGCTTGTCGACCACGCGCCGGGCCTTGCCGGTCAGCGTGCGTTCGATGCCCATCGGCGGCGTCAGGGTGACCCTGGTGCTCACGCCCACATAGGTCTTGATGCAGTGCTGCAGTTCCTTGCACAGCGCGTCGACGTCGCCCGGCGCCATGCCGTGTTCCTTCAGTTCGCCGAACACTTCCAGCGTATCGAGGTGGCCATCGCGCGCGACGACCAGCTGGTATTGCGGCGCCAGCGCCGGCATCTTCAGCACCAGTTCCTCGATCTGGCTCGGGAACACGTTCACGCCGCGGATGATCAGCATGTCGTCCGAGCGGCCGGTGATGCGGCCCATGCGGCGCATGGCACGCGAAGTCGGCGGCAAGAGTCGCGTCAGGTCGCGCGTGCGGTAGCGGATGATGGGCAGCGCTTCCTTGCTGAGCGAGGTGAACACCAGTTCGCCCTCTTCGCCGTCGGGCAGCACTTCGCCGGTGTCGGGGTCGATGATCTCGGGGTAGAAATGGTCTTCCCAGATCACCGGGCCGTCCTTGCTCTCGATGCATTCGCTGGCCACGCCCGGGCCCATCACTTCGGACAGGCCGTAGATGTCGACCGCGTCGATGCCGGCCGCTTCTTCGATCGTGGCGCGCATCGCGTTGGTCCACGGTTCGGCCCCGAAGATGCCGACCTTCAGCGAAGACTGTGCCGGGTCCAGGCCCTGGCGCTTGAACTCCTCGACGATGTTCAGCATGTACGAGGGCGTGACCATGATGACCGAGGGCTTGAAGTCGCAGATCAGCTGCACCTGCTTCTCGGTCTGCCCGCCCGACATCGGCACCACGGTGCAACCCAGACGCTCGGCGCCGTAGTGGGCGCCCAGGCCGCCGGTGAACAGGCCGTAGCCATAGGCCACGTGGACCATGTCGCCCGGGCGGCCGCCGGCGGCGCGGATCGAGCGCGCCACCACGTCGGCCCAGGTGTTGATGTCCTTCTGCGTGTAGCCGACCACGGTTGGACGGCCGGTGGTGCCGGACGAGGCATGCACGCGCACCACCTGCTCGCGCGGCACGGCAAACATGCCGAAGGGGTAGTTGTCGCGCAGGGTCTTCTTGTCGGTGAAGGGGAACCTGGCCAGGTCGCCGAGGGACTTCAAGTCACTCGGGTGCACGCCGGCTTCATCGAAGGCCTTGCGGTAGTGCGGCACCTTGTCGTAGGCGTGCTGCAGCGACCATTGCAGGCGTTCGAGCTGCAGCGCCTGCAGTTCGTCGCGGCTGGCGCGTTCGATCGGCTCCAGGTCGCCTGGTTCAGGAATGCGTTGGACCATGATGTTGTCTCCTTCCGTTCTCGTGTTGCTGTTTCAAGTTGCTGCGTCAGTCACCATGCCGCTCACGCGGTGCGACTTGCCGCGGAAAAGCGCGATGGTTTTTCCTTCGGCATTCGTCACGGTGACGTCGTAGACGCCGGTCTTCCCAAGCAGCGCCTGCTCCACCGCTTCGGCCGTCAGGATGTCGCCTTCGCGCCCAGGCGCCAGGTAGTCGATGGTGCAGCCGGCGCCGACCGTATTGAAGTTGTGCGAGTTGCAGGCAAAGGCGAATGCGCTGTCGGCCAGCGTGAAGATGAAACCGCCGTGGCAGCTGGCGTGGCCATTGAGCATGTCGGCGCGCACGCGCATGCTCATGCGTGCGTAGCCGGGGCGGATTTCCTCGAGCGTCATGCCCAGGCCCTTGCTGGCCGGGTCGCGTTCGTACATGGTTTTGCCGGCCAGTTCGGCCAGGGCTTGTGGTTCGCCAAGTGGGACGCTATGCATGGAAACGGGCTCCGTTCGGGTTGGCGGCAAGCTTGCGGCGCAGGAGGGGTGAGACGCGGTAGCGGTCTTCGCCATAGGTGGCGGCGAGGTTCGCCAGCACGGTCACGATGTGATGGATGCCGACTGCATCGGCCCAGGCCAGCGGGCCGCGCGGGTAGTGCACGCCCTTCTGCATGGCGATGTCCACCGCGCTGACGCTGCACACGCCCTGGTTCACGGCGTCGGCCGCTTCGTTGGCGAGCATGGCGACGGTGCGCATCACGGCCATGCCGGGCACGTCGTCCAGCTTGCAGACCTCGAAGCCGGTGGCCTGGAACATGCCGACGGTCGAGTAGTACGCATCAATGCTGCACTGGTCGGCGCGCGCCAGGGCGATGCGTTTGGCCGTGGCGTGATCGAGCAGCAGGTCGTAGACCACGGTGTTGGCGTGGTTGTTGGCGGCGGCGCGCTCGGTGGCGCTGCGGCCGTCGGTGAGGAAGATGGCGGCGCCGTTGCAGTGGAAAGCCGGGGCTTCGTGCTTCTCGGCGCCGTGCAGCGGTTCGCGGTGGCCGACCGTGAAGCCGGCATCAAGCAGGCGCGCTTCCATCGGGCTGAGGATGCTGTTGACCACTTCGCGGCGCACGCTGATGCCGACCGTGCTCGGGCGCGGCTGCGGGGCTTCAATCTTCGGTGTCGGCTTCGCCGCATCGTCGCCGTAGCGGTAGAAGCCGCGCCCGGATTTGCGGCCGAGGAAGCCGGCGTTCACCAGTTCCTGCTGCACCACCGAGGGCGTGTAGCGCGGGTCGCCGAAATAGGCGGCGTGCACCGATTGCGTGACCGAGAAGTTGACGTCGTGGCCGATCAGGTCCATCAGCTCGAAGGGCCCCATGCGGAAACCGCCGCAGTCGCGTAGTACGGCGTCCAGCGTGGCCGGGTCGGCGGCGCGTTCCTGCAGCAGGCGCAGGGCTTCGGCGTAGTAAGGACGGGCGACGCGGTTGACGATGAAGCCGGGCGTCGACTTGGCGTGGACCGGGTCCTTGCCCCAGGCTTGCGCGGTGGCGTAGACGGTGGCGGCGACTTCCTTGCTGGTGGCCAGGCCGCTGATCACCTCGACCAGCGCCATCAGCGGCACCGGGTTAAAGAAGTGCATGCCGACCAGGCGCTCGGGGTGGCGCAGCGGTGCGGCAATCGCCGTTACCGAGATCGACGATGTATTCGTGGCGAGGATGCAGCGCTCGCCGACGATGCCTTCCAGCTCGGTGAACAGCGTGCGCTTGGCGTCCAGGTTCTCGACGATGGCTTCGATGACGATGGCGGCGTCTTTTACGCCGGCCAGTGTATCGACGGTCTGCAGGCGCTCGCGCGCCAGGTCCGCCTCGGCGGCGCCCATGCGGCCCTTGTCGACCAGCTTGTCGAAGACCTTGCCGATATCGGCGACGGCCTTGGCGGCGGCGCCGGGGCGCGTGTCGAACAGGCGCACCCCGTGGCCGGCTGCCGCAGCAATCTGCGCGATGCCCGCACCCATGGCGCCGCTGCCGATGACGGCAACGACGTTCTCCTTGGCCAGCGCCTCCATCACTCCCCCTTGAACTGGGCCGGGCGCTTGGCGATGAAGGCGGCGACGCCCTCGCGGTAATCGTGGCTGTAGCCCAGCTCGCGCATCATCGCGCCTTCTAACTGCAGTTGTTCCGGCAGGGTGTTGGCGTAGCTGGCTTGCAGCGCTTTCTTGGTAAAGGCGAGGCCTTTCGTTGGCGCGGTAGCGAAGTGGTCGGCCATGGCCAGGGCTTCGTCCATCAGCGCTTCGTCGGGCACGCAGCGCCAGATCAGGCCCCAGTCTTCCGCCTTTTCGGCACTGAGTTTTTCGCCCAGCATGGCCAGGCCCGTGGCGCGGGCGTGGCCGATCAGGCGCGGCAAATGCCAGGTGCCGCCGGTGTCGGGGATCAGGCCCAGCTTGCAGAAGGCTTCGATGAAACTGGCCGATTTGGCGGCCAGCACGATGTCGCAGGCCAGCGCCAGGTTGGCGCCGGCGCCGGCGGCCACGCCATTCACGGCGCAGATCACGGGCATTGGCAGCGAACGCAGGGTCATGACCAGCGGCGCATAGAATTTTTCCACCGATTCGCCGAGGTCCACGCCCGGCGCGCCAGGGGCGACGGCGCGGTCGCCCAGGTCCTGGCCGGCGCAAAAGCCGCGGCCGGCGCCGGTCAGCACCAGCACGCGCACGGATTTGTCGGCTTGCAGCTTGTCGAGGGCGTCGCGCACTTCCAGGTGCATGGCCTGGGTGAAGCTGTTCAGGCGGTCGGGGCGGTTCAGCGTCAGCACTGCGACGCCGTTTTCCACCATGTACAGGATCGATTCGTAGTTCATGGTTGTCTCCTCCAGTTGTTGTTATTCGTGCTGGTCGAAATCGACGATCAATTTGTCGGTGATCGGGAAGGCCTGGCAGGACAGGACGAAGCCGCGTGCGACTTCGTAGTCTTCCAGTGCGTAGTTCACGTCCATCTCGACATTGCCCTCGACGACCTTGCAGCGGCAGGTCGAGCAGACGCCGCCCTTGCACGAGTAGCGCATGTCGATGCCGGCGCGCAGGCCGGCGTCGAGGATGGACTCCTTGTCCTTGTCCATCGTGAAGCTGGCGGCGCTGCCGTCCATGATGACGGTGACTTCGGTCTGGTGGCGTGCTCCCTCCACGACCGGACGCGGCTTGTGCTCGTGTTTTGGAATGCTGGCGGCGAACAGCTCGATGCGGATGCGTTCCTTCGGCAGGCCCGCGTCCTGCAGCGACTTCGAGACGCCGTGCATCATGTCTTCCGGGCCGCAGACAAAGGCGACGTCGATGTGATCGATGGGGATCCAGTGCTTGAGGAAGGCGCTGCATTTTTCGCCGGTGATGCGGCCGTTGAAGAGTTCGATGTCCTGCTGCTCGCGGCTCATCACGTACACGAGCTTCAGGCGGCCCATGTAGATGTCCTTCAGGTCGGTGAGTTCGTCGCGGAAGATCACCGACGACGAAGCGCGGTTGCCGTACACGAGGGTGAAGCGGCTCTTCGGCTCGGCCAGCAGCGTGGTCTTGATGATCGACAGGATAGGCGTGATGCCGCTGCCGGCGGCAAAGGCGAGATAGTGGCGTTCGCTGGTTGCGTCGAGCGGCACGTTGAAGTGGCCCATCGGCGGCATCACATCCAGCGTGGCGCCGGCTTGCAGCTGCTCGTTGGCCCAGCTCGAGAACAGGCCGCCGGGTGTGCGCTTGATGGCCACGCGCAGGGTCTCGTCCTGCACGGCGGAGCAGATCGAATAGGAGCGGCGCACATCTTCGCCGTCGATCAGCGCGCGCAGGGTCAGGTGCTGGCCCTGCTGGTAGGCGAAGGTGGTTTTGAGTTCGGGCGGGACGGCAAAGGTGACCGCGATCGCATCGCGCGTCTCGTGCTTCACCTTGGCGACAGTCAGTGGATAGAATTTGCTCATGGTGCTCGCTTTAATGGCACTTGAAGTAATCGAAGGGTTCGCGGCAATCGAGGCACTTGTACAAGGCCTTGCACGGGGTCGAACCGAACTGGCTGGTCAGCTGGGTGTGGGTCGAGCCGCAGTTGGGGCAGGCGACTTCGGGCTCCTTGAAGGCGCCGCGCTTGACGCCGCTGCGCAGTCCACTGATATCGATGGCCTGTTCGACCGGCGGCGCGATGCCGTAGCCCTTCAGGGCGGCCTTGCCGGTCTCGCTCATCCAGTCGGTGGTCCAGGCGGGCGAGAGCTGGGTGACGATGCGCAGCTTGTCGACGCCGCGTGCGCGCAGGGCTTCGCCGACGGCGTCGGAGATCACCTGCATCGCGGGGCAGCCGGAGTAGGTGGGCGTGATCGTCACCACGCACTCGTCGCCGTCGAAGGCGACGTCGCGCACGATGCCGAGATCGACCACCGAGATCACCGGGATCTCGGGATCAGGGACCTCGCCGAGCCAGGACCATACCTGGTCCAGCGTGACGCTCTGGGCGTGCATTTACCACTCCGCTCCGGGATAGGCGCGCTGCAGGAACTGCATCTCGGCCAGGATGTAGCCGAGGCGTTCGCTGTGGCGGCCCTGCTTGCCGCCGCGCTGCATGTACGCGTCGGGCGATGGCATGGTAAGGGTGGCTTCGGCGAAGATCTCGCTCACGTGTTCGAAGAAAGCGGCGCGCAGGCCGTCGACTGGCGGGGCGATGCCCTGCTCCACCATGGCGTTGTCGATGTCGTCGTAGATGAAGACTTCGCCGGTGTACATCCAGAGTTCGTCGGCGGCGGCCTGCATCTTGGCGTGGCTGACGTCGGTGCCGTCGCCCAGGCGCACCACCAGGTCGCCGCTGCGGCGCAGGTGGTAGGTCACTTCCTTCAGCGACTTCTCGGCGATCTCGGCGATGCGCTGGTCGCTGGATTTGAGCAGGCCCTGCATCAGGAAGTAGTGCCAGGTGTCGAAGAAGAACTGGCGCATCATCGTTTCGGCGTAGCTGGCGTTCGGCTGCTCGACCAGCAGCACGTTGCGGTACTGGTGGGCGTCGCGGTGGAAGGCGAGCCTGTCTTCGTCGCGGTCCTGGCCTTCGAGTTCCCCGGCGTAGGTGAGCCACATGCGCGTTTGCCCCAGCAGATCCAGGGCGACGTTGGTCAGGGCCATGTCTTCTTCCAGGGCCGGGCCTTTGCCGCAGAGCTGGGAGAGCTGCTGCGAGAGGATCAGGGCGTTGTCGCCCTGGCGCAGGAGGTATTCGAACTTGGCGTCCATTGCTGCGCTCACAGGTTCTTCACTTCTTCCGGCATCGGGAAGAAAGTGGGGTGGCGGTAGACCTTGCTGTTGGCGGGCTCGAACAGGGCTTCCTTGTCGGAAGGGCTGGACGCCACGATGTCGGCGGCGCGCACGACCCAGATCGAGACGCCTTCGTTGCGGCGCGTGTAGACGTCGCGCGCGTTGTTGACGGCCATTTCGGCGTCAGGGGCGTGCAGGCTGCCGACGTGCTTGTGGGCGAGACCGTGCTGGCTGCGGATGAAGACTTCCCACAGGGGCCATTCTTTGCTCATGATTGTCTCCGATGATGCGAGTTTATTTGTTCTGGGTGCTGCGGTTTTCGCGAGCGATGTTTCACCGCTCGTGGTGCAGGGAGGCGTGCGTACCGCGTGGGCACGGAGTGCCCACCGTACGTTCGAGCCGGAGGCGAGCACTTGCCGTGGGCGATTCTTACGCGGCGGCTTTGCGGGCGGCCTTTTTGTCGGCGTGGGCGACCAGGGCGTCGCGGAACCATTCGCCGTCGTCCCAGGCCGTGACGCGGGTGCGCAGGCGCTCGCGGTTGCAGGGGCCGTTGCCCTTCAGGACGTTGTGGAATTCGCTCCAGTCGATCTCGCCGAATTCGTAGTGGCCGGTCTCCGCGTTGAACTTGAGGTCGGGGTCGGGAACCGTCAGGCCCAGGTATTCGGCTTGCGGCACGGTCTGGTCGACCATGCGCTGGCGCAGTTCGTCGTTCGAGAACAGCTTGATGCGCCATTTGCTCGATTGCGCGCTGTTTACCGATTCGGCGTCCGATGGACCGAACATCATCAGCGATGGCCACCACCAGCGGTTCAGTGCATCCTGCGCCATGGCCTTTTGTTCGGGCGTGCCCTTGGCCAGGCTCATCATGATGTCGTAGCCCTGGCGTGCGTGGAAGGATTCTTCCTTGCAGACGCGGACCATGGCGCGGGCGTACGGACCGTACGAGCAGCGGCACAGTGGAATCTGGTTGATGATGGCCGAGCCGTCGACCAGCCAGCCGATGGCGCCCATGTCGGCCCAGCTCAGCGTCGGGTAATTGAAGATGCTCGAATACTTGGCCTTGCCCGAGTGGAGCGCGGCCAGCAGTTCGTCGCGCGACACGCCCAGGGTTTCGGCAGCGCTGTACAGGTAGAGGCCGTGCCCGGCTTCGTCCTGGATCTTGGCCAGCAGCACCGATTTACGCTTGAGCGTCGGGGCGCGCGTGACCCAGTTGCCTTCCGGCAGCTGGCCGACGATCTCGGAGTGCGCGTGCTGGGAGATCTGGCGGATCAGGGTCTTGCGGTAAGCCTCGGGCATCCAGTCCTTGGCTTCGATCTTGATGCCTTCATCGATACGCGCCTGGAACGCTTGTTCCTCGGCACTCATGTCTTGTTCGGTCTGGACCTTTTTCAGGCCGGTTTCTACCATCTGCGCGTACATGGTCTGTCTCCCATTGCAAACATCGTGAAGCCATAATACGATACAGAAAACGAGATGTACACCAAAATTTTGAATCATATTGAGAAGCAAGGTCAACCCGATTTCATGAAGCAAATGACCAGCCCTGAGTGGATCGCCCACTTCCTCGCACTCGAGCCGCCGCGCTCGAAATCCCTGGTGATGACGGTGATGGGCGATGCGATTGCGCCACACGGCGGCGCGGCCTGGCTCGGCAGTTTGATCGAGCTGCTGGCGCCATTGGGCGTGACCGACCGCCTGGTGCGCACCAGCGTGTTCCGCCTGGTGCAGGAAGGCTGGCTGACGGCCAGCCGCGAGGGGCGGCGCAGCCGCTATGCCTTCGACGCGAAATCGCTGGCGCGCTTCCAGCGCGCCGACCGCCGCATCTACGCCCCGCCCGGCCTGCACTGGGACGGGCGCTGGACGCTGCTGCTGGCGCCGAACGGCAGCATCGACGGCGACTTGCGCACGGCGGTGCGCAAGGAACTGCAGTGGGAAGGCTTTGCGATGCTGGGTCCGGGGCTGCTGGCGCATCCGGCGGGGGACATCGAGGGGCTGGCCGATGCGCTGGACCGTACCGGGGCGGCGGGCAAGGTGTTTGCCCTCAGTGCGGCCGAGTTGCCGGATGTCGGATCGCGGCCCTTGGCGGAACTTGTTGGCGAAGGCTGGAATCTGACGGCGGTGGCCCAGGGCTACCGGGATTTCATTGCGCAGTTTTCGCCGCTGCTGGCCTTGTTGCAGGATGGGGCCGAGCCGGCGCCGGAGGCGGCGTTTGCGATGCGTTCGCTGCTGATTCATGCGTACCGGCGGCTGCAGTTGCACGATCCCTTGTTGCCGGTCGAGTTGTTGCCCGATCCGTGGCCGGGGTCGGATGCGTACGAGGTGGCGCGCGCTATCTACAAGCGTGTTGCGGTGCAGGCCGAGGTGCATGTGGATGCGGTGTTGCGGCGCGAGGATGAAGCGGCGCCGGGCGCGGACGAAGCGTTTTATGGGCGGTTTGGCGGGTTGCGCGGTTAATCGACGTGTATGATCTCGGCTTTACGCCATCAACCAGGACACACCATGTCTATCAAGATCAGCAGCCAGTTCGACGCTGGCGCCATCGAGGTCGTGAACGCCACGAGCGCGAACGCCATCGACCTGAACATCCGCGAGGATTCGCACGCCGACATCACGCAGTGGTTCTACTTCCGCCTGCAGGGCGCGCAAGGCGAGCCATGCACGATCCGCCTGCTGAACGCCGGCCAGGCCGCGTATCCGGCCGGCTGGGAAGACTACAACGCGATGGCGAGCTACGACCGCATCAACTGGTTCCGCGTGCCGACTTCGTTCGATGGCCAGGTGATGACCATCGAGCATACCCCGGGCATGGACAGCGTCTACTACGCCTACTTCGAGCCCTATTCCTGGGAACGCCACCTGGAGCTGCTCGACCGCGCCCAGATGAGCGAGAACGTGCGCATGCTCGACCTGGGTTCGACGGTCGACGGCCGCGACCTGAACATGCTGGTGATCGGCGAGCCTTCGCCTGAAAAGAAAAACGTCTGGGTCATCGCACGCCAGCACCCGGGCGAAACCATGGCCGAGTGGTTCGTCGAAGGCATGCTCGACGCCCTGCTCGACCCGGCCCATCCGTTCGCGCGCCAGCTGCTGAAGGAAACCGTGTTCTACGTGGTGCCGAACATGAATCCGGACGGTTCTGTCCGCGGCAACCTGCGCACGAATGCCGCCGGCGCCAACCTGAACCGCGAGTGGCTGAACCCGACCATGGAGCGTAGCCCGGAAGTCTTCCTGGTCAAGCAGAAGATGCATGAGACCGGCGTCGATCTCTGCCTCGACGTGCACGGCGACGAAGGCCTGCCGTATGTCTTCGTGGCCGGCAGCGAATCGCTGCCGACCTTCACGCCCGAGCAGGCCGCCGCGCAGAAGCGCTTCAGCGACAACTTCATGATCGCCAGCCCCGACTTCCAGGACGTGCACGGCTACGGCGAAACGCCCTACACCGAAGAGACGCTGACCATGGGCTCGCCGCACATCACCCACGCCTTCGGCTGCCTGTCGCTGACCCTGGAACTGCCGTTCAAGGACAACGCCAACGACCCCGACCCGCAAGTGGGCTGGGACGGCGCGCGCAGCGCCCGCCTCGGCGCCGCCGTGCTGCAGCCGGTGCTGCAGGCCGTCCGCGCGCTCAAGTAATCCACTGCCCCGCTCGCCGGGGCATTTTTTCACCTTCAGGAACAACGCACATGTCCGTATTCGCAGCACCCGTATTCGACGCCACCGTCTTGTATCAAGGCGAGGAACTGTTCAAGGGCCGCGGCGCCGCCCAGGGATGGGCCGACAAGGTCGCGAGGGAACTCGAGACGACGGTCACGGTCGAGAAGGTCGGCACCGGCTGGGTCCTGCGCGCCAGCGTCGACGGCGTCGACGTCAGCTGGAGCATCCACGGCCAGCGCCTGGCGCGCCGCGACGCGGCCTGAAATGTTGGAAATTCGCACAGGACCTGCTTTGTGGACGTCAAGCAAGGTGTGCGGACCGGGCAGCTGGGCGAAGCGTTTTATAATGGCAGGATCGGTAATGCCGGTATCCGGCGACACCATCACTTTTGGTGGGCATCTGCCGCAGCGACGCGGCGCGCCTCCAGCTAAACAGGCCGTTCCATGACTACCGCAACTTCGGCGCAGAGCGCGCCTTCCACCGCCTCCGAACGCATGTCGACCGGCATTCCCGGCCTCGACGACATCCTCGGCGGCGGACTGACCCCGCAGCGGGTCTACCTGGTCGAGGGCACGCCCGGCACCGGCAAGACCACGCTCGGCCTGCAATTCCTGCTCGACGGCCTGAAGCGCGGCGAGAGCGGCCTGTACATCACCCTGTCGGAAACGGCGGACGAACTCAAGGCGGTGGCCGCCACCCACGGCTGGACCCTCGACGGCCTGGCGATCCACGAACTGGCCAGCGACGGCGACCTCGACCTGGACTCCCAGCAGTCGGTGTTCCACCCGTCGGAAGTGGAGCTGAACGAAACCACGCGCAACGTGATGAACGAAGTCGACCGCCTGAAACCGGTGCGCGTGGTCTTCGACAGCATGTCGGAGATGCGCCTGCTGGCCCAGAACCCGCTGCGCTACCGGCGCCAGATCCTGGCCCTGAAGCAGTTCTTCGCCTCGCGCGCCTGCACCGTGTTGCTGCTCGACGATAAATCCAGTTCCACCTCGGACCAGCACCTGCACAGCATCGCCCACGGCGTGATCAGCCTGGAGCAGATCGCCAAGGAATTCGGCAAGGAGCGGCGCCGCGTGAACATCGTCAAGATGCGCGGCATCCGCTTCCGCGGCGGCTTCCACGACTACGCTCTCGACACCGGCGGCATCCTCATGTACCCGCGCCTGGTGGCGTCCGAGCACATGCGCGACTTCACGCCCTCCATCAGCCCGACCGGCGCCGACAGCTTCGACGCCCTGCTCGGCGGCGGCCTGGTGCGCGGCACGAATACCCTGATGGTGGGCCCGTCCGGTATCGGGAAGACCACGCTCTCGGTGCGCTGTCTGCTGGCGGCGCTCGAGCGCGGCGAAAAGGCCTCGTTCTACCTGTTCGACGAAGGCCTGGGCACCTTCTTCGCCCGCAACAAGTCGCTCGGCATGGACCTGCGCCCGTATGCCGACAGCGGCCAGCTGCGCATTATCCACATCGACCCGGCCGAGCTCTCGCCCGGCGAATTCGCCCAGATGCTGCGCGACGCGGTCGAGCTGCACGGGGTGCGCTTCCTCGTCATCGACAGCCTGAACGCCTACCTGCAGGCGATGCCGGGCGAGCAGTACCTGACCCTGCAGATGCACGAACTGCTGTCCTACCTGAACCAGCAGGGCGTGACCACGGTGCTGGTGCTGGGCCAGCACGGCCTGATCGGCGAAGTGCGCACCGACGTCGACCTGAGCTACCTGTCCGACACCACCGTGCTGCTGCGCTTCTTCGAGGCCAACGGCCGCCTGCGCCGCGCCCTCACCGTCATCAAGAGCCGCACCGCGACCCACGCGCTGACCATCCACGAGCTGCAGCTGAGCGGCGAAGGCGTGCGCATCGGCGCGCCGCTCGAAGGCTTCGAGGGCGTGCTGACCGGCCTGCCGACCTACCGCGGCGTCACGCCGATGATGACCACGAATGTTGATGTCACTTCCTGACAAGGACGAAGAGCGGGTCCTGGTCTTCGCGCCGCGCGGGCGCGATGCCGAGGTCATGTGCTCGGTCCTGAAGGTCGACGGCTTCGGCTGCGACGTCGTGGCCGGCTTCGACGCCTTTGCCGAGCGCATCGCGGCCGGCGCCGGCGCGGCCATCGTGGCCGAGGAAGCGCTGGCCGGCGTCGACCTCGGGCGCCTGCACGACTGGCTGGGGCGCCAGCCGCCCTGGTCCGACTTCCCTTTCGTGGTCTTGCTCGGCAAGGTCATCGGCACGGCGCCGGAAGCCGCGCGCGCGCGCGTGGCGGAGCTGGGCAACGTGATCCTGCTCGAGCGTCCGCTGAACGTGCAGACCCTGCGCAGCGCGGTGGGCTCGGCCCTGCGCGCACGGCGCCGCCAGTACCAGGCGCGCGCGGTGCTGGCCGACCGCGAACGCACCGCCGCCAACCTGCGCCGCAGCCAGGACGACCTGCTGGAGCTGAACGAGACCCTGGAAGCGCGCATCGAAGAGCGCACCCGCGCCCTGGCCCAGGCCAACGATCGCCTGACCAACGAGGTGATCGAGCGCGAGCGCGTGCAGCAGACCCTGATCCAGTTCCAGAAGATGGAGGCGATCGGGCGCCTCACCGGCGGCATCGCCCACGACTTCAACAACCTGCTCAACGTGGTGCAGGGCAGCATGGACCTGATCCTGCTGAAATCGCAGGACGAGTTCACGCGCAACCGCGCCGAGGTGGCGCGGCGCGCCTGCCAGCGCGGCGGCAAGCTCACCGGCCAATTGCTCGCCTTTTCGCGCAACCAGAGCCTGGACCTGCGCCCGCTCGGCCTGGCCGCCCTGTTCGAGGGCGTGCGCGAGCTGGTGGCCACCTCGCTCGGCTCGGGCGTGCGCATGGAATTCGCGCTCGACGATCCGGATGCGGCCGTGATGGCCGACACCAACCAGATGGAAATGGCGCTCCTGAACCTGGCGATCAATGCGCGCGACGCCATGCCGGCCGGCGGCCGGCTGCGCTTCCATGCCGGCACGGCCGTGCCGCCGGAGGGCCTGCTGCCGGCCGGCGACTACGTGTGCATCGCCGTGGCCGACAGCGGCGAAGGCATGCCGCCCGAGATCATCGCGCGCGTGTTCGAGCCCTTCTTCACCACCAAGGGCGTGGGCAAGGGCACCGGCCTGGGCCTGAGCCAGGTCTATGGCATGGCCCAGCAATCGGGCGGCGCGGCGCGCATCCTCAGCGAACAGGGCGTGGGCGCCACGGTGGAGATCTGGCTGCGCGCGGCCGGCAGCGCCGCCGCCCTGCCGGCGCTGGTGCGGTCATCGGTGGCGGCCACCCGCCAGCGCGGCGCGCGCATCCTGGTGGTCGAGGACGACGCCTATGTGCGCCAGTCGGTGGTCGAGTCGCTGGAAGTGCTGGGCTATACGGTGGCGCAGGCGGCCGATGGCGAAGCCGGGCTGCGCGAACTGCAGCGCTCCAGGCCGGACCTGCTGCTGACCGACTACCTGATGCCGGGCATGACCGGGGCCGAGCTGGTGCAGCAGGCGCGCGCCATCATTCCCGGCGTGCCGATGATGATCGCCACCGGTTATGCCGACATGCGTGCGATCGAGGAAGTGGTGGGCGAAGACATGGTGCTGCGCAAGCCGTTCCAGCTGGCGGAGCTGGCGGCGAGTGTGGAGCGGGCGCTGGCAGCAGGGGTTGATTTGCGATGATCGCGCTCCCCGGCGATTTTCCATTGTTGACGTAACCCGTACGGTGGGCACTCCGTGCCCACGCGGTACGCACGTGTCTGGAGTCACGTGCAGTGAGGTGTCGCCCGCACAGCATGCGACGACCGAAAACCCGGCATGCGTTTGGTGTTTCATTCAGCTTTAGCGGGCGACAAGTTACGGCCAACACGGAAAGGATACGCACGTAACCGCGTGGGCACGGGGTGCCCACCGTACGATACTGCCAACGATGCTGGCGACTGAATACGCCAGGCAAGCCAATCAGGCCGGTTCGCCGTACCGCCGCCGCATGGCTTCAACCGCCCCTGCCACCAGCTGTTCCAGCACCGCGAGATCGACATCGGCCAGCTGGCGCAGGTTCAAACACGCCTTGCCGGTCTTGTGCCGCCCCAGCCTGGCCAGCCGCGCTGCTTCGGCTTCGTCGCCGCTCAACACATACAGACTGAGATCGCCTTTACGCGGCGAAAAACCCACCAGCGGCATGTCGCCCTCGCGTCCGCTGTCGTAGCGGTAATGCACACTGCCGAAGCCGACAATGCTGTCGCCCCACATGACAGCGGGTTCTCCGGTCACGCGGCCCATCAGGCCAGCCAGCTGTGCGCAGTCGGCGCGCCGCGCGTCATCGGCGACGGCGGCCAGGAAGGCGTCGACGCTGGCGCCGGTCGGCCGGGTCTTGTTCTCGGCCATGGATGGGATCAGAGCTGCACGCCCAGGTGCTTCTCCACCCACGCATGCGCATCTTCCAGGCTGTCGAAATGCACGGTGGCGATCACCGTCTTGTCGTGCGCCAGGCAGCTGGCGTACACGCGCTTTTCGTCGGCGGAGCTGAGCAGGTCGGATTGCGGCGCCAGCTCGACCGATGCCACCAGGTCGAGGTTCAGCAATTGCGCCTTCTTCGGGTTGTTTTCCTTGTCGATACGGACGAATTTGCTCATCGATGACTCCTCAGCTGCCCGCAATAACCATTTTTTCGATCAGGATCGACCCGATCGACTTGTTCCCGCGCGCCAGCACGTCGTTGCCGACGCCGACGATTTGCTGGAACATCTCGCGCATGTTGCCGGCAATCGTAATCTCTTCCACCGGATACTGGATGACGCCGTTCTCGACCCAGTAGCCCGAGGCGCCGCGCGAATAGTCGCCGGTCACGTAGTTCACGCCATGCCCCATCAGTTCCGTCACCAGCAGGCCCGTGCCCATCTTGCGCAGCATGCCTTCGAAGGTGTCGCCACGCTTCGTGTTGTCGGAGGTGATGGTCAGGTTGTGCGAACCGCCGGCGTTGCCCGTGGTTTGCATGCCGAGTTTACGCGCCGAGTACGAGGACAGGAAGTAACCCTGCAGCACGCCATCCTTCACCACCTCGCGGCGCACCGTACGCACGCCCTCTTCGTCGAACGGCGAGGAGCCGACTTCGCCGATCACATGCGGGTCTTCGACGATCTGGATATGCTCGGGGAAGACCTGCTTGCCCAGCGTATCGAGCAGGAAGGTGGACTTGCGGTACAGCGAGCCGCCCGATACCGCCTGCACGAAGGCGCCCAGCAGGCCGGCGGCCAGCGGCGCCTCGAACAGCACCGGGCAGGTGCGGGTATCGAGCTTGCGCGCGTTCAGGCGTGCCAGCGCGCGCTCGGCGGCGTAGCGGCCCACGGCTTCCGGTTTAGCCAATTTTTTCGGGTCGCGCGCCGAGGTGTACCAGTCGTCGCGCTGCATCTTGTTGCCCTTGCCCGCAATCGGCGCCACCGATATGGTATGGCGCGAGAACGGGTAGCCGCCGATGAAGCCGCGCGAGTTGGCGGCCACGAAATGCGACTGCTGCACGTAGACGCTGGCGCCTTCGCTGTTCGTGATGCGCGGGTCGACCTCGAACGCCGCGTTCTCGCAGCGCTGGGCCAGCTCGACGGCTTCTTCGGTGGAGATCTGCCACGGGTAGCACAGGCGCAGATCGCGCGGGTTCATTTCCAGCATGTCGGCGTCGGGCAGGCCGGCGGCTTCGTCCTCGGCGGTGAAGCGGGCGATGTCCCAGGCTGCCTGCACGGTGGCCTTCAGCGAGGCTTCCGAGAAGTCGGAGGTGCTGGCATTGCCGCGGCGCTGGCCCTTGTACACCGTGATGCCGATGCCCTTGTCGCGGTTTTGCTCGATGGTCTCGATCTCGCCGCGGCGCACCGACACCGACAATCCGCTACCCTCGCTGATTTCCACCGCGGCATCGGTGGCGCCGCCTTCGCGGGCAAACGCGAGTACGCTTTGCGCCAGTTCCCGCAACTGGTCCTGGGTGTGGGTAAAAACGGTGTCGTTCATGTGTGTTTTATGTAGCGAGCCCTAAAACAGTTATCATAGCAGCCGTTTACTGTTTTCACTGATCGGCCCAGCGCCAATCAAATCATTCATATCATGCCTAATGCAAACCGCGGCGCCGTTGGCTTCCAGTCCAGCGAGTTCGAGCAAGAATACGAACGCCCTTCCAAGTCCGAACTCAAGCGCCAGATGGACGAGCTGCAAAAGCTCGGAGCCCAGCTCGTGGCCGAGCCGCGCGACCGCGTCAAGCGCGTGCCGATGCCGGAGGACGTGAAGGACGCCATCCTCATGTGCCAGACCATCACCAACCACGAGGGCCGCCGCCGCCAGTTGCAGTTCGTCGGCAAGAAGATGCGCACCCTCACGGAAGAGGAAGTGGCCGTCATCCAGCGTACCATCGACAGCTGGAAAGGCGCCTCGAAGGCCGAAACCGCCGCCCTGCACGCGCTGGAACGCCGCCGCGAAAAGCTGCTCACCGACGACAAGGCCCTGACCGACCTGCTGACCGAACACCCGCAGCTCGACGTGCAGCACCTGCGCACGCTGATCCGCAACGCGCGCAAGGAGCAGGCAGAATCCAAGCCGCCGAAGGCCTACCGCGAGCTGTTCCAGATCCTGAAGGACCTGGCCAAGGGCGGCAAGAAGCCTGCCAGCGACGAGGAAACCGATGACGACGAGCCAGCAGACGCGTAAAGAATTGGTGATCGGATTGGTCTCGGTCTCCGACCGCGCCAGTGGCGGCGTGTACGAAGACAAGGGCATCCCGGCGCTGCAGGACTGGCTGGCCGCCGCCCTCACCACGCCGTTTCGCGTCGAGACGCGCCTGATTCCCGACGAGCGTGCGCAGATCGAGCAGACCCTGGTTGAACTCGTCGACACGGTCGGCTGCCACCTGGTGCTGACCACCGGCGGCACCGGTCCGGCGCGGCGCGACGTCACGCCCGAGGCCACGCTGGCCGTCGGCAGCAAGGAAATGCCGGGCTTCGGCGAGCAGATGCGCCAGGTCAGCCTGGCCTTTGTGCCGACCGCGATCCTGTCGCGCCAGGTGGCCGTGATCCGCGAAACCGCCGACCACGCGGCCCTCATCATGAACCTGCCGGGCCAGCCGAAAGCCATCAAGGAAACCCTGGAAGGCCTGAAGGATGCCGACGGCAAGGTGCGCGTGAACGGCATCTTTGCCGCCGTCCCCTACTGCATCGACCTGATCGGCGGCCCGTACATGGAAACCGATCCGGCCATCACCACCGCCTGGCGTCCGAAGAACGCCCAGCGCCCTGCCCCACCGCGAGAGACCGTATGAGCGACCTGCTGCAAAACATCGAAATCGAAACCGCGCCAAACCCCACGACCGCGATCATCTGGCTGCACGGCCTGGGCGCCGACGGCAACGACTTCGTGCCGCTGGTGCGCGAGCTCGACCTGAAAGGCCTGGGCGGCATCCGCTTCGTCTTCCCGCACGCGAAAACGATTCCCGTCACCGTGAACGGCGGCTACGTGATGCGCGCCTGGTACGACATCACCGGCGCCGAACTCACGCGCCGTGAAGACGAAACCGGCCTGCGCGATTCGCAGCGCGACGTGGAAGCCCTGATCGCGCGCGAAAAGGCGCGCGGCATCCCGGCCTCGAAGATCATCCTGGCCGGCTTCTCGCAAGGCTGCGCCATGACCCTGCAGACCGGCATGCGCCACCCGGAAAAGCTGGCCGGCATGCTGTGCCTGTCGGGCTACCTGCCGCTGGCCGACAAGGTCGCGCACGAGCGCAGCGAAGCGAGTATCGACACCCCGGTATTCATGGCGCATGGCCGCCAGGACCACGTGGTGCCTTTCATTCGCGCCGAGCAGTCGCGCGATGTCGTCAAGGGCCTCGGCTACGGGGTCGAGTGGCACGAGTATGCGATGCAGCACTCGCTGTGTTTCGAGGAAGTCCAGGACATCTCGGCCTGGCTGAAAAAAGTATTGGCGTAAGGCCTTAATATCGGGAGCCCTGGCTCCCGTTTTTCATTTGGAGGCCCGGAAATGGCAAAGAAAGACGAGCTGGACGAAGAAACGATGGCCTTGATTAACTGGTGCATCGAGGTGGAAGGTTTCCTCGTCGCCGGCGGGGCGACGCAGAAAGAGGCGCAGGACCATATCGAAGAGCAGGTCGAGTGGTTTACGGACTTGTTCTACGACGGCCTCACGCCGGAAGAAGCCGCAAAGGAAGCCTTGGCCTGAGAACTTACCGACGGCGCGATGTGGCGTTTGTAGGGTGGGCTCTCGAGCCCACGCGGTACGGCCGTTGCGTACAAATTGCTTCACCTACGACCCGGTCCGCGAGCATACCGATGCTCCGCGTGACCGAAGGGGTTTGTTGAGGTACGACCGCGTGGGCACAAGTGCCCACCCTACGACTGCCTGCAAACGCATGCAAGCTTCGCATAGCGTTGGTGGTTTGTTGAGGTACGAATCAACACCTTTATTCCGGCAACTGCGCCGCGCTCGACACCGGCACCTCGGTCTGCGCGGTGTTCATCACCATCGCCAGGAAGGTGTAGTAGCCCGTCAGGCCCATCAGGTCGACCACGCCCTGCTCGCCGAACAGCGCCAGCGCCTCGCCATAGGTGTGGTCCGAGACGCTCTTGTTCTGCTGCAGTTCGAGGCAGAAGTCGTGCACCACCGATTCGTCGACCAGCATGCCCTCCGGCCGGCGGCGGTGCGCAATCGCATTGATCACATCCGGCGGGACGCCGACCTGGGCCGCGATCGGCGCATGGATCGCCCACTCCACCTGCTGGTTCCACTGGCGCGCCGTGACCAGGATCGCCAGCTCCGACAGGCGCACGCCGATGGCGCTGCGGTAGCGCAGGTATTCGCCCATGCGCTGGGCGTTTTCCAATAGCTCGGGGCTGCGCAGCAGCGGCACGAAGGGTCCGTAGAGGGCGCCGCGCGGCCCCTCGATCACGGCCTGGGCGGCGCGGCGCTGCGCTTCGGTCAGCTGGTCGGGCGGGATCGGGCGGAGGCGGTCGCTCATGGCGGGCGTGGCAAACGTGTCTGATTGGAAAAATATTCGCACAGCTTCCCGTAAAGATCAAAGGAAACCGTTGGCGCGGCGCTTATTGTCAAACGTCAATCTTTCCTCGAAGGGGGTAGCCATGAGCCATATCATCCACCGCAGCCTGCGCCAGACGCCGCCGGTCGCCGTCGCCGCCAGCGGCGTGACCGTGCGCGACAGCAGCGGCAAGACCTACATCGACGCCAGCGGCGGCGCCGCCGTGTCCTCGCTCGGCCATGCCCATCCGCACGTGATCGCGGCCATGCACCGCCAGATCGACGCCTGCGCCTACGCCCACACCGCCTTCTTCACCACCGAGGTGGCCGAGGAACTGGCGGCCAAGCTGGTCTCGAAGGCGCCGGCCGGCATCGATGCGGTCTACCTGGTCTCGGGCGGCTCGGAGGCGATGGAGACGGCGCTGAAGCTGGCGCGCCAGTACTTCGTCGAGAGCGGCGAAAGCAAGCGCAGCATGTTCATCGCGCGGCGCCAGAGCTACCACGGGAATACCCTCGGCGCGCTGGCCGTGGGCGGCAACGAATGGCGCCGCAAACCCTTCGCGCCGCTGCTGATGGACGTGCCGCGCGTGGCGCCCTGCTACGAATACCGCGACCGCGCCGAGCGCCAGACCCTGGACCAGTACACCGCCGGCCTGCTCGATGAGCTGGAAACCGCGATCATGAAGGCCGGGCCGGACAAGGTGATCGCCTTTGTCGCCGAGCCGGTGGTCGGCGCCACCGGCGGCGCGATTCCGCCGACGCCCGGCTACTTCAAGGGCGTGCGCGAGATCTGCGACCGCCACGGCATCCTGTTCATCGCCGACGAGGTGATGTGCGGGATGGGCCGCACCGGCACCATGTTCGCCATCGAGCAGGATGGCGTGGCGCCGGACATCATCGCCGTGGCCAAGGGGCTGGGGGCCGGTTACCAGCCGATCGGCGCGGTGCTGGCGCAGGGGACGATCGTCGAGCGGCTGCGGCGCGGCAGCGGCAGCTTTTTGCACGGTCACACGTACATCGGGCATCCGGTGGCGGCGGCGGCGGCGCTGGCGGTGCAGGAAGTGATCGAGCGCGATGGCTTGCTGCAGCAGGTGCAGCGGCGCGGGGCGACCTTGCGGCGCATGCTGGGCGATGTGTTCGGGCAGCATCCGCACGTGGGGGATATCCGCGGGCGTGGGCTGTTCGTCGGGATCGAGCTGGTAAGGGACCGGGTGTCGAAAGAGCCGTTCGCGCCGCAGCGGCGGCTGCATGCGGCGATCAAGAACGAAGCGATGGCGCGCGGGCTGATGGTGTATCCGATGGGCGGGACCATCGATGGGCAGCGCGGCGACCATATCCTGCTGGCGCCGCCGTTCATTGCCAGCGCGTCGGATTTGTCGGAGATCGTGGCGCGCTTGGCCGAAGCCCTGGATGCGGCGCTGGTGGCGTGATCAGCAGATAGCGTCACCCGTACGGTGGGCACTCTGTGCCCACGCGGAACGATGCGCTAACGAGACGCTCCCGGATGTGTTGACCGATGATCATGTGATCCGCGTCGAAAAGAGCAGCCGCGATGCATGCATCCGCGTGGGCACGGGGTGCCCACCGTACGGTTGATGCCGCCGGCTCCGGTCGGCATCGTACCCGCACTACCTCTACTTCGGAAACGCGACCACTTCCGCCTGCTGCTCGCCCAGCCCCGCAATCCCCAGGCGCAGCGTGTCGCCTTTTTTGAGGAAGCGCTGCGGCGTGCGGCCCATGCCCACGCCCGGCGGGGTGCCGGTGGTGATGATGTCGCCCGGCTCCAGCGTCATGAAGCGCGAGATGTAGCTCACCAGTTGCGCCACCGTGAACACCATGGTCGACGTGTTCCCGGTCTGCATGCGCTTGCCGTTCAGTTCCAGGTAGAGGTCCAGGTCCTGCACGTCAAGAATTTCGTCGCGCGTGACCAGGAACGGACCGACCGGCCCGAAGGTGTCGCAGCCCTTGCCCTTGTCCCACTGCGAACCCATCTCGAACTGGTAGGCGCGCTCGCTGACGTCGTTCACCACGCAGTAGCCGGCCACGAACTTCAGCGCCTCATCTTCGCTCACGTGCTGCGCGCGGGTGCCGATGACGACGCCCAGCTCGACTTCCCAGTCGGTCTTCTTCGAGCCCTTCGGCAGCTGGATCGGATCGTCCGGGCCGTTCAGGCAGCTGGTGGCCTTGGTGAAGAACACCGGTTCGGCCGGCACCGCGGCGCCGGTTTCGGCCGCGTGGTCGGCGTAGTTCATGCCCACGCCGATGAACTTGCCCACGCGCGCCACCGGCACGCCCAGGCGCGGGTTGCCGCGCACCAGGGGCAGGGTCTTCCAGTCGACCTTGGCCAGCTTGCGCAGCGCCTTGTCGTTCAATACCGCGGCGTCGATGTCCTCGATGACGCCGGACAGGTCGCGCAGGCGCCCTTCCTCGTCGAACAAACCTGGTTTTTCCTTGCCCGGGCGGCCATAGCGCACCAATCTCATCGTCGTGTCCTGTCGTCGTGCGTCCGCGCCACCATGGCCGGACCAAAACCGCATGATAACAGTCTTACTTTTTGAGGGTCAGCAGGTAGGCACTCATGTCGAGGGCATCGCGCTCGCTCACGCCCATGGCCGGCATCGCGGTGCCGGGGTCGATGGTTTGCGGCGCGCGGATCCAGCGCACCAGGTTGGCCTGGGTGTTCGGCAGCCTGCCGCCGATGTACTGGCGGTCGCCCAGGTCGTCGAGCGTGCGGCCGACGTAGACCTCGGAGCCGGTCACGCCGGGGATCATGTGGCAGGCGCGGCAGGCATGCTGGGCCAGCGCGAGGCGCCCGCGCGCAGGGTCGCCCTGCAGGCCGGCCGGCGCTTCGTTCGGTTTGCCGCAACCGGCCAGCAGCGCCAGCGGCAGGGTCAGAAGTAGAAGGCGGCGGCTCATGGCGCATCCTCCGCCATCGGCGCGGTGACCGGCGTGGCCGTGTTCACCGGCGTGTTGGTGGCCGCGCCATAGTCGCGCGCCGACAGTGTCGGCAGCACGCCCATGAAGGCCACCACCGCCCAGGTATCGGCTTCGCTCATGTGGTATTCCCAGGCGGGCATGCCGCTCATCTTGATGCCCTTGCGCGTGATCCAGTACAGCTCGCGCTGGCCCCAGCGCTTGCCGGCGTCGATCAGGGGGCCGGGCACCGGCTGCATGCTTTGCCCGATCGGCGACTGGGCAAAGCCTGGGCCGCCGTGGCACTGGGCGCAATTGGCGGCATACAGGGCCGCACCGCGCCTGACCTGCTGCGGGTCGCCGAGCTTCGGCACCTCGACGTTGCGCGCGTAATGGCGCACCGAGTAATGCATGCCGGATTCCAGCACGGTGTACACCGGCTGCCAGTGCGAACTGATGGCGGTGATGTCGTACCAGCCGGCGCGCAGCACGATCCCGCCGATGGCGGCAGCGGCCAGCCCGGTAACGGCAAGCGTGGCGGCGATGGTTTTCAGGATCAGGCGTTGGCGGTTGGAAGGCATCGGCGAGGCATCGGCTCCGTTTCGAGGGGCGCACACAGTTGAAAATAGGATATTGCTATTCTTGTATTATAAAGAGACCCCGGTTTTTCGTTATTTCGAATTGTGCGCATGCTTCTTCTTCCTCATTCCCCGACTTCCCGATGTTGGCCCAGGGTGCCCGGTGCGCTGCTGTGTGCGCTGTTGTGTACGCTTGTGCTGGCCGGCTGCGGCAAAGACAAGCCGGCCGCGCCGGCAGTCGCCGGCGGCGATCCGAAACAGGGCCAGCACCTGATCGCGCAATACCAGTGCGCGGCCTGCCACCAGATTCCCGAAGTGCCCGGCGCGCACGGCAATGCCGGCCCGCCGCTGGACGCCTTTGGGCACAACAGCTACATCGCCGGCGGCATCCCGAACACCCCCGGGAACCTGATCCGCTGGCTCGATGATCCGCAGGCCATGAAGCCCGGCACCCTGATGCCGGACGTGGGCGTCTCGCCCGAGGAAGCGCGCCACATGGCGGCCTACCTGTATTCGCTGGAATGAGCACCGCAGTGAACCAACCAGTCAGCGCCACCGCGCAATCCGTTCTCCATCCGGCCGGCCCCGACGCCGCCATCATCGCCGACTTCGCCTGGGTGCTGTTCGGCGGAGGCGCCCTCATCTTCATCGGCGTGATGGCCTTGCTGGTGCTGGCCGTGCGGCGCCGTCCCGAACCGGTGAATGCACGGCGCTGGATCGTCGGCGCCGGCTTCGCCTTTCCGGTGGTGGTGCTGAGCATCCTGCTGGTGTGGAGCACCTGGCGCAGCGCCGAGCTCACGCCGCAAACCTCGAAAGGCGCCTTTACCGTCGGCGTGACCGCCAAGATGTGGTGGTGGGAAGTGCGCTACCACGACCCGACCAGCGGCCGCGAGATCGCCAGCGCCAACGAGATCCGGATTCCGGTCGGGCGCCCGGTCTACCTCGGCCTGACGTCCAGCGACGTGATCCACAGCCTGTGGATTCCGGCCCTGAACGGCAAGATCGACACCGTGCCCGGCCGCGTGACCGGCCTGACGCTGCAAGCCGACAAGCCCGGCGTCTACCGTGGCCAGTGCGCCGAATACTGCGGCGAGCAGCATGCGCGCATGACCCTGCACGTGGTGGCGATGCCGCAGGACGAATTCGACCGCTGGCTGGCGAACGAAGCGCGGCCGGCCGCATCGACCGCCGGCGCCGCCGACCAACAGCTGCTGGAACGCGGCCGCGCCGCCTTTCTCGAACAACGCTGCCAGGCTTGCCACACGGTGCGCGGCATCGATGGTGTGGAGGACGCACGCAAGAATGCCCTCCTCGGCCCCGACCTGACTCACGTCAGCAGCCGCCTGCACATCGCCGCCGGCCCCCTGCGCAACCACCGCGGCACCCTGGCCGGCTGGGTCGCCGACCCGCAGGCGATCAAGCCCGGCGCGCGCATGCCGGCCGCCGCCGACCTCGATGGCGAAACCCTGCACGCCCTCGCGGCCTACCTGGAACACCTGAAATGACCGATACCGCAGCGCCCGCATCTGCAGCCTCGCCGGCTTCCCTGCCGAGTTCACTCCCGCGCCCGGCGCAGGAATTCCCTCGCCTGGAAAAGACTTGGGTCACGCCCAGCAGCTTGCGCTTCCTCACCAGCGTCAACAACACGAACATCGGCCTGCTCTACATCGGCACCGCGCTGCTGTTCTTCCTGCTGGCCGGGGTGCTGGGCCTGTTGATGCGCGCCCAGCTGGCCGTGCCCGACAACGACCTGCTCTCGCCCTCGACCTACAACCAGGTCTTCACCATGCACGGCAGCGTGATGATGTTCCTGTTCGCGATTCCGATCGTCGAGGCATTGGCGGTGTACCTGCTGCCGAACATGCTGGGCGCACGCGACCTGCCCTTCCCGCGCCTCTCGGCCTATGCCTACTGGGCGTATGCCATCGGCGGCCTGGCCTTCTTCTGCACCCTGTTCGCCGGCCTGGCGCCGGACGGCGGCTGGTTCATGTACCCGCCGCTCACGGGCAAGCAGTATTCGCCTGGGCTGAACGCCGACTTCTGGCTGCTCGGGATCGGCTTCATCGAAATCTCGGCGATTGCCGGCGCCATCGAACTGATCGTCGGCATCCTGTTCACGCGCGCGCCGGGCATGACGCTCTCGCGCATGCCGGTGTATGCCTGGGCCATGCTGGTGGTCGGCATCATGATCGTGTTCGCCTTCCCGGCGGTGATCGCCGGCACCGCCCTGCTGGAACTGGAGCGCGCCTTCGAGTGGCCCTTCTTCGACGCCACGCGCGGCGGCGATCCGGTGCTGTGGCAGCATCTGTTCTGGTTCTTCGGCCACCCCGAGGTCTACATCATCTTCCTGCCGGCGGCCGGCATGGTCTCGACCATGATCCCGACCATCGCCGGCACCGCCCTGGTCGGCCGCCGCGCCATCATCGTGGCCCTGGTGGTGGTGTGCTTCTTCAGCTTCGCGCTCTGGGCCCACCACATGTTCACGGCAGGCCTGGGCATCATGACGATGAGTTTTGTGTCGGCCGCCAGCATGGCGGTGGCCGTGCCCACCGCGATCCAGGTGTTCGCCTGGATCGCCACGCTGTGGAAGGGCAAGGTGCAGATGAACGCGCCGGCCCTGTTCCTGGGCGGCTTCATGTTCATTTTTGTGCTCGGCGGGCTGACCGGCGTGATGGTGGCCCTGCTGCCCTTCGACTGGCAGGTGCACGACACCTATTTCATCGTCGCCCACTTCCATTATGTGCTGATCGGCGGGATGGTGTTCCCGGTGTTCGCGGGTTTGTACTACTGGATCCCGCTGATCAAGGGCCAGTGTTTGTCCGAGCGCGTGGCGCGCTGGGCCTTCTGGCTGATGTTCGGCGGCTTCAATGTCGCCTTCTTCCCGATGCACATCACGGGCCTCTTGGGCATGCCGCGCCGCGTGTACACCTATCCGGCCGAGATGGAGTGGCAGGTGCTGAACATGGTGTCCACGGTCGGCGCCTTCGTGTTCGCGCTGGGCGTGGTCGTGTTCACGGTGGACCTGGTCCGCACCCAGCGCCGCCCGTCCAAACCGCCGGGCAATCCGTGGAACGCCTCGACGCTGGAATGGCTGCCGTCGGAAGACTACGCCACGCGCAGTATTCCGCTGATTACCTCGACCGATCCGTTGTGGGAGCAGCCGGGCCTGTCGGAACAGGTGGAAGCAGGCCAGCACTACCTGCCCGGCACCGTCACCGGCAAGCGCGAGACCATCGCCACCAGCCCGATCGGCGCGCGCCCTACTTACCTGATGATCCTGCCCGGCGACAGCTGGCTGCCCCTGATCGCCGCCGCCGGCACCGCCGGCTTCTTCCTGCTGCTGACGGTGAAGCTGATGTGGCTGGCCTGGACCTGCGGCCTGGTGGCGGTCGGCTGCACCATGGCCTGGCTGTGGGAATCCGACGCCAAGCCGCCGATGAAGGAAGCCCTGGTCTCGGACACGCTGGTGCTGCCGGTCGGGGCGAAGGGCATGCGTTCGCACTCGTGGTGGGCCACCATCATCATGCTGATCGTCGATGCGATCATCTTTGCCTCGCTGGTGTTCGCCTACATCCACATCTCGATGCGGCTGATCGTCTGCCCGCCGCCCTCGGCCGGGCTGCCGGAGCCGGTGTGGCAGCTGCTCTCGAGCGGCCTGCTGCTGGCGGCGGCGGGCCTGATGTTCGCGGCCACGCGCGCGGTCGGCAAGCGGCGCCTGCCCTGGCTGGCGCTGGCGGCGGTGACCTGCGTGATTGCCGCCTTTGGCGCCGATTTTTATGGCTACCAGCTGGCCGGCCTGGCGCCGCGCCGCCTGGCCTGGAGCGCGACCATCGCGGCGATGCTGACCTACCAGGGCCTGCACATGGTGCTGACCGTGCTGGTCGGCCTGTATTTGGCGGTGCGCGGCTGGTGCGGGCGGATCGGCGAACACAACCGGGCCACGCTGGATAACACGGCGCTGATCGTGTACTACACCGTGCTGCAGGGGATCGTGGCGGCGGTGGTGGTGCATGGCGTGCCCATGCTGATGGATTGACGATGCGCGAACGATTTTTCAGGAAGCTGATGCGCGGGACCTTGCCGCTGCTGGTGTGGGCGGCGCACTTCGCTGCCTGTTACGTGTTCGTGGCGGCGCAGTGCAGCCCGCTGGGGTATGAGCCAGGTTATCCGCAGCGCTGGCCGCTGGCGGTGTTCACCGTGGCGGCGCTGGCGGTGTGCGGGTGGCTGGTGTGGAAGTGGCGTGGGACCTTGCGGCATGCGGATGAACATACGCCGCTGCTGGACTGGGCCGCGGCGGGGTCGGCGTTGCTGTCGTTTGTCGGGATCGTGTGGACGTCGGTGCCGATGTGGCTGGTCGAGGGATGCAAGTAGGCGGAGGCGTCAACAAATGATCATTCGTGACGCCGACGATCATCATCCCGCACGGCCATAACGCGGCCAACACCGTTCGAGCTTCCGCGTGGGCACGGAGTGCCCACCGTACGGTTGAAGCCGCAGGCCTAACGCGCGGCTGGGCGCACGCGCCACACCACATTCCCTACATCGTCCGCCACCAGCAGCGCGCCTTTTTTATCAATCGCCACGCCCACCGGCCGGCCGTACGCCTCGCCCTCCGCGTTCACGAAGCCGCTCAATATCTCGACCGGCATCCCGTTCGGCCTGCCCTGTGCGAACGGCACGTACACCACGTTGTACCCCGACAGCGGCTTGCGGTTCCACGACCCGTGCTGTCCGATGAAGGCGCCGCTGGCATACGCCGGCCCGAGATGCGCGCCTTCCGCAAAGGCCAGCCCCAGCGCCGCTACGTGCGCCCCCAGCGCGTAATCGGGCACGATGGCTTGCGCCACCAGTTCGGGGCGCTGCGGCTTCACGCGCGCGTCCACGTGCTGCCCGTAATAGCTGTACGGCCAGCCATAGAAGCCGCCATCCTTTACCGAGGTCAGGTAGTCCGGCACCAGGTCGCTGCCGATCTCGTCGCGCTCGTTCACCACGGTCCACAGGGCGCCGCTCTGCGGTTCCCAGGCCATGCCGTTCGGATTGCGCAGGCCGGAAGCGAACAGGCGCGTGGCGCCGGTTCTGATGTCCACTTCCAGGATGGCGGCGCGATTCACCTCGATCTCCAGGCCGTTCTCGCCGACGTTGCTGTTCGAGCCCACCGTGGCGTACAGCTTGCTGCCGTCGCGGCTGGCGAGAATGTTCTTGGTCCAGTGGTGGTTCAAGCCGGCCGGCAGCGGCGCCAGCGTTTGTCCGGCTTCGGTAATTGCGGTGGCGCCTTCCTTGTACGAAAAGCGCAGGATGGCGTCGGCATTTGCAACAAACAGCTGGTCGCCCACCAGCGCCATGCCGAACGGCGAATGCAGGCCCTTCAGGAATACGCTGCGGGTCTCGGCCACGCCGTCGCCGTCGGCATCGCGCAGCAGGGTGATGCGGTCGGCGCTGGGCACGCCCGCCCCTGCCTTGGCCATGACCTTGCCCATCACCCAGGCGCGCAGGCCCGACTGTTTATTCTCCGGCGTTTGCGGCTTGTTCGATTCCGCCACCAGCACGTCGCCGTTCGGCAGCACGTACAGCCAGCGCGGATGGTCGAGGCCACGGGCCAGGGCCTGCACTTCCAGCCCCTGCGCCGCCTGTGGTTTGCCACCCTCCGGCCAGCCCTTCGCGGGTGCGATGTCGACGGTGGGGATCAGGCTGCCCTTCGGCGCCGGCAGCTGCGGTGCGGGACCGACGCCGGCGCCGGCCGGCAGGGTGGATTTGTCGCCGCAGCCGGCAAGGACAAGCAGCGCCGCGGTGGCGAGGATGCTGAGCGAAGGACGGCGCATGGGAGTCTCCGGTATCGGGCGAAATGGCAGTGACCGATTGTAACCAGATCGGCCCAACCACTCCACCCGATACCGGCGCCCGCACCCTCAGGCTGGACGATGCGCCTCCTCGACCGCCGGCGCGGCGACTGGCGCCGACACCAAGCGCCCGCGCCGCAGCCAGCCAATCAACCCCGGCAGCTGCAGCAGCACCAGCACCCCGAACGCCACCCGGTAGGCCTGCGCCGGATAATGCCCGCCCGCGTCCGGCGTCCACAACCCCACCACCAGCCCGAAACCCGCCTGCACCAGGAAGGCGCCGACGAAGATCAAGAGGTTCAGGCAGGTGGCGGCGCGCCCGGTGAGTTCGCGCGGCATGCTCTGGGCCACGATGGCGTACTCGATGCCGGTAACCGTGCCCACCAGCGTGAACAGCACCGACAGCAGCTGGAAGCTCGGCGCATAGCCGATCACGAAGGCCGCCTGCACCAGCACGAACAGCACGATGCCGATGCCGGCCACCTGTATCGGCGTCACGCCGCGCTTGCCTGCCCACTCGGTGATCATGCCCACCGCGATCGCCCCGAAGATCACGGCGGCCATGCTCATGTAGAGCAGATAGGCCACCGCGTCGTCCGGGAAGTGCGCCACGTCGGACAGCCAGCGCCCGATCCACAGCCCCTGGATGCCGAAGAACACCGCATGCGGAATCAGGATCAGCGAGATCGTGCTGCGAAAGCTCGGCGTGCGGTAGACCTGGCGCAGCGATGCCAGCACCGGCACGCGCGCACCGGCGGGCTTGCTGCTGCCAGGTGCCAGCAGCCAGATCGCTGCGCCGCTAATGGCCACCAGGGCCGCCAGCGCCACGAACAGCCCGCGCCAGTCGGTGTATTCCAGCGCCAGGCGCACCGGCATGGTGCTTGACGCCGCACCGAGCCCGCCGACCGCGATCAGGTAGCCGTGCACCGAGGGCAGCTTGTTCGGTGCGATCCAGGTCGACAAGGCCTTCACCGCCGACATGAAGCAGCCGCCCAGGCCGCAGCCGAGGATGGCGCGCGCCAGCACCAGCTGGGCGAAGCTCTGGCCATACGCGAACAGCAGCGCGCCCACGGCTGCGAACAGCATCAGCGCCAGTTGCACCTTGCGCGGGCCGTAGCGGTCGAGCGCGATCCCGACCGGCAGCTGCACCAGCGCGAACGCGAAGAAGAATGCGCTGGTGAGCAGGCCGAGCTGGCCGGGCGTGAGCGCCAGTGCTTTCAGCAGGTCCGGCGCCAGTACCGCGTTCACGTTGCGCAGCATCGAGGACAAATAGTGCCCGAGTGCGAACGGCAGGAATACGGTGAAAAAAACCGCCACGCCGGACAGGCGTGGCGGGTTTTGGGTGCCTTCCATGGCGGCGAGGTTTATGCCGCGCTGGGTTGGCTGTCGCTGGCGCGGCCGTCGTGGCTGCGCGCCTGCACGATCGGGATCACCCGCCCGGCTGGTGGATGCGCGACATCGCCGGCTTCTTCCTCGAAGAAGAATTTTTTCCGCCCAAAAGCGGGCTTCAGGTGATCGAGCCAGGTGGCGTCCGGATCGTACTTGGCAAAGAAGGGCTTGCGCACCCATTCCGGATTACGCGCCTGCAGGAACTGCAGCGCGAACAGCTTTTCGCCGTTGATGGTCACCACCCCGTCGATCACGACCTTGCCCGGGAAGGCGCTCATCGACGGCCCGCGCACGGTGCGCGACAGGCCCGAGACCATCGAATACGCCTGCTGGAAGATTTCGTGGGCGCGCGCCAGCGGCAGCGCGAAGTAGTCGCTCGGGCCGGTGTCGCGCTCGACGAACATGTAGTACGGGATGGCGCCCAGGCGCACGCCGGTGGTCCAGAGTTCGGCCCAGCTCTTCGGGTCTTCGTTGATGTGGCGGATCAGCGGGCCCTGCATGCGCAGCGTGGCGCCGGTGCCGACGATGCGTTTCACGGCCTGCTGGGCAATCGGATGGCGCAGCTCTACCGCATGGTTGTAGTGGCCCATGATGGCCAGGTTCTTGCCGGCCTTGACCACGCGCTCGAACAGGCGCATCAGGTCGTCGGAATCCTTGTCCGACACGTAGCGCTGCGGCCAGTAGGCCACCGACTTGGTGCCGATGCGGATGTTCTGGATGTGGGCCAGTTCCGGCGCCAGCAGCGGCTCCAGGAATTCGGCCAGCGAGCGGGTATTCATGATCATCGGGTCGCCGCCGGTGATCAATACGTCGGTCACGTCGGGGTGGGAGGCCAGGTAGGCCACCAGTTCCGTGCACTCGCGCGCGTCGAACTTCATCTCGTCCATGCCGACGAACTGCGGCCAGCGGAAGCAGAAGGTGCAGTAGGCGTGGCAGGTCTGGCCCGAACTCGGGAAGAACAACACCGTTTCCTTGTACTTGTGCTGCAGGCCCCTCAAAGGCACATCGTTCACGCGCGGCACGTTGTGGGTCATCTGGCCGGCCGGGTGCGGGTTCATGCGCATGCGGATCTGGTGCACCAGCTTGGCAATGGCGGCGTTGTCCTTTTTATGCAGCACCAGGTCGCGCAGCTGTTCGTACTCGCGCGCCGGCAGCATGTCGCGGTGCGGGAAGGTCAGGCGGAAGATGGGGTCGTCGGGGATCTTGTCCCAGTCGATGAGCTGGTCGAGCACGTATTCGTTCACGCGAAACGGCAGCACGTGCGAGACCACCTGGACCGCTTCCTGCAGGTCGGGGCTCATCCATTGCCACTGGCGCGCAAGGGCGATGGTTTGACGCGTGTAGGGTTTGAACTTGGCGGGCGTCGAATCGAGGGTGCTCACGGCATGCTCCTGGAAAGGAAAGATGGAGGGAGGGTGGAACGGCCGTCAATTCTTGGAAAAGAAGTTGGCGACGGAGAGCCATCTTAGGAATCCTCCATGCAAATGGAATTGCATCCAATCAACTACAGCCCGCGATAGTTTCCTTAAAAACATATTCCATGCGGCAAGACAAATGCGGCGGACGCCACACTGGCCTTCACCCTTTGCGCATTCGCAAATTGCCTACAGGAAGTGACGCGTACATTTCTTAATGCACTTAAGAAAGTTTTACCTATCGCACCGTTCTGAAAGGACATGCACCATGAAGCTGCTCGCCACCGCCACCGCCCTGTGCCTCGCACTCGCTTCCACTTGCGCGCTGGCCAATGAACCGACCGAAAAAGACGCCATCGCCATGGCCGAACGCGGCGCCGCCCTGATGAAATCCAAGGGCAAGGCCGAGATGATGAAGAAGATCAACGCCAAGGACCCGGAGTTCGTCCAGGGCGAACTGTACGTCGACATGCGCGACATCAAGACCGGCATCGTGCTGGCCCATCCCTACAACCCCTCGATCGTCGGCAAGGACCTGACCGACGTGCCCGACGCCAACGGCAAGAAATACCGCCGCGAGATCATCGAGCTGGCCGCCGCCAAGGGCAAGGGCTGGGTCGACTACCAGTACAAGAACCCGACTTCCGGCAAGATCGAGCCGAAAACCACCTACATCCTGCGCGTTGACGACGTCGTGCTGGAAGCGGGCATCTATAAAAAATAAGCACCACGAGTACGGGGCGGCCACGGCCGCCCTTTTCTTTTGTCCAGGAGGTAACCATGCTAAAGAAATTGCGGATCGGGCCGAAGCTGCTGCTGGCGCCGGGACTGGTGCTGGTGCTGCTGACGCTGCTCTCCGGCGCCGCCTATTACGGCATGGTGCGCCAGCACGCTTCGCTGGAAAACATGGTGCAGGTACGCGCCGCGCGCCTGCAGGATGCGGCCGACGTCGCCGGCGACGCGAAATATGCGCACGCGAATATCTACCAGTTGCTGGCCTGGGTCAGCGGCAGCTTCGCCAAGAACCGGCTCGACGCCCTGATCGCCGACATCCACAAGAAGCACGCCAGCATCGGCGCCCAGCTGGGAGCCCTGGCGAAGGTCGCCGACCCCGAGGAACGCAAGCTGATCGACGCCTCCGCTGCGGCGCTGGCCGCCTACCGCAAGGCGGTGCTGGAGACCATCGAGATGGCCCAGGTCGACCAGTCGATCGCCACCAACTCGATGCAGAAGGCGGAAAAGGAATTCGGCGTGCTGAACACCCAATTGGCCCAACTCGCCGCGCTGGAAACCAGCCTGAGCGAACGCGCCTACGCCGCCGCCGGCGCCGAGTTCAAGACCCTGGGCGTGACGATGGCGGTGCTGGTGGTGCTGTCGATTGCCCTGTCGCTGGTCGTGACCATGCTGGTGCGGCGCGCCATGCTGGCCGACATCCGCAAGATCTCCGACGTGGTGGCCGAACTGGCCGAGGGCCGCCTGTCGGCCGGCGTGGGCAGCGACGGGCGCGACGAGATCGCCGACACCTCGCGCGCGCTGGACCACACCATCGCCAACCTGAACACGACCCTGCACTCGGTGCTGACCTCGGTGCGCTCGATCGACACGGCATCGAAAGAAATCGCCACCGGCAACCTCGATCTGTCGACCCGCACCGAACTGCAGGCCGGCTCGCTCGAGCAGACCGCCAGCGCCATGGAGACCCTGACCGTGGCCGTGAAGGACAACGCCAACAATGCGCGCCTGGCCACCGACCTGGCGGCCGAAGCGGCGCGGCTGGCGGCCAATGGCGGCCAGGCCGTGGACCGCGCCGTGAGCACCATGGAATCGATCAAGGCCAGCTCGCGCAAGATCGTCGAGATCATCGGCGTCATCGATGGCATCTCGTTCCAGACGAATATCCTGGCCCTGAACGCGGCGGTGGAAGCGGCGCGCGCCGGCGAGCAGGGACGCGGCTTCGCGGTGGTGGCCTCGGAGGTGCGCACCCTGGCCCAGCGCTCGGCGGCGGCAGCAAAAGAGATCAAGGCGCTGATCGCGGACTCGNACGCGGCTTCGCGGTGGTGGCCTCGGAGGTGCGCACCCTGGCCCAGCGCTCGGCGGCGGCAGCAAAAGAGATCAAGGCGCTGATCGCGGACTCGGTGGCGATCATCGACGGCGGCAGCGCCTCGGTGGGCGAAGCCGGCAGCAGCATGGGCCACATCGTGGCCTCGGTGCAGCAGGTGAACGACATCATCGGCCGCATCAGCATCGCCAGCACCGAGCAGGCCGACGGCATTGCGGAAGTGAACCGCGCGGTCGGGCAGATGGACGACATGACCCAGCAGAACGCGGCCCTGGTCGAGGAAGCGGCGGCGGCGGCGGAAAGCCTGCACGAGCAGACCGTGAACCTGGCGCGCGCGGTGTCGATCTTCAAGATCGAAGGCATTGCGCCGCTGACCGAAGCCGAGGCGGAGACACTTGATACGGAACCGGCCGGTTTCCACGAGCCGCTCGAACGGCGTGCTCCGGGCAGCGCGATGCGCACCAGCGCACCGCGCGCCCTGCTCGGGAGCCGTCAGCCGGCGCGCGAGCGCAGCTCCGGCAACGGCCGTCTCAGCGGAACGGACGGCTGACGAAGCGCGACCCGGCCAGCCCGAAGCGCCAGGGCACGTCCATCGCCTTCGAGATGCCGATGCGCGGGCCGGCGATCACTTCCAGCCCGGGCGGCGCGGCCCGCAGTTCGAACGGCGGCGCCGCCAGCGACATCCCGTTGAACTCGCGCGTCACTTCCAGGGCCTGGCACAGCTTGCCGGGCCCCGAACACAGCAGGCGCACATCCTCGGCATCGCGCCGCGCGCGCATCACATCCAGTCCGGCCAGGGGTTCGATCGCGCGGATCAGCACCCCGGCGCCATGCCCCTCCTCCATGCAGACGAAATTCAGGCACCAGTGGATGCCGTAGGAACGGTAGACATAGGCGTGCGCGGGCGGGCCGAACATGGCGAGGTTGCGCGGCGTGGGGCCGGAATAGGCATGCGAGGCCGGGTCCTCGCGGTCGTAGGCTTCGGTCTCGACGATGCGGCCGCCGATACCATCAACCAGCACGGTCACGCCGATCAGCTGGCGCGCCACCAGCTCGGCCGGCGCCATGAAGTCGATTCCGGCCAGGCAGGCATCAGGACCTGCGCCGGAAAGCAAAGCGGGTTTCAGGGATTCCATATGCCCATTCTAGGCATGCCTGCAACACCGCTCTGTTTGTTTTGCCACATAAGGCTGCCTGTTGCTGCAATGGAACCTAACTGTCAAGTCCCGTTTGATCGTAAACGCGTTTAACGAATAA
>NZ_JAULSI010000027.1 GCF_030711405.1 Massilia brevitalea
TGCCGTTATCAGGAGGGTGGAGTCCATCACATTAGGGTGGGCACGGAGTGCCCACCCTACGTGGCAGCAGCCAACAGTTACGCGACAGCCACCAGCCGATCCAGCTTCTCGCCATCGGCCAGCAAGCTGGCGCTGTCCGAGTCATGCACGATCCGCCCGCGGTCCAGCACGATGGCGCGCGAGGTCAGCGACAAGGCCAGCCGCGCGTGCTGCTCGACCACGATCACCGACATGCCCTCGTCCGCCACCAGGCGCCGGATCACGCGCACCAGCTCCTGCACGATGATCGGCGCCAGGCCTTCCATCGGCTCGTCGAGCAGCAGGATGCGCGGGTTCGTCATCAGGGCGCGGGCGATGGCCAACATTTGTTGCTCGCCACCAGACAATTGATTGCCCATGTTCGCGCGGCGCTCCTGCAAACGCGGGAATATCTCGTAGATCTTCGCCAGGTTCCACGGCCCCGGGCGCTCCACCACGGTCAGGTGTTCCTCGACCGTGAGCGACGGGAACATGTGGCGCTCCTGCGGCACCCAGCCCAGCCCCGAGCGCGAGCGTTTATAGGTCGGCACGCGCGCGATGTCGCCGCCGGCCCAGCGGATGGAACCCTTGTGCAGGCGGGTGAGACCCATCAGCGTCACCAGCAAGCTGGTCTTGCCGACGCCGTTGCGGCCCAGCAGGGCCAGGCTGTCGCCCTCGTTCATCGTGAACGATACGTCCTCCAAAACGATCGATTCGCCGTAGCCGGCGGTCACGCGGTCCAACGCAAGCAATTCAGGCATGTTCAGCCTCCCCCAAGTACACTTCCTTCACGCGCAGATCGGCGGCGATTTCGGCCGGCGTGCCTTCGGTCAGCACCTTGCCGCCCACCAGCACCGTGATGCGGTCGGCAAAACGGAACACCAGGCCCATGTCGTGCTCGATGAAGAGCACCGTCACGTCACGCGGCAGGCCGGCGATGACCTCGAACAGCTCCTTGCTCTCCAGCGAAGGAATGCCGGCCGCCGGTTCGTCCAGCAGCAGGATCTTCGGCTGCGTCGCCAGCGCAAGCGCAATCTCCACCAGGCGCTGCTTGCCATAGGCCATGCTGCGCGTGATGCTGCTCGCCTCTTTCGTCAGCTTGAGCGTGGCCAGCAGCGCCATCGCTTCCTCGACCACATCGGCATGGTTCGCCACCGTCTTCCACCACACTTTTTGCAGGCCGCGGCGCTCGCAGATGGCCAGCATCACCGATTCCAGCACCGTCATGCCCGCGAACAGGGTGTTGATCTGGAAGGTACGGGTCATGCCGCGTTTTACGCGTTCGTGCTGGGCGAGCCGGGTGATGTCCTCGTCGCCCAAGAACACCTTGCCGCTCGATGGCGGAAAGCCGCCGGTAAGCAAATTGATGAAGGTGGTCTTGCCGGCGCCGTTCGGGCCGATCAGCGCATGGCGCGCGCCCGGCTCGAAGCTGAGCGAGATATCGGTGTTCGCCTTGAAGCCGCCCCACTGCTTGCACAGTGCTTCGGTACGCAGGGTCATGGCCATGGGGCCTCCTTACGCTTGAATGTGGCGACGATCTTTTCCAGGCCGCCCAGGATGCCGCCGCGTGCGAACAGCACGATCAGCACCAGCAGCAGGCCGATGTAGAACTGCCAGTAGGTCGGGTCGAAGCCCGAGATCTTGTCCTGCGCGATCATAAACACGGCCGCACCGACCAGCGCGCCGTACAGGCGTCCGGTCCCGCCCAGCACCAGCATGATCAGCAGTTCTGCCGAACGCGGGAAGCCGAGTACGTCCAGGCCGACGAACTGCGTGGTCTGGGCCAGCAGTGCCCCGGCGATGCCGGCCACCGCGGCACCCAGCGTGAACACGGCTACCAGGCGGCGATCGACGTTCGCGCCGATGGCCGGCATGCGCCGCCCGCCTTCGCGGATGCCGCGCAGCGACAGGCCGAACGGCGAATTCACCACGCGCCGCATCACCACGAACAGGATGAACAGCACGCCGAAGCTGTACCAGAAGGCGGTCTTGCCGTACAAATCGAACTCGAAGGCGCCGAACAGCGGCGCCATCGCCATGCCCGACAGCCCATCGACGCCGCCGGTAATGAAGGCCGCCTTGTTGGCCGCCTCGAACAGCATCAGGCCGATGCCGAGCGTGACCATCAGGCGCGCCAGGTCTTGCCCGCGAATGACCAGGAAGCTGACGATGAAGCCGAAGATGCCGGCCACGATGGCCGCCGCGAACAGGCCGGAAATCGGCTCGCCCCAGCCATGCACCGACAGCAGGCCGGCCGTGTAGGCGCCGAGTCCGAAGAAGGCGGCGTGGCCGAGCGACACGATGCCGGCATAGCCCAGGATCAGGTCGAGCGACATCGCGAACAGGCCGATGATCATGATCTGGCTGATCAGGACCAGGTAGTCCGGGAAGAAGAAGTAGGACGCGACCGGCAGCAGCCAGAACGCGATTTCCAGCGCCTTCCAGCGGTCGTTCGGCAGGCGCAGCGTGCTGCGGTTCACAGCCTGCGGCTCCGTACCAGTGACCGAAGCATCGGTCTTGGCCTTGATGGCCGTCGTCGAATAGGCGTTCATGCTTTCCTCCGTACCAGGCCAAACGGGAACAGGATGAGCAGCACCACCATCAGCGTGTAGATGACGAAGGCACCCACTTCCGGCACATAGTATTTACCGGCGACGTCGAACACGCCGAGGATGATCGCCGCGATCAGCGACCCCTTGATGGACCCGGCGTCGCCCACGGCCACTACCAGCAGGAAGTAGACCATGTACTTGATCGGGAAGCTCGGGTCCAGGCCCAGCACGTCGATGCCGAGTCCACCGCCCAGGCCGGCCAGGCCCGAGCCCAGCGCGAAGGTGAGCGAGAACACGCGGCTGACGTTGATGCCGAGACCTTCGGCCGCGGTCTGGTTGTCGACCGAGGCGCGGATCTGCGCGCCGAAGCGGGTGCGCTCGATCAGCAGGTAGAGGCCGAAGGTGATCAGCACCACCACGCCGATCAGGAACAGGCGGTAGGCGCCGAGGTCGAGGCCGAGCACATGCACCTGGCCGCGCAGCCAGTCCGGCAGGTGCACCGGCTGCTGGGTCGGGCCGAACAGGAAGGTCGCGCCGGCCACCGCCATGAAGGTCAGGCCGATCGAGAACAGCACCTGGTCCAGGTGGGTGGCTTTATACAGCTGGCGGTACAGGGTGCGTTCCAGCACCAGGCCGACCACGGCGGCCGCGACGAAGGCCAGCGGCAGCGTGGCCAGGAAAGGCAGCCCGAGTTTGCTGAGCAAGGTGACGCAGACATAGCCGCCGACCATGGCAAAGGCGCCGTGGGCCAGGTTAATGAAGTTCATCATGCCCATCGTGACCGACAGGCCGACGCTGATCAGGAACAGCAGCGCGCCGTAAGCCACGCCGTCGAACAGCACGCCGATGAAGTTGCCGATCATGGCAGCCTCCCGCGTGAAGATGCTTTGTATTTCATGTTTGTCTCCTGCTTCTCTTCTTATGAATCTACGTGCTTAGACGCGCTCGATGACCATGGCGATACCCTGCCCCACGCCGATGCACATCGTGCACAGCGCATAGCGCCCGCCGGTGCGGTGCAGCTGGTACACGGCAGTGGTAACGAGGCGCGCCCCGCTCATGCCCAGCGGGTGGCCGAGGGCGATGCCGCCGCCATATGGGTTGACCCTCGGATCATCGTCGGCAACACCGAGTTCGCGCAACACGGCCAGGGCTTGCGCTGCGAACGCTTCATTGAGCTCGATGATGTCCATCTGGTCGATGGTCATGCCCAGCTGGGCCAGCAGCTTCTTCGACGCCGGCGCCGGGCCGATGCCCATTACGCGTGGCGGCACGCCGGCGGTGGCCATGCCGACGATCCGCGCGCGTGGCGTCAAGCCATGTTTGGCTGCCGCCTCGCCGCTGGCGATCAGCACTGCGCAGGCGCCGTCGTTCACGCCGGAAGCGTTACCGGCTGTGACGGTTCCTTCCGGATGCACCACGCCTTTCAATTTCGCCAGCGCCTCGAGACTGGTCTCGCGCGGATGTTCGTCGTGCTCGAACTTGATGTGATCGCCTTTTTTTTGCGGAATCAAGACCGGCACGATCTCGTCCGCGAACAGGCCCTCTTTTTGCGCCCGCGCCACCTTTTGCTGGCTGGCCAGGGCAAAGCGGTCCTGGTCCGCGCGCGACACCTTGTAGTCGACCGCCACGTTCTCGGCCGTTTCCGGCATCGAGTCGGTGCCGTACAGGTGCTTCATCTGCTTGTTCGGGAAGCGCCAGCCGATGGTGGTGTCGTAGATCGCGGCCTGGCGCGAAAAAGCGGCATCGGCCTTGCCCATCACGAAAGGCGCACGCGTCATCGACTCGACGCCGCCGGCGATCATGAGCTGGGTCTCGCCGGCCTTGATGGCGCGCGCCGCGATGCCGATGGCGTCCATGCCCGAGCCGCACAGGCGGTTGACGGTGGTGCCCGGAACGTCAGGCGGCAGGCCAGCCAGCAAGGACGCCATGTGGGCGACATTCCGGTTGTCTTCGCCGGCCTGGTTGGCGCAGCCGTAGATCACGTCGTCGACCTGGGTCCAGTCGACGCCGGGATTGCGCGACATGAGCTCGCGCAGCGGGATGGCGCCGAGGTCGTCGGCCCGCACATCCTTCAGCGCGCCGCCGTAGCGGCCGATCGGGGTGCGGATGGCGTCACAAATGAAAGCGTCGGTCATGCTGGATCTCCTGATTCCGGTGGCAGCAGGGGTGCTGCCGTAACAGCCTGCAGTTCATACAGGCTCAGGCCCGGCGCCATTTCGCGCACGCGCAGGCCGTGCCTGGTCACGTCGAGGACGGCCAGGTCGGTATAGATACGGTTCACGCAGGCCACGCCGGTGAGCGGGTAGGTGCACTGCTGCACGACCTTGCTTTCGCCGGTCTTGGTCTGGTGGTCCATCATCACGAACACCTGCTTGGCGCCGATGGCGAGGTCCATCGCGCCGCCCACGGCGGGAATCGCATCCGGTGCGCCGGTGTGCCAGTTGGCGAGATCGCCCCTTTCCGAGACCTGGAAGGCGCCGAGCACGCAGATGTCGAGATGGCCGCCGCGCATCATGGCAAACGAATCGCCGTGGTGGAAGTAGGCGCCGCCGGTGAGGATGGTTACCGGCTGCTTGCCGGCGTTGATCAGGTCTTCGTCTTCCTCGCCTTCAAGCGGGGCCGGACCCATGCCGAGCAGGCCGTTCTCGCTGTGCAGGAAGACTTCGCGGTCAGCCGGCAGGTAGTTGGCGACCTTGGTCGGCAGGCCGATGCCGAGGTTCACGTAGGCGCCTTCGTGGATGTCCTGCGCCACGCGCGCGGCGATCTGGTCGCGGGTAAAACGATTCATACAACCTCCTTCACGACGCGCTGGACGAAGATGCCCGGGGTGACGATGACCTCGGGATCGAGCTCGCCCAGCGGCACGATGTCCGCCACCTGGGCGATGGTGACCTTCGCCGCCATCGCCATGATCGGACCGAAGTTGCGCGCGGTCTTGCGGTACACGAGGTTGCCCCAGCGGTCGCCGCGGTGCGCCTTGATCAGCGCGAAGTCGGCGTGGATCGGCGCTTCCAGCACATAGTGGCGGCCGTCGATCAGGCGCGTTTCCTTGCCCTCGGCCAGCAGCGTGCCGTAGCCGGTGGGCGTGAAGAAGCCGCCGATGCCGGCGCCGGCGGCGCGGATGCGTTCGGCCAGGTTGCCTTGCGGGGTGAGTTCGAGTTCGATGTCGCCGGCGCGGTACAGGGCGTCGAAGTGGTGGGAGTCAAGCTGGCGCGGGAAGGAGCAGATGATCTTGCGTACCCGCCTGGCGGCCAGCAGCGCGGCCAGCCCGGTGTCGCCGTTGCCGGCATTGTTGTTGACGATCGTGAGCTCGCGCGCGCCTTGCGCGATGAGTGCGTCGATCAGCTGCGCGGGCATGCCCGCATTGCCGAAGCCGCCGATCATGACGGTCGCCCCGTCATGCACGTCGGCGACGGCACGCTCCAGCGATTGGTAGGTTTTGTCGATCATGTCTCCGCCTTGGGGCCTGATCCATCCGGCCCACTTGAAATGATGTTGCCGTTGTTCGATAATCGAACTATTGTTTGATTACCGCCCAACGCAGTGTAGTGGTAGCGTAGCCGAAAGGTCAAGAAAAAAGACCAATCGAAGCGCACCCCGCTGCATTACAATCCCGCCATGACAAATATTGCGATCACTAACAACGAGGCCGACAGCCCGGAAACGCTTGATGCCGGCGAGGAGCGCGAGCTCAGCATCGCCGAGCAGATCGACGCCCTGACCGACCCCAGTTTCATGACCTCGCTGGCGCGCGGCCTGGCCGTGGTGCAAGCCTTCAGCGACTCGCGCAAGCCGCAGACCATCGCCCAGGTCAGCCAGAAGACCGGCATCCCGCGCGCGGCCGTACGGCGCTGCCTGTACACGCTGCAGCAGCTCGGCTACGTCGACGCCGAGCACAACAACTTCTCGCTGCGGCCCAAGGTGCTGACGCTCGGCTACTCCTACCTGTCGTCGACGCCGCTGACGGTGTCGAGCCAGCCCTACCTGAACAACATCAGCCGCGAGCTGGGCGAATCGAGTTCGCTCGCCGTGCTCGACGACGGCGAAGTGCTGTACGTGGCGCGCGCCGCCACCACGCGCGTGATGTCGGTGGCCCTGAACACCGGCAGCCGCCTGCCCGCCTACTGCACTTCGCTGGGCCGGGTGATGCTGGCCCATCTGCCGCCGGATCAGCTGAACGCCTACTTTGCGCGCACCAAGTTGAAGGCGATGACCGACAAGACCGTGACTACGCAGAAGCGCCTGCGCGAGATCCTGGCCGGCGTGCGCCAGAGCGGCTACGCCATCAACGACGAGGAACTGGAACTGGGCCTGCGCTCGATCTCGGTGCCGGTGCGCGGCGCTTCCGGCCAGGTGGTTGCGGCGCTGAACGTGGGAGCGCAGGCGGCGCGGGTCAGTGTCGAGCGGATGCAGGCCGAGTTCCTGCCGGTGCTGCTGCGCGGCGCGCAGGAGCTGTCGGTGCTGCTGCCGTAAGGCTTATTGGACGTTCGTAGGGTGGGCTCTCGAGCCCACGCGGTACGACGGCCGCATGTCGAAATGTGACTTCAGCGACATGCAACGGTTCAACCGCGTGGACTCGGGAGTCCACCCTACAAAACCGCCACCCCTACGGCCCGCGTTTCGACATGCGGGCGCTGTCATGGTGGGTTCGAGAACCCACCCTACGCGGTTCGACATGTGGGCGCTGCATCGATACCGTAGGGTGGGTTCTCGAACCCACCAATCGGCACCATAGCCGGTCAATCAGAAGTGGTGCCGCAGCCCCAGCATCACGCCATTCTGCGTCTTGCCCACACCCACCGAGCCGCCCGCATCCAGCGCCACCGCCGAGTTGCCGTCGTTGTCCATCCGCCCGATCGCCGTGTACAGCACGGTGCGCTTCGACAGCGCATAGCTCAGGCGCGCCACCAGCATCGTGACGTCGTCGTCGGAATGGCGCGTGTTGCGCGCCGCCGCCTGGACGTCGACCACGAAGTTGTTGACCGGGTGGCTCACGCCCAGGTACCACAGCAGCGATTCGGTGGGGCCGGTGGCGGCGTTGGTTTCGCGGTCGATGGCGCCGCCGCCGATCTTGGTCGCGCCCAGCATCAGGTAGCCGTTGACGGTGCTGCGGATGTCGGTGTTGTTCGGGCTGGTGAGGCCGCCGGCAGCGCCGGTGTTGCCCTTCAGGCGGTCGTACGAAGCGTTCAGGCCCCACTGCTTGTTCTCGTAGCCGAGCAGCGCGGTGTACTGGCGGCAGGCCTTCGAATTGCCGACCACTTCGCCGGCGCAGTTGGTGGCCGCCGGGCCGCCGGCGGCGGAGGCATCGCGGCCGAAGCTGTAGGTGGCGCCCACCACGACCCCGTTGAAGTTGCCCATGTAGCCGATGGCGTTGTCGCTGCGCGCGTTCGGCAGGTAGGGGTCGATGCTGCCGATGGCGAACAGGTGCGGGCCAAGGACGTCGGCCTTCAGGCCCGAGATATACGTCATGTTGTTCTGGCGGCCCAGGGTCAGCGTGCCCCAGTCGCCTTTCAGGCCAACCAGCGCCGCGCGCCCGAACATGCGCCCGCCCTGCTGCGAGGAGCCGTTGTCCATGGCCAGGCCGCTTTCCAGTACGAAGAAGGCCTGCAGCCCGCCGCCGAGGTCCTCGGTGCCCTTGAAGCCGATGCGCGAGGGGAAGGAGCTGGTGAGCGACGGCACCTTGGTGTTGGAGTCGCCGGCAGCGTTCACGTTGGTCAGGTGGGCGACGCCGCTGTCGACGATGCCGTAGATCTGGACCGAAGTCTGTGCGTGGGCGGAAGTGCTTGCGGCGGCGGCGAGGCCGCACATCAGCGCGGCGGCGCTGGACAGGACTTTCTTCATGTTGTCTCCATGGGTTTATTGGTATGGAGTGTGCGATTACCGAACAAGAGGTTGTTAATCGAACGCGAAAACGATACTATTGTTGTCACGTAACCTTGTCAACAATATGATTGCGTCACTTGTTGACCCGGTTGCGGCTCGGCCACGATGCCAACCGGGCAGACAAGCTGCCCCGCGAGACCAACCAACAGGAGACAAGCATGCAGTTCAAGAACATCGCCGCGTTCGCCGTGGCCACCGCGCTCAGCGCCGCCGCCACCCCGCTCGCCTGGGCCCAGGACACCATCAAGGTCGGCGTGATCGCCTCCTTCTCCGGGCCGTTTGCCGACTACGGCAAGCAGATGCAGGGCGGGATCAAGGCCTGGATGGCGCAGCATGGCGACACCGTCGCCGGCGAGAAGATCCAGATCATCTACAAGGACACCACCGGCCCCTCGCCGGAAATCGCCAAGCGCCTGGCGCAGGAACTGGTGGTGCGCGACAAGGTCGACTTCCTGGCCGGCTTCGGCCTGACGCCGGAAGCGCTGGCGGTGGCCCCGATCGCGCAGCAGGCGAAGAAGCCGATGATCATCATGAACGCGGCCACGTCGATCATCACCACAAAATCCGACTACATCGCGCGCTTCTCGATGACGCTGCCGCAGATCTCGGCGCCGATGGGCGACTGGGCGCTGAAGAACAAGATCAAGAATGTGGCGACGGTGGTGGCCGACTACGGCCCCGGCATCGATGCCGAAAAAGCCTTCAGCGACCGCCTGGTGAAAAACGGCGGCAAGATCGTCGAATCGATCCGCGTCCCGCTGCGCAACCCGGAATTCGCGCCCTTCATCCAGCGCATCAAGGATGCCAAGCCGGATGCCGTGTTCGTGTTCGTGCCGGCCGGCGAGCAAAGCATCGCCTTCATGAAGGGCTATCGGGAACGCGGCCTGGCTGCCGCCGGCATCAAGGTCATCGCCACCGGCGACCTGACCGACGACCACGTGCTGCCGGCCATGGGCGACAACACCCTGGGCGTGATCACCACCTTCCACTACTCGGCGGCGCACAAGTCGCCCGAGAACGACGCCTTCCTGAAAAGCTTTGCCGCCACCAACCCGCAAGGCGGCCGCCCCAACTTCATGGCCGTTGCCGCGTATGACGGCATGAACGCGATCTACCAGGTCAGCAACAAGTTGGGCGGCAAGATCGACGGCGACAAGGCGATGGCAGTATTAAAGGGCATGAAGATCGCCAGCCCACGCGGCCCGATCAGCATCGACCCGGCCACGCGCGACGTGGTGCAGACGGTCTACGTGCGCAAGGTCGAGAAGGTGAGCGGTGAGCCCTACAACATCGAGTTCGACCAGTTCCCGAACCTGAAGGATCCGGGCAAGCAATAAGCTGAACAGCGGGGGTCAGGTCTGACATCCGGACACGAGCCCAGCCTTAACATGGCGGTGCCCGTGTCCAGGGCACTGCGTGCGGGACTCAGGGCTGAGCCTTTTCTCCAGCCGTGCGCACGGTCGCCACCAGCACCGGCAGCGACCAGGCCCCGCCCGGCGCCACCATCCGGCAATCGCCGGTGTCGCCCTCACCGGTCTGGACGAAGCGCCGTCCGTCCCAGGTCCACGCCTCGAACGACCAGCAGTCGCCCAGGCCGCGGCCCTTGTGCGAGCCGCCGATGGTGCCGCCCTGGTAGTCGGAGCCGGCGCTCGTGACCAGCTGCGGCGCATACGGCGGATTGGCGTTGATGACCCAGTAGGCATAGCCCTCGTTGTACGCCGCGCGCCAGCAAGGCATGGAGGCCAGCAGCTTGCCGCCCGACAGGCGGTTCACGGTAATCTCGCCGGGCTTGCCCTCGCTATCCGTCGTTTCCGTACACGTTTCCTCGTCGACCTGCAAGGCTGTGCGCAGGGCGGCGAGGCGCTCCTTTGGCAGGCTGACCGCGCGGTCGTCGAGGGCGGCGACCACCACCACGGGTTCCGGCAGGGCCGGCAAGACGCTGCTCTCGGGCTTCGTCCCCTTGCGCATCACCGCGCCGGGTGTGCCGATGCGGCCCTGGAACTCGTCCATCTTGAGCAGCACCGCCGTCGCGCCCGCATCCGACAGGCGCCAGGTGCGCGGGCCGTCGGTCCATTCGATCTTGCTGACACGCGCGAGCGCGCCGAGCAGGGCCGCGGTCTGGGCCGGCGACAGGTCGACGGTCCAGTCTTCTTCCGGGACCATGAGTTTGCCGTAGGCCTTGCCGTTGATCTTCATCGTCGGCGCCAGCGTCTTGGGGAGCGATTTGGCGGTCTCATCGTCCAGGTAGGTGCCGAACTGCACTTCACCCTGCACGGGCGCGTTCGGCCCTGCCTTGCGGGTCAGGAGCACCGACACCGCCAGCGGTTCGGGTTCGCTGTCGTCGTCGCCGGTCCTGCCGATGTAGTAGCCGGCGGCGCGGCAGGTGCGGGTGTTGTCGCAGGCGATTTCCCAGTCGCCGTGCGAGAACTGCAGCTTGGGCAGGTCGGCGGCGCCGGCGCGCGAGGCGCCGGCCAGGAGGAGCAAGCCGGCGCCGAGGCATGTGGCAATCGTTCTGTTCATCTGTCTCATGTGTGCGTGGCTCGGGGCGTTGTGGCGCCGGGTTATCGAAAGCCGGAGTCTACGTTGCCGTTGTTTTCCAGGCAAGCTTTCGCGCCCGGTCAACCGTGCCCGCCGCCATGGTCGAGCGGTGTAGCATAGGTCATCGGGGCTGCCTCGCCCCACCGACTATCCGAATACGAAAGGAAGCATGGTGAACCAACGCTATCGACCGATCACGCGCCTGGGCCTGGGTGGCACCGGGCTGGGCGACATGTACCACACCACGAGCGACGAGGCGGCAATGTCCACCGTCGACGCCGCGTGGGAAGCGGGCATCCGCTATTTCGACACCGCGCCGCACTACGGCGCCGGCCTGTCCGAGCACCGCTTCGGCCAGGCCCTGCGCCGCCGCAAGCGCGAGGACTTCACGCTGTCGACCAAGGTCGGCCGCCTGCTGGTGCCGCACGGCCCCGGCGAAATCGCGGCGCCATTCGTCGGCACGCTGCCCTTCAAGCGCGTGCTCGACTACACGGCGGACGGCGTGCGCCGCGCGGTGGAAGACAGCCTGCAGCGCCTGGCGCTGGGCCACATCGACATCGTCTATGTGCACGACCTGTCGCCCGACGCCCTGCCCCAGGCCGAGTTCGAGCACCACTTCGGCATTGCGGCCGGCAAGAACGGCGCCTTCGAGGGCCTGGTCAAGCTGCGCGAGGAAGGCGTGATCAAGGGCTGGGGCATGGGCGTGAACACGATCGGACCCTGCATGCGCGCACTGCAGCAGTCCGACCCGGACATCTTTTTGCTGGCGGGGCGCTACACGCTGATGGAAACCACTCCGCTACAGGAATTCTTCCCGCTGTGCGAAGCGCGCGGCGCGGGCGTGGTGCTCGGCGGGCCGTTCAATTCCGGCTTCCTGGTCGGCGGCGAGCATTACGATTACCAGCCGGCCAAGCCGGAGCAGCACGCGCTGCGCGAGCGCCTGCGCAAGGTGGCCGCCGAGCACGGCGTCGACTTGCCGGCGGCGGCGCTGCAGTTCGGCCTGGCGCATCCGGTGGTGGCCGCGACCATTCCCGGCGCCAGCAGCCCGCAGCACCTGAAGCGCAACGCGGCGCTGATGGATATTCAGATTCCTGCCGCGTTCTGGGAAGCCCTGCTGGCCGAAGGCTTGCTGCCGCAGGAGGCGCCTGTGCCGCCGCGCAAGCCGGTAGTGTAAGCTGTAGCACAAGTTCGATACGCCGCCGCGCCTCCTTGCAGGCGCGGGGCATGCCGACTGCGCGGCACAGCGCAGCGGCACACCATAGACAACGACAGGATATGGAGACAAACATGCAGCCTCTGCCCAGCTACGTCCATGGCGCGCACGACGTGCCGCTCATCGGCGAGACCATCGGCGACTTCCTCACCCACATCGCGGCGCGTTACGCCGACAACGACGCCCTCGTCGTTCGGCACCAGGAGGTGCGCTGGACCTACCGCGAATTCGACGAGCGCGTGACGCGACTGGCCGCCGGCCTGCTGGCGCTGGGGCTGGAGCCGGGCGACCGCGTCGGCATCTGGTCGCAGAACTGCGCCGAATGGGTGCTGGTGCAGTTCGCCACCGCGCGCGCCGGTTTGATCATGGTGAACATCAACCCCGCCTACCGCCGCTCGGAACTCGAATACGTGCTGGGCAAGGTGCAGTGCGCGGCCCTGATCCTGGCGCCCGTGTTCAAGTTCAGCGACTACATCGGCATGGTGCAGGATGTGGTGCCCGAGATCTTGGGGGCGGCGCCGTCGCAGCTACGCTCAAGCAAGCTCCCGCAACTGCGCCATGTGATCCGCATGGGGAGCGCGCAGACGCCGGGCATGCTGAATTTCGATGATCTGATGGCCGAACCGGGCGCCGGACAGCTGGCGCAACTGGCCAAGCTGGGCGCGGCGCTGCAGTTCGACGACCCGGTGAACATCCAGTTCACCTCGGGCACCACCGGCTCGCCGAAGGGCGCCACGCTCACCCACCACAATATCCTGAACAACGGCTTCTTCATCGGTGAGGCGATGAAGCTGACCCACATCGACCGCCTGTGCATCCCGGTGCCGCTCTACCACTGCTTCGGCATGGTGCTGGGGAACCTGGCCTGCGTGACGCACGGCGCGACGATGGTCTTCCCGGGCGAAGGCTTCGAGCCGAAGTCGGTGCTGGAAACGGTGCAGAACGAACGCTGCACCGGCCTGCACGGCGTGCCGACCATGTTCATCGCCCTGCTCGACCATCCGGATTTTGCACAATACGATCTGTCGACGCTACGCACCGGCATCATGGCCGGCTCGCCCTGCCCGGCCGAGGTGATGAGCCGCGTGATCGAGCGCATGCACCTGTCCGAGATCACGATCGCCTACGGCATGACCGAGACCTCTCCGGTCAGCTTCCAGAGTTCGACCGACGATCCGGTGCCCCTGCGCGTGTCCACCATCGGCCGCGTGCACCCGCACCTGGAAGTGAAGATCGTCGACGCCGACGGGTGCATCGTGCCGCGCGGCGTGAAGGGCGAACTGCTGACGCGCGGCTATTCGGTGATGCTCGGCTACTGGGGCGACGAGGAAAAGACGCGCGAGACCATCGACGCGGCGCGCTGGATGCATACGGGCGACCTGGCCGTGATCGACGAGAACGGCTTTGCCACCATCGTCGGCCGCGCCAAGGACATGGTGATCCGCGGCGGCGAGAACATCTACCCGCGCGAGATCGAGGAATTCCTGTACAAGCATCCGAAGGTGCTGGACGTGCAGTGCGTCGGCGTGCCCGACCCGAAGTTCGGCGAGGAGCTGTGCGCCTGCATCATCCTGCGGCCCGGGATGGACGCCGATGCCGACGAGATCCGCGACTTCTGCAAGGGGCAGATCGCGCACTACAAGATCCCGCGCCATATCCGCTTCGTGACGCAGTTTCCGATGACGGTGACCGGCAAGATCCAGAAGTACCTGCTGCGCGAGCAGGCCGCGACCGATCTTGGCCTGGCGGGCTGAGGGCGCCAATATGGAACGCGCGCTGTGGCACTACGATTTGATTTCGCCGTTCGCGTACCTGCACTTTCACCGGCTGGCTCCATTGCGCGAGCAGGTGCAGATCAAGGCGGTGCCGGTGCTGTTTGCGGGGATGCTGAAGCACTGGGGGACGAAGGGGCCGGCGGAGACGGCGCCGAAGCGGCTGCATACTTACCAGTATTGCGTGTGGCAGGCCGGGGTGCAGGGTATTCCGTTCCGGATGCCGCCGCGGCATCCCTTCAATTCGCTGGCGGCGCAGCGGCTGATGGTGGCGCTGGAGGCCGGCGATGAGGTCGTTGAAAAGGCCTTCGGCTTCATCTTCGGCGAGGGGCGCGATCCGGAAGTTGAGTTCGATGCGCTGGCTGCGCGGCTCGGCGTCGGCGATGCTGCGGAGCTGGTCGCCAGGCCAGAGGTAAAGCAGCGGCTCGTCGCGAATACCCAACAGGCCATCGGCCAGGGCGTGTTCGGCGTGCCTTCGCTGGTACTGCATGGACAGGTTTTCTGGGGGAACGATACGGTCGAGTGGGCGACGCGCTTCCTGGAGGAGCCGGATCTGTTCGAGCGGCCAGAGTATGCATCCGCGCGTGCAACCGGAGCTGGAGTCGTCAGAAGCTCGTAGGGTGGGCGCTCCGTGCCCACGCGTGACGTTCGCTAACTGTTGGAATTAAAAAGTTGGCCAACAATGGTCATCGTTCACGCGTGGGCACAAGTGCCTAGCGCGGCCCGGCCCACCCTACGTACATCAGCGCCAACGTAGAAATACGTTTACAGTCCCTGCACACTCAAGGCCCTGACCGCGCCGCGCAACTGCGCCTGCAAGGTCGCCTTTGCCTCCTCGTCCAGATCGGCAAACATCAACCCCTCCAGCTCTGCTACCTGCGCATCGCAATCGGCCAGCACGGCCTGCCCGGCCTCCGTCAGGCTGATCTGGATGATGCGCCCGTGCGCCGGGTCCGGCGTGCGCGCGATCCAGCCCTTTCCCTCCATCTGCTTGACCATCTCGTTGGCCGACTGCGGCGACACCATCGTGCGCGTGGCCAGCTGCGCGTTCGACAGCGCGCCATGCGCACGGAATACCGACAGCGCCGTGTACTGCGGCACGGACAACCCGCAAGGCGCCAGGCTGTCGCGCAGGCGCTGCTTCAGGATGTGGTCGAGGCGGCCGACGAGGTAGGCCAGGCTGGTCGGTTTCGAGGTCTTCGGGACGGGCGATAATTTTTTTGCAGTGTTCATAAAAAGTTACTTGTCATGCCGATCCGGCCCGTATAGTATAAGACACATATCAGGCAGCCTGATACAAAATTGACCAAGAGGAGACATTGTATGTCCAAATACGAAGCACGCTGGCAAACCGTCAAAGTGGATGTCGATAACGGTATCGGCTGGATCACCCTGAACCGCCCGGAGAAGCGCAATGCCATGAGCCCGACGCTGAACCGCGAGATGATCGATGTGCTGGAGACCCTCGAGCTCGACGATGACGCCCAGGTGATCGTCCTCACCGGAGCCGGCGAGGCCTGGACCGCGGGGATGGACCTCAAAGAATACTTCCGCGAAACCGATGGCAAGCCGGAAATCATGCAGGAACGCATGCGCCGCGACTGCTCGCAGTGGCAGTGGAAATTACTGCGCATGTATAGCAAGGCGACCATTGCCATGGTCAACGGCTGGTGCTTCGGCGGCGCATTCTCGCCGCTGGTGGCTTGCGACCTGGCGATCGCCGCCGACGACGCCGTGTTCGGCTTGTCGGAAGTGAACTGGGGTATCCCACCAGGCAATCTGGTGAGCAAGGCCGTGGCCGACACCATGGGCCACCGCAACGCCCTGCACTACATCATGACCGGCGACACCTTTACCGGCAAGGAAGCGGCAAGCATGGGCCTGATCAACAGGAGCGTGCCGAAGGAGCAGCTACGCGACGCCGTGATCGAACTGGCAAATAAGCTGCTCGAAAAGAACCCGGTGGTGCTGCGCTACGCGAAAGTCGGCTTCAAGCGCTGCCGCGAACTGACCTGGGAACAAGGCGAAGACTACCTGTACGCCAAGACCGACCAGTCCAACTACCGCGACCCGGAAAAGGGCCGCAAGGAAGGCCTGAAGCAATTCCTGGACGATAAGACCATCAAGCCGGGGCTGCAGACCTATAAGCGTAGCTAATAAAAAAGCCTGCTCATTCAGAACAAAACAATAATAATGGCGGCGGCCCTGCTGAGCAGCGGCCGCCTTCTATCCGATAACAGAGGAGACCTCTGATGTTCCAGACCGATCTGCTGATCAACGGCGAGACCCGTGCAGCATCCACCGGCGCCACCTTCGAGCGCCGCAATCCCGCCACCGGCGACGTCGCCACCCGCGCACGCGCCGCCACCCTCGACGATGTCGACGCCGCCATCGCCGCCGCGCAGGCCGCCTTCCCGGCCTGGTCGGCCATGGCGCCGGGCGCCCGCCGCGCGCTATTGCTCAAAGCCGCCGACAGGATGGAAGCCCTGCGCGGCCGGTTCGTCGAAGCCGCCGTCGAGGAAGCCGGCGGCGCGCCGGTGTGGTACCAGTTCAACGTCACCCTGGCCGCCAACATGCTGCGCGAAGCAGCCTCCATGACGACGCAGATCGCCGGCGAAGTCATCCCGTCCGACGTGCCCGGTTCGCTGGCCATGGGCGTGCGCCAGGCCTGCGGCGTGGTGGTCGGCATCGCGCCCTGGAATGCGCCGGTCATCCTGGGCACGCGCGCGGTGGCCATGCCGCTCGCCTGCGGCAATACCGTCATCCTGAAAGCGTCGGAGCTGTGTCCGGCCCTGCACCGCCTGATCGGCCAGGTGTTCGTCGACGCCGGCTTCCCGCCGGGCGTGGTGAACGTCATCACCAACGCGCCCGACGATGCGCCCGCCATCGTGGAGCGCCTGATCGCCGCGCCGGCCGTGCGCCGCGTGAACTTCACCGGCTCGACCAAGGTCGGCCGCATCATCGCACAGACCGCCGCGAAATACCTGAAGCCGGTGCTGCTGGAACTGGGCGGCAAGAACCCGGTCGTGGTGCTGGACGACGCCGACCTCGACGCCGCCGTCGAAGCCGCCGCCTTCTCCGCCTTCTTCAACCAGGGGCAGATCTGCATGTCGGCCGACCGCATCCTGGTCGATGCCAAGGTGGCCGATGCCTTTGTCGCCAAGCTCGCCGCCAAGACCGCCACTTTGAAAGCCGCGCGTTCGGACGCGCCGCTGGCCGGCATGGTCGACCCGAGCGCCGCCCTGCGCGTGGACGCCATGCTGCAGGATGCGCGCACGCGCGGCGCCACCGTCACCCAAGCCGCTGAAGGCGTGGACGGCAACATCATGCAGCCGGCGATCGTCGACAAGGTGACGCCGGAGATGCTGGTCTACCAGGAAGAATCCTTCGGCCCGATCGTCTCGGTGCTGCGCTTCGACAGCGACGAGGAAGCGATCCGCCTGGCCAACGACAGCGAGTACGGTTTGTCGTCGGCCGTGTTCAGCCGCGACATCGGCCGCGCCATGGCGGTGGCCCAGCGCATCGAGTCGGGCATCTGCCACATCAACGGTCCCACCGTGCACGACGAGGCGCAGATGCCCTTCGGCGGCGTGAAAGGCAGCGGTTACGGACGCTTCGGCGGCAAGGCGGCGATTGCCGAGTTCACGGACCTGCGCTGGATCACGGTCCAGACCACCCCGCGTCACTTCCCGATCTGAACGGAGGCCGCCATGACACTATCATCGATTGTGGAAGGCGGCAGCAGGGGCGTAAAACGGAGATTCGTCGAGCTCGGAAACCCCGAGGTCGCAGCGTACCAGGTGGATGGCACCTGGCACGTGGATGCCGTCACGCCGCTGCAACCCGTACCGGCGGGCTTCACCGACCGCCTGGTCGAAGGCGCGCACAAGCACCCCGAGCGCACCCTGGTGGCGCGCCGCGGGCCGGATGGAGAATGGATCCGCCTGTCGTATGCGCAGGTGCTGGAGAGCGCGCGCCGCATCGGCCAGGCGCTGCTCGACCGCGATTTGTCCGCCGAGCGCCCGTTGGTGATCCTGTCCGGGAACGACCTCGAACACTTCCAGCTGGCCCTTGGCGCCATGTATGCCGGCGTGCCCTATTCGCCGCTGTCGCCGGCCTACTCGCTGGTGGCGACCGACCCGGCCAAGCTGCGCGACCTGATCGAGCAGCTGACGCCTGGCGCCATCTATGCCAGCGACGGCACGGCCTATGCGCGCGTCATCGATGCCGTGCTGCCGGATGGCGTGGAGCTGATCCTGGCCGATGGCGAGGTTGAAGGCCGTACCGCCACGCGCTTCGCCACCCTGCTCGACACCGAACCGGCCGGCATCGACGCGCGCAACGCGCAGGTCGGTCCGCAGACCATCGCCAAGTTCCTGTTCACCTCGGGCTCGACCAAGAAGCCGAAGGCGGTCATCACGACGCATGGCATGTTGTGCAGTAACCAGCAGATGCTGCTGCAGACCTTCCCCTTCCTGGGTATGGACCCGCCAGTGCTGCTCGACTGGCTGCCCTGGAACCATACGTTTGGCGGCAGCCACAACGTCGGCATCGTGCTGTACAACGGCGGCACGCTGTACATCGACGACGGCCGCGCCACCCGACGCGAATTCGAAGGCACGCTGCGCAACCTGCGCGAGATCGCGCCGACCGTCTATTTCAACATCCCGGCCGGCTGGGAGATGCTGGCCGAGGCGCTGGAAACCGACGACGACCTCGCCGCCAACTTCTTCTCGCGCGTAAAGCTGTTCTTCTGCGCCGGCGCCGGGCTGCCGCAGGCCTGCTGGGACCATCTCGACCGCGTGGCCCTGCAGCGCGCCGGCGAAACCATCCGCATCATGACCGGCCTCGGGATGACCGAAACCTCGCCATCCTGCACCTTCGGCACCGGACCGATCGTGAAAGCCGGCTATGTCGGCGTGCCGGCGCCGGGCTGCAAAGTCAAACTGGTGCCCGTCGGCGACAAGCTCGAAGCGCGCTTCCACGGCCCGCATGTGACGCCGGGCTACTGGCGCGCGCCGCACCTCACGGCCGAGGCCTTCGACGAAGACGGCTACTACTGCACCGGCGACGCCCTGCGCTTCGTCGACCCGGACCAGCCGGCGCTCGGCTTCATGTTCGACGGCCGCATCGCCGAGGACTTCAAGCTCAGTTCGGGCACTTTTGTGAGCGTCGGCCCGCTGCGCGCGCGCGTGATCAGCCAGGGCGCGCCGTATGTGCAGGACGCCGTGGTCACGGGCATCAACCGCAGCAGCATCGGCCTGATGGTGTTCCCGCGCCTGGACCATTGCAGCGAACTGGCCGGCCTGCCCGCCGGCTCGCCGGCCGGGGACGTGCTGGCCAGCGCTGCGGTGCGCGATTACTTCAAGGCCCTGCTCGACAAGCTGAACGTCGATGCCAGCGGCTCCTCGAAGCGGATCGAACGCCTTCTCCTGCTCGCCGAGCCGCCGTCGATCGACCATCGCGAGATGACCGACAAGGGCTCGATCAACCAGGCGGCGGTGCTGACCCGGCGCGCGGCGCTGGTGGACGCGCTGTACAACGGCACGCAAGACCAAACGATAGTGGCAGCATGAACGACGTACGGACCTGACTATAACGACAAAGGAGACGACATGAAACTGAAGACCCTCGCTTGCATCGGTTTGGCATTCCTTCCCTTCGCCGGCGGCAGCGCCCAGGCGCAGGACGACACCATCAAGATCGGCGTCATTGCCGCATTGACTGGCCCGTTCGTCAACATCGGCAAGCCCTTCGAGGACGGTATCAAGACCTACATGAAGCAGCATGGCGACACGGTGGCCGGCAAGAAGGTGCAGATCATCTACCGCGACGACGGCGGCAGCAACGTCGAGCTATCCAAGCGCGCGGCACAGGAACTCATCGGCCGCGAAAAAGTGAACTTCCTGATCGGCTTTTCGCTGACGCCGAGCGCGCTGGCGGTGGCCCCGGTCGCCACCCAGGGCAAGACCCCGATGATCGTCATGAATGCGGTCACCACCGGCATCACGGCCAAGTCGCCCTACATGCTGCGCACCTCGATGACGATACAACAGATGACCGAACCCTTCGGCGCCTGGACCGCGAAGAACAAGATCAGCAACGTGTATTCGCTGGTCACCGACTACAGCACCGGCATTGACGCCGAACTGAAGTTCGCCAAGGGCTTGCAGGAAGGCGGCGGCAAGATCGTCGGTTCTTCGCGCGTGCCGCTTGCGAACCCCGACTATTCGCCTTTTGTCCAGCGCGTGAAGGACCAGAAGCCGGACGCGCTGTTCTTCTTCGCGCCCGGCGCGGAAGACGGCGCCGGCCTGCTGAAGGCCTTCAGCGACAAGGGCCTGGACAAGGCGGGCATCAAGTTCCTGGGCGTGGGCGACATGACCAGCGATTCGCCGACCCTGGAAGCACTGGGCGACCGCGCCCTGGGCGCCGTCACGGTGCTGAACTATTCCACCGCCCTGCACAACGAAGCGAATAAAACCTTCCTGAAGGCGTATGCCGAGGCCAATCCCAACCGTCCGGCGCCTACTTTTGTCACCGTGGCGGCCTACGACACCATGGGCATGATCTACGAGACCGTGCGCAGGCTGAACGGCAAGGTCACCGGCGACGCCGCCGTCAAGACCCTGTCGGGCATGAAGTGGAACAGCCCGCGCGGGCCCATCTCCATCGATCCAAAAACCCGCGACATCGTACAGAACATGTACATCCGCGAGGTCAAGAAAGTCAACGGCAAGCTGGTGAACCAGCCAATCGGCGTCCTCAAGGACGTGATGCCCGACTAAGCCTTTTCTTTTTCCCCGCAGTGCAGGCCTGACGCAGCCCATTCATTGGGCTGCGCGGGCCGGTTCGTCCCGACGTTTTGCAAATCCATTTCGGTTTCACGACAGGAGACAACACGCATGAAGATCCCGCACCTCACCGGCTTTGCCGCCATCGCCCTGCTCGGCCTTGCCGGCTGCAGCAGCAACGACCACGACGACCCGCCCGACGTCCCGGCGCCGCCACCGGTGGCCCAGCTGCCGCAACTGAGTCCCGCCGTTGGCGCCACCCTTGGCGCCTGCACCGAACTGGCGGCGCGCGTGACGATTCCCGACACCACCATCACCGCCGCCAACGAGATCGCCGCCGGTGCGCTGACCATCGCCGGCAAGCCGGTGGCCGCCCATTGCCAGGTGCTGGGCCAGATGTTCCGCCGCGTCAGCCCGGTGGACGGCAAGAGCTACGCCATCGGCTTCGAGATGCGCCTGCCGCGCAACTGGAATGGCCGCTTCTTCTACCAGGCGAATGGCGGCGTCGACGGCAGCGTGGTCACGGCGACCGGCCCGGTAGGCGGCGGCGGTCCGCTCGACAATGCCTTGAACCAGGGCTTTGCGGTGCTCAGTTCCGACGCCGGACACGGCGCACCCACGCCCTTCTTCGGCATCGACCCCCAGGCGCGCCTCGAATACGGCTACCAGGCGGTCGGCAAGCTGACCCCGATGGCAAAGAGCCTGATCCAGCTCGCCTACGGCAAGGCGCCCGACCGCTCCTACATTGGCGGCTGCTCGAACGGCGGGCGCCACACCATGGTGGCGGCGGCGCGTTACGCCGAGCAGTACGACGGCTACCTGGCCGGCAATCCGGGTTATCGCCTGCCGCTGGCGGCGCTGGCGAACATCGGCGGGGCCAAGACCTATGCCGCGCTGGCGTCGACGCCCGGGGATCTGACGACCGGCTTTACCCAGGCGGAGCGTTCGCTGGTATCGAACGCGGTGCTGGGCAAGTGCGATGCGCTCGATGGCGCTTCGGACGGGCTGGTCCAGGATACCGGCGCCTGCCAGGCCGCCTTCAGCCTGGAGCGCGATGTACCAACCTGCACCGGCGCGCGCGACGGTACTTGCCTGAGCGGCGCGCAAAAAACCGGGATCGCGGCCCTGTTCAGCGGCGCCAGGACCGAGAGCGGCGCGACCATCTACACCAGCTTCCCGTACGACGCAGGGTTCGGGACCAACGGCTGGGCGAGCTGGAAGTTCGGCGCGCCGATCGACCGCGACTCGGGTGCAGCGGCATTCATCTGGGCGGTGCCGCCGGAAGACCCGACCACCTTCAACGGGCGCGATTTCGTGCTGAACGTGAACCTGGCGAGCTTGCTGGCGCGGGTGAATGCGGCGAATGCCACCTACACCGAATCCGGCATGGGCTTCATGACGCCGCCGATGGCGCCAACCTGGCCAGGCTGAAGAACCGCGGCGCCAAGATGCTGGTTTACCACGGCACCAGCGATCCGATCTTTTCGAGCGACGACACGACGGCGTGGTACGAGGCGCTGCGTACGGCGAACAGCGGCGATGCGTCCAACTTCGCACGCTTCTTCCGGGTGCCGGGGATGAACCATTGCTCGGGCGGACCGGCGCTTGAGCAGTTCGACATGCTGACTCCGCTGGTGAACTGGGTCGAAAAGGGACAGGCGCCGGACAGCGTGCTGGCCAGTGCGCGCGGTGCGGGGAATGCGGGTGGGGTGAATGCGGATTTGCCGGCGGCGTGGTCGGCCAGCCGTTCACGGCCGCTCTGCCCTTACCCGAAGTTCGCGCGGTACAAAGGGAGTGGGAACGTGGAGGATGCGGCGAGTTTCAGTTGTCAGTGAGTTGAGGTTGAGAGCGCGCGGCCAGAAGCTTGCCCGTACGCTTGTTGCGTTTTCTTGAGCGATTACACCCCCTCTCCCTGGAGGCCTTGTTTGATATTTGTTAGTTTGGTTTTGGCCTCGGACGCTTGAGTTATTGGTATGGGTTTGTTATTTTGTTGGTTAGTTACGTTTTTATGATCAAGTAAGGCTTGTGGCGGTTGATTCGTTCTTCGGCTTATTGTTGCTGGTGCGAGGGCGGCCTGCGTTGGGTGGTGGATGAGGCCTGGAGTTTGCTGAGGGGAGCTCTGCTGCTACCGGGAGGGTCCAAGCGACCGTCGCCAATGTGCATTGATTGAGACAGCGTGGCTCAAGAGCCCACCCTACGGGGCTGTGGTTTTCGATGGGCGACGGATGGTGGGTTCGGGAACCCACCCTACTCGGCGCTGCCCTGCCAACCAGACGTAGGGTGGGTTCTTGAACCCACCCTACGCATCCGGCGCAGGGTTCCAAAGAACAGGCACGGTGGGTTCGAGAACCCACCCTACTTGGTGACGGCGATGACGGTGCGGCGGCCGCCCTTGAAGGTGTACAGGGTGATGGCGCCGTCGCGGATGTCGCCGCGGGCGTCGAAGGCGATCGGGCCGGTCACGCCCTTCGTTTCGATCCTGGCCAGCACCGGCAGGTACTTGGCCGGCGCGGACGAGCCGGCCTTGACCATGGCTTCGGCCATCGTCATCACGGCGTCGTAGGCGTACGGCGCGTTGATTTGCACGTCGATGCCGAAGCGCTTCTTGTAGTCGGCGCGGAACTTGTCCATGGCCGGCTTGCCGGCGGCGTCCACCCCGCCCGCCTCGGCGCAGAACACCTGGCCGTCGGCCATGGCGCCGCCGGACAGTTTATGGATCTCGTCCGAGCAGATGCCGTCGCCGCCCATCATCTTGACGTTCATGCCGAGCTGCTTCATCTGGCGCAGCATCGGGCCGGCCACGGCGCTCATCCCGCCGAAGAAGACCAGGTCCGGTTTCGCGGCGCGGATCTTGGTGAGGATGGCATTGAAGTCGCTCGCCTTGTCGTGCGTGAATTCGCGCGCGACGACCGTGGCGCCCTGGCCGCGCAGGCCTTTCGAGAACTCGGTCACCAGGCCCTGGCCGTAGGCGGTGCGGTCGTCGATCACGGCGACGCGGCGCGCGTTCATCTTCTGCACCGCGTAGTGGCCGAGCGCCTGGCCGAGCTGCACGTCGTTGGCCACCACGCGGAAGGCGGTGTTGAAGCCCTGCCTGGTGTACACCGGGCTGGTGCTCGACGGCGAAATCTGCGGGATGCCGGCCTGGTTGTAGATTTTTGACGCGGGAATCGTGGTGCCCGAAGTTTCGTGGCCGACCACGCCGTTCACACGGCCGTCGACCAGCTTCTGCGCCACGTTGGTCGCCTGCTTCGGATCGCCGCCGTCGTCTTCGGCCACCAGCTCGAAGCGCACCTTCTTGCCGCCGATGACGACGCCGCGCGCGTTCAGGGCCTCGATCGCCATGCGGGCGCCGTTTTCGGTGTCCTTGCCGAAGTAGGAGACGGGGCCGGTGACGGCGGCCGAGTGGCCGATTTTGACCACTTCCTGGGCAGTGGCGAAGCCAGAGAGAGTCAGGAGGGAGGCGGCGATGGCGTACTTCTTCATTGGTTCCTTATCGATGTGTCTTGTGATGTGCGTAGCGGGCCGGGACGACAGCCGCTACCAGGCAGGCGTGGGCGAGCAGCCACACGTAGAAGCCTGCGAGCATCCGATCGCCGCCGCGTAATACGAAAGGCGAAACTATAGCAAGGATCGGGCCGCAGAGTGTGCAGGCCAGGAGCCAGTCATGTCGGCGTTCCGCCTTGCAGGTCACCGCACATGTAGATGGCGACGGCAGGATAGCTTGCCAGCGCCAGCCGGGCGGTACCCTCCTCGCAAGCCTGCTTCGCAAAACCCAGCTTTTCCCAGAAGGGCTGCGATTCCTGGACAGACACGAGCGCGCACTGCCGCAGCCCCGCTCCAGCCGCCAATGAACGCAGGCTCTCAACCAGCTGCCTGGCAATGCCCAGCCCGGCCGCGGCCGGCGCCACCGACAGGTCGTGAATATAGAGCGTGTCGCCGCCCTCCTTCACCTCGAAGGCGGCGCCCAGTGGCGTCACAGCGCCGGCGGCGCTGCGGTAGGCAAATGCATACGCGCAGAGGGCGCCGCCGTGTACGGCGACCAGCGTCGTATCGCCCGTCGCCAGCAGGCGAGCCAGCACCACGTCGCGCGGCTCCTGCATGGCAGGCGGATAACAAGCCGCCTGGACGCCCAGGACGGCGTCGAGGTCATCCTCGCGGATGGAACGGATCTGCAAGGAAGCAGGCGAGATCATACGGTAGCCCAACGAAAAAAAGCCATCCTAACGCCAAGCCGGCAATTTGCCCAGCCGTGGCGCAGTTGCCACGCAGAATTTTGTTTCCGCACGATTTGACGCTGCCGGGCAGTGGTTGCGCCCCTTCCGGCATACTGGGGTTTCGTTTGCCCGCCTGGACGAAAGCCGACCATGACGACCACGCCGGAACCACAGCGCACCCCGCCCGCGACCGTACAACAGGCCGATGAGCTGCCCTTCCGCACCCTGCTCTACCGCTTCATTTTCTTCGACTGGCTGTTCAAGGACGTCGGCGGCGCGCGCACGGCCGTCGAGCGCCACGCCGCCTTCCAGCACAACCGGCGCATGAGCGTCTACCTGCCGGTCTACCTGCGGCGCTGGTCCTTCCTCACCGCCTTCGACTTCGTGCTGGGCTTCGTGTTCGAGCGCGCCCTGCAGGCGACGCTGCTGTCGGCCTGGTTCTTTACCTGGAGCTGCGTGACGGCCACCGGCATGGTCGTGATCACGGTCGCCTGGCTTTTCCTGACCCAGCCGCCGCAGCGGTGACATCGCACCCGCGCAACACCTGTTCGAAATCGAGGGTTGACACCGAACTATATTCGGCCTACAGTCATATCAATGTCTATCCAATTGCATCTGCTAACTGTCCTACCGCTCGCCGGCGCGCTATCGCCAGCGTCGCTACTACTACGCGCCTGAACGTCGCGTTCGCGTCCGGCCACCATTGCCGGCACCCTAAAAAGTAGTTACAGGAAGTTGTACGATGCCAGTCCCTCAGAATTCCTCGTCATTCACCATCCGCCAGGGGTCGGCCCTGCCAGCCGGCGCACGCGCCGTGTTTCGTCTGCTGCTAAAACTACCGATCGGTTGCCGGGCCTAGCGTTTCGTGGCCCGTCCGGCAGCCTCCCCGCCACACCAGCGCCTTCCAGGCAAGCATTCACAGCACAAGCAGGAGTACCGATCATGTTGACCAATCCATCCGCCAAATACCGCCCGTTCGCCGCCGTCCCATTGGAAAACCGCCAGTGGCCGGGCAAGACCATCACCCAGCCGCCGATCTGGATGAGCACCGACCTGCGCGACGGTAATCAGGCCCTCATCGAGCCGATGAGCGCCGACAAGAAACTGCGCTTCTTCCAGACCCTGGTCCAGATCGGCCTGAAGGAAATCGAAGTCGGCTTCCCGTCTGCCTCGCAGACCGACTTCGATTTCGTGCGCATGCTGGTCGAGGACGGCCACATTCCCGACGACGTCACCATCATCGTCCTGACCCAGGCGCGCGACGAGCTGATTCGCCGCACCGTGGATTCCGCCGTCGGCGCCAAACGGGCCATCGTCCACATCTACAACTCGGTGGCGCCGGTGTTCCGCCGCGTGGTGTTCGGCATGGAGCGCGAGGAGATCGTGCAGATCGCCGTCAACGGCACACGGCTGATCAAGGAGCTCGTTGCCCAGCACCCGCAAACCCAATGGGGTTTGGAGTATTCGCCGGAGTCGTTCTCCACCACCGAACTCGATTTCTCGAAGCAGATCACCGACGCCGTCAGCGCCGAATGGCAGCCGACGCCCGAGAACAAGATGATCGTCAACCTGCCGTCGACCGTGGAAGCGAGCACCCCGAACGTGTACGCCGACCAGATCGAATGGATGTGCCGGAACCTGAAAAACCGCGAATCGCTCGTCATCAGCGTCCACCCGCACAACGACCGCGGCACGGCGGTGGCGGCGGCCGAACTGGCGGTGATGGCCGGCGCCGACCGCGTGGAGGGATGTCTGTTCGGGAACGGCGAACGCACCGGCAACGTCGACCTGGTCACCCTCGCCATGAACCTGTATACGCAAGGCGTACACCCGGGCCTGGACTTTTCCGACATCGACGCCGTGCGCCAGCTGGTCGAGGAATGCAACCAGCTGCCGGTGCACCCGCGCCACCCGTATGCCGGCGACCTGGTCTTCACCGCCTTCTCGGGTTCGCACCAGGATGCGATCAAGAAGGGCTTCGCCAAGCAGCAGCCGGACGCGATCTGGGAAGTGCCCTACCTGCCGATCGATCCGGCCGACCTGGGCCGCAGCTACGATGCCGTGATCCGTGTGAACAGCCAATCCGGCAAGGGCGGCATGGCCTACCTGCTCGAACAGGAATACGGCCTGCAGCTGCCGCGCCGCCTGCAGATCGAATTCTCGCGCGTGGTGCAGCAGCTGGCCGACAGCAGCGGCCGCGAAATCGCCGCCAGCGACATCCACGCCCTGTTCGGGCGCGAATACCTGGAACAGCAGGCGCCGTGGCGCTACGTGTCGCACCGCATGACCGAAGACAGCACGGGCGAGCAGCCGGTGCAGATCGAGGTGACGGCGCAGCAGGAGCGCGTGCAGGCGGTGCGGCGCGGCGTTGGCAACGGCCCGATCGACGCCTTCGTGAATGCCCTCGGCCTCGACATCCGCCTGATGGACTACCACGAGCACTCGATCGGCTCCGGCGCGAATGCGCGCGCGGCCTGCTATGTCGAGCTGCGCGTCGGGAACGGCCCGACCCTGTTCGGCGCCGGCATCGACAGCAACATCGTCACCGCGTCCTTCCACGCGGTGCTGTCGGCGGTGAACCGCCATATCGGCGCCACGGCCAGCGGCGCGGCTCCACTGGCCGCCTGACCGGCCTTTGGTGAGGATGTGCCTGCGCCGCCGCGGCGGCGCCGGACGCAGGCGCTATAATCGCGCGTTGTCTGCAGGATAACGCCGATTTTTCCTCATCCTTGGAATGCGAATGAAACAAACCCTGTATATGCTCCCCCTGGTCCTGGTTTCGGCGGCCGGGCCTGCGTTGGCGGACGATGCCGCCTTGCTGAAGTGCCGCGCGCTCACCGATCTTGTCCCGCGTGTCGCCTGCTACGACGCGATCCCGGTCGCTTCGCTTGCGCCCCCTGTCGCCCCAAGCTCCACCGTTGCCACCCCCGCTGCCGCCAAGGCGCCGGAACAGGATTTCGGCCTCACGCCGCCGGTCAAGAAGGTCGAGCAGGCGTCTTCGTTCCGCAGCACGGTGGTCGGCGCCTTCGACGGCTGGGCCCCCGGCACGCGGATCACGCTGGCCAACGGCCAGGTCTGGCGCGTTTCCGACAACAGCGAGGCGGTCCTGCCGCCGATGCAGGAACCGCAGGTCGAAGTCTCGCGCGGCCTGCTGGGCGCCTTCTTCCTGCAGGTCGTGGGGCGACCCAACACGGCGCGCGTGGTGCGCGTCCAGTAGCGCAGCGAGGGGGCCGGCGGCGATCCCGCCCGGGCGCCAGGCACGGGGCTGCCCGCGCACCGCTTCCTGTGGCTATAATCGAACTCAGCCGTGCACTGGCGCGGCGCGTTCACTTTACGGATAGCCCATGAAGAAAGCTTCGCCCCTGCTCCTGCCGTTGTTCCTGCCACTGTTCCTGTCCGCTCCCGGCGCCGCCCTGGCCGACGACGCCGCCGTCCTGGCATGCCGCAGCCTTGCCGACGCCGCCCAGCGCCTGGCCTGCTACGACGCGATGCCGGTCGGCGCAGCTTCGATAAACGCGGCATCGGCGCCGCCCGCCGCCCGGGCGCCGGAACAGCGCTTCGGCATCAAGCAGCAGCAGGTCAAGGAAGCCGAACCCGAGCAGATCGAAAGCAGCATCGCCGGCGACTTCGACGGCTGGAGCGGCAACACCACCATCAAGCTCGCCAATGGCCAGGTCTGGCGCATCACCGACGGCAGCCAGGCCGTGCTGCCGCGCATGCATAACCCGAAGGTGCGCATCAAGCGCGGCCTGTTCGGCGGCGCTTTCTTCTTCCAGGTGGACGGCCAGAACAGCACGGCGCGCGTACGGCGCGTCCAGTAGGCGCGTCCATGACGAAAAGCGAAGCCCGGCGCACGGCCATCCTGCGCACGGCGACCGAAGTGTTCCACGAGGCCGGCTTCGACCGCGCCTCGATGTCCGACATCTGCAACCGCGTCGGTTATTCGAAGGCGACGGTGTACGCCTACTTCAAGTCGAAGGAAGAGCTGCTGGTAGCCATCGCCCTGGATGCCGCCGAAGCCGAGTACGCAGCGGCGCGTGCCGCGCTGGCGGAAAGCCCCGCCGGCATCCGCGCCACGCTCGAACATGTGGGCCGGCGCTACCTGGCCTTTGCCTGCGCGCCCGAAACGCTGGCCACGCGCCGGCTGGTGCTGGCCGAAGCGGCGCGCTCCAGCCTGGGCAACCAGTGCTACGATCTCGGCCCCGGCCGCGTGATCGCCGCCCTGGCCGCCCTGCTGCACCAGGCCATGGACGACGGCGAGCTGGTCGAAGCCGGCAGCGAACTGGCGGCGCGCCACCTGAAGGCCCTGTTCGATGCCGAGTGGGGCGAGCGCCTGCTGTTCCAGGCCATCGAGGCCCTGGGGCCGGAACAGCTGGAGGCCAGCGCCGAGCGCGCCGTGGGCGTCTTCCTTGCCGCGTATGGCGCGCGTACCCCCGGGGCCGCCGCTGCCTGAATCCTGTCTGCCTGATGAAAACATTCTGCTTCATTGCCCTGCTCGGCCTGCACCTGGGCGCCGGCGCCGCCGACCTGGCCAACGGCCAGCGCCTGTTCAACGTGCGCTGCGCATCCTGCCACGCGGTCGGGCCGGCGGCCAGCAACGGTTTCGGCCCGCAGCTGAACGGCCTGTTCGGGCGACGCGCCGGCAGCGGCTCCGGCTACAGCTATTCGCCGGCCATGAAACGCGCCGGCATCGTCTGGAACGACAAGACCCTGGCCGCCTTCCTCGACGACCCGGGCGACGTGGTTCCCGGCACCAAGATGCGCTTCTGGGGCATGAGCGACCAGAAGCAGGTGGCCGATTTGCTTGCCTGGCTGCGTAGCCAGCAGCCGGCGCCGAAGCGCTGACCTCAGTTCGCGTGTAAGCGCGGCGCCGCGTTTGTCTGGTTTCGCCTGCTGATGCGTGAACATGCGCTGATTCGCACTATTTTATGCCGGTTTCTGCTTTTTCTTGCCTGTTCATGGATGGCAAGTTATGATCCGTGCTCATTTCTGGAGCACTCCATGCAACTACCCGAAGAACGGCGCCGGCTGATCCTCGACGCCGTCGAGCGCGAAGGCAAGGTCCTGGCGGCCGAGCTGGCCACCCGGCTGGGCGCCTCGGAAGACACCGTACGCCGCGACTTGCGCGACCTCGACAACGCCGGCCTGCTGCGCCGTGTGCATGGCGGCGCCCTGCGCCGCACCATGGGCGAAGCGCCGCTGCAGCAGCGTGCCGAACGCGACGGGCCGCGCAAGGCGGCGCTCGGCCTCGCCCTGCGCAGCCTCGTCAAGCCACACGACACCGTGCTGATCGATGCCGGCTCGACCAACCTGGCGCTGGTGCAGCAGTTGGGCGATGGCTGCGCCGCGGCGATCGTCACCAACAGCCCGCAGGTGGCGCTGGCGCTGCGCGGCTTCCAGCGCACGCGCATCGTGCTGATCGGCGGCGTGTATTCGCCCACTTGCGGCGCCGCCCTCGGCGCCCAGGCCGTGGCCGAGGTCGGGCGCATCCATGCCGATATATGCATCGTCGGCGTATGCGCGGTCCATGTGCAGAAAGGCCTGTACGCCGCCGACCCGGAAGAAGCGCTGTTCAAGCGCGCCATGCTGGCGGCGTCCAGCCGCCGCGCCGCCGCCGTTCTCAACGAACGCCTGCTCGACGCCGCGCCGTTTGCCGTTGCCGCCCTCGCCGAACTCGATCACCTGGTGCTCGAGGCGGACGCGCCGCCCGACGTACTGGCACGCCTGCGCGACGCCGCCGGCGGCCCCGATATCCTTCTCGCCAACAAGGTCGCATGATGTCTCCAACCAGCCCCTCGCCGGACGCCGTGCGCCGCGCGCGCCGCGCCATCTCCACCATCTTCCTGCTGAACGGGGCCGGCATCGGCGCCTGGGCCGTGCATGTGCCCACGGTGCAGGCGCGCGCCGGCTTCGACACCGCCACCCTCGGCCTGCTGCTGCTGACCATCGCCGGCGGCGCCATGGCGGCGATGCCGCTGTGCGGCGCGCTGATCGCGCGCCATGGCAGCCGGCGCCTGACGCTGGCCTCGGCGCTGCTGTTCCCGATCACGCTGGCGGCCCTGGTCGGCGCCTCGGCGCCGGCCTCCCTGTTCGTCTTCGCTTTCCTGTTCGGCGCCGCCAACGGCACGCTCGACGTTGCCATGAACGCGAATGCGACCGAAGTCGAAAAGGCGCGCGGTGTGCCGACCATGTCGTCTTTCCACGGTTTTTTCAGCCTGGGAGGATTGTTCGGTGCGGCGCTGGGCGGCCTGATGCTGAAGTTCGGCCTGGGCGACGGCAACGGCGTGCTGGTCCTGGCGGGCGTGATGCTGGTTGCGGTGATGCTGACGGTGAGCTCGACGCTGCATGTAGCGCCGGTGCCGGGCGAGCATGGCCCCGGGGTGCGCCTGCCGCGCGGACCGGCGCTGTATCTCGGCCTGCTGGCCCTGCTGTGCATGGCGGTGGAAGGCGCGCTGGTCGACTGGAGCGCGCTGGTGCTCAGGGAGCAGACCGGCGCCTCGGCGGCGCAGGCGGCGCTGGGCTTCTCGCTGTTCTCGATCGCGATGGCGGCCTGCCGCTTTGCCGGCGACGGCCTGGTGCTGCGCTTCGGCGCGCGCGGCGTGATGGTGGCGGGCGGGCTGGCGATGGCGGCCGGGGTGCTGCTGGCGGTCAGCACGGGGAATGTCGTGATCGCGGCGCTGGGCTTCGGGCTGGTGGGGCTGGGGGCGGCGAACGTGGTGCCGGTGATCTTTACCGCGGCGGCGCGCACGCCGGGCATGGCGCCGGGCGTGGGGCTGGCGACGGCGGCCACGGTGGGATACAGCGGGCTGCTGCTCGGGCCGCCGGTGATCGGGTGGATTGCGGCGCATGCCGGGCTGGCGGTAGGGGTCGGGTCGCTGGCGCTGGCGGGGGTGGTGATTGCGGCGAGTGCGAATATCGTGCGGGGTGCGGGGGCGAATGCGGTGGCGGCGAAAGCGGAGGGCGAGGTGGTGCGGGATTAGGACCGTTCCGTACCGGTGGGTCGAGAACCCACCCTACGCATTTGATGGCGGCGGGTTCGTCGTTTCGACTGGCGGCTGTTCCATACCGCGTGGGCTCAAGAGCCCACCCTACGTATCGCGGGTTTCGTAGGGTGGGCTCTTGAGCCCACGCGGTCTGACGCCTGAAATCACGCAGCGCCAACAAAGGCCACTACACCTCCCCCTCCCCCTCCCCCGCCAGATTCGCCCTTACCCGCTGCAACAGCGCATGCAGCTGCTCGCGCTCCGCTTCGCTGATCCCGTCCAGCGCCACGCCCGACAACGCCGNTGAAATCACGCAGCGCCAACAAAGGCCACTACACCTCCCCCTCCCCCTCCCCCGCCAGATTCGCCCTTACCCGCTGCAACAGCGCATGCAGCTGCTCGCGCTCCGCTTCGCTGATCCCGTCCAGCGCCACGCCCGACAACGCCGCGCCGACCTGGTGCAAGCGCCCGTGCAGCGCCTCCCCCGCCTGGCTCAGGTGCAGCCGCGTGCTGCGCCGGTCGGCCTGGTCCGCGCTGGCGTCGAGCAAGCCACGTTCGCGCAAGCCCTTGATCAAGCGCGTCAGCTGCGCCTTGTCGCGCCCCGAATGCGCCACCAGGTCGCTCAGCGTGGCGCCGGGCTGGCGCGCGAAGAAGCGCAGGACCTTGCTTTCCATGTGCGTCAGCTCGTGCTCGCCGTCGGCAAACGCCCGGAACTGCTGCGCCCGGTACAGGTGCATGATCGAATGGATGGCGTCGAACACATCGCCCACCGTCCCCGACGGTTTTTCGTTGACTTTATCAACTGGTTTTCGCATAATAGGTGACATTATCAACTAGTTTGGATGAATCATGGAACAGCAATCCCGCAAGACCGTCCAGCGCGTGCGCCATGAGCTGCGCATGCGCGAAGTCAGCGTCGCCAGCATCGCACCAAGCGGCGAGCACTTCGCCAGCATCACCTTCCAGGGCGAGGCCCTGGCCGATTTCGTCTCGCTCTCCTTCGACGACCATGTGAAGTTCATGTTCGACGACGGCGCCGGTAACCAGGTGCGGCGCGACTATACGCCGCGCCGCTTCAACGCGCAATCGCGCGAGCTGACCATCGAGTTTGCCTTGCACGGCGACGGCGCGGCATCGAACTGGGCGCGCCATGCGCAACCAGGAGACCGGGCCATCGTCGGCGGCCCGCGCGGCTCGATGATCATCCCGCCCGACTTCGACTGGCACCTGCTGGCCGGCGACAGCACCGCCCTGCCGGCCATGCGCCGCCGCCTGGAAGAGCTGCCGGCCCAGGTGCGCGCCATGGTGGTCGTGCTTGCCGGCGACGGCGACCGCCTGCCGTTCACCAGCGCCGCGCACATCGACGTGCACTGGGTCGACAGCGAGGATGCCCTGCTCGAACGCGTGCGTGCATGCACGCTGCCGGCGGGCGAAGGCTTTGCCTGGGGTGCAGGCGAAGCGGCCACCATGCGCCGCCTGCGCGCGCTGCTGGCCGAAGAAAAAGGCATCGCCAAGGAAGCGATGCGCGTGTCGGCCTACTGGAAACAGGGTGTGGCCGACCACCACGAGAACCTCGAGTAAGCTCGCACCGGCGGAGCGCGCCGCTCAGCCCTTGCGGCCGTGCAGCGCCTGGCGCGAGCGCTTGCGTTCCTCGGCCTTCTGGTAGCGGCGCACGGCGTCTTCGCCTTCCGGCACCAGCTTCGGCACGGCCTGCGGCTTGCGATGCTCGTCCACCGCCACCATCGTGAAATAGCAGCTGTTCGCGTGGCGCACGGTGCGCTGCTGGATGTTTTCCGTCACTACGCGGATGCCGACTTCCATCGAGCTGGTGCCGGTATAGTTCACCGAGGCCAGGAAGGTCACAAGCTCGCCCACGTGTATCGGCTCCAGGAACATCACCTGGTCCACCGACAGCGTCACCACATAGGAACCCGAGTAGCGGCTGGCGCAGGCATAGGCCACGCTGTCGAGGAATTTCAGGATGGTGCCGCCGTGGACGTTGCCCGAGAAGTTCGCCATGTCGGGCGTCATCAGGACCGTCATGGTCAGTTCGTGGATCGGGCGTCCGTGCTGGTCGTTCATGGTGTGGGCCTGCGAGGCTGAAGATCAAAAAACCATTGTAGCGGGATTCCGCGCGACTTTCCCATATGCAATCAGCTCAGGCCGGCGCAAACGCCACGTTCCCCTCGACCGCCAGCCGTCCCTCGCACACCAGCGCAAAGGCGGCGCCACCGGGCGCATGCAGCATCTGCACGTGCGCGCCCAGCGGCACGGTGGAGCGAAAGCGCACGTCGGCTGCACGCACGCGTCCGCCCTGCGCTTCCAGGCAGACCAGCGCCTTGGCGACCGAATGCATGCCGTGGATGATGGGTGCGCGCAGCCCGAACAGCCGCGCCGCCGGCCGCGCCAGGTGGATCGGATTCCAGTCGCCCGACGCGCGCGCATAGGCGCGGCCGGCATCGTGTTGCACGTCCCAGCCGCCGAACACCGGCAGCGCCGGCGCCGGCTGTGGCGCGCTGCGCGCTCCGCTTCTCCGTCCGGGCAGCGCCAGGTACTTGCTGGTGCAGTCGAACACCTCGGTTGCACCATCCCATGCCGTGGTGTCGAGCACGCAAAAGCGCGCGCCGGATGCCGTCGGCGGGTCGATCCGCACCTGCGTGATCAGCCGCAGCGGCGTGCCGGCCGCCACCCGCGCATGCTCGGCGACGCTGTTCTCGATATGGACCATGCCCGGCAGCCGGAACGGAAACGCCGGCGCCAGCATGCTCGCCAGGTGGGCACGCTGCACCAGCAGGTAATGCGCGCTCACCGGCTGCGCACCCGGCGCAAAGCCGAGTAAAGCGTTGTAGCGCGCCAGCGCGCCCGGACCGGGAGCCGTGCAGGCGAAGACGGTCGCCGGCAGCTGCGGCATTTGATTGACGCCGGCGCCGCGCTTGAACAGCGCACGCAACAGCAGGCCGGCGCCGGCGGGCGGCAGCGGCGCGTCCGGCATCTGCAATGACTGGTTCTGGAACAAGGCGCAACTCCTGCGGGGCGAAACCGAATTATACGGGGCCAAAGCGGCCATTCCGGCAATGTTGGCGCTTTCAAAACGGCAGCTGCAACAAACCCCGCGAATTGACCGATAATAGTGGTTTTGCGGGCAGCCGGGCAGCATCGCGCGCCCACCCGCCGTTTCTGGAGACTGTATGAACAAAGAAGGCCAATCGACGCTGTCGATCGAAAAATGCTTGATTCCCCTGCCGCCGGCGGAGCGTTCGGCGCTGCTGGAAAACCCGGGCTTCGGCCGCGCGTTCAGCGACCACATGGTCACGATCCGCTACACCGAAGGCAAAGGCTGGCATGACGGCAAGGTCGTGGCGCGCGCCAACCTGCCGCTCGACCCGTCGACCATGGTCCTGCACTATGCGCAGGAAATCTTCGAAGGCCTGAAGGCCTACCGCCTGCCGCAAGGCGGCGCCGCCCTGTTCCGTCCGGACGCCAACGCGCGCCGCTTCGCCAAGTCGGCCACCCGCCTGGCCATGGAACCGCTGCCGGAAGAGCTTTTCCTGGAATCGGTGCACGCCCTGGTCAGCGAAGACCGCGACTGGATCCCGGAAGCCGAAGGTTCGGCCCTGTACCTGCGCCCGTTCATGATCGCCACCGAAGCCGCGCTGGGCGTGAAACCGGCCAATGAATACCTGTACTGCGTGATCGCGTCGCCGGTCGGCGCCTACTTCAAGGGCGGCGCTGCGGGCGTGACGCTGTGGGTCTCGGAAAACTACATCCGCGCCGCGCCAGGCGGCACCGGCGACGCCAAGTGCGGCGGCAACTACGCCGCCAGCCTGGCCGCGCAGGCCGAGGCAATCCGCCAGGGCTGCGACCAGGTCGTCTTCCTCGACGCCGTCGAGCGCAAGTACGTGGAAGAGCTGGGCGGCATGAACGTGTTCTTCGTGTTCGAAGACGGTTCGATCCAGACCCCGCCGCTGACCGGCACCATCCTGCCGGGCATCACCCGCGACTCGCTGATCACGCTGGCGCGCGACATGGGCATCACCGTGCGCGAAGAAGCCTACTCGATCGACCAGTGGCGCGCGGACGCCGCCAGCGGCCGCCTGACCGAAGCCTTTGCCTGCGGCACCGCGGCAGTGGTGACCCCGATCGGCAAGGTCAAGGGCAGCAGCTTCGAAGCCACCATCGGCAACGGCGGCGCCGGCGAAGTCACGACCAGGCTGAAGGCTGCACTGCTCGACATCCAGAACGGCCGCGCAGAAGACAAGCACGGCTGGCTGCAGCGCGTGTTCTAAGTAGCAAAGAAGCACCCGCGCGGCCTGCCTGGCCGCGCGTCCCGTCGCAGCGGCGTCCTGCCGCTGCAACACTCCTCTCCCGGTGATCGTGTCAAGATTGCAAATAAGCAATTGCATCTTTACAATGCTTGAGCACGGAAATGTGCAAGCCCGCGACCATAACAACGATAAATCACCATGAAAACCATCGCACTCGCACTTGCATTCTCCCTGGCTGCGCTGAACGCGGCCCAGGCCCAGACCACCGAACCGGCACCGGCGCCCGTTGTCCAGTACGAACCCGTCGGCGCCAAGCCGTTGCGCTTCGTGGTCGGCGCCGGCCTGACCCATGGCGGCGACAAGCTGGCCACCGTGTATTACGAGGACGGCTTCGACATCGATATCCGCGGCGGCGGCACGGTCGCCCTGCTGGCCGGCCTCGACTACCGCGTCAGCCCGGAATTCTCGGTGCAGGGCACGGTCGGCTACCACGTCGACAACGCCAGCGCCCGCAACGGCGACACGCGCTTCCAGCGCATTCCCTTCGAGCTGCTCGGCTACTACCATGTGAACGACAAGGTGCGCGTCGGCGGCGGCCTGCGCTGGGTGACCGGCACCGAGTTCCGCAGCAGCGGCGCCAGCGACATCGGCGACTACGAATTCAAGGACACGACCAGCGCCGTGGTCGAACTCGAATACCTGTTCACCCCGCAAATCGGCGTCAAGCTGCGCTACGTAAACGACGAGTTCAAGGAAAAAGCCTACGGCGGCAAGGTCAAGGGCGACCACGCCGGCATCTTCGCCAACTTTTACTTCTGACGCAGCGAGGCGGCCGCTTTCGCCGCCTTCTGTCGTTTCTCCCATTATCCAAGCATGTTGAAACTCAGCCTCGACGCCCTGCTCACCGTTGACACCATCGCCCGGCGCGGCTCCTTTGCGGCCGCCGCCAAGGAGCTGTTCCGGGTGCCATCGACGATTTCCTACACCGTGGCCAAGCTCGAGGAAGACCTGGGCGTGCAGTTGTTCGAGCGCTTCGGCCCGCGCGTGGCGCTCACCGAGGCCGGCGAGGAACTGCTGAAGGAAGGCCGCTACCTGCTCAAGGCGGCAGGCGACCTGGAGCGGCGCGTGCGGCGCGTGGCCTCGGGCTGGGAAACCGAATTCACGATCGCCATCGACTCGATGCTCGACCCGTGCGCGCTGATGCCCGACGTCCGCGCATTCTACGAAGTGGCCGACCAGACCCGCCTGCGCCTGCTGAAGGAAGCCCTGTCCGGCACCTGGGAAGCCCTGCTCGACCGCCGGGCCGACCTGCTGGTGGGCGCGGCCGGCAGCGGACCCTCGGGTGGCGGCTACAGTTCGATGCCGCTGGCGACCGTGTCGTTTGCCTTCGTGGTGGCGCCCGCCCATCCGCTGGCCGCCGTCGACCATCCGCTCTCGAAAGCCGACCTTGCCGCCTACCGCGCAGTATCGGTATCGGATTCGGCGCGCCAGTTGCAGGCACGGACGGTGGGCCTGCTGTTCGGCCAGGACACCCTGGCCATGCCCGACATGCAGACCAAGTACGACTACCAGCGCGCCGGCCTCGGCTTCGGCTTCCTGCCCGAACCCTGGGTGCGCGAGGACGTGGCCGAGGGCCGCCTGGTGGTGAAGACGGTGGACGAACCGAAGCCGGACGAAACCCTGCACCTGGCCTGGCGCACCGGCGAGGAAGGCGCAGCGCTGGCCTGGTGGAAGGCGCGCATGCGCGACGGCGCCACCGTCACAGCCATGCTGCAGCGCGGCCCGCGTTGAGCGCACGATAAAAAAAGCGCCGAACGTTTGGCGGCGCGCCGGGTCCAATCGCATGAGCTAACGATCTTGCGAGGACACCATGACCACAAGTACTAGCGCCAGCGCCAGCGCCATCGACAGCACCACCAGCACCGTCACCACCCGCGACGGCACCGCCATCTACTACAAGGACTGGGGCCAGGGTACGCCCGTGGTCTTTTCCCACGGCTGGCCGCTGCAGGGCGACGCCTGGGAAGACCAGATGCTGTTCCTGGCCGAACACGGCTACCGCGTCATCGCCCACGACCGCCGCGGCCACGGCTTCTCAGGCAAGCCCTTGGACGGCAACCACATGGACACCTATGCCGACGACCTGGCCACCCTGGTCGACGCGCTCGACCTGCGCGGCGCCGTGCTGGTCGGCCACTCCACCGGCGGCGGCGAAGTCACGCGCTACATCGGCCGCCACGGCACGGCGCGCGTGGCCAAGGCGGTCTTGATCAGCGCGGTGCCACCGCAGATGCTGCGCACCGACAGCAACCCCGAGGGCTTGCCGATGGAGGTGTTCGATGCCATCCGCGCCGGCGTGCTCGCCGACCGCTCGCAGTACTTCAAGGACCTGGCCTTGCCCTTCTATGGCTGCAACCGGCCCGGGGCGACGCCCTCGCAGGGCGTGATCGATACCTTCTGGCTGCAGGGCATGCAGTGCAGCATCCGCAGCGCCCATGCCTGCATCGCCCAGTTCTCGGAAACCGACTTCACGGCCGACCTGGCGAAGATGACGATCCCGACCCTGCTGATCCACGGCGACGATGACCAGATCGTGCCCATCGTCGCCAGCGCCCGGCGTTCGGTGGAACTGCTGCCGCAGGCGAGATTGATCGTGTACGAAGGCGCGCCGCACGGCATCCCAACCACGCACAAGGAGCGCATCAACGCCGACTTGCTCGACTTCCTGCGCTCCTGACCGCGGCCGATGGAAGCGCGCCGGTGACCGTTTCCAGCGCGTAGGGTGGGTTCTCGAACCCACCATTCACCACCGGCTTGCTACCACTCTCAGTGCGGCAAATCGAACAGCAGCACTTCCGCATTGTCAGCGCCATTCAGCACAATCGACGCCTCATCGTCGACCCGCACCGCATCGCCAGCTTTCAGTGCGATCCCGTTCACGCTCAGCGCGCCTTGTGCCACGTGCAGGTAACCGATGCGCCCAGCCTGCAGCGGGAAGCTGACTTCGTCGCCGCCATTCAGAATGCCGGCATACAGCGCCGCATCCTGGCGGATCGTCACCGATCCCTCGCGGCCATCGCTGGACGCCACCAGGCGCAGGCGGCCCAGCTTCGATTCGCGGTCGAAATGCTTTTCCTCGTAACCGGACGGCGCGCCGACCTGGTTCGGCTGGATCCAGATCTGCAGGAAGTGCACCGGATCGGTCTTCGAGCCATTGAACTCGCTGTGCACCACACCCTTGCCCGCACTCATGCGCTGCACGTCGCCGTAGCGCAGCACCGAACCGTTGCCCATGCTGTCCTTGTGTTCCAGCGCGCCATCGAGCACATACGAGATAATTTCCATGTCGCGGTGACCGTGGGCGTCGAAGCCGCGGCCAGCATGCACCCGGTCTTCGTTGATTACGCGCAGCGGGCCGACGCCCATGTGGGCCGGGTCGTGGTAATGGCCGAACGAGAAGGTGTGCTTCGAGTCCAGCCAACCCAGATTGGCGATGCCGCGTTCTTCGCTTTTACGTACTTTCAACATGATGCGCTCCTGTTCTTGTGGGCCGTTCGAAGGGTTCGAACATCTGCGCCGGTATCCGGTTCACTTCACCGTGTGCGCTGTGGCCACGTTGTCGATGGAGTCATTATGCGACGCCGGAGCGGGAACAGAAAGCGAGTAGTTTGCCGTCCTATCGTCGAAATTTTCGAACGCCGGCAGGAAGGCTTATTCCTCGTCCGTCGACCGCGCCGCCATCGGCTCGCCGATCGCATAGAAATGGCCGCCCGCCACATGGTGGATGCTGCGCCATTCGGGACCGGCGCTCTCGAATTCCCAGTGGCCATTGCGGAAAACGCGGTCGTCCGCCCAGGCAGCCGTCACCTCACCGATGAACAAGTCGTATACCTGCTGGTTGTGCGGCTCCGGCAGCAGGCGGCATTCGAGCCAGGCCGAGCAGCCGGCGACGTAGGGCATGCCGCTGGCGCCAAGGCGCATCAGCTCGACGCCGATGGCATCCAGCTTGCCGGGCTCGCTCGCGCGGCTGCGTGTGCCGACCTCGTGCGTCAGCTGGAGCAGTTGCACCGTCGGCACCTGGATCACGAACTGCCCGCTGGCTTCGATCAGCTCGCGCGTGCGCGTGCTCTTGTCGAGCACCACGGTCAGCTTCGGCGGCGCGAAGTCGAGGGCGCAGGCCCAGGCCGCGGCCATCACGTTGTCGACGCGGGCGTGGCGGGCCGAGACCAGCACGGTCGGTCCGTGGGTCAGCAGTCGGTAGGCTTTTTCGAGCGAGACGGGCTGGATATGTTCATTCATTGTCGGTTCCATATTCGGTTCAGAGGTGCAATTGCGGGTGGGCGGCGAACAGCGCCTCGATCCAGGCGCCGAAGACGCGCAGCTTGGGCGCCGCCATCTGTCCCTTAGCATAGACCAGCGAGACCGGCATCGCCGCACACGGGTAGTCGGGGAGCAGCGCCACCAGCGCGCCGCTGTCCAGGTGCGGCGCAACCTGGTAGCTGGCCGCCTGGATCAGGCCCATGCCCTGCAGGCCGGCGCAAACATAGGCGTCGGCATCGTTCACCGATACCGGTCCTGCGAAGCTGAAGCGCCGGACCTCGCCATCGACCTCGAAGTCCCAGTCGAAGGGCCGTCCCGTGCGACCTGAAAAATGCACGACCGCCTGGTGCTCGCCGAGGTCGTCCAGGTCCGTGGGCGTGCCGTGGCGCGCCAGGTAACTTGGCGCCGCGCAGGTGACGAAGCGCATGCTGCCGACGCGGCGCCCGACCAGGGCCGAATCGTCGAGTTCTCCCACGCGCAGCGCGCAGTCGATGCCGTCGCGGTTCAGGTCGGCCAGGCGGTCGCTCAGGCCAACCACCAGCTCAACCTCCGGGTAGGCGGCATGGAACTCGCCCAGGCGAGGCATGACCACGTTGCGGCCGAGGGCGCCGGGAAGCTCGACGCGCAGGCGACCCTGGGGCGGTGCACCGTCCACCCGGAACGGCGCTTCCGCCGCATCGAGGGCGGCCAGGATCTCCCGGCAGCGTTCGTAGTAGTCGGCGCCGTCGGTGGTAAGCGACAGGCTGCGCGTGGTGCGCTGCAGGAGCTTGTGGCCCAGGTAGGCCTCGAGATTCTGCATGGTCGCCGTCAGCGACGCGCGCGGCAGGTCCAGGCTTTCGGCCGCGCGCGAAAAACTCCTGGCCTCGACGATGCGGACAAAGGTCTGCATGGCTTTGATGCGGTCCAAATCACCTCTCCCCAGCATGGCGCTGATTGTTCAGATAAGATGAATTGTAAGGGAGGCTGGACAGCTGATTATCTTTCGCTCGAGACTTTCTAGAATGGACGCATCACATGTCCATCCCACAGGAGAATCCATGAACCACCCCACAACGCACGGCGCCGACATCGCGCCCGGCATGGTGCGCCTGCTGGCGCTTGCCGCCGGCCTGATCGTCGCCAACCTGTATTACTCGCAAACCCTGGTCGGCCCGATCGCCGCCAGCACCGGCCTGTCGCAGGGCGCCGCCGGCCTGATCGTGACGCTGACCCAGATCGGCTACGCGCTCGGCCTGTTCTTCATCGTGCCGCTCGGCGACCTGCTGGAAAACCGCCACCTGGTCTTCGTCCTGCTGCTCGGCACTGCCGCCGCCCTGGCCTGCGCAGCCCTGAGCAGCAATGCCTGGCTGTTCCTCGCCAGCTCGCTCGCCATCGGGCTCGGCTCGGTCGCCGCCCAGGTGCTGGTACCCTTCGCCGCCCACCTGTCGCGCGAAGAAACGCGCGGGCATACGGTCGGCAAGGTGGTCAGCGGCCTGCTGCTGGGGATCATGCTGGCGCGTCCCGCCGCCAGCCTGGTGGCCGACCATGGCGGCTGGCACACCGTGTTCGGCGCTGCCGCCGTCATCGTGATGGTGCTGGCCTTTGTTGCCGGCAAGCGCACTGGCAGCGGCTCGCGCCCGGATCGCACAACTGCAGCGCATGCTCGGCAAGAAGGCGCTGGTGCAGATCTGCAATTGGGCTAGAATTGCAGGCGTTGCCCCGCATGCGTAACCTTCTTCGCCAAAAGACGTAGCGTCGAAGGCAGTGCTACCAAATGCGTCGTTGTGCCGAGTTGACGAAGATCGACACCGCCAGCGACACATTGCTCAGCTTTGGCCTTCCAAAGACGATCCCGGAGTTCTTCCGGAGCACTTACTAATATGCCCCCGCAGCCGCGCTCTCCGCATCAGTTGGATCGGACTGACCAACCAGTCGCCCCTCTGCGATCGGGACGATTCACTTCCAGGACTTCGACGCCAGCGCGGCGAAGGTCTCCAGTGTGCGAGCCCGTGCCATGGGTTGCTGGTATCCGCTGATAGTAGTTGCCGTCGCCAAGGTCCCAAGAAGTTTACCAGTGCAATCGATGACCGCACCGACATGTAAATCTGGATCTGCTGAGAACCGGCCCTCGCGCCCGTAAAAATCGCGTTCCGGACTTGCGAGGGGCCGCGCCGGCAGAAAAACGTGAGCACGCTGAAGTCGTTGATTGCTCAGCGCTTCCCTAAGAAACCATGTACCCGCCATCGATGGGTAAAGTAATGCCTGTGACAAACCCCGCAGCCCCGCTACACAGGAACACGACGCCACTTGCCACATCATCCGGCGTGCCCCACCTGCCCAGCGGGGTGCGCGCCAGGATCGGGCTGTTGCGTGCCGGGTCGTTTTGCAGGGCGGCGGTCATGGGCGTGGCGATCCAGCCTGGGGCGATCGCGTTGACCCGAATGTCGTCGCTGGCGTAGGCGATGGCGAGCGACTTCGTCAGTTGTCCAATGCCGCCCTTGCTTGCACTATATCCCGGCACCAGGCCGCCGCCGAAAAACGTCAGCATCGATGCAGTATTGACAATGCAGCCTTTGCTCTTTGCCAAGAGCGGCCGGGCAGCGGTGCACACCCGCATGGTGCCGGTGAGGTTTACCTCGATCACTTGCTGAAACACGTCGACCTGGTGTTCTTCGCCGCGCTTGATGATGCCGGCGCAGTTGACCAGCAGGTCGAGCGAACCGAGGTCGGCGAACAGTGCGTCCACGCTGCCCTGATCGGCGACATCAAGATGGCGTGTCTCGATACTGCCCCCGTCTACTTCGCGGACCGACGACTCGACGTTGATGCCGGCAGCGATCACGCGCGCGCCCAGCCGGGCGAGATGATGGGCGATACCGGCGCCGATACCCTGGGTGCCGCCGGTAACCAGCGCCACTTTTCCGGCGAACAGGTTTGGATGAAAGGTCATATTGTTTCCTTGGTGTCGGTTGCGGGCCGGCGCGCGCCGGCCTTGAATGTTTCAGCCTTTCGGCCCCATGAACAGCGCCATGATGCGCGAGTGATCGTGCAGATCGGACTGCTCGCCTTCGGCCACCTGCTCCCCCTGCGACAGCACGATGTAGCGGTCCGCGATGCGGGTCGCGAACGGCAGGTTTTGCTCAGCCAGCAGGATCGCCATATTGCGTTTTTTCAGGGTATCGAAGGTGTCTTGGAGCAGATCGAAAATGGTGGGCGCCAATCCCTGCGATGGCTCGTCGAGCACCAGCACGCTGGGCTCGCGCCCGAGTGCCATCCCGATGGCCAACATTTGTTGCTCGCCGCCGCTCAGCATGCCGGCGGGCGCGGACATGCGCTTGGTCAGGATCGGAAACAACTCGAGGATATCGGCCTTGACCGCGGCCTGGCGGTCGGCCGCGGTCAGGCGCAAACCGATATCGAGGTTCTCGGCCACGCTCATGGCCGAAAAAATATTCCCGCGCCGCTCAGGCACGAAGGAGATGCCCTTCAGCGAGCGCAGATGGGCCGGCAACCGTTCCAGGTTGACCCCGTTAACCGTCACGCTGCCCTGATTGTTGACCACGCCCGCGATCCCGCCCAGCAGACTGCTTTTGCCGGCACCGTTGGAACCGAGTACCGCCAGCATCTCGCCGGCGCGCACCTGCAGACTGACGTCGAACACGACCTGAATGCGCCCGTGGCTGACGTTGAAGTTGGCAATACCGAGCGCAGGCTGCCCATGCTGGCCGGCCCGGTCCACCTGTTGAATCTGTTGAGTAGTTTGCATCTGAAATCCCTGTCAGTGGCCGCTGGTGCCGAGGTATGCATTGACGAAGTCCCGGTTGCCGGCCAGCTCGTCGGGTTTCCCTGTGAACAAGACCGCTCCGCGGTCGAGCACCACGACGTGTTCCGACAGCTCGCGGATCATGTTGAAGTTGTGCTCCACCAGCAAGATGCCGACGCCGCTTTTCGAGAGCCGCCTGATTTCATCGCCGAGCAAGGTCTGCTCGACCTTGGTCAGGCCGGCCGCCGGTTCATCGAGCAGCAGGTATTTCGGCTTGTTGGCGACCGCCCGCGCCACCTCGACCAGCCGCACCTGCCCCATCGGCAGTTCGCCCATCTGCATGTGGCGCAGGCCGTCGAGCTTGAAGTCGTGCAGCAAGCCGTCGCACTTGTCGGCGATCTCGCGCTCTTCGCGCCGCGCGCTCGGGGTGGCGAAGATGGAACGCATGAAACCAGCCCGCGAGACGGGATAAAACCCGCACATGACAGCCTTCTCCACGGTCACGAACGGATCGAAGCGCGGGGTCTGGAAGGTCCGGGCAAGGCCATTGGCGATCCGCTTGAACGCCGGCACCCCGACCACCTCGGTGCCGTCGATGCGGATGCTGCCGCAGGTGACATCGACGAATCCGGTGATACTGTTGAACAAGGTGCTCTTGCCGGACCCGTTGGCGCCGATCACGGCGACAATCTGGTTGGCCCCGAATTGCAGCGACACACCGGCCAGGGCGACCACGTTGCCGAACTGCACTTTGACATTATCGACTTGAATGGTCATCGCGAAGTTTCTCCGAGTAAGGTGCTGGTGCGCTTGGTAGCGGGCGCCGGGGCCGGTTTGGAACCCGGGCCGCCGACCGCTTTCTTGCGCAGGATTTTGTTCCACGCGACGCCGAGCAGCCCTTGCGGCGCGATCAGCAGCACCAGAACAAGGATGGCGCCGAAAATCATGCCCTGGCTTTCAGCCGCCGGCATGTACAGGCCAATGATCAGCAAGACGGCGGCGCCGCATACCGGGCCCAGGAACACCCGGGCACCGCCGACCACGGCCATCAGGATCACACTCATCGATAACTGGGTGGTCATCGAGTCCGGCCCCATATAGGTCACATGGTGCGCGTACAGCCAGCCCGCGATACCGGCCACCGCGCCCGACACCGCGAAGGTCAGCGAGATCACCTGCGGCACATTGACGCCGTCCGCCTTGGCCCGCAGCGGGTCATGGCGGGCGGTATTGATGGCCCGGCCGACCGACGAATTCATCAGATTGATATACAAAACCAGCACCACCAGCACCGCGCCCCAGGCGACGAAGTGGAACGCTTGCGCATCCGGTGCGATCCCGAGCCGCGGAATGCCGGACAGGCCCACAAAGCCGCCGGTGAAGTCGCCGCCTTCACGGATCGCCAGCCCGATCAGGTCGGCCAGCATGAAGGTGGCAATCGCCAGCGGCAAGGGCGACAGGCGGCCGATGGCGCGCGCCATCACGTAGCCCAGCAGCATCGGCGCGACGATCGCGAACAACAGTCCGACCAGCGGCGACAGACCGTAGCGGGTCGACAGGATCGCGGTGCCGTAGGCGCCGATCGAGGCGAAGGCGGCGGTTGCCATCGACAGGATCCCGGCCTGGCCGTATGAAATGCCGACCGACAGCGCCATCAGCGCGTAGATGGCGATCGTCACCGAGTTGTCGAGCCAGTACGAGTTGCCGAAACTGAGCACCGAACCGGCGGCGAGCAAGGCCACCAGGATAATCGCCTGGCGGTATTTGACAAACGGCGTGCGCGCGCTTGGCGCGGTGGGGTGTGGGCGGTTCATGCGCGTCCTCCGGCGATTTTAGCAACGTTGACCCGGCCGCTGACGAGCACCAGGAAGATGAACAGCAGCGGGGCCGCGGTGGCCCAGCCACCGGGCAAATAACCGAGCGCGACCGCCTGGACGATACCGATGATGATGCCGCCGGCAAAGCCGCGCAGCGGGCTGGTCAGCCCGAACAGCACCGCCGCGCCAAAACCCGACATGGTCAGGGCGGTGCCCGAGCTGTAGTCGGTGCCGGTGGTATACAGGATCAGGATACCGGCGATGCCGGCCAGCAGCCCGCCCACCACGTAGGTGCCGAACCAGACCGCGCGCACCGGGATGCCGGCCAGGGCGGCTCCAATCACATTCACCGCGCTGGCGCGCATGTCGCGCCCGAACGAGGTACGGTACAGCAGGCAGTAGAGCATCCCCAGCAGGGACAGGCCGATCGCGACATTGATGCCCGCCTGCGGGCTGATGCGGATCGAACCGAGGTTCCAGAACACGTCGAACGGCTGGCGGATCATCGGATCCTTGCCGAGGAAGGTCAGCACCGCCGATTCGATGAAGGTAGCGACGCCGAAGGTCGCCAGCACCACGGTGAGCGGGTCGGTACTGTTCGGCTTGTTGATCTTGACCGAGATCAGGCCGACCAGCACCGAGGCCACGATGGCGGCGACAATACCGAGGCCGATGCCGGCCACGCCAGGCATCAGCATCGCGATGCTGCCGGCCACCACCGCGTAGCCTCCGACCGCGAGGTCGACCGAATCGGTGGTGATGAAAAGCAGGCTGATGGGGAACGCGACAAGGCCGTAGACGACGCCGACGAATACCCCCTGCAAGATGTACTCCAATAATACCGTGAACATAGAACGTACCTCGTTAAGTGATGGGCTCTTATGACTGGCAGGCCGCATTGGTGGTTGAAACATCTCCTGATTGCTGCGTAGTTCCTTACCCGTACTACCTGGTCCTTCGCGCCGCGCGCCAGCGCCTGGTTCAGCGCACCCGCTCGACCATGCCGCGCAGCGCAACCCCTGCCTGTTTGCGGTCCCACACCGTGCCGCCGGGTGCCGGCTTCTTCATCAGCGCCCGTTGCAGTTTGCTGGTCGGGGTGCGCGGCAGTTCCGGCAGTACTTCGATGTAACGCGGCACCATGTAATGCGGTAGCAGCCTGGCCAGGTGCTCGGTCAGCAGCAGCGGATCCGGCGCCTGGCCGTCCTTGCCGACAATGCACAGCTTGATGTCGTCGTCGCCCGCGTACTCGGATTCAACCCCGACCGCAGCCGCCTCGGCGACCGCCGGATGCGCGCGCGCCGCCAGTTCGATTTCGTAGGCCGAAATGTTTTCCGAGCGGCGCCGGATGCGCTCGCTGGCACGCGCCACGAAATAGACATAGCCGTCCGCGTCGACGTAGCCGAGGTCGCCGGTATGGAACCACAGGTTGCGCCATGCTTCCGCGGTCTTGTCCGGCATGCCCATGTAGCCTTTCATGCAGATCCACGGCAGCTTCGGGCGCACCAGGATTTCGCCGGTCTGGCCGTTCGCCAGCGGCAGGTCGGTGTCCGGATCGGCGATCGTCAGTTCATACCAGCGCGGGTCGACCTTGCCGCACGAGCCTTCGCGCAAGGGCTCGTCATACGGCGACCAGCAGGGGTCGCCGATTTCGGTCATGCCCCATAGCTCGATGCCCTTGACGCCAAAGCGCTGCTGGAATGGCGCTGCGATGTGTTGCGGCACCGGCGCGCCGTAGATGCGGGTCAGCGCGTGGTTGCGGTCGTCGGCCGTCGGCGGAGTGTCGTGGATCATCTGGATCAGCGTGCCGGGACCGCCGCTGACGGTGGCGCCGCAGGCGCGGATCCGGCTCAGCCATTCGGCGGGTGCGAAGCTCTGGTCCAGCACCAGCGTGGCGCCGGCCTGCAGCACGCCGAGCACGCCCATGAACTTGGCCGCCATATGGTAGAGCGGCGTAAAGTTGTAGAAGATATCGCTGTCGGTCATGCGCATCGCGTCGACGGTCATCCGGGCGATCAGCATCACTTGCGCGTGCGGCATCATCACCCCCTTGGCGGGACCGGTGGTGCCGGAGGTGTAGATCACCGATGCGGTATCGAAGTACTGCGGCTCGACGAACTGGGCGCCGTTGTCCGCGGCGGCGAGCTCGCGGTAGCCCTCGACCGTCACGCCGGGCAGTGCGGGCAGCCCTGCCGCCTGGCCCAGCACCACGACCGAGCGCAGGTGCGGCAGCGCGCCCAGCGACGCCTTGAGCACCGGCAGCCAGGCCTCCTCGATGACGATGGTGCGCGCCCCGCACAGATTGAGCGCATGTTCGAAGCTGTTGCCGACATACGCCGTGTTGATGGCGACCTCGGTCGCGCCCAACAGGTTGATTCCGAGCCACAGGTCGATCGCTTCCAGCCGGTTGCCGACCATCACCACGACGGTGTCGCGTGGCGCGCTGCCGAGCCGCTGGAGGCCGCTGGCGATGCGGCGCGCCGCCTGCAGGCTCTCGCCATAGGTTTGCCGGCGGCCGCCGAACTCCTGCACGAACGTACGGTCGTGGTGGGTCCGCGCCCGTTCGCCGAGCAGGCGCACCACGTTCCAGTCGGCCATGTCCGCGCCGGGCGCCGGGGTATCCGCGCGGATCATGGCGCGGCCGGCGCGGTCGACGCCCCATTGCCGTCCGCCAGTTGCAGTTCGCCCAGCACCTGCGCGGTATGCTCGCCAAAGCGCGGTGGCCCGCTGCGCAGTTGCTGGGTGATGCGCGAGAACTTGAGCGGATGCTTGACCATCGTCATGTCAGGCTGGCCGGCGACCGGGATAGTCCGGACCATGTCGTTGTGCACGACCTGCGCCGAGGCGATGCTCTGGGCCTGGGTCAACACCGGCGTGCACAGGATGCCCGCTTCCTGGAAGCGCGCGGCCACATCATCGGATGGCAGCGCCAGCAGCGCCGGCCGCAGGTAGTCGCCGATCTGTTCGCGCCGCTCGATCTGCTGCGCCAGGGTGCCAAAGCCGGCTTCCCGGCTGAGGTCCGGCAAGCCGAACGCCGAGCACATCAGCTGCAACGGGTTCTCGCGATAGAAGCCCAGCACGATCACGTGGCCGTCGGCCGTCTGCGCGGTGAAGTTGGGGCCCGATTCGAACCACTGCGTGTCGTAACCGTAGTTGACCGAGGAGGCGATCTCCAGGCTTTGCATCGCAATCGCGGTATCGAGCAACGAAATCGACAGCTTCTGCCCGAGCCCGGAGCTGGCGCGCTCGAGCAGCGCCAGCAGCACGCCCTGCACCAGCAACATGCCTGATGAAAAATCGGTATACGGCACGTTGACGATGCCCGGCTTGCCATCGGCATTCGCATGCTTGGTCGCCATCCCGGAAATCGCCTGGATCAGCATATCCTGCCCAGCCATGCCGGCCAGCGGCCCGGTTTCGCCGTAGCCGGTGGCGACCGCGTAGATCAGGCGCGGATTGATGTCCCTGACCTGCTCGTAGCCGAAGCCGAGCCGGTCCATGACGCCAGGCCGGTAGTTGCAGATCAGGATGTCGGCGCTGCGCAGCAGCGCTACCAGCGCCGCCTTGCCTTCCTCCGCGCGCAGGTCGAGGCAAACCGATTCCTTGTTGCAGTTGGCGGCCGCAAAATAGCAGCTCACCCAGTTCTTTTGCTGCGCATGGAAATCATTGTGGCGCATCAGGTCGCCTGCGGGCGGCCGCTCGACCTTGATCACGCGCGCCCCGTAGTCGCCCAGCGTCTGGCCGGCCAGCGGCCCTTGCCAGACTTCGCACATTTCGATGACGGTGATGCCTTTCAGTACAGACATGACGCTGCTCCTAGGCTTTGGCGTAAACTTCTTTGGCGATCATCAGCTTCTGGATCTGGTTGGTGCCTTCCCAGATCTGGGTGACCTTGGCGTCGCGCATCATGCGTTCCACCGGATACTCTTTCAGGTAGCCATATCCGCCGTGCAGCTGGACCGCCTCGGTGGTCACGAACATCGCCGCGTCGCTGCAGGCGATCTTGGCCACCGACGCCAGGTGTTTGGCGGCCGGGTCGCCGCGCATGTAGAAGTCGACGGCGCGGTACAGGACCGCGCGCGCGGTTTCGATCTTCACCGACATGTCGGCCACCATCCCGCGCACCATCTGGAAGCGCGCCACCGGCTGCCCGAACTGTTCGCGTTCCGTCGTATAGCGCAGCGCTTCATCGAGCGCGCCCTGGGCGATGCCGAGCGCGTGGGCGCCGATGGTCAGGCGCGATTTGTGCAGCGCGTCGGTAATGTAGGAGGCACCCTTGCCTTCGCTGCCCACCAGGCGCGCATGCGGAATCAGGCACTCTTCCATGATCACGTCGCAGGTCGGGCTGCCGCGCAAGCCCATCTTGCGCTCTTGCGCGCCGAAGCTGAGCCCCGGGTCGTTCTTGTGCACCATGAACAGGCTGAATTCCTTGTCGGCGGTGCGCGCGAAGATCAGGTAGCGGTCGGCCCAGCCGCCGTTGGTGATGAAGCGCTTGGTGCCGTTCAGGATCCAGCCGTCGGCGCTGCGTCTGGCGCTGCTGGTGATTCCCATCAGGTCGGAGCCGCCGCGCGGTTCGGTCAGGCCCCATGCCGTCTGCAGGGTGCCGTTGACAATGCCGGGAATCAGGTCTTGCTGCATTTCTTCCGAGCCGTACTGCACGATGGCCATCATCAGCCAGTTGGTCGAAGTGCAGATCGAGGTCGAGGCGCACACCCGCGACAGTTCTTCGGACGCGATAATCTGGGTGAACAAATCGCCGTCGGAACCGCCGAAACGCTCCGGGAAAGGCAAGCCCGGCAGGCCGACTTCGAGTTGCGCCTTCACCGATTCAACCGGGGCGCGCGCCTCTTCGTCCACCAGGGCGGCGAACGGCGCCACCTTGTCTTCCGCAAAGCGGCGGATCGATGCCCTGAATTCGTTGTAGGTATCGTGATCGAGCATGGTCATGGTTTATCTCGCTGTGTCAGGTAATGGGTTTATTCGTCGGTCAGGATCGGCGGCCATTCGACTGCCTTGCTGTGGACCCGGCTGCGCTCCGATTCGGGATAGGCGGCCGCGATCTGCGACGGGGAGATCCCGAGCGCGGCCAGGATCGCCTCGGTCTTGTCGGTGGTGTCGGTGGCCTGCACCGGCAGCTCGCTGCGGCTGAAGCGCGGCGCGGTCGGCACCGATTCCGGACCGGCAGTGCCCTGGTAGCGTGCCTGGATGTGCGGGTGCTGCCATACCTCGTCCGGGTCGAGTACCGGGAACACACAGGCATCCATGCCGGCATAGTGGCGCGCCCAGTCGTCGCGCGGCCTGGTCAGGAACCATTTCTCGAAGCTCTTTTCGATGCGTGGCCACTGCGACTTGGTCATGTGGTCGGGGATCGCGCCGCCCTCGATGTCGTTCCACAGCGCGGCAAAGAATTGCGGCTCCAGCGGACCGACGGACACGTACTTGTCGTCGGCGCAGCGATAGCAGCGATAGTATGGCGCTTCGCCGGTCAGCCAGCCTTTGCCGCGCGCCGGCATCACCGGCGTATTCCAGACCGGGTAGTGCATGCTCATCAGCGACAGGCAGCCGTCGATCATCGCGGCATCGATGTGCTGTCCCTTGCCCGACGTTTTGCGTTCGTACAAGGCAGCCAGGATGCCGATGGCGGCGAACAGGCTGCCGCCGGCAAAATCGGCGAGCAGGTTCAGCGGCAGCGTCGGCTCGCTGCCGGCCGGGCCGATGGCGCCCAGAATGCCGGTCAGCGCCAGGTAGTTGATGTCGTGCCCGGCTTCCCTGGCCAGCGGCCCATGCTGGCCGTAGCCGGTCAGCGAGCAGTAGATCAGCTTGTCGTTGAGTTCGCTGAGTTGCGCGTAGCCCGCACCCAGCCGGGCCGCGACGCCCGGGCGGAAGCTTTCGACGAACACATCGGCGGTCTTGACCAGTTCGGCCAGGGCCAGCTGGCCGGCCGCCGATTTCAGGTCGAGCGTGATGTAATCCTTGCCGCGGGCGAAGGACGACACCGGCAAGCCGGCACGTCCGCCACCGACCACGATCACTTCCGCACCCAGGTCGGCCAGCAGCATGGTGCAATACGGTCCGGGCGCCATGCGCGACATGTCGACGATGCGCACGCCGCTAAGCGGTTTGAGGGCTGTCATCTGCGGCTCCGCTCAGAACTCGTCAGGCAGGTGCTGTTTCAGCGCATCGGCCGCCAGCAGAAAGAAGCCCTGGCCGAACAGGGTCCAGTCGAACGGCACGCCGGGGCCGCCCGGGGCCAGCGCCACGCCCGGCACTTTGCCGTCTGCCTCGACCGCCCCGGCCACGACCGTGAAGGCGCGCAGCGCCGATTCGCGCATCGATTCAGGGACGATGCCCTGCTCGACCGCCTTGGCCACCGCATACGCGTACATCAAGGTGCCCGAGGCTTCGAAGTTGCTCTGCTCGTCGTCCAGCACGTGGTAGAAATAACCGGACCGGTCCTGATAGGCTTCCATGGCGGCCAGCGCGTCGGCGCACACCTTCTTGACCCGCTCGATGGCCGGATGCGAAGGGATCAGGGTCACCAGGTCGACGCAGGCGCACACCAGCCAGCAGTTGCCGCGCAGCCAGAACGTCGATTGCGGGAAATGGTTCGGCTTCTCGCACCACGCATGGCGCGACAGGTGCTTGTGCTGGTCGACCAGGTATTTCACGTGCACGTCGAATTGCTTGAACGCTTCATCGATGATGCTGTCGTCCTTGGTAATCTGGCCGTACAGCACCATGAACGGGCACATCAGGTACAGGTAGTCGATCCACAGTTCGGGCGCTTCACGCCGCGCCCAGATGCCGCCCTCGGCCGTGCGGGGCGAATTCTTCAGTCCTTCGATCTGGCGCGCCGCCGCCTCCAGGTCGGCCTTGTTGCCGCTTTCCTGATAGCGCATCAGCAACGGGAAACCGATGCTGGCCGACAGGCTGGCGGTCGGGGTCTGGTCCTTGAGGTGGCCACGCATGCTCTTCGACGCGTCGGTATAGCTGAAATTACCATCGGATTTCTGGGTCGCCACGGCGCGGTCCAGCCAGCGCGAGATGGCCGCCACCGACTCCTTTTCGCCCCAGGTCAGTACGCCGGTCATGGCCGGCGCCTTTTCCCAGCAATCGCGCTCGTTCGGATTGTTGACGGTGAATTGGGTGACTTGAGTCACCAGTTTTTGAAGTTTCATGTTGTTCTCTCTGTTGGTTTTTCAGGAAAAAAGGCGCAACACTGCCCCGCTGTTGCGGCACACCCGGATTAACCGGTGGTCAGGTGGTGCGGTGGATCAGGGGGTGGTCTTCAGCTTGCCGTTCTGGACCGTCATTTTCACCAGCGAGTCGGCGCCGATGCCTTGGTGGGTACCGGTGTAGCAAAGCTTGCCGTCCAGGAAGGTGCCCTCGAAACCGCAGATCGATTCGAGGCTGTCGCGCAGCTTGGTTCCGGTAACCGGATCCTTGGTGCGCTTGATCCCCTCGGCCAGCGCCTGGAACGCGGTGGCGCCGAGCAACTCGCCAAAGCCGGTTGGCGTCTTGCCGTTCTTGGTCAAGAGGTCGACGAGTTGTTTCTGCTTCGCCGACGGATCGTAGAAGTTGCCCAGTGACACCACGACCATGGCGTCAGCCGCGGTGCCGGCGTTGTCGAGGAAGGCGCGCTGGTTCAGCGAGAACGAACCGATCAGCGGTGCCGTAATGCCCACCTGTTTGGCGGCGCGCGCAAAGGCGGCGCCGAGGGCTGGCGCCGATGCCTGCACGAAGATCGCATCCGGTTTGGCGTTGCGGATCCTGGTCGCGGCCGGCGTCAGGTCCTTGGCGTTGAGCGGCGCGCTGACCTCGGCGACAACGTTGACCTTGCGTGCCTTGAGCTTCTCGACGATGTAGTCCTTGGTCGTCTTGCCATACGCGTCTTCCTGGTAAATGATCGCGATGTTTTTCTTGCCGGTAGCGAAAATGCCGCGCTCCAGCGCCTCGGCCACGGCCACCTCGTCGCTGATCGACGAGCGGAACATCCATGGGTAGAACGCGTGGGTTTTCGAGATCAGCGAAATGGTGCCGGCTGGCGCCAGCACGGGCACCGACTTGGCGGCGGCGATCGGCCCCATCGCGAGCGAGCTCGAGCCGGTGGTCGAGCCGATGATGGCGACCACCTTCGACTGGTCGATCAGCCGGGTGGTGCCGCGCGCCGCTTCGGTCGGATTGGTCATGTCGTCGTAATAGACCAGTTCGATCTTGCGGCCGTTGGGGCCGGCGTCGCGGTTGTATTGGTCGGCCAGGATCTTGATGGCATCGCGTTCGGGAATCCCGAACGCCGCGGCCGGGCCGGAGAGGCTCAGCACCACGCCAACCTTGATGATTTCTTGCGCCTGCGCCGCTGCCGCGCCGATGGCGGAAACGGCAAACAGGCCTGCGCATGCGATTTGCTTGAACGATGATAGTGTTTTCATATGTGTCTCCAGCTTATTAGAATGAGTTGAATCAGACGCTCTGGCGGTTCCATGATCGATACGTCTACTTCGCTTGCTGCACTACCGCGTTTAATAGGTGGCACGCCCTCCCGACAAATCGAACACGGCGCCGGTATTGAAGGTGCACGCGGCGGACGACAGCCAGAGCACCATCTCGGCCACCTCGTCGGTCGTGCCCAGGCGGCCGAGCGGACTCTTGCTGATCATGGTCTGCACATGGGACGGTGACATCTGGCCCAGCAAGGGGGTGTCGATGGCGGCCGGGGCGATGGCGTTGACCAGCACGCCCGAACCGGCGAGTTCCTTGGCCAGCGACTTGGTCAGGGCCAGCACGCCGGCCTTGGCCGCGCTGTAAGCGGACGCATTCGGCGTCCCTTCCTTGCCGGCCAGCGAGGCGATGTTGACCACATGGCCGCTGCCGGCCGCGCGCATTGCCGGCACTGCCGTGCGGCAGACGTTGTAGGCGCCGATCAGGTTGACGTCGATGACCTTGCGCCAGGTGTCCGGCGCGGTGGCCTCGAGCGGCACGGTTTCCCCCGCCAGGCCGGCGCAGTGCACGAGCACATCGATTTTTCCGAAGCGCTCGATGGTGGCGCGCAATGCCCGCTGCACGCTGTCGAGGTCGGTGACGTCGACGGTTGCCATATGGGCCGCCCCGCCCGCCTCGGCCGCGCTCAGGTCCCACACGCTAACCTGCGCTCCGGCCGCCGTGAAGCGGGTCGTGATCGCCGCACCGATACCGCGCGCGCCGCCGGTTACCACCACCACCTTGCCGCCAAAGTCGTAGTGTGGGAGGGTACCCACGGCCTCAGCGGATGAATTGATCGACATAATCTGCGCCCAGTCCGTTCTCGGTGTAATGCTTGCGGCACATCTCGATCTTGGTGAATACGTCTTCGTAACCGGTATTGTTGCCGTACGGATCGGTGTAATACATCACGCCGTTAACTTGGAACAGGGTGATCATTTCTTCGACATCCTCGGGCACGTACAGCGTGTGGGTTTCGCCGGGCGGCTCGAACACATAGCTGCCCGCTTCCGCCATCCAGTCATGCTCCAGGTAGCGCCAGCGGCCTTTCAGCACGAACCCGTGCACGGTCTGCGGATGACGGTGGCAACTGAGCACGCCGGACTTGCGTACACGCAGGAGGTTCATCCAGTAGCCCTGCGAGCGGTTCAGGCACAGCGGGCGGAACGCGACATTTTCAGCCTGCGGAACCCAGACCCGTTCGTCGACGGGGATGGCCGGGTTGACCACGATTTCGCTCAGTGCGTCGGGAGGAAATGGCAACTGGTATGCCATCGGGGGGGAGTTGCGGGATTTGTCCACGTAATCGCCTTTCAACATGCTGACGCATGTGACTGTTGTGATCATGAACAAAGGCACTGATGAACAGCAAACGGCAGGGTGCAAGGTGCGAGGCCACAGGTCCGCTTGCGGCAAGACTCTGCCGGCAGGCGCTGCCGTAGCCACTCCTTATTTCCTTACATCAAGGTGCCGCACGGTGCCTGAAAAGGTCTCGGCCACGGTCCCCTGACTGTCTCCATTCTTTGCGCTTTTGTTCGCGTCTGGTACTGCTTTTGTTTTGTGCTGCGAATCAATAGTAGCCACTCCATTTTGATAAATCCAATATATAATAGACCGGACTTCAGTAACTTTTAGGTATGGAAATGGACCTGCGTCACATGCGGTATTTCATCGCCGTGGCCGATGAATTGCATTTCACCAGGGCGGCGGAGGCGCTTCGTATCGCCCAGCCCGCGCTGAGCAAACAGATCCGGGATCTCGAGGACGAGGTCGGGGCGACGCTGCTGAACCGCACGGGGCGACGGATCACCTTGTCCGATGCCGGACGGGTGTTTTACGAGAGGGCGACGCTTGCCCTGCAAGCCGCCGAATCGGCGCTTGTCGAGACGCGGCGCGCGCAGCGGGGGGAAACCGGGAAGATCGTCATCGGCTTTTTCGAGCAGTCCGCTTACACGCTGCTGCCACCGATATTGCGCGCCTACCGGCAAGGGTTTCCGGATGTCGACGTCCAGCTGCGCTGGTTTTCGGTGACTACGCAGGGCGATGCATTGCGGCGGGGTGATACCGACGTGGCGTTCATGCGCTCGATCGCCAAGCTGGGCCCGTCGACTGACGGTTTTGGCGACCTTGCCACCTGCAAGCTGCATCGCGAAAAATTCGTGCTGGCAATTCCAGAAACTCATCATTTGCGCGAGCGGGTGACGGTACCGATCGCTGCATGCGCGAACGAAATGTTTGTCGGTTATACCGAGACCTTCGCGCCCGACTTCCATGCGATGATGATGAGGCTATGCGCGATCCATGGCTTTTCGCCCAAGCTATCCCTTGAAGTTGGCCAGTCCTATACGCTGCTTGGCCTGGTCAGCGCCGGCACCGGCATCGCTTTCGTACCCGCTTCGGTGCAAAGGATGAAGTTCGAAGGGGTACTGTTCAAACGCCTGGACGACGAGATGCCGGAAATCGAAATTTACCTCGCGTGGCGGGCGCGCAAACCCTCGGCGCTGCTGGCCGCCTTCATCGACACTGCCCAGGCAACGGTCACCGAAAATATCCTGCCCCGGGACCCGTCTTTCATTGTCACGTGAGCCGGGCAGGCAGTGGGACAGCATCGACCGTGCTGCCAGCGGGCCGCACTGTCGGTGAGCTCGTCCCACACCACCGCGGTGCTGAGGAACGGCCGTACCCGAATGGCAGGCCGAAAGCTTCGTGAACACGTTTTAACGCGATGACGTCAGCTGCATGGCCTGCAGTAACGGCGCCGTCGTGATTTGCATCCGGCCTTCCGAACACAGCTCAGTGTCAGAAAACGCGATGCGGTGGAACCCCCTGTGCTCCGACGCATCGGCTGACGTTTGCACGCTCTGAGCCTTCGCTCTCCCGGCTCGTCCATTTCAGTCGAGCTTGTTCTTGACTTGAATTTGTTGGGCTGTGCATCCGGCATCTGCTCACGTTAGACTGCCTGCTTGCCAACCCGGTTCCGCCCCCATCTGCCACCGATGAACGACCGCGCCCCTGTCCAGCATCTCCACCACGACTTCCACCCGGCCGTCGCCGCCTGGTTCGCCGCCAGCTTCCCCACCGCGACCGAGGCCCAGCTGCGCGCCTGGCCGCTGATCCAGGCCGGGCGCCCGACCCTGGTGGCCGCGCCGACCGGTTCCGGCAAGACGCTGACCGCCTTCCTGGCCGCAATCGACGACCTGGTGCGCCAGAGCGAAGACGGCGCGCTGCCGGACGAGACGCAGGTGCTGTACGTCTCGCCGCTGAAAGCCTTGTCGAACGACATCCGCGTCAACCTGCCGGGTCCGCTGGAGGGCATCGGCGAGCAGCTGCGCTCCATGGGCCTGCCGGCGCACGGCATCCGCACCGCCGTAAGCACCGGCGACACCACGACGGCCGAGCGCAACGCCATGAGAAAGCGCGCGCCGCACATCCTGGTCTCGACGCCGGAGTCGCCGTACGTGCTGCTCGGTTCCGCCAGCGGGCGCGCCATGCTGCGCAGCGCGCGTACCGTGATCGTCGACGAGATCCACGCGGTCGCCGGCAGCAAGCGCGGCAGCCATCTTGCACTCAGCCTGGAGCGGCTCGACGCCCTGTGCAGGCGGCGCACGGTGCGGGTCGGGCTGTCGGCGACGCAAAAGCCGCTGTCCCTGGTGGCGGATTTCCTGGTCGGGCGCGCCGGAGGCGAATGCGCGGTGGTCGACGTCGGCCACGTGCGGGCGCGCGACCTGGGACTCGAGCTGCCGCAGGTGCCGTTAGAGGCGGTGATGCCGAACGAAGTCTGGGAACGCGTCTACGACCGCATGATGGAGCTCGTCGTGCTGCACCGGACCACGCTGATCTACGTGAACACCCGGCGCATGGCCGAGCGCGTGGCACGCCACTTGGGCGACCCGCTGGGCAGCGAGCACGTGGCGGCGCACCACGGCAGCCTGGCCAAGGAATTCCGGCTGGAGGCCGAACAGCGCCGGAAACGCGGCGAGCTGCAGGTGCTGGTGGCCACTGCATCGCTGGAACTGGGCATCGGCATCGGCGACGTCGACCTAGTCTGCCAGGTCGGCTCGCCGAGGAATGTCGCCGCCTTCCTGCGGCGCATCGGCAGCTCGGGCCACCAGATCGGCGGCACGCCCAAGGGCCGGCTGTTCCCGACCTCGCGCGACGACCTGATCGAGTGTACTGCCCTGCTCGACTGCGTGCTGCGCGGCGAACTCGATGCGCTGCGCATCCACACGAAACCGTACGAAATGTCCTCGAACCGTGCAGTTTATGACGCTTCCGGCGAGGCCCAGGGAAACTCGAACGCGGCGTCATCTAGGCATATTCATCCGCACTGTGAGTCCAGAGAACGTGCTGAAACTCATCAATATTCGTTGCACTTCTGCCAACCCTCGAACAATAATAACCTATCAAACCAAGGAGGTTATATGTTCGTTCAAGACCACGTTCCAGCTCACAAAGGTAAGACGACGGTTAGCAATCCTATCAAGGACATCGAGGTCGCCTCGAAGGTCAAGGAACTGCTCGCACACAGTTCACGGATACCACATGGTGGTAGATCGGTCACCCGCTGTGAATCTAATATGTAAACCTGATCTTGATGGCGTTGAACTCGATGTGGGCCAGCGCGTGCACCAGCATCGCCCGGCCTTCGTTGGTCGCCATCGAGCGGCGGCCCACCTGGAGCGGCGGCACCAGGTCGGGTTTCAGCGGTCGGCCCGGGATGCCGGCTGGGGCCGTCAGCGCAACATCGGCATCGACCGACCAGTCGCCGTCGCGGTGATGCGTGGCGAGTTCCAGCACCATGCGCACCTTGGCCGCCGGATCGCATTCCAGCAGGCAGGTCAACGCGCGCGTGCGCAGCTCGATAGGGAGCGACTTCATACACTTTCTCTATATGTTTAGAAGGAGCCGCGCAGTTTACCGCATCGCCGCCCGATCCTGCCCCGGCAAGCGGCTTCTTATGCGAAAAACACATACGCATGGTCAAAAAGCTTCGTTCACACGCCCATGCCCCGCCAGTAAGGTAATCCCACTGATGACTTCCTTACAGAAATAACCATGATCAAGAAAAAACTGCTGGTCCTGCTCGCCGCCACCGCCCTGCTGCAACCGGCCTTTGCTGCCGACGTCAACCTGCTGAACGTGTCCTACGACCCGACCCGCGAACTGTACCAGGACGTGAACGCGGCCTTTGCCAAGTCGTGGAAAGCGAAAAGCGGCGACAACGTCAAGATCAAGCAGTCGCACGGCGGCTCGGGCAAGCAGGCACGCTCGGTGATCGACGGCCTGGAAGCGGACGTCGTGACCCTGGCCCTCGGCTACGACATCGACGCCCTCACCGACAAGAACCTGCTGCGCAAGGACTGGCAGACGCGCCTGCCGCACAATGCCTCGCCCTACACCTCGACCATCGTGCTGCTGGTGCGCAAGGGTAATCCGAAAGGCATCAAGGACTGGAACGACCTGGTCAAGCCGGGCGTCGCCGTCATCACCCCGAACCCGAAGACCTCGGGCGGCGCGCGCTGGAACCACCTGGCCGCCTGGGGCTATGCCCTGCGCCAGCCGGGCGGCAACGAAGCCAAGGCCAAGGAGTTTTTGACCAAGCTGTATAAAAACGTGCCGGTGCTCGATTCCGGCGCGCGCGGCGCCACCACCACCTTCGTCGAGCGCGGCATCGGCGACGTGCTGATCGCCTGGGAAAACGAAGCCTACCTGGCGGTCAAGGAACTCGGCCCGGACAAGTTCGACATCATCACCCCCTCGGTCAGCATCCTGGCCGAGCCGCCGGTGGCGATCGTCGACAAGTTCGCCGACAAGCATGGCACCCGCAAGGTGGCCGAGGCTTACCTGAACTTCCTGTACACCGACGAAGCGCAGGCCATCATCGCCCAGAACTACTACCGCCCGGCCACCCCGAAAGCGGCCCAGCAGTACGCGAAGAACTTCCCGCAGGTGAAACTGTTCACCATCGGCGACGTCGCCGGTAACTGGGCGAATGCGCAGAAGACCCACTTCGCGGACGGCGGCGTGTTCGACCAGATCTACCAGCCGAAGTAATCCTTCCACCGTTGGCCCACGGGCAGGGAATCCGGGCGATAATCGAGCGATTGTCGCCTGGAGCATGATCTCATGTACATCCCCGCCCATTTCGCCGAATCCCGCCCCGAGGTCCTGCACGACCTGATCCGCCGGCATCCGCTTGGCATGCTGGTCACGCATGGCGCGGCGGGGCTCGACGCCAATCACATCCCCTTTGAACTGAATGCCGCATCCGGCAGCCTGGGCACGCTCGGCGGCCACGTGGCGCGCGCCAATCCCGTCTGGGAACAGCTGCGCGATGGCGACGAGGTGATGGTGGTCTTCCGCGCCGGCGACGCCTACATTTCCCCGAATTGGTATCCCTCGAAGCACGAACAGCACCGGCAGGTGCCGACCTGGAACTACATGGTGGCGCATGCGCACGGGCGGGTGCGGATCGTCGACGACGAGCGCTTCGTGCGCGGCATCGTCGGGCGCCTGACCAAGACGCATGAAGCGTCGCAGGCGGCGCCGTGGAAGATGGCGGACAGCCAGCGCGCGTTCATCGATGGGCTGCTGGCGGCGATCGTCGGCATCGAGATCGAGATCACGCGGCTGGAAGGCAAATCAAAGCTCAGCCAGAACAAGGAGGCGCGCGATCTGCGTGGGGCAATCGAGGGACTCGAGGCAGCGGGCCGGAACGATGTCGCAGACGCGATGCAGGCAGCCGCGCCCCGCGAGCCCTGACACGCGCCGGGGCAGGCGCGCTGAATGCGCTACGCGGCCCCGGGTCCAGCCGTGCCGGGTGCAGTGCTTTTCGCAGTGCTTTTAATGCGCGCCAGTGCCGTGGCGAGGAGTTCCCGCACATCCGGGACCAGCTCTTCCCACCCGAACTCCTGCAGATGCCGTTCGAGCGGTGCGACTTCCTCGGGAAGCAGCACGACACCGATCACCGATGCAACCGCTACCTCTTCCGCATTCAACTGCTTCAGCAGGACATAGTGCCCGGCGAGCGTGTTCAACTTCGGGATGATCTCGGCCGGTGGGCGCGGCAGGCGAACGCGCGGCGCCTCCTTCCTGAGCAGCCTGACCGGAATCGAGACAGACACCTCGTTGCGCATCAGGCCAACCGCCTCCGCGAGCGATGAGGCCACGTCCTCGCACGTGGCCGCATCGACGCCGTCGCCGATCGACACTTCCACGCGGTCGAGATGGTCGGGGCGGCTGACATATTCGCAGGCCCTGAAGTAGTGGCCGCGCAAGTAGAAGCTGAGCTGGCGATCCGGATAGTCGGAATAATGAAACGGATGCGGGATCAGCGCACTGCACGCGGCAAGATCATGGATGAGGTTATGGCCGATGGGATTCAGGCTGTCCGATTCACGCAGGCTCGCCGGCAAGCGCAGTGCATCGAACACCGGCTCCGTACAGAGTCCAATGATAAAACCCATCTGCATCCTTTTCGCCAGGCGTATCAGCGCTTTTCGTTGTTCAGCGCCTGCAGCAGCTTGAACGCTTCATGCTGGATGGCCGGCTCCGCCGCAGCGAGTTCCTTGCTCGCCTGGACATATGCTACGCGCTTGCGCTCCTTCTTTTCGTCCGGCGAGACCGCGCCCGACATCCCCGGCATCACGATCTGCGGACCACTGTTGTACTTCTGGTGGATGATCTTCTTGCCGTACGGGGTGCCGTAGAAACGGGTCATCTCGGTGGCGGCATCAAGCGAAATCACGCGCGTCAGCGATGGCGCCAGGCGCCGATGCACCTCTGCCGGCGGCATCGCGTCGAGCTTCGCATTCACGGCCTTGCGCTGCGCTTCGGTCGGAAAGCGCGTGCGGGCGGCGACGGCGCGCAACTCATATTCGACGTGCATCACGCCGAGCAGGTCTTGCACCGCCTGGACGTGCGCGGTACTGGCCGCTGCGGCCTTGGGCGCCGGGGCCGCGGTGGCGGAAAATGCGGGTGCGGCGACAAGCATGGACAGGCCGAGCGCGGCGTGAATGAACTTCATTGATTTCCCTTCGTGTGATCGTGGCATGGCGTCGTAGAAACGCGCAAGGAGTATAAACCTTCGGCTGGCTTGGGAATCTCGCCAATTGTTGCAGGCGTCCACGTTGTCGAAAAAACTGACAGCACAGCCGCATCGGCAGTCCATCCGTGCGCCAAGTACTTGTTACTGCACGCTTTTGCAGGCTTGGCATTCGGCTTGCTATACCGTGGTCACCACTTTAACCGGGGATCACAATCATGATGAAAAAGCTTGTCGCTTTCGCAGCAGCCGCACTGTTTTCACTGAACGCATCGGCGGGCTATGTCCGTTACGACCTGGACGGCCCCATGCTGAGCGGGTATTTCTTCCAGAACGAAGAAGACCTATCGATCGCCGGATACAACTTCACCGTCGACAACGGCCGCTACGCTTTTAGTCTCTTTCCAAGTGGAGAGTACGCAAGGCTGAACTGGACCCGCGCCCGCTACGACAACGAAGGACCGTCCCGCTTCAGCATTTCCAGTTACCTTGACGAATGGACCAACGTGAATATGTGGTTCAACTTCTCGCCGACCGATAACGCCGATGTCTGGAGGATTACCTCGCGCTTCTCGGCCGTGCAATGGTATCGCGAGCCATATTGGGATCCTTTCCCCAACCTCGTGCTGTACCCGACCGGAACCGCCACGCGTCACGAAGTCGACCAGGAGGTCGCGGACTACTTCGATTACCATCTGCGCGAAACCGGCGAATATCCAGACGGCTTGCGGCATATCGCGCCGCGGCTGAACGTGATTCCGGAACCCAGCAGCATTGCGCTCCTTGCACTGGGCGCAGCAGGCCTGGCGGGAGCGGCGCGCCGCCGCAAGGCAGGCAACCTGGCCTGCTGACATGGCGGACAGGCCTTCGATAATGGAGGCCTTCCACAGTCGTCTCCGACAGCGCGTCAGCTGATCTCGGCTACCTCGCCATCGGCAACCACCCGGTCACGCCCGCCGCGCTTGGCCGCATACAGCGCCCGGTCCGCCGCCGCGATCAAGGCGGCGGCATCGTCCAGCCGCGTCTTGTCGAAACCGGCCACGCCGATGCTGAGGGTGATCACCGGATGCACTGCCGCAGGGGCCTGCGCCAAGGCCAGCGCCGCCACCTGCTCGCGGATCGCGTTCGCATGCGCGCAGGCCTGTTCCAGCGTGGTATCCGGCAGGATCGCCGCGAATTCCTCGCCGCCGTAGCGCGCCGCCACGTCGGCCGGGCGTTTCAGCATGGCCGCCAGCGCCTGCGCCACTGCCGTCAAACAGGCGTCGCCCTGCTGGTGGCCGAAGTGGTCGTTGTAGGCCTTGAAGGAATCGATGTCCATCAGCAGCAGCGACAAGGGGCTGCCGGCCCGCCCGGCGCGGCGTAATTCGCGGTCCAACGCAACATCGAAATAACGGCGGTTGGCAATCCCTGTCAGGCCATCGACGTAGGAACGCGCGCGCAGGGTTTCGGCGTGCTCGCGCAACTGGCGTTCGCGGTCGACCGTGCCGCTGACGTCGCGCACTTCGATCAGGCAGTAGCGTTTTCCCTCCTCGGTGAACGGCGTCACCGATACCGCCTGGTCGATGCGCGCGCCGTCGAAGCTGCCCGCTTCGCGCAGCGGAAACGGCGCCGGCTCCTGGCCTTGCGGCAGGTTCGCCGCCACGCCCGCGCCCATCGCCGCCAGTACCGCCGTTTCCACGCGCGCACCGCGCAGTTCCGGGAACACCTCGAACAGCGAGCGCCCCTGCACCCGCGTGGCGGCATAGCCCGAGCGCGCCGCCATCCAGCGGTTCCAGAGCACGATGCTGTGCGCGGCGTCGAGCACCACCAGGCCGCAGTTGACGAGATCGAGGGTACGCGGCAGCAGGCTAGGTGGAGAGATGGTGGCGCTCACGGGCAGGTTCGTCGATGCGGAACCGGCGATGATAGCGGAAAAGCACGCCCCTGAGCAGGGGCGGGTTTACTTCGCCGCGCGCATGCGTGCCCGGTCGAGCGGCAAGTCGCGCACGCGCACCCCGGCCGCCTGCGCCACCGCGTTCGCGAGCGCCGCCGCCGCCGGTCCCTGCGCCGCCTCGCCGGTGCCGAGGAAAGGCTGGCCGGGGCGGTCGATCAGGTGCACTTCCAGACTTTGCGGCACCTGGTTGAAGCGCAGGATCGGATACGAAGCCCAGTCGACGGTCTGCACCTGGCGTTCGTCGAAGCGCACCTGCTCCAGCAAGGTCCAGCTGGCCGACTGGATGATGCCGCCCTCGATCTGGTTGCGCACGCCGTCGGGATTCACGACCTCGCCGCAATCGACCGCCGCCACGGCGCGCACGATGCGCACGAAGCCGGTCTCGCGCGCGACCTCCACTTCCAGCGCCAGCGCGCAATACGCCGCCAGGTTTTTATAGCGCGCAAAGGCTAAGCCGCGGCCGCGGCGCGGGCCCGGCCGGTAAGCGTTCCAGCCGAACTTCTCGGCGGCCAGCTTCACCACGTCGACCGCGCGCGGATCGTCCAGGTGGCGCAGGCGGAAGGCGACCGGGTCGGCATTCGCCGCCAGCGCCAGTTCGTCCATGAAGCTCTCGATGGCGAACACGTTGCAATAGGCGCCGAGCGAACGCAGGGCCGAAGTACGCAGCGGCGCATTTTGCTGGAAGCGGTGCGTCACACGCGCGTTCGGCAGCACGTAGTACGGAATCGCGTTGCGGTCGCCGCCGCCCTCGGGCTGGGGAATCGGCTTGCCCGAGGGCGGCGTGAACGCTTTGGCGAGATGGGTCGCCGTCAGCAGGTTGCCGGCCTTGCCGGGCCGGTTGTTGTGCGAGGGGCTGGTGACCGCATACTCCCAGTCGGCGATGCGGCCATCAAGCCCGAGCGTGGCGCGCACATCCACCAGCATGGCCGGGCCGAACGGTTCCCAGGCGTGTTCTTCCTCGCGCATCCACTGCACCCGCACGGGCCGGCCCGGATAGCTGCGCGCGAGCAGCGCGGCGTCGGCCGCGACGTCGTCGGCCGCGTTGTGGCCATAGCAGCCCGATCCCTCGACGTGGATGCAGCGGATGGTGTCCTCCTCCACGCCGAGCAGCTCGGCCAGCGCTTTGCGCAATGGGTAGACGCCCTGCGAGTGGGTCCACACGGTGTAGCGGCCGTCGACGAGTTGGGCCACGGCGCAGGAAGGGCCGACCGAAGCATGCAGCTGCCAGGGCCGGGTGTAGGTGGCGCTGAGCGTCCTGCCGCCTGCCTGCGCAGCGCCGCGTTCGAGAATGGGTATGGCCTCGGCGGTCCGCGCGCGCACGTCTGCCGGCACGTTTGCCGTGCCCGGCAAGGAGGCCGGCACGCTCCAGCGCGTGGCGCGGGCCAGCGCGGTGGCCGCCTTCACGGCGCGGTATTCGCCGTCGGCGATCACGGCCAGGTAGCGGCCGTCGCGCACCACTTTCAGTACGCCGGGCAGGCGCGCGATGCTGTCCGTGTCGGCGGATTCGAGGCGCGCCGCCTGCGACGGCGGACGCACCACGCGCGCATGCACCATGCCGGGCAGGCGCAGGTCTTGCACGTAGGCGGCGCCGCCTGCCACCTTGGCCTGGATGTCGGTGCGCCGCAGCGGCTTGCCGGACACGGTATGCGTGGCGCGTGGCCGCAGTGGCGCCTTGCCGTCGGCGCGCAGGTGCAACTGGCGTCCGGCAAGCAGTTCTCCGTAGGTGGCGCGACGCCCGCCGGGCGCCTCGAAGACGCCGTCGCGCAGGGTCATGGCGCTCTCCGCCACCCCGAAGCGCTGCGCCGCCATGCCGGCGAGGATGAAGCGCACCTGGGCGGCGGCGTGGCGCAGCGCGGTGCCGCTGTCCTGCATCGAATGGCTGCCGGCCGTGTAGCCCTCGTTCGGCGTGCGCGCGGTGTCGGCCGTGACCAGGCGGATGCGCGCCGGGTTCATCTGCAGCTCTTCCGCCGCCACCTGCAGCAGGGCCGTCTTGATGCCCTGCCCCAGCTCGGCCTTGCCGGTGAAGACGGTGACGGCATTATCGGCATCGATGCGGATCCAGGCGTCGAGCCAGGGTTCCTTTTCCAGGCTGCCGGGCAGCTTGCCTTTTCCCTTGGCGCCGCCTTCGCCCTGGGCCCAGCCCGGCGCCAGCGAGAACGCCAGCGTCAGCGAACCGCCCGCCAGCAGCAGCGAACGCCGGCGCGGATCCGGCGCGTTCACGGACGGTCTCCGCGCCGCGCCTTGCCCATGGTATCGGCGGCGCGCCGTACCGCGCGCAGGATGCGCATGTGGGTGCCGCAGCGGCACAGGTTCGGCATCATGTGGCTGCGGATCTGCTCGTCGGTCGGCGCCGGGTGCCTGTCGAGCAGGGCCTGGGCGCGCATGATCATGCCGGCGATGCAGTAGCCGCACTGGGCCGCCTGCTCGTCGATGAAGGCCTGCTGCAGCACGCCGGGCTGCGCGGCCGTGCCGAGGCCCTCGACGGTGCGCACCGGCCGGGCGCCCACCACCGACACCGGCACGATGCAGGACATCACCGGCGCGCCGCCCAGTATCACGGTGCAGGCGCCGCACTGGCCCAGGCCGCAGCCGAACTTGGCGCCGTTCAGCGCCAGGTCGTTGCGCAGCACGTAGAGCAAGGGCGTGTCGGCGTCGGTGTCGACCCGGTGCTTTTTCCCATTCACCTGCAGTTCGTAGCTCATTCCTTTCCTTTCCGGACCGCGTCCGCAAGATCCGGCCAGTCGGCCTGGGCGGCGCCATAGCGGCGCAGGTAGGCGGCCAGCGCAACCGTCTGCTCGTCGCTGAGGATGGCGCCGAAGCCCGGCATCCAGCGCGCCGGCTCGCCATCCGGCGGGGCGATGCCGTCGCGCAGCAGGTGGATCAGGCTGCGCGGGTCGGGGTCGTACAGCGCCACGGCCTGCTGCAGCTGCAGCGCCGTGCCCGAACTCTCGGCGCGCCCGGCGTCGTGGCAGCGCGCGCAGGCGTTGGCATACACCTGGTGGCCAAGCTGCATGCGCGCCAGGTCGGGTCGTCGGGCTTCGGCGCCGGCAGACTGCCGGGCCGGCGTGCAGGCGTGTCGCGCGCCGGCGCCTGGTCCAGGTAGCTGTGGATGTAGGTGGCCAGCGCCGCGATGTCGGCCGGGTCGCCGTGGCGCAGGTTCTCGGCCACGCCCTGCATCGGCCCGCCGGCCGCCGCGTGGCCGGGCGCGATGCCGGTGCGCAGGTAGGCCGCCAGGTGCTCGCGCGACCACGGCAGCGGCGATGGCGACTTCGCATTCAGCGCCGGCACATACCAGTCCTCGGCCTCGCCGCCGTCGAAGAAGCGCTTGTCGTCCGGCCCGCCGAGGCGGGTGCGCGGCGTGTGGCAGGCGCTGCAATGCGCCAGGGCGTCGGCCACGTAGGCGCCGCGGTTCCATTCCGCCGATTGCTTCGGGTCGGCTTCGAAAGGCGCGTCGTCGAGATACAGCAGGTTCCAGAAGCCGACCAGGGGCCGGAATCCGAAGGGGAAGCTCATCGCGTTGGGGTGCGCCGGGGCGTCGAGCGGCGGGCGGGTCATGAAGTACGCGTACAGCGCCTGCACGTCGCCCTGGTTCAGGCGCGCGTAGTGGTTGTAGGGGAAGGCCGGGTACAGCAGGTGGCCGTCGCGCGACACGCCCTTGCGCATGGCGCGCTCGAAGGCTTCCAGGCTCCAGCCGCCGATGCCGGTGCGCCTGTCGGGCGTGATGTTGGTGCTGTAGACGGTGCCGAACGGGGTTTCGATGGGAAAGCCGCCGGCGAAGGGGCGGCTGAGGTCGACGGTATGGCAGGCGGCGCAGGTGCCGAGGGCCGCCACCCGGGCGCCACGCTCGACCAGACCGGGCTCGAAACGTGGCGCCGCGTTGATCGGCGCCAGCGCCGGGCGCCACATGACCGCCACGGCGAGGATGCCCAGCAGGGCGGCCACCAAGGATAGCCAACCCAGCCAGCGCAGGGTACGCCCGCGGCGCCGTCCGCGCCCAGCATCACTCATCGTCGCTCCCGAATCCCGTGTATTCTTGGCATGCATTGTCGAGCGCCCCGGCCGGCATGGTCTGTTCGCTCACGCACAGTGGCGCCCGGCCTTGCCTCCAGCGTATTGGACCCCATCTGCATCCGATGAACGACCGCCCTTCTTCCGACGCCCTGCGTCACGACTTCCACCCGGCAGTGCGCGCCTGGTTCGACGCCAGCTTCCCGGCCGCCACCGAAGCCCAGCTGCGCGCCTGGCCAAACATCCAGGCCGGCCGCGCCACGCTGGTGGCGGCGCCCACCGGCTCGGGCAAGACCCTGACCGCCTTCCTGGCCGCGATCGACGCCCTGGTGCGCGAGGGCGCCGTGGCGCCGCTGCCCGACGAAACCCGGGTGCTGTACGTGTCGCCTCTGAAGGCCTTGTCGAACGATATCCGCGTCAACCTGGAAGGCCCGCTGGCCGGCATCGGCGCCCAGCTCGACGCCATGGGCTTGCCGCCGCACGGCATCCGCAGCGCAGTGCGCACCGGCGACACCAGCACCGCCGAGCGCAATGCCATGCGCCGGCGCCCACCGCACATCCTGGTGTCGACGCCCGAGTCGCTGTACGTGCTGCTCGGCTCCGACAGCGGACGCGCCATGCTGCAGACCGTGCGTACCGTGATCGTCGACGAAATCCATGCCGTGGCCGGCGGCAAGCGAGGCAGCCACCTGGCGCTCAGCCTGGAACGCCTGGATGCCTTGTGCGCCGAGGGCCAGCGTCCGCCGCCGGTGCGCATCGGCCTGTCGGCTACCCAGAAGCCGATTTCCGCGGTGGCCGACTTCCTGGTCGGGCGTGCCGGCGGTCCCTGCGCCGTGGTCGACGTCGGCCACGTGCGTGCGCGCGACCTCGGCCTCGAATTGCCGCCGGTGCCGCTGGAAGCGGTGATGCCGAACGAGGTTTGGGAGCGCGTCTACGACCGCATGGCCGAACTGGTGGTGCTGCACCGGACCACGCTCATTTTCGTCAACACGCGGCGCATGGCCGAGCGCCTGGCGCGCCACCTGGGCGACCGCCTCGGCGCCGGCCACGTGGCGGCCCACCACGGCAGCCTGGCCAAGGAATACCGGCTCGATGCCGAGCAGCGCCTGAAACGCGGGGAACTACAGGCCCTGATTGCGACGGCCTCGCTGGAACTGGGCATCGACATCGGCGACGTCGACCTGGTCTGCCAGGTTGGCTCGCCGCGGAACATCGCCGCCTTCCTGCAGCGCGTCGGGCGCTCGGGTCACTTCGTCGGCGGCACACCCAAGGGACGATTGTTTCCGACTTCGCGCGACGACCTGGTCGAATGCGCGGCCCTGCTCGACTGCGTGCGGCGCGGCGAGCTCGATGTGCTGCGCATTCCGCAAGCGCCGCTCGACGTGCTGGCCCAGCAGATCGTGGCGGAAGTGGCTTGCCGCGAATGGGGCGAGGACGCCCTGTTCGACCTGGTGCGCCAGGCCCAGCCCTATGCGGAGCTGGCGCGCGAGAAGTACGACGCCCTGCTGCGCATGCTGGCCGAGGGCTATACCACGCGCGCCGGCGTGCGCGGCGCCTACATCCACCGCGACGCCGCCACCCAGTCCCTGCGCGGCCGGCGCGGCGGCAAGCTGGCGGCCGTTACCTCGGGCGGCACGATTCCCGAGAATGCCGACTACACCGTGCTGCTCGAGCCGCAGGGGCTGTCGGTCGGCACCGTCAACGAGGACTTCGCGGTCGAAAGCCTGGCCGGCGACGTCTTCCAGCTCGGGAACACCTCGTACCGCATCATGAACATCGAATCGGGCAGGGTGCGGGTGGAAGACGCGCATGGCGCGGCGCCGAACATCCCCTTCTGGCATGGCGAAGCGCCGGGGCGCAGCGACGAACTGTCGCAGGGTGTGGCGCGGCTGCGGGCGGAAGTCGAGCGCCAGCTGACAGAACCGGCGCCCGTCAAAGGCAAGGCGGCGCCGGACAACAGCGCGGCCCTCGACCGCGCCGTCGGCTGGCTGGGCGAACACCTCGGGCTGAAGGACGATGCGGCCGGCCAGATCGTCGACTACCTGGCGCGTGCCCGCTCGGCACTGGGGGCATTGCCGACCCAGGACACGCTGGTCATGGAGCGCTTCTTCGACGAATCCGGCGGCATGCAGCTGGTGATCCATACGCCTTTCGGCAGCCGCATCAACCGCGCCTGGGGCCTGGCGCTGAGGAAGCGCTTCTGCCGCAGCTTCAACTTCGAACTGCAGGCGGCGGCCACCGAGGACGCCATCATCCTGTCGCTGTCGACCAGCCACAGCTTCCCGCTGGACGAAGTCTGGCGCTACCTGCGCGCCGCCACCGCCGAACCGATCCTGGTCCAGGCCCTGCTCGACGCGCCGCTGTTCAATGTGCGCTGGCGCTGGAACGCCACTACCGCGCTGGCCCTGCCGCGCTTCGCCGGCGGGCGCAAGGTCGCGCCCCAGCTGCAGCGCATGAAGAGCGACGATCTGCTGGCCACCATCTTCCCCGACGGCGCGGCCTGCCTGGAAAACATCGCCGGCGACCGCGAACTGCCGGACCACCCGCTGGTCGACCAGACCCTGGACGATTGCCTGCACGAGGCCATGGACAGCGAAGGCTGGCTGGCGCTGCTGCGGCGCATGGAGAACGGCGAGGTGCGCCTGCTGGCGCGCGATTTGCCGGCGCCCTCGCCGCTGGCGGCCGAAATCCTGAATGCCCGGCCCTACGCTTTCCTAGACGATGCGCCTCTGGAAGAACGCCGCACCCAGGCCGTGCTGAACCGGCGCTGGAGCGACCCGGCGTCAGTCGACGACATGGGCGCGCTCGACCTGGAGGCGATTGCCGCCGTGGCCGAGGAAGCCTGGCCGCACGCCCGCAACAGCGACGAAGTCCAGGAAGCGCTGGTGGCGCTGGCCTGCATCACGCAGGCAGAAGCGCAGCGCAATGAAGGCTGGGAGGCCTGGCTGGCCGAACTGGCCGCCGCCGGGCGCGCGACGCGCCTGCGCAACGACGGCGGCATCGATTGTTGGGTGGCGCTGGAACGGCTCGACTGCCTGCAGGCTGCCTATCCCGGCGCCGCCATCGAACCGCCGCTGGCGGTGCCGGCCAGCCACCGCGGCAACGACGGCGAGCCCTGGACGCGCGATGCGGCGCTGGTCGAGCTGGTGCGCGCACGCCTGTCCGGCAGCGGGCCGCAGCCGCTGGCCGCGATTGCCGCCAGCCTGGCCCTGCCCGCGAGCACGGTCGCCATCGCCCTCGGGCAGCTGGAAAGCGAAGGCTACGTCATGCGCGGGCGCTTCACGCCCGGCGTGGACGAGGAAGAATGGTGCGAGCGCCACCTGCTGGCGCGCATCCACCGCTATACGATCCGGCGCCTGCGGCGCGAGATCGAGCCGGTGGAGCTGCAGGACTTCATGCGCTTCCTGTTCGACTGGCAGCACCTGACACCAAGTACGCAATGGCAGGGCCAGGACGCCCTGCCCCAGCTGCTGGCCCTGCTGGAAGGCTTTGAAGCGCCCGCCGGTTCCTGGGAGCCGGATGTGCTGGCGCTGCGCCTGCCGGATTACTCGATCCTGTGGCTGGACGACCTGTGCCGCGCCGGCAAGGTGGTGTGGACGCGCATCGACGCGCCGCGTTCGGCCGCTGGCGGCCCGGTGCGCAGCACCCCGATCGTGCTGCTGCCGCGGCGCCAGACCACGCTCTGGCATGGCATCCCGCAACCCGACGGTCCGCCCACGATCTCGCCGCGCGCCGCCCTGGTGCTCGACGCCCTGCGCCACCATGGCGCCATGTTCTTCGACGAACTGCAGTTCGAGGTGCGCATGCTGCCGGTGGAACTGGAAAACGCGCTCGGCGAACTGGTGACGACCGGCCTGCTGAATGCCGACAGCTTCGCCGGCATGCGCGCCATGCTGCTGCCGTCGAGCAAGCGCGCCAGCAACGACCGCAAGCGCCGCCGCGGCGCCGGGCCGACCATGGAGGAAGCCGGGCGCTGGGCCCTGGTGCGGCGCGCCGAAGCCGAGGCGCCAATTGATCCGTCCGCGCCGCCGCGCCGGCGCCGGCTGGCCCCGGAGACCCTGGAGCACGTGGCGATGACCCTGCTGCGCCGCTATGGCGTGATGTTCTGGCGCCTGCTCGAACGCGAGGCGAGCTGGCTGCCGTCCTGGCGCGAGCTGCTGCCGGTCTACCACCGCCTGGAAGCGCGCGGCGAGATTCGTGGCGGGCGCTTCGTGGCCGGCTTCTCGGGCGAACAGTTCGCGCTGCCCGAAGCGATCGCCCAGCTGCGCGAGGTGCGGCGCCGTCCGCATGACGGCGCACTGGTCACGCTGTCCGGCGTCGACCCGCTGAACCTGGGCGGCATCCTGCTGCCGGGCGATAAGGTGCCGGCCCTGGGTGCGAACCGGATCCTGTTCCGCGACGGCTTGCCGGTGGCGTCGATTGTCGGCAGCAAGATCGTCTACCCGACGAATCCCGGCACCGAACGCGACCTGTTCCACGCGCACCTGGTCGGGCGGCGCTAGGCTACCAGAAACAGCCTGGCAGAAAGCCACCCGCAGCCGGCTTGATACGCGCCGGTGAAATGCACGGCAATGCGAACTCGGCGTCCTGCATGCGGTCGAACCTGCTCTGCCACACGGCTCAGCGCTTTGCCATCCACCATGGACCCGACCGACGCTGCACCCACTGCACACGGTGCACCCGCCGCGCCAGCCACTGCGGCGGCCCGTCCCCAGCCGGCCATCGGCCTGCGCGCGGCCGTCGCGCTGATCGTCGGCGTCGTCATCGGCGCCGGCATCTTCAAGGCGCCCTCGATCGTGGCCTCGCTCAGCCCCAGCGCCGGGGCGATGTTCGGCATGTGGCTGCTGGGCGGCGTGGTCTCGCTGATCGGCGCGCTCTGCTACGCCGAACTGGCCACCGCCTACCCGCATGCCGGCGGCGACTACCACTTCCTGCAGCGCGCCTACGGCCGCTCGGTGGCCTTCCTGTTCGGCTGGGCGCGCTTTTCCGTCATCACCACCGGCTCGATCGCCCTGCTCGGCTTCGTGTTCGGCGACTACCTGCAGCAGGTACTGCCCTTCCCGCTCGGCCCGCCCGGCGCCGGCCCCACGCTGTATGCCGCCGCCATCATCGTGGTGCTCACGCTGGTGAACGTGCGCGGCATCCGCGCCGGCGCCGCCACCCAGACCTGGCTGACCCTGCTCGAAGTCGGCGGCCTGCTGCTCATCGTCGCGGCCGCCGCGCTGCTGGCGGACCCGCCCGCGCCGGCACCCGCCGCCGGCATGGCGAGCGCCGCCGGCGCGGGCGGCTCCTCTCCCTCCTACGGCATGGCGATGGTCTTCGTGCTGCTCACCTACGGCGGCTGGAACGAGGCCGCCTACATCAGCGCCGAAGTACGCGACGGACGGCGCAACATGGCCCGGGCCCTGACCCTGTCCGTCCTGCTGATCACAGGCCTGTACCTGCTGGTAGCCTGGGCCTGCTGGCATACGCTGGGCATGGCCGGCATGGCGTCGTCGGAAGCGCTGGCCGCCGACGTGATGCGGCGCGCCCTCGGGCCCGGCGGCGAAGCGTTGATCGCGCTGCTGGTCGCAGTGTCGGCGCTTACCTCGATCAACGCCACCATGATCGTCGGCGCGCGCAGCAGCTATGCGCTGGGCTGCGACTGGCCGCGCCTGCGCCGGCTCGGGCGCTGGGACGGCGCGCGCGGCACGCCGGCGGTGGCCATGCTGGTGCAGGGCCTGGCCGCGCTGCTGCTGGTGGCCCTGGGCGCCGGCTTCGGCAGCGGCTTCAGGGCCATGGTCGAGTTCACGGCGCCGGTGTTCTGGCTGTTCTTCCTGCTGGCCGGCGTGTCGCTGTTCGTGCTGCGCCGGCGCGAGCCCGACCTGCCGCGCCCGTTCCGCGTCCCCCTGTTCCCGCTGCTGCCCCTGCTGTTCTGCGCCACCTGCGCCTGGATGCTCTGGTCCAGCCTGTCCTACGTGTTCAGCCAGTCGCTGGGCGGGCTGAACGCGGCCTGGATCGGCGTGGCCGTGCTTGCCGCCGGACTGCTGCTGCTGCCCCTGCTGGGCAGCCCGGCGCCCCAGGTTCCCGTCCCGCTTGCCCCCTCCAAGGAGAACTGACATGAACGACAACCCGAGCCGCCGCAAGCTGCTCCTGCTCGGCGCCGCCAGCGCCGGCCTGGGCATGCTGCCCGCAGGCGCCGCGCCGGCGCACAGCGACACCACCGCCGCCGCACCCAGGCTCGACGTGCCCTATGTGCCGACGCCGCAGCAGGTGGTCGACCGCATGCTGGCGCTGGCGAAGGTCGGCAAGAACGACGTGCTCTACGACCTCGGCTGCGGCGACGGCCGCATCGTCGTCACCGCCGCCAAACAGCTCGGCGCGCGCGGCACCGGCATCGACATCGACCCGGTGCGCATCGCCGAAGCCGAGGACAATGCACGCAAGGCCGGCGTCGACAAGCGCGTCAGCTTCAAGGTGGGCGATTTGTTCGAGGCCGACCTCTCGGGCGCCTCGGTCGTCACGCTCTACCTGCTGCCGACGATCAATACCCGGCTGCGCCCGCGCCTGTGGCAGCAACTGAAGGTCGGTTCGCGCGTAGTCTCGCACGCCTTCGACATGGGGCCGGAATGGCCGCCCAAGAAAACGGCGACCGTCGAGGGGCGGACGCTCTATTACTGGACCATTACCGAGGCGCAGAAGAAAAAGGCGAAGGCCTGAGCGGCCGGGCTGGGCGAGTTGGCTGGATGGCTGGAGCGGACCGCGCGCACGGCAGCGATGCTGTTTGCACACGCGGCGATTCCGTGTAAACTTGAATACGAATCATTCTCATTCAAGGAAGTGCATGCCGTGGTGCGCGCTTGCCGCAGATGTGAGCCCGTACACAGCCATTCGCCCAAAGGATCCGTATGTGCGACAAACACCCTTCGCTCGACCCAGCCAATGTGCAGTTCCAGACCCAGCAAAGCTCGCGCCGGCGCCGCATCTGGGAGTTGTCCCGCAATTGCCATTGTCCGCTGATCGGCGTCGCCCTGCCGCTGGGCACGCTGCGCAAGCTGGTGGAAAAAGTCACCGGCGGCGCACTCATGCACGACGACTACGAGGTGCACGTCGGCGCCGTCAACGATTGCACCAGCCGCAACCGCGTGGCCGAGGCCGTGCAGAAGGAACTCGAACGGCGCTATGCGCAGGTGATCTTCCGCTTCCGCAGCGCCCGCAGCGCGGCCCAGGTGGCCGAGCTGTGGGAAGCGGCGGTGAACGCGGGCGATGTGGCCGGCGCCTTCTGGGCCGGGCTGTCGCACCCGGCCTGCGTGCCGGCGCTGGAAGAAAAGATGTGCCGCGACATCCACATGGTCCAGCACCAGGCCGGCGCCTGCGCCCGCGCCGACATCGGCAAGTACAACGCCCTGCTCGGCGACAAGGCCCGGTTCGAAGGCGAGCTGGCGCGGCTGCAGGCGCGCTGCAACGCCCTGCTGCACGAAAAGAAGCTGGACGCCGACCGTTTCGAGCAGCAGTTGATGGCGGCACGCGCCGCCACCATCGCGCGCGAGACCGATGTCCACAACCTGCGCAACGAGCTGGCCCAGCTGCGCTCGACCATCCCCGAGCTGGAAACGCGCAAGCGCCTGGCCAACCAGCTGGCGCGCATGGAGGCGCGTGAAGCCGCGCTGCGCGGCCAGATCGCCGAGCTGAAGACCAACCGGGCCGAGGCTGCCGCCCGTGTCGCCGAACCTGCCGCCGCCGCGCCGGCGCCAGCCGTTCCGGCGTCCATGTCGGCAGCGCCGCCGGTTATCCCCATCCAGCTGGTCAACCAGAGCGTGCTCTGCGTTGGCGGACGCAGCGGCAACGTCTCGTTCTACCGCAAGATGGTGGAAAAGAGCGGCGCCCAGTTCGCGCACCACGACGGCGGCCTGGAAGACAGCAGCAACCAGCTCGACGCCAGCCTGGCCGCTGCCGACCTCGTCATCTGCCAGACCGGCTGCATCAGCCATGGCGCCTACTGGCGCGTGAAGGAATACTGCAAGCGCACCGGCAAGCGCTGCGTGTTCGTCGACAACCCGAGCGTGTCGAGCCTGGCGCGCGGCCTGCAGGAAATGGGCGCCGTCCCGGCCCTGGCGATGGCCGAGGAAGGGCCGGCCACTGAAGCTGAAGCCTGCAAGACCTAGCCTCACGGCATGCATTCCCGGGCTACGGCGGCCTGCATTTTAACGCCGCGCAAACGAGGCCGCGTTCGATTGAAACGCGCTTGGAAGCGGGCGAATCGAAGCGTAGAGTGCTGCCACCAGAACCGGACGAGGACGCCATGTACGCAAGCAACTGGAACGACCTGTCGACCCTTGGGGTCGCCGCCCTGAAGCAGATGGACCGCTCGCGCCGGGCGCGCGGGCAATTGCTGGACCGCGCCGGCTATGGCCCGCGAGAAACGCCTTCCATCGTGCTGCACGCCGAGCCCGGCCTCAAGCTGCGCCGCTACGCTGCGGCGGATAGTCCGGCAGATAAAACGGCGAACAGCCCTGCCGTCCTGCTGGTGCCGGCGCCCATCAAGCGCGCCTACATCTGGGACATGGCGCCCGAGATCAGCGTCGTGCAGCGCTGGCTGGAGCGCGGCTACCGCGTCTACCTGGCCGAATGGGTGCCGCTCGACGAGCAGCATGCCGGCGCCAATGCCGCGACCCATGCCGATGCCGATGCCGATTTTCATCCCAACGCTCATTTCGCCAGCGGCTTCAGCCTGGCCGGCTACGGCGACCGCCTGCTGCGCATCTGCCGCGAGCAGATCCGGCACGACAGCGGCCAGGACAAGGTGATCGTCGCCGGCCACTCGCTGGGCGGGATCCTGGCGGCCATCCACGCCTGCCTGTATCCCGCGGCGGTGGCCGCCACCGTGCTGCTCGAAGCCCCGCTCGGCTTCGATCCGGCCAGCGACTGCTTCGCGCCCCTGGTCCGGGCCACGCCCGATGCGCGCCGCATCGCCGACGCCTTTGGCCAGGTGCCGGGCAGTTTCCTGAACATGATGAGCGCCGCCGCCGAGCCGCATGCCTTCGGCTGGGAGCGCCTGCTCGACCGCACTGCCTCGATGACCAGCCCGCAGGCCCTGAACAGCTACATGCAGGTCGAACGCTGGACCCATGACGAGTTTCCGCTGCCGGGGCCGCTGTTCGTCGACCTGGTGGAATCGCTGTACCGCAACGATGCCTTCACCCAGGGCAAGCTGGCGATCGGCGCGCGCGTCATCGGCCCGCACGACCTGCACTCGCCGCTGGTCAGCGTGTTCGACGGGCGCAGCAAGGTGATTCCACCGCAATCGGTGCACCCCTTCCACGAGGCGACGGCCAGCGCCGACAAGCTTCTGCTCGAATACAGCGGCGACATCGGCGTCAATTTGCAGCACGTCGGGGTGCTGGTCGGCCGCAATGCCCACGCGCGGATCTGGCCGGCGATCTTCAACTGGCTGGACGCGCTGCGCACGCGCGCAACTGCTACGGCTGCGACGGTCGCAATGCCGGCGCCGTCAGTCTGAACCGCAACACAGCGGGTGGCGTGAAGAACGCCACCCGCGCGGGTCAAGGCAATCCTGCTGATGCCGCCGAAATCCCCTATGCCAGGCCCGGCAGCGTAAAATCGCGTTTTTGCCCGGTGCCCGCGCATGACTACTGAACCCAAGCTGCCCGCCTCGCTTCCCGAACCGGACCTTAGCTCACCTTCCAGCTTACCTTCCAGCTTACTTTCCAGCCCACCTGCCGCCGCCCGTAGCGCGACGCCCGACCTGGTCCTCGGCCTCGAAGACCGCCCGACACCCTGGGTCGGCATGCTCGCCGCCCTGCAGCACCTGCTGGCCATCATCGTCCCCATCGTCACGCCCGGCCTCCTGATCTGCCAGGCGCTGGGCGTGCCGGCGCGCGATACCAACCTGATCGTCTCGATGTCGCTGGTCATCTCCGGCATCGCCACCTTCGTCCAGTGCCGCCGCTTCGGCCCGCTGGGCGCCGGACTCCTCATCGTGCAGGGCACCAGCTTCAATTTCGTCGGCCCGCTGATCGCCGGCGGCTCGCTGATGGTCAAGCAAGGCACGCCGGTGGAAGCGGTGATGGCTGCCATCTTCGGCGTGGTGGTTGCCGGCTCGTTTGTCGAGATGGGCGTCTCGCGCATCCTGCCCTTCGTAAAACGCATGATCACGCCGCTGGTCACCGGCATCGTGGTGCTGATGATCGGCCTCACCCTGATCAAGGTCGGGCTGATCAGCATGGGCGGCGGCTTCGCGGCGATGGGCAACGGAAGCTTCGCGAATGGCGAAAATTTGCTGTTGTCGGGCATGGTGCTGGCCATCATCGTGATCCTCAACCGTATCCCCGTGGTCTGGCTGCGCAGCAGCGCCATCGTGATTGCGCTCGCCGCGGGCTACGTGCTGGCCGGCTATCTCGGCCGTCTCGACTTCAGCGGCATGCACGAGGCGCCCGCCTTCCAGGTGCCGCTGCCGCTGCACTTCGGCCTGAGCTTCTCGTGGCCGCTGTTCATCCCGATGATCGTGATCTATCTCGTGACCTCGCTCGAAGCGATCGGCGACGTCACGGCCACCAGCAAGATTTCGCGCGAGCCGGTCCAGGGTCCGGTGTGGATGCGCCGCATCAAGGGCGGCGTGCTGCTGAATGGCGCCAACTCCCTGCTGGCCGGCATCTTCAACACCTTCCCGAGCTCGATCTTTGCCCAGAATAACGGCGTGATCCAGCTGACCGGCATCGCCAGCCGCCACATCGGCGTCTGGATCGCCCTGTTCCTGGTCGTGCTCGGCCTGTTCCCGAGCGTGGCCGGCGTGATCCAGGCGGTGCCGGAGCCGGTGCTGGGCGGCGCGGCCATGGTGATGTTCGGCGCCGTGGCAGCAGCCGGCATCAACATCCTGGCCAGCGTGGCGCTCGACCGGCGCGCCCTGCTGATCATCGCGGTGTCGCTGGCGCTGGGCCTGGGCGTCTCGCAGGTGCCGGAATTCCTGGTGCACATGCCGGCCGCGATCCGCAACGTGCTCGAATCGGGTGTCGCCACCGGCGGCATCTGCGCCGTGCTGCTGAACTGGTTCCTGCCCGACAGCCACCACACTAGCGATAACGACGGCAGCGCCGCGCACTGACCCACCTTTCCTCCCCGCTCCCGCCGCGTGCGGGAGCACCGCATCCACCCGTCGATTCCACTTGCCGCTTTCCCAACGCTAAGTGATTTCACGTAATTACTTCAGAAATGAACTATTCAGTGGTAAAATACGCTTCGACGGACCGATATGGCCCGCCTTTTTCACTCACCTATCCATTGGCGGACAAAATGAAAACCACTTTCCTGATTCCAGCACTTCTCGTCTCCCTGCTTGCCGGTTGCGCTACCAGCAACCCTGTCGCTTCGAATGATCCGGTGCGCCAGCGCGTCCTGGCCGAGCTCGAGCAAGCCAAGGCCGACGGTTCCTACCCGCTCACCGAAGCTGCCTACGCCAACCTGCCGATCGCCCACGAGCAGAATCGCCAGCGCGTTGCGCAAGAAAACGCCGCAGCAGCAAGCGCAGCAACCAAGGCGCCTTGATCGCGGCGGTACAATCTGCGCTTTTCTTCTCTGCAGGAGATTTCGATGAGCGACTTTGGCCCGACCGATCAACGACTGCGCCGCGTGAAAGCGCGTATGCCTGATTTTGCCGTGGATGCGATGCGTCTGGTGCGCATGACGAATCACCTGCAGAAGACCTTCCGCGACCGGACGAATGCCCTGCTCAAGAAGTTCGACCTCGCCGATTCGAGCTATACCGTACTGGCGATCCTGTACGGCAGCGTCGACGAAACGGCGAGCGCGTCGGAACTGAGCGAAACCTGCCACGAAAAGCCAGCCAACCTGACCCGCGTCTGCGACGAACTGGTCGCACGCGGGCTGATCGTCCGCCGCCCGAAACCGGGCGACCGCCGCGCCGTGATGATCTCGCTGTGCGACGCCGGCCGCGAACTGGTCGAGCAGGTGATTCCGGAAGTCTCGAACATGGTCGGCGAAGCGACCGCCGGATTCACCGCGGACGAACTGCGCCAGCTCTCGAGCCTGTATGCCCGGCTGCTGGCGAGCCTGAACGGGCGCCCCTGAGGCATGCCCTGCTTTACACCCGGCCCCTAGCGGCAGGGTTCACTGTTGTACCGAGCTTTGGATCTGAAATAAGAAATGCGTAAATTACTTGTTGTTCCCATGACCGTTGCCGTATCCGGCGCCCTCCTCGCTTCCTGCGGCAAGGCGCCTGCGCCGTCAAACGAGAAACCGGTCGACGTGGTCCTGATCGGCGCCGGCGTCATGAGCGCCACCCTCGGCACCATGCTCACCGAACTGCAGCCGGACCTGAAGGTCGAGATGTTCGAACGCCTCGACAAGGTCGCCGCCGAAAGCTCGGACGCGATGAACAACGCCGGCACCGGCCACTCCGCCTTCATGGAGCTGAACTACACGCCCGAAGGCAAGGACGGCACGATCGAGACCAAGAAAGCGGTCGACATCAACGAGCAGTTTGAAGTGTCGAAGCAGTTCTGGGCCTACCAGGTCAAGCAAGGCTACCTGCCCGACCCGCGCGCCTTTATCAACAACGTGCCGCACATGGCCTTTGTCTGGGGCGACGACAACGTCAATTACCTGCGCAAGCGCTACGCCGCCCTGCAGAAGGAAAACCTGTTCAAGGGCATGCTGTACAGCGAAGACCGCGCGCAGATCCGCGACTGGGCGCCGCTGACCATGGACGGCCGCGACCCGAACCAGAAGGTGGCCGCGACGCGCATGGACATCGGCACCGACGTCAACTACGGCATCCTGACCCGCACCATGGTCAAGAACCTGACCGAGAAAAAGGGCATGGACCTGCACCTGCGCACGCAGGTCGAGGACATCCAGCGCGGCGCCGACGGCATCTGGAACGTCACCGTCAAGGACCTCTCCACCGACAAGCTGCAGACCGTGCGCGCCAGGTTCGTCTTCATCGGCGCCGGCGGCGGCGCCCTGCCGTTGCTGGAAAAGACAGGCATCCCTGAAGTGAAGGGCTACGGCGGCGTGCCGGTCGGCGGCCAGTTCCTGGTCACCACCAACCCGGCACTGGTGAACACCCACCTGGCCAAGGTCTACGGCAAGGCCTCGGTCGGCTCGCCGCCGATGTCGGTGCCGCACCTGGACACCCGCATCATCGACGGCAAGAAGACCCTGCTGTTCGGGCCGTTCGCGACCTTCTCGACCAAGTACCTCAAAAACGGTTCCTGGATCGACATGCCGGCCGCGATCACGACGAATAACGTGCGTCCGATGCTGCAGGCCGGTATCGACAACATCCCGCTTACCAAGTACCTGATCGAGCAGGTGATGCTGTCGCCGGAAGACCGCCTGGCCACGCTGCGCGACTACCTGCCGAACGCGAAGATGGAAGACTGGACCCTGGCCACGGCCGGCCAGCGCGTGCAAATCGTGAAGGACAGCAAGGATGGCGGCATCCTGCAGTTCGGCACCGAAGTCGTCGGTTCGGCCGACGGCAGCGTGGTCGCCCTGCTCGGCGCTTCGCCGGGCGCCTCGACCGCCGCGCCGATCATGCTGAAGGTGCTGAAGCAGTCGGCCTTCAAGAATGCTTTGGCGACCCCGGCCTGGAAGGCGAAGATGCTGGAAATGGTGCCGTCCTACGGCCAGAAGCTGAACGACGATCCGACCCTGGCGAACCGCATCCGCCACTACAGCAGCGACGTGCTGGGCCTGAAGGCGCTCACGCTGGACGAGCCGGCCGTGGCAAGCGCAGCGGCTGCCGGTCCGGTGGTGGCCAAGCAGTAAGCTGGAGCGTTTGCTTCAAGCCGCCAAGGCGCCGCAGTTGCGACGCCTTTTTTGTAGGTGGACGGCCGCGCCGTCCACGCGTCCACGCGTCCAGGCGGAGGCAGTGCGGAGCTGGGCAGAATAGCGGGCTGCGCAGACCGCAAGGCGGTTTCTTGTGGGGGCGCATCGGCGCAGACGTGGTTTGAACGCGTGGGCGGCGCAAGGGCCGCGTCTGCGTACAGGGTCGGGTAGAGCCGACCACCCTACGGCTTGCACACGGCTGCCGTTCCCTTGGCCAGGTAGGCAGCGCGCAGCGCGTTTGCTTGTGCGTCCTCTTCCAGCGACAGGGTCCGGTACAGCCGGTCATAGTCCCAGCCATAGCCCCAGCGGAAAGGCGACGGCAGCCAGGGCACGCCGCCGGCGCGCACCGCGCCATACATGGCGCCGCCCAGTGCCGGGCTGCGGCTGGCCGCGCGCACGCATTCCCTGAACACCCGGTCCGATTCCAGGCGCTCGGCCGCGCTGCCGCCGCGCCAGTAGGCCAGGTCGTGCGCGACGCAGCAGCCGCACCAGTCGGCCTGGCCCAGCGGCGCGCGATCGGGGAAAAGACTGCAACCGTCGGTGCTGAAGGGCTGCAGGCTGGGCCCCGTGGTGCAGCCGCCCAGCGCACCGAATACACCCAGCACGGCTCCACGCAAGAGATAACGAGAGATAGAAAACCACATGGGCCGCTATCCTAGCCGAAATTGCTGCACAGATTTCTACTATTCAATTATTATTAGACAACACTGCAACAGCCAGGCGCCGGATCGACGACTTCTGACTAAGCCTAGCGCAGCGGCAGGCGACCCGCCAAGCTGCTGTCCCCACCACCGCCAACCCGGCTGTGCAAAGCTACACAATTGTCGTGCAGTTCCGCGCAGCAGAACGGCTGGCCGCCGCATCGATCACCCAGCAAGCATGCCCTTCTGCGAATGTGTTCCTTGCGAGACAAAAACGACCGAGGAACAAGGCGTTTACTGCCGGCTTACTAATAGTTGTTGACAGTGTTAACACATGAAAATAGAGTTTCACTATAGACGGCTGAGTTCCACCAAGAGAAACCGTGCCGCTATGCAACTTCAGTGCGATTGGCCTCGCCGGGGTCAAGCATGAATAAAAAGGAGACAGCTTCAGTGAAAAAGCACATCATCGCGTTGGCCGCCCTCTGCGCCTGCATGTCCGCCGCATCCGCGCAAACCAGCGTGACGATCTACGGTATCGTCGACGCAGGCATCACCCATGTGAACAATGATGGCCCGAACGGCGGCCGCACCACTGTCGAAGCCGGCCAGATGGCCGTGTCGCGCTGGGGCTTCAAGGGCGTGGAAGACCTGGGCGGCGGCCTGAAGGCCCGCTTCGGCCTGGAAGGCACCCTGCTCAACGACACCGGCGGCGCCGGCGTCGGCACCGGCAATCCGTCGGTCACCAGCCTGTTCGACCGCGAAGCCACCGTCGGCCTGACCGGCAACTTCGGCTCGATCGACTTCGGCCGCCAGAACATCCTGGGCGTGCTGTCGGTCGGCATGGCCGATCCGATGGGTCTGGCCTTCGCCGCCACCAGCCCGAACGTGCTGTTCTCGGCAATGAACCACGCCGGCGTGTACGGCGCCTACGGCGCCAACGGCGGCGGCACCGCGCTGCGCCAGAATAACTCGGTGCGCTACGTTTCGCCATCGTGGAGCGGCTTCGGCTTCGCGCTGATGCGCGGCTTCGGCGAACAGCCGGGCGACTCGCAGCGCAGCTCCTACCAGGGCGTGTCGGCCTTCTACAACGCGGGCGCCCTGAACGTCGCCGGCGCCTTTGCGCGCATGAAGAACGCCACCAATACCGACCTACTGAAGTCGCACGCGATCGGCGTCAAGTACACCCTGCCGCGCGTCGTACTGAAGAGCACCTACTCGGAAAACGAGCTGGAAAGCACGAACCGCAAGATCGCCGTGTTCGGCGCCGGCGTCGACGTGCCGGTGGCACCGAACATCACCCTGACCGGCGCCTTCTACAACACCAAGCGTTCGGGCGACCTGAGCGACGATTCGCAGCAGTACATCGCCATCGCCCGCTACGCGCTGAGCAAGCGCAGCACCGTGTACGCGTCGTACGGCCACGCCGCAACCGACACCGTCGTCACCGCGACCCAGATCAACCTGGCGCAAGGCGTGGTGTCGGTCGGCAGCGATTCGGCGAACCGCGTGACCGTGGGCGTCATGCACGCGTTCTAAGCTGCGGCAGGAACGACAAAGCCGGCAGGGTTTGCGCCCTTCCGGCTTTTTTCTTTTTCTATTCGTGTCTTGTCAGTGTGCGCGATGCGGGCGTGCGTTGAACGCGTGGGCGGCGCATACGGCGCGTATGTTCGGCCGCCCGGGTGGAGCCGACCACCCTAATGTGATGGACTCCACCCTCCTGATAACGGCATCATT
>NZ_JAULSI010000028.1 GCF_030711405.1 Massilia brevitalea
CCTGGTCATGTAAACTCCTTCGAAGGTGAATTATCCACCTATCGAGGTGTCCGGGGACATTAGACCACTACAACCCACAACGGAGGAACGAATGGCACTGGACGCTTACTTGCAAATCGAGGGGATTAAAGGTGAATCTACCGATAGCGGCCACAAAGATTGGCTAGAAATCACAGATGTGACTTGGAGCGTTTACCAGCCACGGGCCGGGGTTGCCTCCACAGCAGGAGGCATGACAACCGGGCGAGCCGAACTGTCAAACCTCTCCTTCAATAAGCTGGCCGACATTTCGTCGCCAGTGTTGCAGCAGACCTGTGCAATGGGGAAGACGATCCCCAAGATGAAATTCGAGTTCATGCGTGCAGACGGCGACGGCAAGCCCATCAACTACTACACCGTGGAAATCGAGAACGTGATGATCTCCAGCATCACCCCAGAAAGCGGCGAAGGCGGCGTCGTCCGAGAGAGCGTCCAGCTTGCTTACTCCAAAATGAAGTGGAAATACACCAAGCAAGGCATTCGGGGCGGCACCGAGGGCAACTCGTCCGGCGGCTGGTGCTGCGCTACGAACAAGTGCGTCTAAGGAGGCAACATGCCGCACCCAGTTGTCTACCAAGGCGACTTGAAAGCCTTGCTACAGAAATGGAAAGACGCGGACACGAAGAGACTTGCTAACGGGCAGTGCGCTCGCCTCCCTCAAGAGTTAACCAGCGTCGGCCACACAAGCGGTTGGACGCGGGGGCCAAGAGTGCTTGACTCTCCCCACTTGCTCCCCGGCACAGTGATTGCAAACTTCAAGTTGGTTGATGGTAAATTCATATTCCCCAATCAAGAAGGCTGGCACGCTGGCCTGTTTCATCGTTTCGAGGGAAGACGGATCATGACCAACGGGCTACCTTGCGAGTTTTCAATGATCGACCAATGGGTAAAGAAGAAGCCCGGTGAGCGAGGAATGGCAATTCTTCCCGAGTCGTTCAAGACGAGATTCCCAGTCAATTACAAACCCTCAAACATGGCCGACGAATTTTATGTGGTGCTTGTCAAATGAACAAACTCCTACTCGTAAGCCTTCTCCTGTCCGCAACCGCACACGCGCATGTGATCGAGTGTCCCAAGCTCTTCCCCTCTAACGAGACCGCCTTGACCGAAGTCAGTTTAGGCAAAACAGGGGCGGCTCGCGTTCAAAGAGGGCATCTATCCCACGCTTATATGTACTTTGGCGAACTCTACGGCGAGCAGTTCTTTACGCCCCCAGCGAGTAAGAAAGTAAAGGGCGGTTGGGATGCCAAGTACACCTTTAGTCCAGAGTACAAGAACTGGTTGGTATGCACGTATGGCGGCGATGCGTGGGGAGGTGGAACGGTGGAACGGTGGGAGAGGCTTGACCCTAAAATCACTTCCTGCTTGCTTAAAGTGCGGGAAGTGAAAGAGCCGCAGATGCAAACCGTCTGGAAAGTGACGGCCGACTGTAATCAGCCCTCCGCTCAGTGACAACATCGCAAGGGAGTGCGGCGAGCCGTAGTCGCAAGCGCCCCTTTTTTTATTGGTTCGTCAACATCAACTGTTACGGATGAGTGCACACAGGCAAACCGTAACCCGCATAAACACTGGCTTTTACGTCCAGTCTGATCATCGGTAAGACCGTCGATAACGTCAACTCGACCTATTATTTCGAAAAGACCTTCCAATCGCTCGCCTCGTCGATCCACGCCGAGCGGGAAGAGCGCAAGCAGGCGCTTGTGCAACGGTACACCGATGATATCCGCACGTTCACCATCTACGATGCGCTTGCGGCAGTGCATGGCTACGACAATGCCTGCTCGATCAGGGTCGGGCTTGAAAAACTGCAGGGTATTACGCAGGACGCAGCGAGCAAGAACCAGACGATTCTTGAACAGACCGAGCGTGTCAAGCAACACGAAAAGGAGCTCACCTCGACCAAGGCAACGATCGGCACACTTACGACGCAGCTGGTCGCACTGGCCAAGAATATGGGAGATGGCGAATCCAGGCTATTGGCGACCTCGCTCGCGAAGCTGAAGTCAGCCAAGAACGACACGGCCAGAAGCCTCGCGATTGCGGAGATCGAAGGGATACTCAAGACGCATGATCAGAGCATCGGAAATATCGGCGAGGTTGCCGCGAAACTCAATACTGCGGCAACCGTCCCGCCGCCGCCGGTTGCCTCGGCCGCTGCACCTGATCCTGGCGCGCCTGCGAAGTAGAAGCGGATAAGAATGCCGTCCCGGCGAAATGCCTTTTGGGCGGCACCGGTTCAGTCTTCCGAAATATGGATGCGCGCCTTCACGTGCTTCAAACTGGCCACGATGGTGAAGGTCATGATCACCAGCAGCGACCACGAGCTCCATTTGCTGAGATGCACCAGCGACCAGGCGCCCAGCTGGTTCGGATAGCGCCACACGCCCCAGAAGGTGCCGATGTTCTCGGCCAGCCAGATGAAGAAGCCGATCAGCACGAAGCCCAGCAGCAGCGGCATCTGGCGCTCGCGGTCGAGCGGGCGGTAGATGACGACCGTGCGCGAATACAGGCCGAGCGCGCAGGCGGCCAGGTACCAGCGGTAGTCGCCGATGCAATGGTGGGTGAAGAAGTTCGCGTAGATCAGGATCGCGATCGTGGCCGCCATCCAGTAGGGCGGGTGGTGGCGCACGCGCAAATCGAGCATGCGCCAGGCCTGGATGATGTAGCTGCCGATGGCCGCGTACATGAAGCCGGAAAACAGCGGCACGCCGAGGACCTTGGTGTAGGCAAAATCCGGGTAGCTCCAGGACTGGATGCTGCCGGACACTTTGAACGCTTCGAGTGCGAAGCCGACCGCGTGGAACAGGCAGACCGCCTTGAGTTCGTCCCAGGTTTCCAGTTTCGACCAGACCATGCCGAACTGGATGGCGAGAGCCACCACCAGCAGCAGGTCGTAGCGCGGGATGCCGGCGATGCCGGCGCGCGGCATGAGCAGGACGGCGGCCATGAAGGTGAACACGAACAGGCAGGCGCGCGCCTGCTTGATGCCGAAGTACCAGAATTCGAGCGCGCCGCGGCGCAGGCCGGCCAGCTGGCGCGGGCGGTCGTCGAGCAGGAGGTTGTCGAGCGCGGTAAGCAGCATGGTGGCGGGCTTGGGTGTCGGGTTGCCAGTGTAGAGCCAAGCCGAGGCGGGAGGCAATCGAAAAGCGCCAGGGCCGATCACGGACGGCGCGCGGGGGTGGACTTTCGACCGCGCCATGTGGTCAGTCCGTAGAGGATGTGAAAAAATTGTCAGGGCAAGGCGCCGAGTCGAAGACAGTACGAGCGTACGGCGAGACGAGGCAACGCAGCCATGGCGATTTTTTCACATCCTCGTAGGGTGGACTCCTGAGTCCACGCGGTCGTGCCCTCGTACATCGCGACACATGCAAACATCGTTGCAGCATGCGTTCCGGGACGACGGTACGCGTTTCGACATGCTCGGGTAGTACCGCGTGGACTCGGGAGTCCACCCTACGGATCTTCACACTCCGGGGATGTAATCAATCGTACGGGTTGGTGGGTTCTCGAACCCACCACCGCGCCCGTGACTCAACCCGCCCGCTGTTGCGGCGGCGCCGCACGCGCTGCGCGTTCGACGAAATCGGCCACCACCTGCGGCTGGGTCACCGGCAGCATGTGCCCGCCATCGACCAGCTCAAGGCGCGCGCCCGGCACCTTGTCGACCAGGGCCTGGCCATTCTCTTGCCAGTCGAGGATCGCATCCTGGCGCCCGTACAGCACGCTGAGCGACAGCGCCAGTTCGGCGTAGCGGCCCTGCACCAGCGGCATGCGCAGCGGGATCGCCTGCAAATCGCTGGACGCGGCCAGGAACTGCGAAGGCCGCAGGCTGTGCAGCCCGCCGCCCTTGACCGCGAAGTCGGCCGGCGCCTGTTCCGGCGCGAACACGGCCGCCAGCACCTTCTTGCTGCCGACGATCGCGCCCGGCGTGGCCAGGGTCCAGGCGAACAGCTTGCGCACCCAGCGCGTCTCGATGGTCAGCGCCTTGAATACCTGCGGCGCGGTTTCCGGCGCATGGGTCAGCGGCGCCACCAGGGCCAGGGCGCCGACCGAGGCCGGGTGCTCCAGCGCCAGCGCCAGGGCGATCGCCCCGCCCAGCGAGTGGCCGACCACGGTCGGACGGCCGAGCGCCAGCTTGTCGACCAGCAGGGCCAGCGCCGCGGCCTGGGTCGAGACGTCGGCCGAGGTCATCTCGTCGCGCAGCGAGTGGCCGGAGCCGGGGCGGTCGACCACGACCACGCGGAACGATTGCGCGAGCTGCTCGGCGAGGCCATAGTCGAAATGGCTCATCTGGCCGCCCAGGCCATGCACCAGCAGCACGGCCGGCGCGCTGTCGGGTCCGCTCTCGCGCACGTGCAGCTGGCCGCCGGGCACGTCGACGAAACGCCCCTTGGCAGGCAGGTACTGGACGATGCGCGCCGCGGTGCGCCGCGTGAACCAGGCCAGGCCGAGCAGCGGCAGCGCCGCCAGGCCCAGGAAGAAGAGGAGGGTTTTCATCGGGAGGTCGCTTTCTTCAGGAAGCGCCAGTAATTCACCGGCGCCAGGCGTTCGAGGATGGAGACGGCCTTGGCATCGCTGCCGACCAGGATACGCGCGTCGCGCCGCTCGATGCCGCGCGCGATGATTTCGCCGGCTTCCTCGGGCGCCAGGCGCAGCAGGCGTTCGGCGACCTTGCGCCCGCGCTCGATGTCCTCAAGCGGCGCGCCGGCCGGGATGCGGGCGCTGCGCGCGATCGAGGTGGCCACGCCGCCCGGATGCACCACGCTCACGCCCACCGTGCTGCCTTCGAGCTCGTGGCGCAGGGCGTTGGAAAAGCCGCGCACCGCAAATTTGCTGGCCGAGTACGCCGACTGGCCCGGCGGCGACACGATGCCGTAGATGCTCGACACGTTCACCACGCGCGCGTCGTCGCTGCGCCGCAGGAGCGGCAGGAAGGCGCGCGTCATGCGCACCACGCCATTGAAATTGATGTCCATCAGCCACTCGAAGTCGGCCTCGGACACCTGCTCGAAGCTGCCGCCCAGGGCCACGCCGGCGTTGTTCATGAGGATGTCGAGGCGCCCGTGCGCGGCCTCCACCTCGGCCGGCAAGGACTGCACCGCCTCGCGGTCGGCCACGTCGAGCAGGTGGGTGGTGACGCGCACGCCCATGTGGGCGAGCAGGCGCGCCGATTCCTTCAGGCCTTCGGCGCTGATGTCGGCCTGCGCCAGGTGGCAGTGGCGGCGCGCCAGGGCGAGGGCGGTGGCGCGGCCGATGCCGCCGCCGGCGCCGGTAATCAGGGCTACACGGTTCGAGACCTTCAAGGCATGGTTCCTTCTCTTCCAAAGCGGATGACGCCGTCGGCGATGCGGCCGAAGCGGATCGTCATCATGTCCTGCGCATAGTTTTGATAGACCTGCCACGGCCGGCGCGAACCCTGCTGCGGCAGCAGGGCGGCGGCGCGCTGCACGTAGCCCGAGGTAAAGCTGAGGAAGGGCGCAGGCGTCACGCCCGGCTCGCGCCGCACTACGGCCACCTGCTGGCCGCGCCGGTCCATGTGTCTCAGCAGCCGGCAGACCCACTCGGCGGTGAGGTCGGCCTTCAGCGTCCACGAGGCATTCGTATAGCCGAAGCTCATCACGCAGTTCGGCAAGCTTGATAACATCATGCCCTTGTACGACATCGCCTCGTTCGGTGCGAAGGGCTGGCCGTCGACCGTGATCGCTGAGCCGCCGAGTATCGACAGGCTCAGGCCGGTGGCCATCACGACCACGTCGGCCTCGAGTTCCTGGCCGGACTGGAGCAGCAGGCCGCGTTCCGTGAAGCGGTCGATGTGGCCGGTGACCACCGAGGCCTGGCCCTTGCGGATGGCGCGGAACATGTCGCCGTCGGGCACCACGCAGACGCGCTGGTCCCACACCTTGTAGCTGGGCGTGAAATGGGTGGCGACGTCGAAGCCCGGCCCCAGCTGGTGGCGCGCCATCTCGACGATGCGCTGTTTCGCCAGCTCCGGTTTGGCGCGCGCCAGGCGGTACAGCAGCATCGACTCCAGGATCACGCGCCAGCGCGTGCCCCAGTAGGCGGCCTTCGCCGGCAGCAGCGCTTGCAGGCGCCGTGCGAAGCGGTATTCGGACGGGCGCGCCACCACGTAGGTGGGGGAGCGCTGCAGCATGGTCACGTGGGCAGCCTGCTGCGCCATGGCCGGCACCAGGGTCACCGCGGTGGCGCCGCTGCCGATCACCACCACGCGTTGGCCAGCGTAGTCGAGGTCGCGCGGCCAGAACTGCGGCTGCACGATACGGCCGCGGTAGCCGTCCTCGCCTTCGAATTGCGGCCGGTAGGCGTGGTCGTAGCTGTAGTAGCCGCTGCACATGTAAAGGAAGCGCGCGCGCACGGTACGGGCGGCGCCGTCCGGGCCACCGGCATGGACGGTCCAGCAGGCGGCCTCGCTCGACCATTCGGCGCGCACCACCTTGTGGCCGTAGCGGATGTGGGCCTCGATGCCGTGCTCGCGCGCGGTGTCGCGGACATAGCGCAGGATCGAGGGACCGTCGGCAATCGCCTTGGCGTCGAGCCAGGGCTTGAAGGAGTAGCCCAGCGTGTACATGTCGGAGTCGGAGCGGATGCCGGGATAGCGGAACAGGTCCCAGGTGCCGCCGATGGCGTCGCGCGCTTCCAGGATCGCGTAGCGCTTGCCGGGACAGCGCGCCTGCAGGATCGCTGCGGCGCCGATGCCCGAGAGGCCGGCGCCGACGATCAGCACGTCGAGCAGGCCGTCCTCGTCAGGATGGTTCAGCATGGTGTCTCGATATTGATCTAGTATTAAGAACGTAATTGACACTCTACATTGTCAACTTTGCGTTGGCAAGCTGAAACTTTCCGTGGCGTACCCGGGGTGTGTCAAAATAGCCGGATGACGCCAGAACTCCCCCCAGCGCGCGCCTACCGCGGCGTGTCTCCCGAAGAACGCCGCGCCCAGCGGCGCAGCAAGCTGATCGCCGCCGCCATCGCCGTCTACGGCAAGCGCGGCTACCGCCAGGCCACCGTCAAGGCCGTGTGCGAGGAAGCCGGGCTCACCGAACGCTATTTCTACGAATCCTTCGCCAACAGCGAAGACCTCCTGATCACGTCCTACCGCACCGTCACCTATAAAGTATTCGGCGACATCGCCGCCGCCGGGCAGTCGGCCGGGCGCGCGCGCGGGGAGCGGGCGCGGGCCATGTTGCGCGCCTACTTTGGCGCGCTGCAGCGCGACCCGCAATCGGCGCGCGTGTTCCTGGTCGAGATCCGCGGCGTGAGCCGGGCCGTCGACCAGGCCTTCGACGCCTCGTTGCAGGCAATCGGCGACGAGATCGCGCGCCACTCCGCCCCTGGGGCAGCCGATGATGAACTGTTGCGCGCCGGCGTCATCGGCGGCGTGATGCACATCGCCCTGCGCTGGATCGACCAGGGCTACCAGCCGCCGCTCGACAGCGTGGTCGAGACCGCGCTGCGCCTGGGCATGGTGCTGGCCGCGCCGGCGCCGCGCCGCAAGGCCGGCTGAAACGAACCCACGGGCACCCGCTTGCCCAGATTTTTGGTTACGCATTTTTAGTTCTCAACAAGCAACGCGACCCTCCCTATACTGCCCGAGACCGCCCCTGCGGCCGTGTCCGCGGCGGCGGTGAGACCTCCGTGGCAGCCACAGGTGGACTTCATGCAGGACGCATGAACGCGCACGCCTGCAAACTAATCGCTCGGCAATTTGCCCTGTGATAGGCTCGGCCACGTCGGCGTCACCGGATCGAACCAGAAGGCTGCCTTGCAACGCACATTCACCAGTTTCATTCCCCGTGGCCTCGGCGCCCAGCTGGCGCTGGCCTTCTCGCTGCTGTCGGTCGTGCTGACGATCGCCCTGATCCTCGTGGTCGAGCGGCGCGCCATCGACCAGATCAAGGACCGCATCGGCCACAATCTGGCCGACCTGGCGGCGCAAACTTCCGACAAGCTCGAACGCGGCATGTTCGAGCGCTACCGCGAGATCGCGCTGGTCACCTCGCGTCCGGTCCTGACAACCGATGAATACTCGCTCGACCAGCGCCGCCAGGCGCTCGAGCGGGTCCAGCGCAGCTACGACTACTATGAGTGGATCGGGCTGACCGACACCGAGGGCAAGGTGCTGGTCTCGGGCAACCGCCTGCTCGAAGGGGCCGACGTCTCGAAGCGTCCCTGGTTCATCGAGGGCATGCGCGGCGGCTACGTCGGCGACGTGCACGAGGCGCTGCTGCTCGACAAGCTGCTGCCGCCCCAGGCGGACAAGGCGCCGCGCCGCTTCGTCGACGTCGCCTTCCCCTATGCCGACGAAAACGGCAAGGTGCGCGGCGTGCTCGGCGCCCACCTGTCGTGGAACTGGGCGCGCGACGTCGAGCGCTCGGTGGTCGGTTCGGCCGACCGCGAAAGCGATACGCAAACGCTGATCCTGAGCAGCACCGGGCGCGTGCTGCTCGGCCCGCGCGAACTGATGGACACCACGCTGGCCCTGGACAGCTTCCGCAACGCCAGCCCGACCCAGCGCGGCGCCTTCATGGTCGAGCGCTGGCCCGACGGCAAGGACTACGTGGTCGGCTTCCAGAAGGGCAGCGGCTACGCCAGCTATCCCGGCCTGGGCTGGGTGGTGCTGGTGCGCCAGCAGGTGGACACTGCCTGGCAGCCGCTGTACGACATGCGCCGCCATGCGCTGGTCAGCGGCCTGTTGCTGGCCCTGCTGTTCTCGCTGGTCGGCGTGGCGCTGGCGCGCCGCATCACCCGCCCGCTGAAGCAGCTAGCCGCCTCCGCCGGTGAGCTGCGCGGCGGCGGCGCCGTGCAGATCGCCAGTGGCGGCCCCTACGAGGAAGTCAAGGCGCTGAGCAGCTCGCTGAACCTGCTCGTGCAGGACCTGGGCGAGCGCCGGCGCCAGCTGCAGCAGCTGAACGGCACCCTCGAGCAGATGGTCGAGTCGCGCACAGTGGAACTGCGGCGCGCGCTGGAAACCGTGCAGGGCAGCGAATCGCGCATCCGGGCGATTGTCGACACCGCCCAGGACGCCTTTATCGGCGTCGACCTGAAGGGCTGCATCAGCGAATGGAACCCGCAGGCCGAGCAGATGCTGGGCTGGCGCCGGGCCGAGGCGCTCGGGCGGCGCCTGGACGACCTGAACCTGGCCGACCCGCTGCGCACCAGCGACAGCGACGCCTTGCCGCAGCTGCTGGCCTCGAACCGCCAGGGCGCGCTCGACCGCCGCGTGGAACGGGTCGTCACCGACCGCCACGGCGCCGAGATCCCGGTCGAGATGAGCACCAGCCTGACCGGCGAGGGCGATTCCACCATGCTCAGCATCTTCCTGCGCGACATTACCGAGCGCAAGCGCATCGACCGCGCCAAGAACGAGTTCGTGGGCACCGTGTCGCACGAGCTGCGCACGCCGCTGACGTCGATCCGGGCCTCGCTGTCGCTGCTGGCCGACGGCGCCATGGGCGAACTCACGCCCGACGTGCAGGAGCTGATCGACATCTGCTACAACAACTGCATCCGCCTGAACCGCCTGGTCGACGACATGCTCGACATCCAGAAGATCGAGGCCGGCATGATGAGCTTCGTGCCGGTGTCCCAGCCGGTGCTGCCGCTGGCGCGCGAGGCGATCCGCACCATGCAGGGCATGGCCACCGCGAACGACGTCTCGCTGGTGCTCGACACCGGCGCCGATGCCAGCGAAGCCGTGGCCGCCATCGACTACGACCGCATGACCCAGGTGATGACGAACCTGCTGTCGAACGCGATCAAGGTGGCGCCGGGCGGCAGCGCCGTGATCCTGCACGTGATCGCCCAGGCGCACGGCGCGCGCCTGTCGGTGGCCGACCGCGGGCCCGGCATCCGTCCCGAGCTGCGCGAGCGCGTGTTCCAGCCTTTCGTGCAGATCGGGCAGAAGGACGGCGGCAAGCCGCGCACCGGCGGCACCGGGCTCGGCCTGGCGATCTGCAAGCGCATCGTCGAGGAACATGGCGGCACGATCTCGATTGCCGATGCGCCGGGCGGCGGTACCGTGTTCCACGTGACGCTGCCGCGCGAAGTGGCGCCGAGCATCGTCAAGGCCGCCGCCACGGCCTGAAAAGGGGGAGAACAGGGGTTGATGCTTTTGCGCAACTTGTATCGAAATTTCTGAAAGTTTCGATTTTACCGATTTCGGTAATTACCGTATAGTTGATGTACGGCAATTCATTCATTTCGATTTTTACAGGGAAAACCATGTTCTCAGCCAAGCTCCGCGCCGCCGCCTTCGGCGCCATCGTCATCGCAGCCTTCCCGGCACTCGCCACTGCCGCCGTCTACGGCAAGGCCGGCCAGCCTGCGAGCTTCGACGTGACCTTGCGCATCAACGCCGACTGCGCCATCTCGGCCAACGGCCTGGACTTCGGCCAGCGCCAGGGCGTGCTGTCGAGCACCGTGTCGGCCACCGCGAACATCAGCGTTACCTGTAGCAACACCACCCCATACAACATCGGCCTCGACGCCGGCAACGGCCCGGGTTCGAGCGGCACCACGCGCTACATGCGCGGCACCGGCGCCAACACCGAGACCGTGCGCTTCAACCTGTTCCAGGCGCCGGGCGGCACCCCGTGGGGCGCGACCCAGGGCACCGACACCCTGGCCGGCACCGGCAACGGCGCCGCCCAGAACCTGACCGTCTACGGCGAAATCCCGGCCCAGAACACGCCGACGCCGGACAGCTACAAATCCACCATCACCGCGACCGTGTATTTCTGAGCGATTATTTCCGACCGATGAACCTGTCTTCGTCCCTGCGTTCCTGGCGCACCGCCTTCGCCCTCTGCGCCGGCCTGTTCCTGGCCTGCGCCGCGCAGGCGGCCAGCCTGCAGATCTCGCCGGTGTCGATCAGCCTGCGCGCCGGCCAGGCTGCCGGCGGCATCAGCCTGCAGAACCTGGGCGAAAAGCCGGTGTACGGCCAGGTGCGCGTGTTCGCCTGGGACCAGCGTAACGGCGAAGACGTCCTGACCCCGACCGACGAACTGGTGGCGAGCCCGCCGATCATCGAGGTCGGCGCCAAGTCCAGCCAGACCATCCGCCTGGTGCGCAAGGGCGGCGCCGTCCCAGGCCCGAGCGCACCTACCGCCTGCTGATCGACGAAATTCCGCGTGAAGACGAGCTGGCCAGCGGCGTGGCGATCCGCCTGCAGTACTCGGTGCCGGTGTTCGTGGCGCCGACCGACGAAGCGGCCGCCCCCAGCCTGGCCTGGACCGTGCTGCGCAAGGACGGCGGCTGGATCCTGCGCGCCAAAAATAGCGGCGCCTTGCATGCCCAGGTCGGCGCGGCCAGCCTGGTCGATGCCGCCGGCAAGGAAATCGAGCTGAGCAAGGGCTTGCTGGGCTATGCGCTGGCCGGCCGCGAGCGCGAATGGCGCCTGCCGCTGGAACCAGGCGCCCGCGTGGCCGGTCCGATGACCGTGCGCGCCAACGTGAATGCGCGCGCCGCGAGCGCAGCCGCCAGCGTGGCGGCGGAGAGCGCCGGCGCCAAGTGAACGGCCGATGAAGGCAGGCGGTACCCGCGCGCGCGCACGCTTTTGCGCTCTTCTTGCGCTGGCCCTGGGCCTGGCTTTGGCATGTCCACTGCCGGCGCGGGCCGGGCAGGGTGCGCCCGCGTCTGTTCCCGCCACTGCCGCTGCTGCCGCCATCACGGCGCCTCCCGGCGCCACACCCGCCCCCCCCGCCATACCCGCCGCGCCGATCGAACTCTGGCTTGAAGTCTCCGTGAACGGCGCCGCTACCGGCGCCGTCGCCCGTTTCACGCGCGGCGCGCAAGGCTTGCGCGTCGACGCCGACACCCTGCGCGAACTCGGGCTGGACCCGGCCACCCTCGGCTTCGGAGAGGCGCGCGAACGCGACCTCGACGCCATTCCCGGCCTTCGCTACAGCTTCGACGCCGCCGCCCAGAGCATATCGCTGCGCCTGGCCGACGATTTGCGCACCCCCCTGCGCCTGCAGGCACGCAACCCGCGCGAAGTCGGCGCCGGCAGCGCCAGCCCGGGAATGCTGCTCAACTACGACATCTACGCCCAGCCCCGCGCCGGGTCCAGTGCCGAGTCCCGGGCTTCGGCCCTGCACGAACTGCGCTGGTTCGACGCGCGCGGCGCCATCAGCAGCACCGGCGTGGCCACCCTGCACGGGCCCGGGCGCCGCTACCTGCGCCACGACACTTCCTGGAGCTGGGCCGACCCGGTGGCCCTGACCTCGCTCCAGGTGGGCGATTTGATCACACGTTCGCTCACCTGGTCGCGCTCGCTGCGCATTGGCGGCATCGAGTGGCGCAAGAACTTCGACCTGCGGCCCGACCTGGTCACCTACCCGATGACGCAGATCGCCGGCTCGGCCGTGGTGCCGAGCAGCGTCGCCCTGTACGTGAACGGCATGCAGCAGTTCAGTTCCACCGTGCCCGACGGCCCCTTCGTGCTGGACCAGGTGGCCGGCCTGAACGGCGCCGGCCAGGCCACCGTGGTCACGCGCGACAGCCTGGGGCGCGAAGTCGCCACCTCGGTGCCGCTGTACGTCGACACGCGCCTGCTGGCGCCCGGCCTGTCCGACTACGCCGCCGCCTTCGGCCTGCCGCGCCGCGACTACGGCCTGCGCTCGTTCAGCTACGCGGCGCGCCCGGCGCTGACCGGCTCGCTGCGCCATGGCCTGACCGATGCCCTGACCGTCGAGGCCCATGCGGAAGCGGCGGCCGGGGTGGCGAACGCCGGCGCCGGCGCATTGATCCGCCTGGGCCACGCCGGCGTGCTGCACGGCGCCCTGGCCGCCAGCGGCGGCGGCGACGGCAGCGGTGCGCAGGCCACGCTTGGCTACCAGTACCTGTCGCCGCGCTTCTCGGTCGACGTGCAAAGCACGCGCGCCAGTAGCGATTACGCCGACCTCGGCACGCGCGAAGGGGTGCCGGTGAACCGCGTCAACGACCGCATTACCGCCAACTTCTCGCCCTCGGCCGGACAGTCGCTCAGCGCCAGCCTCGTCGCCTACCGCCTGGCCGGGCACGACACGGCGCGCATCGCCTCGCTGGCCTGGTCGATGCGCCTGGGCGAGGGCGTCTACCTCGGCGTGAACGCCTACCAGGACCTGGGCCAGACCTCGGCGCGCGGCGTGACCGCCTCGCTCAGCTTCAGCCTGCCGGGCCGGATCGGCGCCAGCGTCGGCGCCGGCCGCCGCGCGGGCCAGCCGAGCTGGAACCTGGGCCTGAACCGCTCGGCCGATTTCGCCGGCGGCTTCGGCTGGAACGTGCAGAGCGCCACCCAGGCCGGCCAGCGCTATGGCCAGGGCCAGCTCCAGTACCTCGGCAGCGCCGGCCAGCTCGGCCTGCTGGTGCAGGACGGCGGCGCCGGCGTCACCGCCGCATTCAACGCCACCGGCGCCCTGGTGGCGATGGACGGCGCGGTGCTGCCGGCGCGCCAGGTGGGACGCGCCTTTGCCATGGTCTCGGCCGGCGTGGCCGATGTGCCGGTGCTGCAGGAAAACCGCGTCATCGGCCGCACCGACCGCCACGGCCGCCTGCTGGTGCCGGACCTGGTGCCGTACGCGGCGAACCAGCTGGCGATCGACGCCAGCGGCCTGCCGCTCGACATGCGCGTGCGCGCCACCAACGTGGAAATCGCGCCGCGCCTGCTGTCGGGCGTGGTGGCCGGCTTTGCGCTCGAACGCGTGCGCGCGGCCAGCGTGACCGTGCACGGGGCGGATGGAAAACCCATCGCCATCGGCACGCCGGTCGAGGTAAATGGCGGCGAAAGCACCATCGTCGGCCACGGCGGCATGGTCTTTGTCGAGCAGGCAGGGGACGACAACCGTCTCGTGCTGCGCGCACGCGAAGGCGACTGCTAGGTAAGGTTCCGTTATCCGGCAGCCAATGACGGCGCCGCCGGCGAAGGTATGGCAAGCATCGGGCCGCTGCGCTGCATGCCCATCGAGGGAGGGAAGTAATGTTCAAACGTGTGATGCGGGTGGTGAGCCTGGCGATCGTGTTCTGGCTGGCGGGGTTGAATGCCGCGCGCGCCGACAGCTGCAGCGCAACCATGACCGATATCGTGTTCGGCAACGTCAGCCCGATCGCGTCCAGCGACAGCTATGCCAGCGGCACCCTCACCCTCAGCTGCACCTGGGGCCTGCTGACCGGCATTCCGCCCCAGCTGCTGTTCCCGAATGCGTCGATCTGCGTCTACCTCGGCGCCGGCAGCGGCGGCACCCAGGGTCAATGGCGCACCATGAGCGGCGGCACCGGGCGCCTGCCGTTCAACCTCTACCGCGACGGCAGCTACACGGCGGCCGCGGTATGGGGCAGCCCGGCCACCCCGAACAGCCCGACCTCGCTCAACACCAGCATCAGCGCCGGCCTGCTCTCGCTCGGCACCCAGACGGCGAGCTTCACCATCTACGGCAAGATCCCGGGCAATTCCCTGAGCGGCGTCGGCACCGTCGGCAACGCCGATACCGAATTCTCCAGCGATTTCTCGGGCGAGGCGATCGTCAACTATTCGTTCTGGAGCCTGCTGTCTTCGCCCTGCACATCCGGCGCCACCACCACGGTGCCGTTCCGCGTGCGCGCCACCGTGGTCAACAACTGCGTGATCAACGCCTCGAACCTGGCCTTCGGCGCCAGTACCGTGCTCACCTCGGCGGTGCGTGCCAATGCGGCGCTGTCGGTGCAGTGCACGGCGAACAACGCCTACCGCATCAGCCTGGACGGTGGCAGGAACGGCAGCGTGGCGGCGCGCCGCATGCGCAACGCGGCCACCGGCGAAACCGTGCTGTACCTGATCGCGGGTACGCCCGACGGCCCGGCCTGGGGCGACGGCAGCGGCGGCACGGTGATGGTCACCGGCACCGGGACCGGCGTTGTGCAGAGCGTGCCGCTGTATGGCAGCGTGCCGAAGCAGACCACGCCTTCGCCGGGCGACTACAAGGACACGGTTACGGCGACGATCTATTTCTGAGCGGCGCCGGGCATCGGTTACGCGGCGCGGTGCGCACCTGCCAGTGAGGTGCTTGACAGAAATGTAGGCGATGCTTGAATATCTGCCAATATGAACCGTCCCGCCTTGCCATCGAACCCGCCTGCGGCGGCCAGCACTGCCGCCCGCGAGGTCTGGCTCCTGGTGTTTCCCGACTTCCTGCTGCTCGACGCCACCGGCCCGGCCCAGGTATTTTCGAGCGCAAACGACGAAGCGCGCGATGCCGGCTTGCCGGCCCCATACCGCATCCGGCTGCTGGCCGCGGGTGGCGGCGCGGTCGTCTCGTCCTCCGGTCTGGGCGTGCTGGCCGAGCCGTTGCCACGGACTGGCGCCGGGGGCGCGACCCTGATCGTGGCCGGCGGCCGTGTCGCGGCCCTGCCTTCCAGCGCCACGGCGGAAGGCCGTGCCGTGCTGGACTGGGTGGCGCAGGCAGGGGCGGAAGCGGCGCGCTGCTGTTCGGTCTGCACCGGCAGCTTCGTGCTGGCGCGCGCCGGCCTGCTCGACGGGCGCCAGGCGGTGACGCACTGGGCCGACGTCGAGGCCCTGCGCAGCGAGCATCCGGGGCTGCAGCTGCTGGACGACGCGCTGCACGTTCGCGACGGCAAGTTCCGCACCTCGGCCGGCATCAGCGCCGGCATGGACCTGGCGCTCAGCCTGGTCGAGGAAGACCTGGGACGCGAAGCCGCGCTGGCGGTTGCCAAGCGCATGGTCCTGTTCCTGAAGCGCCCGGGCGGACAGCGCCAGTTCAGTTCCGAACTGCTGGCGCAGTCGCCGGCGCCGGGCGTCTGCGCGCAGCTGACCGCCTGGCTGCGCCCACGCCTGGCGCAGGACATCGGCGTCGGCGAAATGGCCGGCGCCTGTGCGCTGTCCGAGCGTTCGCTGTATCGCAAGCTATACGAGGAAGCCGGCCTGACGCCGGCCCAGCTGCTGGCGCGACTGCGCCTGGAACGCGCCTGCCTGCTGCTGGAGCAGCCCGGAACCCTGGTCAAGCAGGCCGCGCGCGCGAGCGGCTACGGCAGCGAATACAACCTGCGCCGCGCCTTTGCCGCCGAACTGGGTGTGCTGCCGAGCGAGTACCAGGCGCGCTTTGCCTGAGGAAGGCTTTCCGCCGGAATTAAAAGTAGATGGTCCAGGCAGCTTCTGCAGCCTGATTGCCTTGCTGGACACCCGCATCCACGCGTCCCAAGCGATAAGGACTGTCGTGCGAGCAGGAGACGTTTGGCGTTCCGGCCTGGGCGCTGACGGTGCAGGCCTCGGTCAGGACAAAGCCGACCTGCATCGTGGCATTCGCCATGCCGGCATGCGCGGGGAGCGCCAGCAGGGACAGCAATACAGCGCCAGAGATGGGGTAAGGTCTCATGGTGGAAAGAGGCAGCAGTTGCTATAGATGTTGCTTCAAATCAATTGCAGCCAATGATACACGAAATTTGGCCCCAGCGCTCCCTAGGCAAAGGATCATTGCACGTTAGCCGATTTTGGTATCGTTTTTACTGAATTTAAATGATTTCGGCAAATACCCTGCGGTTCAGGCCAGCAACGCATTCACTGCGTCCTGCAGTTCGCGCGGACTGAAGGGCTTGGCCATGTAGTCGTCGGCGCCGGCGGCCTTGCCGGCAGCCACGTCGGCCGCCTGCACGAAAGCCGACAGCAGCAGGATGCGGATATCGCTGGTCGCCGGGTCGTCTTTCAGCGCGCGGCACAGTTCCAGGCCGCTTTCGCCGCCCAGCGACACGTCGAGCACGATCACGCGCGGCCGCTCGGCGGCGATGCGCGCCATCATTTCGTCGCCCGAGCCGGCCACGGCCACCTTGCCCACGGTTTGCAGGGTCAGGCGGATCAGGAGCCGCAGTTCGGGCTGGTCGTCGACGACAAGGATGGATTCAGGCATGGGGCAGGGCGGCGGCGGCCGGCAAGGTCAGGGTGATGTCGGTTCCACGCCCCAGGGTCGAGGCGACGTCGACGCTGGCGTTGTGCAGCTCGATCGTTTCGTGGAAGATGGCCAGGCCCAGCCCGGTGCTTTCCGGGCGGGCGTCGGGCTTGGCGCGGTAAAAGGCTTCGAACATGGCGGCCTGCTGCTCTTCGCTCATGCCGATGCCGCTGTCGCTGATGCGCAGCAGCACGGTGCCGACGGCGGCGTCCGGCCCGCGCCAGGCGCGCACCGTCACCGGCGTGCCCGGCGCGGAGTACACCAGGCTGTTGTTCAGCACATGGGCCAGCGCCGCGCCCAGCTTGTGCGGGTCGGCTGCGACCGGCGGCAGATCCGGCTCGATTGCAAGCGCGATGCGCGCGTTCTGGCCCAGCGGTTCGACCGTACCCAAGGCCTCGGCGAGGATGGCCTCGATGCGCTGCGGGCCGATCTGCAGCACGGCGGGGCCGCCGGATTCCAGGCGCGCCAGGTCCAGCACCTGGGTCACCAGGGCCGAGAGGTGACTCGCCTGGCGGTGCACGATGTCGAGCAGTGCGCGCGCGGTGGCGGCGTCGAAGTCGCGTTTCAACAGCAGTTCCGAAAACCCGATGATGCTGGCCAGCGGCGTGCGCAGCTCGTGCGCGGCCATCTTGAAGAAGCGGCTGCGCCGCTCGCCGGCGGCGCGCAGGCGCCGTGTTTCTTCCAGGCGCGCGGCATTGTCGCGTGCAATGGCGGCGTAGCGGCGGTGGCCGCCCAGGTGCATCACGCAGGTCGATATCTCGAGCGGGAAGGTGCCGCCGTCGACGCGGCGGCCGGTGCCTTCGCGGGTGCAGACCTGGCCCTCGGGCAGGCAGCGCACCAGGTCGGGCACGGCTTCCACCAGCAGCCACTGCAGGTTGCGGCCGACCAGCTGCTGCGCGAGTGCGCCGAACATGCGCTCGGCGGCCGGGTTCACCGACAGCACATTCGCCTCCTCGTCGAGCATCAGCACGCTTTCCGGCAAATGGTCCAGCAGGGCGCGCAGCCAGGTTTCGCTGTCGCGCTGGCGGCGCAATGCGCGTTGCAGCGCGTCGCTGGCGAATTCGGCGGTCACCAGTGCCGCCAGGTCGCGCAGCAGCAGGCGGTCGGCGTCGCTGAAGCTGCGCGGCCGGTGATCGAGCACGCACAGGGTGCCGACGCGGCTGCCGTCGGGCGCGGCCAGCGGCAGGCCGGCATAGAAGCCCAGGCGCAGCGGGCCGGTGATGACGGGATTGTCGGCGAAGCGCGGGTCGGTGGACGTATCCTCGATCACGAAGACCTCGTCCTGCAGGATGGCATGGCCGCAGAAGGTGACCACGCGCGGGATTTCCTGCTCCAGCACTCCGATGCGCGACTTGAACCACAGGCGGTCGGCGTCGAGCAGGCCGACCATCGCCATCGGCACGTCGAACAGGCGCGCCGCCAGGCGCGTGATCCGTTCGAAGCGTTCCTCGGGGGCGGTGTCGAGCAGCTTCAGGTCGAGCAGCGCTTGCAGGCGGCTGGCTTCATCGTTCGGCAGTAAGGGCTGAAGCATGGCGTTGGGGAACGCAGCGTCCCGGTCAGGTGGCGTCCGCGCGCACGTCGAGCGCATGTTCGACCGCCGCGCGCAGCTGGGCGAAAGGCACCGGCTTCGGGAACACCGGAATGTCGGAGGGCAGGCCCATCGAGGCGATCGTTGCGCGGTCCAGGCCGCTGACGACGATGATCGCCATCTGGCCATAGTCGGCGTCGCCGCGCAGGGTACGGATCATGCGGAAGCCGTCCATGCCCGGCATGCTCAGGTCGCTCACCAGCAGATCGGGGCGCTGTTCGCCGATGCGGATCAGGGCCACGAAGCCGTCGTGGGCCTTGACCACGTCGAGCGGCAGGTTCCAGCCCTGCAGTTCCAGTTCGTACAGGCGCAGCAGGGTGCGGTCGTCGTCGACCAGCAGGACTTTCTTGCGCTGCGATTTTTCCGGTTCGGCCGCGGCGACCGGCGCCACGGGCGCGGTGGCCTCGTGGCGTTCGTTGACCAGCTTGTTCACCGACGCCATCGTGATGCGGCGGTGGCCGCCGGCGGTCTTCCAGGCTTGCAGGGTGCCGTTCTCGACCCACAGCTGCACCGTGCGGTGCGATACGCCGAGCAGGCGGGCGGCGTCTTTTGTCGAGCAGAACTCGGCGGCGTTGTACGCCGGGTCGCGCACGTCTTCTTCAGGTTTCAACATAGGTATGAATTCTTGGGTCCGCAGAGGCTTCTGTCAAGGAAGCGGGCGCGGTCCAGTTGCGGCGCATGGCCCAGGGGCGCAGGCGCGAAGGGCATCATGCTACCACCACCACCGGCTTTACAGCTGTTCCGGTAGAGGCTGGCGTGCGACTAGCGATGCGTCGCGGTTGGATGGGTGTAAGCGGGTTCATGGAGCAGCCCCGATGCCGTCGATCACGGCAATCAGGGCGCGCAGGTCCACCGGTTTCACGAAATGGTGGTCGAAACCGGCGCTGCGCGAGAGCACGCGGTCGTGGGCCTGGCCGTAACCGGTCAGGGCAAGGTAGAGGGCGGAGCGGCCGGCCTGCAGGGAGCGCAGGCGCCGCACCAGTTCGTAGCCGTCGATGTCGGGCAGGCCGATGTCGAGCACGAACATTTGCGGCCAGTCCTGTTCGGCCAGGGCCAGCGCTTCGCGTGAAGAGGCGGCGCTGGCCACCGCGTGGCCAAAGGCGCGCAGCACCTCGGTCAGCGACTGGGCCGCGTCGAGGTTGTCGTCGACGATCAGGATGCGTACCTGGCCGCCGGCGCCGGGCAGGGCGGCCGACGGCATGGCCGCAGCCGCGGCGCCGGCTTCGCGCTGCGGCGCCGGCTTCGCGCTGCGCCAGCGGCAGCGTCACACTGAAACTGCTGCCCTGGCCCAGGCCGGCACTGAGCGCCTGGACGCTGCCGCCATGCAGCTGCACCAGGCTTTTCACCAGCGCCAGGCCCAGGCCCAGGCCCAGGCCGCCCTGCGAGCGGTCCGGCGTGCGCTCGGCTTGCGTGAACAAATCGAACACCTGGGGCAGCACGTCGGGCGCGATGCCGATGCCGTTGTCGCGCACCGAGATCGTCACCAGGCCGTCGGCGCGCGCTACCTGCAGGGCGATGCGCCCGCCCTGCGGCGTGTACTTGGCGGCGTTGTTCAGCAGGTTCGACACCACCTGCACCAGGCGCGTGCGGTCGCCGTCGACCCAGCCGCCGGCATCCTGCTGCAGGTCCAGCGTGTGGCGGCGCGCCTCGATCAGCGGGCGCGCCTGTTCCACGGCGCCGGCCACCACGGCGCCGACGTCGACCAGGGCGCGGTCGAGCTCTACCTTCCCGCGCGTGACGCGCGACACGTCGAGCAGATCGTCCACCAGTTCGGTCATGTGGCGCACCTGGCGCGCGATGATCTCGCTCGACTGGCGCAGGCGGCGCTCGTCCAGGCCGGGCATGCCGAGCAGTTGTGCGGCGTTGCTGATCGGCGCCAGCGGATTGCGCAATTCGTGCGCCAGCATCGCCAGGAACTCGTCCTTGCGCCTGGCCTGGGCGCGCAGCTCGGCTTCGCCGCTCTTTTGCGCGTGGATGTCGGTCAGGGTGCCCATCCAGTCGGTCACGCGGCCATCGGCATCGGCAAAGGGCAGGGCACGACTCAGCAGCCAGCGGTATTCTCCGCTGTGGTGGCGCAGGCGATGCTCGAATTCGAAAGGCGCGCCCGCGTCGCGGCTGCGCTGCCAGTGCGTGCGCAGGGCGTCGCGGTCGTCGGGATGCACGGCGGCGCGCCAGGCGCCTGCCTGCAAGGCCGGGAAGTCGAGGCCGGTGAACTCCTGCCAGCGCTCGTTGAAATAATAGACGCCGCTGTCGACGTGGGTCGACCACACCATCTGCGGGATCACGTTGGCGATCGCGCGGAAGCGGCGCTCGCTTTCCTTGAGCGCCTTTTCGGCCGCCACCTGGGGCGTGATGTCCATGTGCGCGGCCACCGCGCCGAGCAGTGCGCCGTCGGCGCCGCGCAGGGCGGCGGCGCGCACCAGCACCGTGCGGCGCAGGCCGGGGACATCGAACGGTTCGATCTCGAACACGCCGGCGTCGGTGTCGCGCCCGGCCAGCACGCGCGCCACCGGCCACTCGGCGGCGGCCAGCGGCTGCCCGGCCAGCGGGCCGTCGATGTGCCAGCCGCGCCAGGCGCCGTATTCGTCGACCGACCGGCTGTCGGGATAATGGCCCCAGATCGCGTGGTTGGCGGCGTTCGCCACCAGCAGGCGGCCGTTCGGGTCGACGTAGAAGATGCCGACCGGCGCCGCTTCCAGCAGCACGTCAAGGCGGCGCCGGTCGCTTTCGGCGCGCGCCTCGCTGGCGCGCAGCGCTTCGGCCTGCGCCTTGCGCTCGCTGATGTCGACCGCGATACCGGCGAAGCGGCGCGTGCCGTCGGCCGGGTCGGTAAACACCTTGCCGCGTGCATTCACCCACACGTCCAGCCCCGAGCGCTGCGGGATGCGGTACTCGGTGTCGTACAGGGTGCGGGTCTCGATGGCGTGGGCGATCGCCGCCAGCACGCGCGGCCGGTCTTCCGGGTGGATCATGTCGGTAAAGCGGTTCAGCTCGGTGCCTTCGCGCGCCAGCGCGGCCTCGACCTGGAACAGGCGTGCGAAGCGCTCGTCGACGTGGGTGGCGCCGCCGTCGAGCTCATAGCTCCAGGTGCCGATGTTGCCCGATGCCTCGAGCGAGAGGGCAAGGCGTTCCTCGGCGTCCTTGTGGCGCGCCAGCGCCTGCACCTTGTCGGTCACTTCGACCACGGTGCAGATCAGGCCCTGCACCGCGCCCAGCTCGTCGCGCAGGGGGCTGAAGGAAAAGGTGAACCAGGCCTGCTCGGGGTAGCCGTGGCGTTCGACGGTGACCGCCAGGTTCTCGAAAAAGAAGGACTCGCCGGCCAGCACGCGCCGGATAGTCGGTTCCAGTTCATGCCAGACCTCGTGCCAGACTTCGGGGTGGGGCGCGCCGAGCGCGGTCGGCGCCTTGTTGCCGAGCATCGGCAGGTAGGCGTCGTTGAAGAACAGGGTCAGCTTCTCGCCCCAGGCCAGGAAGGTGGGGAAGGCCGAGCCGAGCACGATGGCCAGGCCGGTGCGCAGCACGGGCGGCCAGCCGGACACCGGCCCGAGCGCATGCGCGGACCAGTCCATGTCCCGGACGCGTTCGCCCATGGCGCCGCCGTTGTCCAGGAAGGCATGCTGGCTGGTGCTGTTCACAGCTTCCTTGAGGAAAAAGCTTGCATTGTACACATAGTTGACGGCCGAAACGCGTCCGTCTGGACCCGGGGCGCACAGGCCCTATTGCACCACGACTTTCATGCGCACGCTTCCCTTGGCCCCGGGTTGCAGGCTGCCGGTGAAGCGCCATTCGACGGCGCCATTCTCGCCCGCCTTGGGCTGGACCGCGATCGCGCAGCTGTTCAGGTCGGCCGGCAGGGTGCCGCATTCGGCGCTGGCAAAGGTGGTGAACGCCGGCGTGTTGTCGGTCACGGTCAGGCCCGACAGGGTGGTGGTGCCGGTGTTCTCGAACGCGACTTCATAGGTAATCGTGTTGCCCGGCACGGCGTTCGCCTTGTCGGCGGTCTTGGTCAGCGCGAAGCTGTCGCAGGACTGGCAGATGCCGTTCACGGTCACCGTCATCTGGCCCAGGCCGATGCCCAGCAGTTTCAGCAGCGGATCGGCCACGCCGGTCAGGATCGGGGTCAGGATCGGCGACAGGGTGTCCACCACCAGCCCCTTGAGTACCGGCTGCAGCAGGCCGTTCAACAGGTTGGTTACCGGCACCAGCACCAGGTCGAGCAGGCCGCCGGTCAAGATGGTGGTGCGCAGCGACAGATTGCCCACCAGGCTGTTGGTCAGGCCAGTGATGAACGCCGCGCTGGTGCTCACCGTGCGCGTTTGCGGGAAGGTGCCCGACAAGGTCACGCTGGAAGCGAAGGGCGCCTGGCCGCGCGCGGTACTCTTGATTTCGAGCGCGACGCGGATGCCGTTCAGGACCAGTTCGCCGATCTGGCCGTAGCCGACGTCGGCGGCGGAGAGCGTGCGGGTGCGGTTGAAGAACACGTTGTCAGGGATGCTGCCCAGGTAGATGTCGCCCACGCCCGGCGCCACCTGCAGGGTGACGGCCTTGGCCACGGCGTCGACCGCCGACAGGCTGCCTTCGCCGCGCGCCGCTTCCACGTACACGTCGAGCTTGCCGATGGCGACCGAGGCGCTGTTCACGCCGGCCACCTGTTTCAGGGTGTCGGTGACCGGGCTCAGGGTCACCAGGTCGAGCTTGAGCTTCAGGCGGATGGCCGCGGTATGGAACTGCGAGCCGGTCGGGCCGCACACGTACACCGGCGGCTCGATCACCTGCGCGTACAGCTGCAGGTTGTTGATCAGGCCCGTCATGCCCAGCGCGCCGCCGGAAATCCCGACCGGGGTCGGCGTGGTGATCATGTTGCGGTGGTTGTACAGCTGGATCAGGCCGGTGAGCATGTCGAGCGAGTTGATGGTGGTGCCGGCCAGGGCGCCGGCATCGGTGCTCACTTTCACCAGGTCGCCCACGCGCACGCTGGCGCCGGTATTGGCAAGCAGCGGCTGCAGGCGCGACAGCACGCCGGATAAACTGGTCTTGGCTTCGAGCTGGGCCGCCGCGTTCAGCGCCGCCGCCACCTGGCCCAGCGTGACGGTGGTGCCCAGCGCCTGGGTCGGGCTCGATACGTTCGCCTGGAGCTTGAGGGCGTTCAGGAAGTCGAGCAGCTTGACGTCGCCGCCGGCCAGCGCGTTCCAGTCGGCCACGTTCAGGTTCAGGCTGGTGCCGAGCAGGCCGCCGAGCAGGGGATTGAGCAAGGCGCTTTGCGTGCTGTCGACGCTGGCCAGGCGCGGCCCGGCCGAGATGCAGGCGCCGGCCACGCAGGCGGCCTGGGCGGGCAGGGCGGCCAGGCAGGCGAGGGCCAGGAAGATCGTACGCAGCCAGGCAAAACTATTCTTTGGGAAAGTCATCGTCATTTTCTTAATTGAATACAGCGTAGTCAATACAGCTTAGTTGAGTGCGTTCATCATGCCCTCGAGGGCGCGTTCGTCGAACTTCATGCGCAGGCGCACATACACGCCCTTGCTGGTGGCATCGGCGCCGGCCAGGTCGCGTTCCTTGAAGCCCAGGAAGTTGTAGCCGGCCGAGACCCACATGTTCTTCTGCAGCTGGTAGCCGGCTTCCAGGCCCAGGCCGTACTGGCGGCCGCTGCCTTCGCCGTTAAACAGGACCTGGGCAACCGCGCCGACGTCCCAGTCGCGCTTGAGCTCGTGGGTCACGCGGGCGGCCAGCAGGTGGGCGGTGCCGCGGGTATCCAGGCCGCTCGAGCGGTCGTTCGCCAGCTTGCCGACGTAGCGGCCGCTGAACACGGTCTCGCGGGTCGGCTGCCAGTTGCCGGCCACCGACACGGCGTGCACGGCGCGCTTGAGGTCGGCCGGGCCGTTGTCGGACTCCAGCTTGAACTCGTACTTGGCCAGGGCGTTCACGCCCAGGGTGCCCGGCGCACGGTAGGCCACGCCGCTTTGCAGCAGTTCGTTGACGCGCATGCTGTCGGTGGTGCGGCTGCGGTTGGCGGCGTAGGCGTTCTTGCCCAGGAAGGTGAATTCCTCGCTCAATTTATACGCCAGGCCCAGGGTATTCAGCACCGCGTCGCTGTCTTCGCCATGGCGCAGTTCCAGGCGTGCGTTGGCGCGCCACAGCGGATTGCGGGCGATATCGATGGCGCCGGTCACGGCCACCGACTCATTGGCCGCCGGGCCGGAGAGCACGCGCACGCGCTCGAAGCTGGTGCTGGCGCGCACGCCCTGGCCGATCGTCCACAGATTGCGCAGGCCCATTGCCGCTTCGGCTTCCTTCGAACCCAGGGCCGAGCCGCGGGCACGGTATTCCGAGAACGCGCGGCCATCCTTCATGTATTCCGAATCCACACCGAACACGGTAGCGTTGCGCTCCTGGCCTTCGTTGAGTGCATAGTTCGAGCCCAGGCTGCTGATCAGCTCATGGCGGCCATACAGGCGGCTGCCACCGGCCAGGCGGTAGTCGCCGCCGATGGCGACCATGCGGCGGCCGCTGTCCTTGATGTCCTGTTCGGCTTCGAGCGAGACGCTGGCCTGCGGCAGGCCGGGGATCTGGCTCGTCACCTTGGCGCGCACGCTGGTCAGATCGGGCTGGACCAGGGTGCTGCCCGCGGCCGCGGTTTCCTGCGCATGGCGCACGCCGGCTTCGACGCGCACGCCGTTCTGGAAGGCGTAGCCGGCGCCGACCTGCACGCCGTCGCGCGCGGCGCCGCTCACCAGATCCTCGGTGCGCAGCAGTTCGGCATCCAGGCGCACTTGTTCGGTCAGCTTGTAGCCGGCGCGCACGCCGGCTTCCAGGCGGCCCTTCGGCAGGATCGCCGACTGGTTGTCGAAGAACTCGCCCGTACGCACGGCGTACACGCGGGCTTCGAGCTTGCCGTCGTTGCGGGTGGCGTCGATGCGCACGGCGTTGCCGTCGTGCACTTCCTTGTCCATGCGGGCGGCTTCCACGATGATCGTGGTCTTGTCGTCCGGCTTCACGGTGGCGTTCACGCTCGACAGGGTGGACCTGGCGATCGGGTTGCGGTCGCTGATGACGCTGCCGCCCACTTCCACGGCCTTGTTCAGCTTGTACTGGGCCGCGCTGCCGCCGACCCAGAACTGCGGGGCGCCCTGGTCGACTTCGTAGCTGATGCGCACCGACACCGGGTTCATGCCTTCGTCCAGGCTGGCCACCGGGGCGCGGAAGATGATGCGGCCGCTGAGTGGCTCGATGTCGTAGTCGACATAGCGCACTTGCGCCTTGTTCGACAGCACGATGCCGGTCTGGTTACGGTCGCGCACGACGATCTCGACGCGCTCGCTGTTCAGGACCATGGCGCCGCTGCCGGTGAGGTAAGGGCCCGAGGTGCCGTTGGCGGCGACTTCTTCCACCATCTGGCGGGTGCTGTCGCGGCTGGCGAAGCTGTCCACGGTCAGGCCATTCGCCTCGTAGTGGTGGCGCAGGCCGGTCAGGCTGCGGTTGTAGGCGCCCAGGTTGCGCGCCGGGGTGGTGCCGGGCGGGGTCATGTCGCCGAACAGCAGCCAGGACTTGTTGCGGTCGGCGCGCAGGTAGCCGCGGCTGGTCGACTGCGCCTCGAAACCGCGCTCGGCGTCGTCGCCGGTGGTCGGGTAGAAGCCCAGCGGGTCGACGTCGCGGAACAGCTTTTCTTCTTTTTCCTTGCTCGAATCGTAGGACATGGTCAGCAGGGTGTCGCCGGCAACGGTGCCCTTCATGAAGACGGCGGCACGGCCGCCGAGTTCGGCATCGGTATTGCCGATTTTGCCCGAGACGCTGCGCAGCTGGTCTTCGAAGGCGTCGAACGAGCGGTTCGGGTTGCTGGTGTTGCCACGGATATTGTTCAGGCTGACAGCGCCTTCGATCACGCCGGCGGCGACCAGCGGACGCAGGTTCAGCACGAAGGAGAGCAGCTGTTCGGTCTTCACGGCGCCGCTGCTGGCGACGAGCTTGGCTTCACCGGCTTCGTTCGGGGCGCGCAGGGCAAATTCCCCCGGCCGCCTTCGACGAATGCCTGCAAGCCTGGCTCGCGCGGGTCGAGGTCGGCCTGCAGCCACTGGCCCAGGTTGGTGTCCAGGGTCACCGGGGTGCGCTGCAGGACCGGCACGCCTTGCGCGTCTTCCAGGTGCACGATGACGCCGGCTGCGGCGCGGCCGTCGGCGGCCACTTTGCTTTGCGGCAGTTCGACGCGCAGCTTGGCCAGGGCGCCCGGCACGATCACGTCCACGCGGCTGCTGCCGCGGGCATTGCCGAAGCTGTCGTTCTGGCGCAGCTCCAGGGTGTTCTTGCCGGCGCGCAGGGCAACACCGACGTAGTCCCAGCTTTCCAGTTGGTGTTCGGCGACCTTGTTGCGCTGGCCGATATGGGTATCAGCGACGGCTTCACCGTTCACCAGCAGGGCGAAGCGGGCGCCGAGTGCGCCTTTGACGCGCACGGTGGCCTGGCTCGAGACCAGCACGGCGCCGTTTTCCAGGTCGACGAAGCCGAGGGTGTTGTCGAGCTGGGCCAGGTCGACCTTGACTGGGGCAGCCTTGGCGGCCGGGGCATGCACGGTGGCGTCGGCGGCCTTGGTGTCCGCTTTGATGACGGCGCGGCGCGCAGCGATCTCGCGGCGCAGGGCGTCGCTGCAGCCTGCCAGGGCGAAGTCGGCCTTGGCCAGCTCGCCATCCTTGGCGTCGACGAAACGGCTGCCGGCGTCGCCAGCGTTACGCTGCGACAGCACCGACAGGGTGGCGCCCTGCGGCAGGGTCGATGGATCGACCTTGGCGACGTGGGTGCGTGGACGGGTTTCCAGGAAGCTGTACTTGCCGTCAATATCGGTGCGGGCAAAGGCGCCGTCTTCCAGGTAGATGCGCACGCCCGGCACGCCCGGCTCGTCCTTGTCCTGCACGCCGTTGGCGTTGCAGTCGGCAAACACTTTACCGAGGATCACGCCTTTTTCCGAGAACACGCCGGCCTCGACCTTCACCTTGGCGGCGGCGATCACGCTGGACAGGGCCAGTGGCGCGGCGCTGGTGGCGCTGGCGCGGTTGATGCCGTCGCCTTGCAGGGCGCCGGCGCCGATGCGCACGCGGTAGCGCAGGGTCATGCTGGCGCTGGCCGGCACGGCGCCGATGTCGAATTGCAGGGCGGTGGCAGTGCCGGCCTGCGGGTCGGCCACTTTCACGTTATCCAGGCGCACGGTGCCCGGCACCAGGGCAAAACCGGCCGGCAGCACGTCGTCGACCTTCACGCCGGCCAGGGCTTGCTCGGCGGTATTGTGGACGATGACGGTTTAGTCGACGAAGTCGCCGATCTCGGCAATGGCGCGCGAGGCGTTCTTTTCCAGGTACAGGGTGCCCGGCACGGCGTCCAGGGGCACGTCGATGGTCACCACGCCGCTGGCGGCGCTGACGGTGAAGCTGCCGCCGTAGGAACCGTACAGGTTGATTTCGCGGCCTTCCGGCAGCAGGCCGGCAGCCAGCTTCGACGGGAAGGTGTAGTTGGTCGGCGCGGTCACGGCCAGGCGGTACAGGCTGGGGGCGACCAGCGGGAAGTGGTAGTGGCCGTCGGCGTCGGTGACGACGGTGCTCGGCATGCGGGTTTCGCCGTCGGTGTCGAACACCACGGCGGCTTCGCCGGGACGGCCGCCGTTGCCGTCGCCGGTGACGTCGATCAGGGTCACGGTGGCGCCGGCCAGGGTCTGGTTGGTCTTGCTGTCGAACACGATGCCGACCGGGTCGACCAGGATCGAGGCGAACGCGGTATTGCCGCCGCAGCTCTCGATGGAGGCCATCAGGGTGTCGTCGGCCATCACCTCGAGGGCGCCGTTGCCGGCGCTGACGTCGCTCATGCTCTTCGCTTCGTCGGTCGTTGCCTTCGAGGTGATGTGGAAGACGGCGCTGTCGACATCGGTCTCGTCGGCCAGGTAGCTCTGGGTGTCGCCGGTCTTTTTCGACGAGATGTTCAGGGTAATCGTGTCGATCCTGGTCGGGTCGGTGTCGCAGGCCGGCGCGACCGCTTCGACGAACAGCGCACGGCCGTAGGTCGTGACGATGGCCTGGGTGGTGTAATTTGCGTTGGTGAAATAGCGGATGGTTTCCGGCTGCATCGCGCGCACGACGTTCGATTGCAGGTTCACGTTCTTGCCCTGCGCGTCGGCATAGGCGCCGGTGGCCTGGTTGCGGATCGCCGCGTGGGCGCCGGTGCACAGGAAGAGCAGGGTGAACAGGGAGATCAGGAAACGCAAACGATTGTTCATGGCGGCAAACTCAGGAATTCGGGCGTAGAGATCCCCATCCGCCGCCATTGCTGGCGGTGGACGGGGAGGTTCTTGTTATTTATTTATTGTTGTTGGCGAATGCCGGTGCGGTTACTGCGAGATCTTGACGCCGAAGGTCATCGTCGACGACTGGCCCGGCGACATGGTGCCGATGGTGGCCGACAGGGTGCCGAGCAGGTTGACGATCGGCGCAATGACCGCGCCGGTAGTGCTGCCAGGCGCCGAGTGGAAGCTCGTATAGGCCGGGATCGTGTCGCGAACGATCAGGGTGTTGACATCGGTCGCGCCGGTGTTGGTGGCCGTGATCTGGTAGCGGATGCAGGCGCCCGGTACGGCGCCGGCAGTGATGTTGTCGGCGCTGAAGTCGGTATCCGGCGTGCCGTCGTAGGCGGCATCCAGGGCTTGCTTCTTGGTCAGGGTGACTTGCACGGCTTCGTTCACGACGTTCACGGCGGCGTGGATGGTGTCGCCTACGCTCGTCGTGCCCGACTGCGCGCGGAAGTACAGCTGGGTGGTGGCCGGGGTCGCGCCGGCGGCAACCGTCACGTCGGCGTACACCATGCGGTAGGCGCCGCTGTTGACTTGCGCATTGTTGATGGTGTTGCCGAAGCCATCCTTGAACACCACGGTCCAGCCGCTCGGCAGGTCGGTGTTGGCGAAGGTGGAGCTGGTGCTGGCCTGCAGGTTGAAGGTCTCGTTGCTGCCGCCCGCGTTGTTCAAGTAGATGGTGAAGCGGGTGGTCGAGCCGGCGGTGGTGGTGTTGGTGACCACGGCCGCGGTTTCCGCACCGGCGCCCGCGCCGGTGGCGCCATTGCCAGGGCCGTTGGCGGTGATGTCCATCAGCGCCGAAGCGGTGACGGTCGTCGTGTCCTTGCTGGTGGCAACGACTTGCGGATTGAAGGTGCTGGTGGCCTTGACGGTCAGCTCGTTGTTGGTGCCCGGTGCGGCATTCGCCGGCAGGGTTGCCACGGCAACGAAGCGGAAGGTCTCACCGGCCGGCAGGCTGCCGGTGCCGGTGATCGGGGTAGCGTTGTCGGCGATGCCGTCGCCGTTGGCGTCGGCATAGAACACGACATTGGCCATGTTGAAGGCGCCGCCGTTGGTTGCGCTCAGCGTGAAGGTGTCGGCGCCGTTGCCGGTGTTGGTGATGCTGTGCGAATACACCACTTGCGCGCTGGCGGCGGCGTTCTTGGCCGAGCCGTCGCCCATGTCGGCGCTGCCGACCTGCTGCACCACGGTGGTGACGATGTTCGACACGGCGGTATGGCCGCGCAGCAGCGAGTCGAGGTAGACGGCGCTGGCCTGGTTGGTGATCTCGGTGCCGGCGGCGGTGGTCGCCGCATGCGCGCCTTGGGAAGCGAGCACGAGCATGGTTGCAGCGAACGACAGGCGTGCAGGGGCATTCAAACGAAGTTTCATCTTGTTATTCCTTTTAAAAACAGGGTTTTACGATCAATTGTTCGCGCTATTCAGGCGCATGCGGGACTTCACGGTCGCCGCCTGGCCGGGGGGCAAATCGCCCAGGTCCCAGCGCAGGAAGCGGTATTCGGTTGCGGGTACGGCTTCGGTGACTTTCTTGCCATCACGCACGACTTCGCGTTTCAGGGGCACAGCGGCGTAGGTCTTGCCATCCAGGCTGGCTTCCACCTTGGCGGGGGAGGCAGTGTCCGGGAGGTAAGCCATTCCGCCTTCCGGGACCGGCAGCACCGCTTTGGTCTGCTTGGCCGGGGTGCTGCCGTTGTTGCGGTAGGTCACCTGGTATTCGATGGTGTCGCCGGGGTTGGCGCGGGTGGTCGGGACCAGCTTGACGTCCTTGGCCGAGCCGACGACCTGGAAGGCTTGCAGGGTGACGTTGACGTCGCTGGGGGCGGCGAATGCCGAGCTCAGTTGAAACAGGCAAAGTGCCAGGAAGAGAAAGACGCGTTCCACAAATGCTCCGGTATCGAGAGCCGCCCGCTGACAAGGCCCGGGTGGCAAAGGCCGGTCAAGGTTTCTGGATTTGCTGAATTTCCCTGACGAAACGCATCGTATCGAATTTACTGATTTGATGCAAAGTTTTTTTGCCGTACGACATCATTGTTGCTCCGACGCACCTTCGCGGTGCGTGTCGGGACGTGGGGCAGGAGCATTCCCCTTATATAGGGAAGGGCAGGCGCATCCTCCTTGCCAGTCCGTCTAGTCTTTCTTTCACGGGGCGTCAGCACCTGCCACGCGCATATTCGGGCGCAGCTCAGCTGTAGGAAATTCGGTGGCGAAATCGGACGGGACAGCCCAGCCGATAGCTCAGCAATACTTAATTTGGTTTGTGAGATACTTCCGGTTATAAGCCGGTTGAGTGCTCAGTTGTAGGAAATTTGGTGTTAGTTCACCATGTTTTCTGACCTGTCAAGTGGCTGTTGGTCTTCAGCAACACGTTCAAGATCATTTCGTTATTTTCCGATTTGCCGGATTTACTGATTCGTTGATTTCGGGCATCATAGTTTCCGCTGACCAAGAAAGAACGTCAGCCCCGTCTCCGGCACCGTGCCGGGTTTATTCGCTCTCTACAGGTCAGCCATGCAAATCAGCCAACAGGAAACCCACAACGCCGTGCACGAACTGCAAGCCATCCACACTGCGCTCAACCGCGCCCAGGCCGTCATCGAATTCACCCTCGATGGCTACATCACCCACGCCAACGAGAATTTCCTCGACGTCATGGGCTATGCCTTGGAGGAAGTGGTCGGTCAGCACCATTCGATGTTCTGCGAACCGTCGTTCGAGCAATCGGCGGCGTATGTGGATTTCTGGGCCGACCTGGCTTCGGGCAAGGTCGAGCGCGCCGGGTACAAGCGCATCGGCAAGGGCGGCCGCGAAGTCTGGATCAACGCGTCCTACAACCCGGTGCTCGATCCGGAAGGCCGCGTGCACAAGATCGTCAAGTTCGCCACCGACGTGACCGCTGAAAAAGCACGTACCGCCGAGCTGGCCGGCCTGGTCGACGCCATGCAAAAGGCGCAAGCCGTGGTCGAATTCGACATGGACGGCTTGCTGGTCAATGCCAACGAGAATTTCCTGGGCCTGATGGGCTACGCCATCGACGACGTGCGCGGCGAGCACCACCGCGTGTTCTGCGACGACGACTACGCCGCCAGCCTGGCCTACCGCAAGTTCTGGCAAAAGCTGAACCGCGGCGAGTTCGACTGCGGCCGCTACCGCCGCCTGGGCAACAACGGCAAGGTGGTCTGGATCCAGGCCACCTACAATCCCATCCTCGACCTGAACGGCAAGCCGGTCAAAGTGGTGAAATTCGCCACCGACATCACCGAGCAGGTGCTGCTGGAAGAGCGCAGCGCCGCGCGTACCGAAACCGAACAGCGCAAAGTGGCCGTGCTGCTCGACCTGGTGGCGCGCGCCTCGGACGGCGACCTGACCGGCGAGGCCGATGTCGTTGGCGACGAGCCGCTCGACCAGCTCTCGCGCGGCGTCATGAAGATGATCGCCGACCTCCGCGGCGTGATCGGCGAGGTCGTGGGCGCCGCCGGCAAGCTGTCGGGTTCCTCGCGCACCATTGCCGACCGCTCGAACGTGGTCGCCGCCAGCGCCCAGGCCCTGGGCGCCACCGTCGAGGAAATGAACGCCTCGGTCGACGGCCTGACCGCCTCGATCGGCTCGATCGCCCGCAGCACCACCGACGCGAATTCCCTGGCGCAAGCCACCCGCAACGAAGCGGAAGTCGGCGCCAAGGCCGTGGCCAAGACCATCGAAGCCATGGGCCTGATCAACCAGTCGTCGGAAGACATCGGCGAAATCGTCAAGGTCATCGGCGAGATCGCCAGCCAGACCAACATGCTGGCCTTCAACGCGGCAATCGAAGCGGCGCGTGCCGGCGAACACGGCCTGGGCTTCTCGGTCGTAGCCGACGAAGTGCGCAAGCTGGCCGAGCGTTCCTCGCAAGCGACCAAGGAAATCTCGAAGCTGATCAACGAATCGGTGCGCCGCGTGGTGCAGGGCAGCGACATCTCGCGCCAGGCCAGCGACGCCTTTGATCGCATCGCCTCGGGCGTGGAAAAGACCTCGCTGGCGATTTCCGACATCTCGCGCAGCGCCGACGAGCAGTCGCTCACGGCGAAAGAAGTGGCTGCCGCCATCTCCTACATCGCCCAGGAAACCGAGCGTTCGGCCGGCTCCTGCGACAGCATCGCCCGCTCGACCGAAGGCCTGAACGAGAACGCCGAGCAGCTGAACCGCATCGTTTCCAGCTTCGTGGTGTAAGACATGCCGGAACTCGCCGAACTGAACCCGCTGGAATTCGCCGCGCTGGCCGGGCTGGTGCGCGAACACACCGGCATCGCCATGCACGAGCACAAGCGCGTGCTGCTGCAGGGCCGCCTGCTGCCGCGCATGCGGTCCCTCGGCCTGGCGCGCTACCGCGACTACATCGAGCGCGTGCGCGCCGACCGCACCGAACTGCAGCCCTTCATCAACCTGGTGACGACCAACGACACGGCCTTTTTCCGCACCCCGGCCGTGTGGGACTACCTGGAGCGCGACTTCCTGCCGGCCTGGCTGGCGGCCAACCCGGGCTGCACCCTGCGCATCTGGTCGGCTGCCGCCGCCAGCGGCGAGGAAGCCTACTCGATGGCGATGCTGTGCAGCGAATTCCAGGAGCGCCACCGCGGGTTCCGCTTCGCAATCCAGGCCACCGACATCGATACCGGCGTGCTGGCCACGGCGGCGGAAGGCTACTACGAAGGCCGCTCGGCCGAGCGCTTCGGCGCCAGCCGTCCCGACCTGGTGCGCAAGTATTTCCGCAGCGAAGGCGAGGGCATCCGTGCGATTCCCGAACTGCGCGCCGTAGTGCGCTTCGGCGAACACCAGCTGCTGGCGCCCTGGCGCCAGGGCGCCCAGTTCGACCTGGTGCTGCTGCGCAATGTGCTGATTTATTTCGACGAAGCGACCCAGGAGCGGGTGCTGCACAGCGTGCGTGCCGCCATGGCCCCGCAGGCGCGCCTGATCCTGGGCGAGCAGGAGTCGATTACCCGCATCGCCACCCCTTTCGATTTTGAACAAACCCACGTCTACCGCATCCGCCAAGGCCAATCATGAACCTGCACTTCGAACAAACCCGTCACGTTTTCGCTGGTCAAATGCAGGTTGGCGCCGGCGAGCAGGTCCTGACCGCGCTGCTCGGCTCCTGCGTGGGCATCGGCATGATCTGGCGTAACGGCCGCCGCTGCGCGCTGGCCCACTGCCTGCTGCCGGAAACCGACATGACCTCGCTTGACGCCAACGCGCGCTACGTCAGCGACGCCGTGCCGCGCATGCTGCGCGAACTCGGCGTGCGCCGCGAGCAGTACGACGAAGTCGAAGTGGTGGTGGCCGGCGGCGCCAGCATGCTGGCCGCCCTGCGCGGCGCCGAGCCGATCGGCCGCCGCAACGTGGCCGCCGCGCGCGAACACCTGAGCCGCCGCGGCCTGCGCGTGCGCTACGAAGATGTCGGTGGCCACCAGGGCCGCCGCATCAGCATCGACTGCGACAGCCACAGCTACTCGGTGGTCGGTATCGGCCGTACCCCGGGAGTGCTGCAATGATGCCGGCGCTGGGTCACGAGACGAGCGCGCTGTCGGCTGCACCGGACGCGATGCCGGACGCCAAGGCAGCCCTGGCGGCCATGAATGCCGCGCGCGCCCAGGCGGCGCGCGTGCTGGCCGATGCCGCCGGCATGGAGCTGTACGGCACCTTCCACCTGAACGGCCAGGAGTTCGCGCTGCCGGCGCTGGCAATCCGCGAAGTGGTCAACCTGCCGGAACAGATCACCGCGATTCCGCTGTCGCCATGCTACCTGGAGGGTATCTTCACCCTGCGCGGCGCCGCGATTCCCGTGCTCAACCTGGGCCGCATCTTCGACGCTGCCGCACCCGGCGTGAGCGAAGGCCAGCGTATCGCCATCCTCGACCACGACGGCGTGCAGGTTGGCCTGCTGTTCGACGCCACCGGCGAAGTGCTGCGCGTGCGTCCGGAACAGCGTAGCAGCGTGCAGTACGGTGAACACAGCGGCGCGGCGGCCGTGATCAACGGCGCCATCCTGCTCGACGAAGGCCGGCGCCTGGTGCAGGTGCTCGATGCAAACGCCCTGATCCGCGTGGAAAACGTGCCGCAGGTGCGGTCGCTGGCCGGCGCCGCGCGCAGCGCCGAGCGCGCGCGCTTCCTGCGCCAGGCCGAAGGCCACAAGGGCATTACCTTCCGCGCCGGCGCCATGACCTTCGCATTGCCCATGCTGGCGGTGCAGGAAATCATCCGCGTCCCGGAGATCCAGGCCTCGGTCATGCTCAGCGCGCTGTGCAAGGGCTGGATCAACCTGCGCGGCAAGGCCGTCGGCGTGGTCGACTTCGGCGTGCTGCTGCAATGCGCCACCCCCCCCCCGGCGAGGAAGAACGCCGCATCCTGATCGTGCGCCTCGGCGACGACCTGCTCGGCCTGCTGGTCGATTCGGTGGACGATGTGCGTGCCTACTACGACAGCGACATCCTGCCGATCCCGATGCTGGGCACGCGCCGCGCCGGCATGTTCCGCGGCTGCCTGCCGCACCCGGACGGCAAGGACGCGCTGTTCCTGGCGGCCGAGCACATCTTCACGCAAGGCGAAGTGGCCGAGATCTGCGCCGGCCACCGCCGCCTGTACGGCGACGAAGCCGCCGCCGCCGCCCGCCGCGAATCGACGGTGACGCGGCGCCAGGTCTACCTGGCGTTCTCGCTGGGCACACCCTGGGCGGCCGACATCGGCCAGGTGCGCGAGATCGTACCGTTCGGTTCGATCGCCCTGCGCCCGCCGGGCATGCCGGACTGCGTGGAAGGCATGATGCAGCTGCGCCAGCAGATGGTGTGCGTGGTCGACCTGCGTCGCCTGTACGGCATGCCGGCCCTGGACGACCTGTCGGAGCGCAAGATCCTGATCCTCGAGCACGAGGGCGAGAGCTTTGGTCTGGTGGTCGATGGCGTGGACAGCATCATGACCGTCTCGGACCGCCAGCGCCGCCCATCGCCCAAGCTGACCCGCAACGAAGGCCTGGCCGGCGACATGCGCCGCGATTTGAACGAGGTGCTGGAAGTGCCGGACGAGCATGGTGTCGAGCGCGTGATCTGCCTGTTCGACAAGGAGCGCTTTGCAGCAACGCTGCGCGAGCAGCTGGGCGGTTGAAGATCGCGTGATCGAATGAAAAACAGGCGCTGCGGCGCCTGTTTTTTCACGGATTGTCGGGAAATCTCCTGTAGGGTGGGTTCTTGAACCCACCATGCCCGATCCGCAATTCGCACGTTCATCTTCCGCACGACCAGCTTGGTGGGTTCGAGAACCCACCCTACATCAGGCTGCGATGATGTCGGCTTGCGCGATCCCGCCACCGGCTGCCCGGGTGTCCAGCACATCGCGCAGCAGGCGCCCGAAGAACCAGCCATTCGCGCCACCCATCAGTGCGCACGCCGCCGCGGTGACGGCAGGGCTGTGCAACAGCGTCGGCGCTGTCACCAGCATTACCGTGGTCGCATACTTCATCATGAAGATCAGCAGCATCAGCAGGAGCGGCATGACGCTGCCGCCAACCCGTACCGTGCCCGGCGCGCTGCCGGCGGCGATCCGCCGCCCGCCCAGCGACCACACCGCCCACATCGACGCAGCCACCGCCAGCACCCACGTCCCAAGCGGCAGCCCTTCCAGCCCGAACTTGCGCGCGATATCCAGCAGGGCCACCGGCAACATGATGGCGGGGATGATGCACAGCTTCTTCAGCGTCGTTTCGCGTTCGCGCAGGGCTATCAGGCCGCGCGCGACCATCAGGGCCAGGATCAGCCAGACGTAGACGGGGGTATGGGTCAGCAGGTGGTTCATTGCAGGCTCCGCAAAGTGATGTAAGTTGCAGCCACTGTGCCAGAGCCCGGCGCGCGCAACGGACCGAAGCGACGAAACGCTTGCCTGCGGCGCGAAATGCATCCTGGCGGCGCCAGTCAACGGCCGCAGTCGCCTCACGCTGCAACCTGGCGGCAGATTGCCCTTGTTTATTCCCTGCATTCTTCCGTTCATCGCAATATTGCCCACGTTGCAAGTTCGCTGGCTACACTTGGGCTACACAAGTCAACAAGGACACACCATGCTGAAACGGTTTTTCTGCGGCGTTGCCGCCTTCACCCTGGCTGCGGCAGCCGCAGCAAGCCCCTCGGACGAGCTGGCGGCCGCGGTCGCAGCGGCGAAGTCCGGATCGAACGTGCCCGCCGTCGGCGCCGTCGTCCTGCGCGACGGCGCCATCTCGGCGCAGGCCGTACTCGGCGTGCGCGAGGCGGGTGGCAAGGCCGAGGTGGCGCACGACGATGTCTGGCTGATCGGTTCGACGGGCAAGGTCATGACGGTGGCCATGATCGCCCGCCTGGTCGAACGCGGCGTGCTGGCCTGGGACACGCCGCTCGATGCGATGCTGCCGGACATGGCGGCAAGCATGCGGCCTGAATACCGCAAGGTGACCCTGGTCGAGCTGCTCTCGCACCGCGCCGGCTTTCCGCGCGACCTGCGCAACGAAGAGACGATGGTGAAGTTTTTCCGCGACAGCCGCTCCAGCACGGAGCAGCGTCTGAGCTATGTCGCCGCCGCACTCACTGACGAGCCGGAAGCGAAGGCAGGCAGCTTTAGCTACAGTAACGCCGGCTTCATCGTCGCCGCCGTCATCGCCGAGCGCGCCGCGCATGCGAGCTACGAGGAACTGATGGGCGCAGAGGTATTCAAGCCGCTGGGCATGACGCGTACCGGCTTCGGCAACACCAGCGCGGGACAGAATCGTGGCCACCAGCATGGCAAGCCGATGCTCCACATGGCCAGGTTAGAGGACGGCGCTCCCCGCATGTACGCGCCCGCCGGCTTCCTGCACATGAGCCTGGCGGATTGGGCGAGGTTCAACCTGGACCAGCTGGCGGGAGCGGCGGGCAAGGGCAAGCTGCTCTCGCCTGCGTCCTACCGGTTGATGCAGACGGCGCAGCCCGGCAGCCCGGCGGGCCTTGACTGGGGCGTGCAGCAATCGATCGCGGGCCGCCAGGGGCCCGTGCTGGTGCATCAGGGTTCGGACGGCAACTGGCTGGCCATTGCCGTGCTGTTTCCTGGGCAGGGGACCGGGGCGCTGATGGTCGCCAATGCGGGTCCGGACATGGGCGCCGACCAAGTGCTGATGGGCCTGGCCGGGAAGCTGTTCGGGCAGTTGAGTCCCGCCAAAGCGAAATGAACAGCGGGGGTCAGGTCTGACATTCGGACGCAAGCTCGACTGTTGGTTACATTATCGGCGCGCCGATGCTGCGAAAAGCCGGCTATCCGGGCACGGAATTATCCCTACAGATGGGTTCGTGTCCGAATGTCAGACCTGACCCCGGCTGTGAGGAATTCATACACTCCGGAGCAAGCAAGTGGTGTTATCAGGCGCTCCTAATCCCATCCCTGGTCAGTCTCCTTGTCGATATTCTTCAAATCGCGCGCAAACATGGCATTCAATTCATCGCGCGCCCGCTTGGCCATCGAGACATACTGCTCGCGGTCCTTGTAATACGGATAGACCGCATCCACGCTGTTCTTGTTGTGCTCGCGGAACTTGAGCATGGCTTCGCGTGCGCGATAAGCGCCAAAGCCCAGCTGGGACAAGGCGCGCCGCCCGAGCTGCAGCGCCGATTCAAAGGTCTCGCGCTCGATGATGGTCACGCCGCGGTCCATCAACTGGTACATGTGGGTCACGTTGCGCGCGCGGGCGAGGATCGGCAGGTCGGGGAAATTCTCGCGCACGGCGTCGGCCAGGGCCAGGCTGTCGTCGATGTCGTCGATGGCCAGCACCAGGGCGCGCGCCTTGGCGGCGCCGGCGGCGGTCAACAAATCGATGCGCGTGGCGTCCCCATAAAACACCTTGAAGCCGAAGCGGCGCAGCAGTTCGATCTGGTCCGGGTCGTGGTCAAGGATCGTCAATTTGATGCGGTTGGCGTTCAGCAGGCGCCCGATGATCTGCCCGAAACGGCCGAAGCCGGCGATGATCACGTGGCCCTCGTTGTCGTCGTCGATGGCGTCCGGCTCGCGCTTGTTCTGGCCGCGGTAGCGCGGTTCCAGCACCTTGTCGTGGAACAGCAGGAGCAGGGGCGTGGAGACCATCGACAGCGCCACCACCGCCACCAGCAGCGAGCCGGTTTCGGGTGCGAACACGCGCGCCGTGGCCGCCGCGCCGAACACGACAAAAGCAAACTCTCCGCCTTGCGACAGCAGGAAGGCGAACAGCCAGCGCTGGCCGCGCGCGATGCCGAAGCGGAACGAGAGCAGGAACAGCACCGCCAGCTTGATGGCCAGGAAGCCCAGCACCAGGCCGAGGATGATCCACGGCTTAGCCAGGAACACGCCGAAGTCGACCGACATGCCGACCGCAATGAAGAACAGCCCGAGCAGAAGGCCCTTGAAGGGTTTGAGGTCGGTTTCCAGCGCGTGGCGGTACTCCGAGTCGGCCAGCAGCACGCCGGCCATGAAGGCGCCGAGCGCCATCGACATGCCAACCCATTGCATCAGCAGCGAGATGGCGATCACCAGCAGCAGGGCAAAGGCGGTAAAGATCTCGCGCATCCCGGCCTTGGCGATGATGCGCAGGGCAGGGCGCACCAGGTAGCGCCCGCCGACCACGACCCCGGCAATCACCGCCACCAGGCGCGCCGCGTTCTGCCAGCCGCCGGCGTGCGCGCCATCGGCCACGGCTACGCCCAGCACCGGCACCAGCGCGATCATGGGAATCGCAGCGATGTCCTGGAACAGCAGCAGCGCGAAGCCGGCCTGGCCGGCCGGGGTGCCCATCAGGTTGCGCTCGCCCAGCGTGGCCAGGGCGATCGCGGTGGACGACAGCGACAGGCCTAGCGATGCGATCAGGGCCACGCGCCAGTCGATGCCGACCAGCAGCGCCGCGCCGAACAGGGCGGCGGCCACCAGCAGCACCTGGGCCGTGCCCCAGCCGAAGATCTGGCGCCGCAGCGACCACAGGCGGCTGGGTTCGAGTTCCAGGCCGATGACGAACAGCAGCAGCACCACGCCGAACTCCGAGAAATGCAGGATGTCCTGGACGTCGCCGATCAGCTTCAGGCCCCAGGGGCCGATCGCCATCCCGGCCAGCAGATAGCCGAGCACCGCGCCGAGGCCGAGGCGCTTGGCGAGCGGCACCGCGACCACGGCGGCGGCCAGGTAGATCAGGGCGTTCGTCAGCAGGCTATGCTCCATGGCGATCTCCCTGCAGCCAGGCGTCGAGACGGGACCGGAAGGCGGCGACGTGGGCATCGACTGCTTCCTCGTTCGTGCTGTTCGCGCCATGCAGGATGTGCGGCGCCAGCCAGCGCATGCCGCACAGGGCCGCCGTCTGGCGGAAGGGCGGCAGGAAGGCCTCGAAGGGGTGGCCGTGGCGTTCGCCTTCGGCATAGGTGTCGACGGGACTGCCGGTGGTCAGGGCCAGCAGATAGCCCTTGCCTTGCAGCGCCGTGGCGCCGGGACCGTAGGCCCAGCCAGGCTGCAGCACGGCGTCGACCCATTCCTTCAGCAGCGAGGGCATGCTGTACCAGCGCAGCGGGTGCAGGAAGACGATCAGCTCGGCCTGTTCGGCCAGGGCCTGCTCGTGCGCCACGTCGATGAAGAAGTCGGGATAGGTTTCGTAGAGGTCGTGCAGCAGCACGCCGTCGATGGAACGCGCGGCGTCGGCCAGGCGGCGGTTGATGCGCGAGCGGTGCGGCGCCGGGTGGGCGTAGAGCACCAGGATGCGGTGGTTCGGCATGGTGGCTGAGTAGTGATGTTGTACGAATTGTACAAGCAGGCCGCGCGCAGCGCCCGTCATGGGTTCGGGCATAAAAAAACCGGGCTGCGCAGGCAGCCCGGTTTCCTCGTCGCACCCGGCCCAGGGCCGGAACAACGTTGCCTTAGAAGGCGTAAGCGACGCCGGCGACCAGTTTGGTCACGTTGCTGTCAGGCTTTTGCACTTCCAGGCGGGCGGTGACTTCCGGGGTGAAGACGTAGCCCAGGCCCATGCCGTACAGGGCGTTCTGCTGGTGGTCCTTGATTTTTTCGCCGTCGAACTTGGCTTCGCCGTTCAGGCGGTTGTAGCCGATGCGGCCGAACAGGCTGAAGCCCTTCGACAGCGGGACGCTGCCGACCAGCGACACGTCGACCTGGTCGATGGTCGAGTCAGCGCGGAAGCCCAGCACGTTGCTGTCGGTGTCGACCAGGCGGTGGTAGCCGCCTTCGACAGCGACATTCTCGTTCAGCTTGTAGCCGACGAAGGCGCCGTAGCCGCCCTTGTCGTCAAAGCCCTCGACCTTGGTCGACGAGACGTCGACACCGGCGTAGAACGGGGTCTGTGGAGCGGCGATGGAGACCGACGATGCGGCGACGAGGGCTGCTGCGACTGCAATTTTCTTGAACATGGTAATGCCTTTTCTTGCGGTAAAACGGAAAGGCCGAAACGCCATGTTTCGGCCGGGGCCGGATTATCGCACGATCAAACTTTTCCTGCTGACAACGGTGAATTTTCTATGGATGAGGTCGTTCCATGCCGCTGTATCGATGGGCACATGGCTGTGTAAACGAACAAAGGCGCCAGCGGCGCCCTTGTGGTCGAACTTGATGCGGTTCAGGCTGCGATTGCCGGCGCCTTGGCAGAGCGGCGACGGCGGCCGGCAAATCCCATCAGCATGGCGCCGCCGCCCAGCAGCAGGGCGGTTGCCGGTTCCGGCACGGCGTTGACGGCTTCCGGAGTGTAGTCGAAGGTAATGGTGCCGAAGTTCCAGCGGCCATCCGGCGAGATACGCGGATCGTTGTAGTCTTCGTAGAATTCGAGACGCAGGATGCCGTCGGCGCCAACGTAGAAGTCCAGGTCTTCAGCGACCAGGTCGAGGGTGTCGAAGAAGGTAGCGGTTCCCGGGATATCGTAGATGAATGCCGGGTTGATCAGCACGCCGTCGGTGACTTTCGAGTTGGTGAAGGCAAAGGCCAGTTCCGACAGCCAGCTCGGGGAGTAGGCCGACACATTGACGTTGTAGGTGACATTGGTGATATACGAGTTCGCACCGATGTTGAAGTTCAGGACCGAATTTTCTGGGGAACGCAAGAGGCCATAGCTGTCGATGCCGTTGATATCGACAGTCAGCTGCGCCGCAAATACCGAGGTCGAAGCAAGGAACAAGGAGCAGGCGAGCGCTTTTTTCAGGACATTCAGGGACATGTTGATCTCCGTTTAGTGTGGACCCGAAGTGTCAGCAAGTAGCGTGCCAATAATGCAATATTCTTGCAGGTAATTGATTCAAATAAGAAAACTTGGCGCTTGTAAATTAACTTACGGTGAATACGTAAGATTTTCCGACAATCATTATGCATAATGGCGCCGGACTGCACCCATGCGCTGCCTGGCGAAAAAAACGGAGCGTCATTGCGCTCCGTTTTCTGCTGAAGGCCGGGCCATCCCGGCAGGTGCTGCTTAGAAGTTGAAGCCGACGCCCACTGCCACCTTGGTGATGTCGCTGTGCGGCTTCTGCACCTCCAGGCGGCCGACGATCTGCGGGCTGAAGGTGTACGACAGGCCAGCGCCGTACAGGACTTTGTCTTCCGAATCCGATGCCGACACGGTCACGTTACCGGCGCGGGCCGATGCCTTGATTTTCAGATGGTTGTAGCCCAGGCGGCCATACACGCCGAAGCCATTGCTCAGCGGCAGGGTGCCGATCAGCGACACGTCGGTCTGGTCGAACTTGGTCTTCACGCTGGCGTTCAGGTCACGGTAATAAATGTCGGCGTCGGCCAGGCGGTGCCAGCCGGCTTCGATGGCGAAGTTCTGGGTGAAGTTGTAGCCGACGAAGACACCGGCGCCGGTTTCGCGGCTTGCACCGTCGACCTTGGTCGAGCCGACGTCGCCGCCGACGTAGAACTGCGGCATCTGCTGGGCAAAAGCCAACGAGGAAGCGATGAGGAAGGCTGCTGCGGCTGCGATTTTCTTGAACATGGTAGGTGATCTCTCGTATTGGTTTTCTTGGGCAGCGACCATCGCCGCCCCGAACGATTAACCCACATCTCATGTGCTTGTCTGGAAGCCATGAAGCGTGGGATTGACGTTATGCCACATTTCGGTGCGTGGATACCGCACGGTTGGGGCAAAATGTGGTGCCAAATCGACAGCGCGAGAGGAGGGACCAACAGTCCCCGCTCTCGCGCCCGCGTTCACCGTTTCAATCGATCAGATATGCAGCGCGTGCCCCAGCGCGCGCAAGGCCGCTTCCTGTACCGCTTCACCCAGGGTCGGGTGGGCGTGGATGGTGCCGGCGACGTCTTCCAGCGTGGCGCCCAGCTCGATCGACTGGCCAAACGCCGCCGACAGTTCCGACACGCCGCGCCCGACCGCCTGCCAACCGAGGATCAGGTGGTTGTCGCGCCGCGCCACCACGCGCACGAAACCGTCCGTCGACTCGATGGTCATGGCGCGGCCGTTCGCAGCAAACGGGAAGTTGGCGCTGATGACGTCCAGCCCCGCCTTGTCCGCCTCGTCCGGCGACATGCCGACCACCACCACTTCCGGGTCGGTGAAGCACACGGCCGGCATCGCGTTCGGCACGAAGTGGCGGCGCTTGCCCGAGATGATGTCGGCCACCATTTCGCCCTGCGCCATGGCGCGGTGCGCCAGCATCGGCTCGCCGGCCAGGTCGCCGATGGCCCAGACGTTGCGCATCGAGGTGCGGCACTGGTCGTCGATCTTCACGGCGCGGCCGTTCATGTCGAGCTGCAGCGATTCCAGGCCCCAGCCGCCGGTACGCGGGCGGCGGCCCACGGCCACCAGCACGCGGTCGCAGGACAGCAGGGTTTCTTCGCCGTTCGCTTCACGCACGCGCACGCCGTCGCCGCCGGCGTTCAGGCCGAGCACCGAGGTGCCCAGGCGCAGGTCGATGCCGAGGCGCTTGATCGCCGCGCCCACCGGCTTCGTGAGTTCCGCGTCGTAGGCCGGCAGGATGCGGTCGGCCGCCTCGACCACCGTCACTTCGGCGCCGAGTTTACGGTAGGCGGTGCCGAGTTCCAGGCCGATGTAGCCGGCGCCGACCACGACCAGCTGCTGCGGAATCGTTTCGGGCGACAGCGCCTCGGTCGAGGACACCACCATGCCGCCGTAGGGCATGAAGGGCAGTTCGACGGCTTCGGAACCAGCGGCCAGCAGCAGGTGCTCGCAGCGGATGCGCACCAGCTCGCCGTCGGCCTGCTTCACTTCGACCGTCTTGCCGTCGAGGATGCGCGCGAAGCCGTTGATCACCTGCACGTCGTTCTTCTTGAGCAGGGCGCCGACGCCGCCCGTCAGGCGCTTGACGATGCCGTCCTTCCAGGCCACGGTGCGGTTCAAATCGATGCTCGGCGCGCTGGCCGAGATGCCGATCGCCGAGCCGCTGGCGTAGTGCTGGGCCTTGTCGAATTCCTCGGCCGCGTGGATCAGGGCTTTCGAGGGGATGCAGCCGATGTTCAGGCAGGTGCCGCCCAGCTGCGCAGCCTCGACCACGATGGTCTTGATGCCGAGCTGGCCGGCGCGGATGGCGGCGACATAGCCGCCGGGGCCGCCGCCGATGACCAGCAAATGAGTGGAGATGGGTTGCATGCGTTTACTCCACGAACAGGGTTGCCGGGCACTCGAGGTAGCCGCGGATGGTCTGGATGAACTCGGCCGCCACCATGCCGTCGATCACGCGGTGGTCGAACGAGGACGACAGGTTCATGGTCTTGCGCGCCACCATGGCGCCGTTCAGGATGACCGGCTTGTCGATGATGCGGTTGACGCCGATGATCGCCACTTCCGGGCGGTTGATGACCGGGGTGGTGACGATGCCGCCCAGCGCGCCGAGGCTGGTGATGGTAATCGTCGAGCCGGACAGTTCCTCGCGCAGGGCCTTGCCGCTGCGCGCGGCTTCGGCCAGGCGCGCCACTTCTGCCGCGGCCGACCACGGGTCGCGTGCTTCGGCATTGCGCACCACCGGCACCATCAAACCGGCGTCGGTCTGGGCGGCGATGCCCAGGTGGACCGGGTTGTAGGTGGTGACGATATTCGCGTCGTCGTCGAAGCGGGCGTTCACCGATGGGTACTTGCGGATCGCCAGCACCACGGCGCGCATGATCAGCGGCAGCAGGGTCAGTTTCGGACGCTGGCCGGCATAGCGCGCGTTCAGCTGCACGCGCAGCGCTTCGAGTTCGGTGACGTCGATTTCTTCCACATAGGTGAAGTGCGGGATGCGGCGCTTGGCCTCGGCCATCTTCTCGGCGATCTTGCGGCGCATGCCGATCACCGGCATGGCCTGTTCGCCCTCGAGCACGGCGTAGCGGCGGTCGCCTTCGGCCGCCTTGCGCTGGCCGCGCGCCACGTGGGCGTCGAGGTCGGCATGCCCGATGCGGCCGGCCGGGCCGGTGCCGGTCACGTATTGCAGCTCGATGCCCATGTCCCAGGCGCGCTGGCGCACGGCGGGTGCGGCCAGCGGCTTTTCGCCGGCGGCGCGGCCGTGGTGCGATGGGGCCGTCTCGTGGCCGCCCCCGTGGCTGCCGCCCTGGGTGTAGGCCGGGGTGGCAGGGCGCTGCGGCGCGGCCTTGGCCGGCGCAGCGGTGGCTTCGCTGGTGACCGTGGTGACCACGGTTTCCGGCTGGGCCACGGTGATCGGGATGAATTCGTCGACCGTATCGCTCCCGCCCGGCGCAGCCTTGTCGGTATGCTGGCGCGCCGCGGTGGCGGTTTTTGCCGTAGCCGATTCGCCGCTGTGGTTGCCCGCACCTTCGACTTCGAGGCGGATCAGTTCCGCGCCGACGGCCATCGCTTCGCCCAGCTTGCCGCCGAGCGAAGTCACGGTGCCGTTCACCGGCGACGGGATTTCTACCGTCGCCTTGTCGGTCATGACGTCGGCCAGCACCTGGTCTTCCTTGACCGTGTCGCCCGGCTTGACGTGCCAGGCGACGACTTCAACTTCCGCGATGCCTTCGCCGAGGTCCGGCATTTTAATGACGTGAATACCCATTTATTTCGCCTCCATCGCACGTTTGAACGCGGCGCCGACACGGTCGGGGCCGGGGAAGTATGCCCATTCCTGCGCATGCGGGTAGGGGGTATCCCATCCGGTCACGCGCTCGATCGGGGCTTCCAGGTGATAGAAGCAGTGTTCCTGTACCAGTGCCGCCAGTTCGGCGCCGAAGCCCGAGGTGCGGGTGGCTTCGTGCACGACCACGCAGCGGCCGGTCTTTTTCACGGATTCGACAATGGTGTCGAGGTCCAGCGGCCACAGGGTGCGCAGGTCGATGATCTCGGCGTCGACGCCGGATTCCAGCGCCGCCGCTTCCGAGACCCAGACCATGGTGCCGTAGGTGATCACGGTCAGGTCGTTGCCCGGCCTGAAGATGGCTGCCTTATCCAGCGGCACGGTGTAGTAGCCATCCGGGACTTCACCCATCGGGTGCTTGGCCCAGGACACGACCGGACGGTCATGGTGGCCGTCGAACGGGCCGTTGTACAGGCGCTTGGGTTCCAGGAAGATCACCGGGTCGTCGTTCTCGATGGCGGCAATCAAGAGGCCTTTCGCGTCATACGGGTTCGACGGCATCACGGTGCGCAGGCCGCACACGTGGGTGAACAGGGCTTCCGGGCTCTGGCTATGGGTCTGGCCGCCATAGATGCCGCCGCCGCAAGGCATGCGGATGGTCAGCGGGGCGGTGAAGTCGCCGGCCGAGCGGTAGCGCAGGCGCGCCGCTTCCGACACGATCTGGTCCGACGCCGGGTAGAAATAGTCGGCGAACTGGATCTCGATCACCGGGCGCAGCCCATAGGCGCCCATGCCGACCGCGGTACCGACGATGCCGCCTTCGGAAATCGGCGCGTCGAACACGCGCTGCTTGCCGTATTTCACCTGCAAACCATCGGTGGCGCGGAACACGCCGCCGAAATAGCCCACGTCCTGGCCGTAGACGACGACGTTGTCGTCGCGGCCCAGCATCACATCCATGGCCGAGCGCAAGGCCTGGATCATGGTCATCTGCGAGGTGCCGTCGTTCTTGCCTTCCTGCTTGGCCGGGTCCTGCTCGACCGTATTGCTATCGTTATCGCGTGCCATCTTACACCCCCAATTGTTGACGTTGGCGGCGCAGGTGTTCCGGCATGTCTTTATAGACATCCTCGAACATCGAGGCCGCGCTCGGGACGCGGCCGTCGGCCAGCGTGCCGTACTGTTCCGCCTGCTTTTGCGCGGCGATGACTTCGGCTTCCAGGTCGGCCTGGACGCGCTCGTGCTCTTCGTCCGACCAGGCGCCGATCTTCGTCAGGTGCTGGCGCAGGCGCGAAATCGGGTCGCCGAGCGGGAAGCGGGTCCAGTCATCGGCCGGGCGGTAGCGCGACGGATCGTCGGAGGTGGAGTGCGGGCCGGCGCGGTAGGTGACCCATTCGATCAGCGTCGGTCCGAGGTTGCGGCGGGCGCGCTCGGCGGCCCAGCACGAGGCCGCGTACACGGCCAGGAAGTCGTTGCCGTCGACGCGCAGGCTGGCGATGCCGGCGCCCACGCCGCGTGCGGCAAAGGTCACGCTCTCGCCGCCGGCAATCGCCTGGAAGGTCGAGATCGCCCACTGGTTGTTGACGACGTTGATGATGCAGGGCGCGCGGTACACGTGGGCAAAGGTCAGGGCGGTGTGGAAGTCGGATTCGGCGGTGGCGCCGTCGCCGATCCAGGCCGACGCGATCTTGGTGTCGCCCTTGATCGCCGAGGCCATGGCCCAGCCGACCGCCTGCGGCACTTGCGTGGCCAGGTTGCCGGAAATCGAGAAGAAACCCTTGTCCTTGACCGAGTACATGACCGGCAGCTGGCGGCCCTTCATCGGGTCGCGCTCGTTCGAGAGCAGCTGGCAGATCATGTCGACCATCGGGTATTCGCGCGCCATCAGCAAACTTTGCTGGCGATAGGTCGGGAAGCACATGTCGCCGTCCTGCAGCGCGAGCGAATGCGCGGTGCCGATGGCTTCCTCGCCGAGCGAGGTCATATAGAAGGACATTTTCTTCTGGCGCTGGCCGATGACCATGCGCGCATCGAAAATGCGCGTCTTCATCATCGTGCGCAAACCGAAGCGCAGCTGGTCGACGCCGATGTCGGGCGCCCACGGGCCGACGGCATTGCCGTCTTCGTCGAGGACGCGGATGAGGGAGGACACGAGGTCGGCGGTGTCGCCGAACGCGGTATCGACTTCGGGCCGGCGGACTTCGCCTGCCCTGGACAACTGGAGATACGAAAAATCAGTCTTGCAACCCGGACGGCCGGTTGGCTCCGGGACGTGCAGCGACAGAGGATTACCCTGGCTCATAATACGCTTTCCCTTTGTAAGGTGATGTGCGGCAGCCCGGAATGATAAATCCTGCAAGCGCCTGCGCGGGCATTGCGCGAAAGTATTTTCGTACTGCATTGCAGCATTTATTGGGTGAAATAGTGCGTGAGCGGCGCGCTTATGCGCATGATGATTGCGCGCTCGACAGCCATCCGGACCGTACTATGCAGCGCGTGATGTGGATGCGATGTGGACCAAACGTGTGTGTCGTAGGGTGGGCACTCGTGCCCACGCGGTACGGCGGTGGCGTGCCACCTGCGTTCCGGGAGGCCCGGGGCGCGAGCCACAATTGCCATTATTGGTGCCGTGAGGTACGACCGCGTGGGCACAAGTGCCCACCCTACGGATTCGAAAAATCAGCCTGTCCAGGCCCTTGCTTGCGTGTGTCAAACCCTCAGGTCGAGGTCCACCCGCCACCCAGCGCCCGATACAGGCTGATCAAATTTTCAATTTGTGTGCGCCGCAGCGTAACCATCGCCAACTCGACCTGGTACAAATTGCGTTGCGCGTCCAATTCTTCGAGATACGACGCATATCCGGCCTGGTAACGGTCGCGCGCGTACCCCAGCGAGCGCGTCAACACCTCGCGCCGCCGCATGGCATGCCCCACCTGGTCCTGCAGCCGCGGCACGCCGGCCAGCGCATTCTCGACTTCGGAAAACGCGGTCAGCACCGTCCTCCGGTAGGCAAACGCGGCCTGGTCGCGCGCCGAAGCCGAGGCCTCGTACTGGGCCTGCAGCCGTCCGCCCGAAAACATCGGCGCCAGCACGCTGCCGCCGATGCTCCACACGCGCACAGGGTCGTAGTCGAGCGAACTGGTCAGAATGCTGCCCAGCTGCGCGCTCAGGCTCACTTGCGGCAGGAAAGCCTGGCGGCGCAGGGCCAGGCCGGCGTCGGCGGCGGCCAGCAGCAGTTCGCGCTGGGCGACGTCGGGCCGGCGCGCCAGCAGCTGCGAGGGCAGGGCGGCCGGTACCGTCGGCAGGGTCAGGTCCTCGAAGGCCTTGCCGCGTTCTACGGCGCCGGGCAGTTCGCCGGCCAGCAGGCGCACAGCGTTTTCCTGGCGCCGCATGGCCAGCTCGAGTTCCGGGATCGATTGCTGCACCGCCTCGTATTCGGACTGGGCCTGGGTCAGCTGCAATTGCGAGATGTAGCCGACGCGCGCCTGGTCGCTCGCCAGGCGCAGTGCTTCGGCACGCGAGGCCACCGTCTCGCGCGTGATGCGCAACTGGGCGTCGATGGCGAGCAGGGCGATGTAGTTCTGCGCCGTGGCCGCAGCCACGGTGAGGGCGGCGGCATCGCGCTCGGCCTGGGTGGCGCGGAACTGCAGCGCGGCGGCGCGGATCTGGGTGCGGATGCGGCCGAACAGATCGGGCTCCCAATTGGCCTGCAGCGAAGGCTGGACCGAGCGCGCAGTGCCGATGCCCGTCGCCTGCAGCGCGCGCCCGGCTTGCAGGCCGAGCGCGCCGTTCAGCGCCGGCAGGCGCGCAGCCTCGGCCAGTTCGGCCTGGGCGCGCGCTTCGTCGACCCGGGCCACCGCAATCAGGACGTCGCTGTTGCGCACCAGGGCCGCGCCAACCAGGCGGTTGAGTTCCGGATCGCCGAAGGCGATCCACCACTGCGGGTCGACGCTCCCGCTGCCATCGTTCGGCTCGCGCCAGGTATCGGGCGGTGCGACGCTGGCCAGCGGCGGCGCCGGACGCCAGGCCGGCGCGCAGCCGGCCAGCATGCCGACGCCAACGATGGCCAGTGCGGTATTGAAGGTGCGCCGCTTCATTGCGCCGTCCCCGGCGCGCTCTGCTTAGCTGGCGGACCGGCAGGGCGGGCCGCTTCCCGCGGCTGGGCGCCGGTATCGACTTCGGCCGTCACCGACATGCCGGGGCGCAGGCGCTTGGCCAGTTCCTGGCCGGGGTCGATGGCGATGCGGATCGGCAGGCGCTGCACCACCTTGGTGAAGTTGCCCGAGGCATTGTCCGGGCGCAGCACGCTGAACTCGGAGCCGGTGGCCGGCGCGATCTGTTCCACATGGCCGGTGAGCGCCGCGCCCTCGAAGGCGTCGACCGTGAAGCGCGCCGGCTGGCCGATGCGCATGCGCCAGGTTTGGCCTTCCTTGAAGTTGGCCACCACCCACAGCTGGTCCGGCACCAGGAACAGCAGCTGCGAGCCGGCCGTCACGTACTGGCCGCGGCGCACGGTCGCTTCGCTCACCTGGCCGTCGCGCGGCGCCGTGACCACGGTGTTCGCCAGGTCGATCTTCGCCAGCGCCAGCGCCGCTTCGGCCATGCTCACCTGGGCTTCCAGGCCGCCGCGCGCCACCGTGGTCGATTTCACGCGCTGCTGGGCGATGTCGATATCGGCCTGCGCCTTGAGTACGTTGGCCGCGGCCAGGCGCGCCGTGGTGCGCACGCGGTCGCGTTCGTTCAACGACACCGAGCCGCGCTCGGCCAGCTCCTCGACCCGGCCCTGCTCGGCCTGGGCACGGGCGCGCTCGGCCTCCACCGCCGCCAGGTTGGCGCGCGCCGAGCCGACCGAGGCCGTGTTCTGGGCCTGGGTCTGCTCGGCATTGTTCAGCTGGGCCACGGCGTTGGCCAGCTGGCCTTCGGCCTGGCGCACGCGCTCGGCGTAGATGCGGTCGTCGATGCGCAGCAGTTCCTGGCCCGCCTTCACGTACTGGAAGTCCTTCACCAGCACGTCGGCGACGTAGCCGTTCACCTGCGGCGACAGCACCGTCACGGCGCCGCGCACATAGGCATTGTCGGTGCTCATGCGGGTGCTGTTGAAGGGGCCGATGTGCCAGGCCCACATGATGAGGGCGATACCGACCGCCGCCACCGTGATCATGATGCCGATCGCGGCCGGGGTGGCGCGGATTTTCTTCGGCGGCGGCTCAAGGGTGGCGGGCGTTGCCGGGGCGGCGGCGGCCGAAGCCGGGGCCGAGGCCGAGCCTGAACCGGTAGCGGCAGCGGCAGCAGGCGCTGCACCGGCCGCGTAGGGACTGGGCGGCGGGTCGGCTGCCGGCGTGGTGGCTGCTGGCGGCCTGGGGTCGTTGCCGTCGCCGGGCGGCGGCGGATTGACTTCGGTTTCTTCGGTTTCTTCGCGGGTCGGATGGATCGGAGTGTTCATGCGTAATCAAGCTTTGGTGGCGCCTGGCGGCGCCGGATTGGGGGAAGCGGTAGCGGTAGCAACTGCGGCAGCAGCTGCGCGGCGGTTGCGTACCGAGGCGCGGATCGCCACGAACAGCGACCACGACAGGAAGGCCAGGGCCAGCATGCCCGACAGTGCGAACACGTCGTTGAATGCGCGCACGTTGGCTTCGCGCCGTGCGATCTGCGACAGCAGGGCCGTGCCTTGCGCGGCGCGCTGCACCGGGTCGGTGATCAGCGCGCGGTACACGCCTTGCTGCTGTTGCAGGCGCAGCGCCACCTGCGGGTCGGCCGGGTTGATGTCGGCGGTCAGCGCGCTCGAATACACCTGCTCGCGGTGCAGCTGGTAGGTGCTGAGCAGGGCCGAGCCGGTCATCGCGCCCAGCGACTGGGTCAGCGACAGCACCACCGTAAAGGTCACCACATAATTTGGGCCGTACTTCAACGCCTGGCTGATGCCCAGGAAGACCAGTGGCCCCATGAACATGCCGCTGCCCAGGGCCACCAGGAACTGACTGAGGAAGAAGTCTTCCGGCCGGTCCAGGCTGGTGCGGCCGTAGTCGATCATGGCTGCCACCCCGAACAGCACGATGGCCGCGATCAGCTGGGCGATCAGGGTCCTGGGGCTGAAGGTGAGGGCGCTGGCCAGCATGCCGACGATCGTCCCGGCCAGGATCACGACGAACAGCGGCTGCATCTGGTCCGGCCCCATGCCCAGGGTGCGCAGCAGGCCCACCGCGCCGAAGGTCTGCTCGGAGGTGAGGAAGCGGATCAAGAAGGCGCCGACGATGAAGCGCAGGATGTTGGGCGTGACCAGCCAGCGCGTCTGCAGCAGCGGGTTCTCGCGGTGGTGTTCGACGAACAGGGCGGCGAGGATGAAGACCACGGCGCCGATGAGCAGCCAGGCCAGCCAGGCTTCGTCGAACCACCAGTGCGAATAGCCCTGGGCCAGCACCGCCACCAGCATCGCGGCCCCCGGCGCCATCAGCGCGAAGCTGATGAAGTCCTTCTTCTCGAATACCTTCACGTGCATGCCGGGCGGGAGCTTCAGCACGACGACGGCCGCCAGCGAACACAGGGCCAGGCCGGCCTCGAACAGGTACAGGTTGTGCCACTGGCCGAACACCAGCAGCGTCGGCGACAGCAGCCAGGCCAGCGGCGTGGCCAGTTGCGGGATGCCGACCCCGATGACGACCATCTTGCCGGTGTAGGCGCGCGGCGCCGCCTGCAGCATGTACAGCATCGACAGCGTGGTGGCGGTGCCGGCGGCAAAACCGCTGGCGGCGCGCACCAGCACCGCCATCGCGAAACCGCCGACCAGCAGGTGCAGCAGGGTGACGGCGGCGTACAGGCCGAGACCGATCTCGGCGAACAGGCGCAGCCCGTACTGCTGGCGGAATTTGAAAACCAGCATGTTCACCGTGATGTTCACCATCACGTAGGCGGCCGGTAGCCAGGCGCCTTCGGACGGCGTCAGCCCAAGCTGGCCCTGGATCGTGGCCAGGTTGGCCGTGACCAGTGCATTGCCCAGGCCCCCGGTAATCCCCACCAGCAGCGCGACGCAGGCATAGGCCAGGCGCACCGCGGGCGTATGGTAGGGCATCGAGGCAGAGCCGGGCAGGGTCGGCTTTTCGTGCTCTTCCCAGTTCGGCGTCGGCTTGAGCAGCACCGCCATGCTAGCGTCTCCGCGCTGCTGCCGTCGAGGTAGATGTCGAGGCGGGCGAAGCGATCCCGCCCCGCACCAGTTCGATGGCGCGCCGCGCCAGGCTGCGTTGCTGGGCCACGCTGCTGCCGCGCAGGGCCGCGCCCAGCATGCCGCACACCAGCACGATGTCGCCGGGTTTCAGATCCGCGCGGCAGGCGCCGCTTTTGATGGCGGCGGCCAGCGGCGCGCGGAACAGGCGCGCCAGCCGCTCGCGTCCCTCCTTGGCCAACGGATGGCCGGCGTCGACCGCGCGCCAGTAGTCGGTCACGGCGGGCGAGGCGACGATGCACTGCGCCACCTGCTCCAGCAGCACGAACAGATCGGCTCCGCCGGCGCCCGTTTCGAGCGCTGCGAGGGAACGGTCGAGCAGCGCGTCCATCAGGGCCGCGCGGTCGGGGAAGTTGCGGTACAGCGTGGCCCGGCCGACACCGGCCTGCGCCACCACCAGGTCGAGCGGCGCGGTCACGCCATGGCGCGAAAAGACCGCATCGGCTGCGTCGAGGATCTGGTCGCGCCGCAATGCGGCGTCGGATCGAAGCGTGGTCGTCAAGTGGGACACCTTTGTCCGGTTAATCGAGGCAGGCAAGGAGGACGGCGCGGCATCCTTGTCGCACGGCGCCACGCATTGTCTCTCATTGTTTCTCATTGTATATTTGCTATTAGAATACTGCGATTCGCCCGGTTCCCAGCGCACGCCACGGCCCATGCCCGAATGCGGTGTCAGGCGCGGCGCGCCGTGGTGACGTCGATGGCATGGTGGATGACGGCCTCGACCATGCCGTCCCCGTCGAGCACCGGCGCATTGATCGGGCGCCACCAGCGTTCCTCGACGCTGCCGTCAGCCCGCACGATGTCGTAGCGCAGGTCGGGCAGGCAGTCGGACTCGCGCGAGGCCAGCACGTGTTCGAACGACGCGCGCAGCGCCGCCGCAGTACCGCCGCCAGCGCCTTGCGGATGGTCGGGCCAGGCGTCGACGATGCCGCAGCCGACGAGGTCTTCGCGCCTGCGCATGGTGGCCGCCAGATACGCGCTGTTCACCTCGCGGATGGTGAAGCGCGGCGCGTCGGTCCCGACCACCAGCAGCGGCGCCGGAGCCGCCTCGAACAGGCGCGAGCAAGCCTGGTCGGCCGGGCGCGCCCACAAGCGCATCTCGCTCGCGCGCAGCAGGTCCTCGGCACGCTGTTCGGTATCGATGTCGATGTTCATGCCGACCCACTTGCGCACCGACCCATCCGGATGGCGCACGGGCGCGGCCAGAACGCTGGTCCAGCGCCAGACGCCGTGCGCGGTTTGCAGGCGGAAGCGGTTGCGGATGGCCTGGCCTGCGGCGATGCCCGCACGCCACACCCGCAGCGCCATCTCGCGGTCATCCGGATGCAGTGCGTCGGCCCAGCCTTCTCCCGACCATTGGGCGCCGGACTGCCCGGTATACGCGAGCCACGAAGCCGAATCGGCCACCACCCGGCCTTGCGCATCGGTCTGCCAGATGGCCTGCGCATGGCTTTCCAGGAGCGTACGCAGCAGCACCTCGCGCTCGCGCAGCATGTCTTCCGCCCGCTTGCGGCCGGTGATGTCGAAGAAGCTCATGACCGCGCCCGCGATGCGGTGCGCGCCGGTACGATACGGGTAGACCCGCACGATGTACACGCGGCCGTCCTTGCCGTTGACTTCCTGCTCCAGCGGCTGCAGCGTCTCGAAGACGCGGGCGGCGTCCGCGGCCAGGTTGGGATTGTCGAGCCGGCTGGTGATGTGCCGCAGCGGACGGCCGATGTCCGCCGGGATCACGTTGAACAGGCCGGCGATGGCCGGCGTGTAGCGCTCGATGCGCATCCCGCGGTCGAGGAACAGGGTCGCGACGTCGGACGAGGCGATCAGGTTGTCCAGGTCGTCGTGCGACTTGACCAGGCTGTCCAGGCGCTGCGCCAGGCCGGCGTTGGCGGCCTGGAGCTCGCCGTTGGCGGCGCGCGCCTTGTCCAATGCCGCGCCAAGCCGCTCGTTCAACGCGCGCAGCTCTTCGACCGTCGTCCTCGTCTCTTCCAGGCTGGTGCGCAGCGCGGCGTCGGATTGTTCGGCCTGGTCGATGGTTTCCAGCAGCCGGTGACGGGTAGCGCGCAGTTCCTGGTCGAACTGTTCCAGCATCGACTGGCCGCGCAGGTCGGGTGCCGCAGCCGCCGCTGGCAGGGCGGGGACGTCGATGAAGCTCGCCAGCATCAGCAGGCCTTCGGCATGCTCGTCGTGGAAGGGCACGACTTTGATGTCGACCGCGCGCTGCTCGCCGTTCTCCTCGTACCGCACCGCGCCGGTGCCGGTCTCGCGGCCGGTTTTGCGTGCCTGGAACAGTGCGGTGCGTAACGCCAGGCGCCATGCCGGCGGAACCAGCGCCACCAGCTCGCGCGTGGGCTCGCCGCCGGCATGGCGCAGGAAGCGGCTGGCCCCTGCCGTAATGTGCACGATGTCGGCATTGCCGTCGACCAGGACACTGGGCGGCGCCCCCTCCGCTATCTTGTGCAGGTGGATGTCGGCAAAGGAAAACAGACGGCTGCGGCGGCGCATGCCGGGCTGCGGTTCATGGCGCTGAAGATGCGGTTCCACATGCCGCTCGACATGCCGGGACAGGGCGGGCGCCGGCGTTGGCGTAGAACACGCCTCCGGCAGCGTCCTGTAGATGCGCGCGCCGCTGTCGACCGCCTCGAACAGGCCGGTTGCGTCATTGGCCGTTTCCGTGCTGCCGAGCATGAGATAGCTGCCCGGACACAGGGCAAAGTGGAACTTGTCGAAGACCTGACGCTGCATGGCCTTGTCCAGGTAGATCAGGACGTTGCGGCAGCTGACCAGGTCCAGCGTGCAAAAGGCGGGATCGCGCAGCAGGTTGTGCTCGGCAAACAGTACCTGCCGCGACAGCGCCTTGCGTACCTTGTAGGCGCCGTGTTCGGCCGTGAAATAGCGCTGCAGCCGGTCCTGCGGCACGTCCTGCGCGATCGACGCGGGATACAGTCCGGCGCGCGCCGTACGAATCGCCTGCGCGTCGATGTCGGACGCGAACACCTGGATCGCCGGCGGATCGGCCAGCGACGCCGCGTGGTCGGCCAGCAGCATCGCCACCGAATAGGCTTCCTCGCCGCTGGAGCAGGCGGCCACCCACACGCGCACCGTATCGTGCGGGCCCTTGCCGGCGAAGATACGCGGCAGCACCATCTGCTCGAGCATGGCGAATGCCGCGGGGTCGCGGAAGAAGCGGGTCACGCCGACCAGCAGGTCCTTCAGCAGGGCCTGCGATTCCGCGGGGTCTTGCCGCTGCAGCGCATGGTAGCCCGCCAGGTCCGGCTGCCCGCGCAGCGCCAGGCGCCGTTCCAGCCGGCGCAGCAGCGAGGCGCGCGCGTAGTGGCGAAAGTCGTGGCCGGTCTGCGCCTGCAGCAGCGACAGCACATCCTGCAAGGCGCGCTCCTGGCCGGGGCCGAGGCCAGGGCGCAGCGCCGCCAGCGCGGCCGGGATGGCGGCAGCCGCGAGCACGGCATCGGCCACGCCGGCATCGATCGCCGACTGCGGCATGCCGGGGTGCTCGGCATCGGCAGGCGACTGGACCAGGGTCGCGCCACCCTGTTCCTTGATGTGCGCCAGGCCCGCCGTGCCATCCGAACCGAGACCGGACAGGACGACGCCGATGGCGTGCTCACGGTGGGCCATGGCCAGCGTAGCGAAGAAACTGTCGACGGTCGCCGGATGGCCCGGTGTGCGATCGAGTTGGTACAGGACCAGGTAGCCGTCCTCCATCTTCATGCTGCGCGCAGGCGGGATCACGTAAACGTGGTCGGGCAGGACCAGCGTGGCGTGCCTGACCTGCACCACCGGTAGCCGGGTCGAACCCTGCAAGACCCGGTCGGCGTTGCTGTGCTGGTCGGCCAGCAGATGGAAGACGACGATGAATGCCATGCCCGGCGCCGCCGGCAGGTTCTCCAGCATGGTCGCCAGCGCCGCCAGGCCGCCGGCGGACGCACCGATACCGACGACCGGAAAGGACGGGGCGGATGGTGCGTGGTTCTGTTGCCGTGCCTGGTCGGATCTCTGGGTGCCCATGATGGAAAAGTGCGAAGCCGTTGCAGGCAGCATCGCACAGCTCGGCGATTTGGCGCGCACTTGCGGCCGTCAAGCCTGGCCGGCCGTCCCGAACTGCGATTCGAAGTCGGCGATCGGGCTGGGTTTGCCCAGCAGGTAGCCTTGCAGCAGGCGGCAGCCGCGCGCCACCAAAAAGTCGCGCTGCGCGCCGGTCTCGATGCCCTCGGCTACCACGTCGAGGTTCAGGGTGCGCGCCAGCGCGAGGATGGCGTCGACGATGGCGCCGGCATGCGCTTCGTCGGGCAAATCCTTGACGAAGCTGCGGTCGATCTTCAGTTCGGTCAGCGGAAAGCGCTTCAGGTAGGCGAGCGAGGAATAGCCGGTACCGAAGTCGTCGAGCGAAAAGCAGACGCCATGGGTGCGCAGCGCATGCATCCTGGCGCAGGCCTCGTCGAGGTTTTCGGCGAACACGCTCTCGGTCAGTTCGAGGAAGAGCTGCTGGGGCGGTGCGCCGCTTGCGGCCAGGATGTCCNGCAGACGCCATGGGTGCGCAGCGCATGCATCCTGGCGCAGGCCTCGTCGAGGTTTTCGGCGAACACGCTCTCGGTCAGTTCGAGGAAGAGCTGCTGGGGCGGTGCGCCGCTTGCGGCCAGGATGTCCAGCACCTGCGCCACGAAGCCGGGGTCGCGCAGCTGCTGGGCGCTGACGTTGACGGCCAGGGTGATCTCGCGCAGTTGCGGATGGCCGGCCCAGCGCGCGAGCGCGCGGCAGCTCTCGGCCAGCACCATGGCGCCCAGCGGCACGATCAGGCCGCTGGATTCGGCCAGGCCGATGAATTCGTCGGGCGCGACCATGCCGCGCGTGGCGTGGCGCCAGCGCAGCAGCACTTCGGCGCCGGCCAGCCGGCCGTCGACCCCGAGCTGGGGCTGGCAATACAGCTCGAAGCGGTGCTGGCCGATGGCGTCCCCGGCCTGCGCCGCGCCGAACATGGCCGCGCCGATGCTCGGCGTGCTGACGCTGGGCCGGGCGCCGAGCGCATGCGGGCGCGCGAGTGCTTCGAGCAGCTTGGCGCCGACCATGTGCACCTGCTGGACCGCTTCGGCCTCGCCGGTGCCGAGCTCGTCGAGGACCACCACGAACTCGTCGCCGCCCAGGCGGGCGGCCACTTCGCGCAGCAGCAAATCGCCCGCGGCGTGGCCGAGCGTATCGTTGACCTGCTTGAAGTTGTCGAGGTCGATGAACAGCACGGCCCCGAACTGGCCATTACGCGCGCTGCGCGGCAGGATCCGGGACAGCTCGTCGACCAGCAGGCGGCGGTTCGGCAGCCCGGTAAGGTGGTCGAAGTAGGCCAGGTCGTGGATGCGGCGCTCGGCTTCCTTGGCGGCGCTCAGGTCGGTTGTCGCCGGGATGCATCTGCGTGCGCCAGGCCACCGGATCGCGCTCGCCGTGGGAGGGCGGAAACCCGAGCATCTCCCACCAACGGTCGGAATAATGCACCAGGCCCGTTTCGGTGCCCCAGTCCCAGGGTGCGTCGGTACTGCCCTGCATGGCCAGGCGCAGGCGCTCTTCCGACTTCAGCAGGGAATCCTCGACACGCTTGAGTTCCGTGCACTCGGTGAAGCAGGCGGCCACATAGGCGATGCGTCCGGCGTCATCGAGCAGGGGATACACGTTGCAGATCAGCCAGCGCAGGCTGGAGCGGGCTGCCGTCCGGGCGCAGCAGCGGCACGGCGCCGGAGTCGGCCGGGTAGCGGCGCATCAGGCCTATGGCGTCGCCGAGCAGGTGGCGCGCGCAGCGGTTGGCGTACAGCGCGCGCGAGTCGGTCCCGTGGATCACGATCCCCGCAGGGATATGGTCGAGCAATGCCTCCAAATCGTCCCGGCCCCATCCGGCGGGCGGGAAGCTGTGTCCATTCGGTGAAGCGAAACCCATCGTGGCCGCCTGCAGCGCTGTCAATACACGATTCTAACGCTTCTCGCGGCCGGACGCGAGAATTGCAATGGACGCGTCAGGCTGGGGCGAACCCTGCCTCGAAGCCGGCGATCGGCAACGGTTTGCCCAGCAGGTAGCCCTGGAACACGCGGCAGCCGCGCGCCACCAGGAAGTCGTGCTGGGCGCCGGTTTCCACGCCTTCGGCCACCACTTCCAGGTCGAGCGTGCGCGCCAGCGCCAGGATGGCGTCGACGATGGCGCCGGCGTGGGCGTCGTCGGGCAGGTCCTTCACGAAACTGCGGTCGATCTTCAGTTCGGCCAGCGGGAAGCGCTTCAGGTAGCTCAGCGAGGAGTAGCCGGTGCCGAAATCGTCGAGCGAGAAGCGGATGCCGTGGGCGCGCAGGGCGCGCATCTTGTCGCTGACGGCGTCGACGTTCTCGGCGAATACGCTCTCGGTCAGCTCCAGGCACAGGCGGCGCGGGTTGGCGCCGCTGCGCGCCAGGGTGTCCAGCACGCCCTCGACGAAATCCGGTTCGCGCAGCTGGTAGGCGCTGACGTTCACCGCCATGGCCAGCGTTTCGAGGCGCGGGTCGAGCGCCCAGCGCGCCAGCACGCGGCAGGCCTCGGCCAGCACCATCGCGCCGAGCGGCACGATCAGGCCCGACGCCTCGGCCAGCGAAATGAAGTCGCCCGGCACGACCAGGCCGCGCACGTCGTGGCGCCAGCGCACCAGCACTTCGCCGCCGACCAGGCGGCCGTCGGCGCCGAACTGGGGCTGGCAATACAGTTCGAAGTGCTGCTGGCGGATGCCGTCGCGCAGGTCGTTCTGGAGGTCGATCTGCTGGTCGGCCGCGGCCTGCATGCCGGGGTCGAAGAAGCGCAGCGTGTTGCGGCCGTCGCCCTTGGCGCGGTACATCGCCAGATCGGCCTGGCGCAGCAGCAGGTCGGCGCTGGTGGGCTGGGCGCCGAACAGGGCCACGCCGATGCTCGGCGTGCTGCTGTGCAGGCGTACGCCCAGACTGTAGGGCTGGCCCAGCGCCGCCAGCAGCTTGGCGCCGATCGCCTGCGTCTCGTGCACGGCCGCGTCCTGGGTCTCGCCGAGGTTTTCCAGCACGACCACGAATTCGTCGCCGCCCAGGCGCGCCAGGTGGTCGCTGGCGCGCACCGTATCGCGCAGGCGGCCCGCGACCAGGCGCAGCAAATGGTCACCGACGTCGTGCCCGAGGGTGTCGTTGAGCAGCTTGAAGTTGTCGAGGTCGATGAACAGCAGCGCGCCGACCTGGCGCGAGCGCGCGCTGCGGGGCAGGATCTTGGCCATCTGCTCGTGCAGCAGGCGCCGGTTCGGCAGGCCGGTGAGGACGTCGAAATAGGCGAGTTCATAGATGCGCTGCTCGGCGTGCTTGGCATCGGTGAGGTCGGTATTCGTGCCGGACAGGCGCAGCGCCTTGCCGGTGCTGTCGCGCTGCACGAAACCGCGCGACAGCACCGGCACATCGTGCCCGGCGCGGTGGCGCATCCGGAATTCGATGCGGTACACCGATTCGCCGGACGTCACCACCTGCTGCATGTATTCCTGCAGGCGCGGCAGGTCCTCGGGGTGCACCAGCGCATACCAGCCGTTGTCGTCGGCCGCGGGGTCGCTGCGGCTGTAGCCGAGCATGTCCCACCAGCGCGCCGACAGGTAGGGACGCGGCTCGGCCAGGTTCCAGTCCCAGGGCGCATCGGTGGAGCCCTGCAGCATCAGGCGCAGGCGCTCCTTCGAGTCGCGCAGCGACTGCTCCATGCGTTTCAGTTCGGTGCAGTCGGTGAAGCAGACCACCACTTCCTCGATGCCCCCGCCCGGGGCGAAGGTGGGGTGCGCGCTGCACAGCAGCCAGCGCGTGACGGGGCCGCGCAGGCCGATCACGAAGTCGACCACGGCGCCGCCGCTGGCCAGCACCCGCTGCACCGGGTTCTCGGCGGGCGGCAGCGGGCTGCCGTCGGCGCGCAGCAGCGGCCAGGCGTTCGACGATACCGGCTCGGTGCGCATGATGTCGAGGGCGGGGCCGAGCAGGGCCAGCGCGTAGCGATTGGCGTAGAAGACGCGCGAGTCGGCGCCGTGCACGACGACGCCGGCGGGGACGATATCGAGCAGGCTGTCGACGTCGGGCGGGTGCGCGCTATCGGTGGAGACCGAAGACGTCGCCTGCGGGTAGCCCGGCGGCGGCATCGGCATGCCGCCCGGGCCGGAAGGATCGTGGTAGGTTCTCATGCTTCGGCCAAGCAGTGGTCAGCCGAGGATGGTAACCGGATTTCAAATTCAGCGGCGCGAGGCTTCAGCCCGCCTGCCTGCGGCGGCGCAGCGCATAGCCGGCGCACAGCAGCAGCAGCCAGGCCGGGATCATGTAGACCGAGGTACGCAGGCCGGGCGTCATGAACATCACCGCCAGGATCCCGGCCAAAAACACCAGGCACAGCCAGTTCGAGAGCGGGTGAACCGGACTCGGGAACACGGTAGCGCCCTGGCCCAGTTCGCTGCGGCTGCGGCGAAAGCGCAGGTGCACCAGCGAGATCGTGGCCCAGTTGATGATCAGGCCCGAGACCGACAGGCCCATCATGAGGCCGAAGGCTTCGCCCGGCATGAGGTAGTTCACCAGCACGCAGACCAGGGTGGCGGCGGCCGACACGCCCAGCGCCGCCAGCGGCACGCCGCTGGCCGTGAGCTTTTTCAGCACGCCGGGGGCGTTGCCCTGCACCGCCAGGCCGTACAGCATGCGCGTGTTGGCGTATACGCCGCTGTTGTACACCGACAGCGCGGCGGTGAGCACCACCACGTTCAGGATGGTGGCCACCGCATTGCTGTTCAGGGCCGCGAAGATCAGCACGAAGGGGCTGCCGCCGCTGACGACTTTCTGCCACGGGAACAGCGACAGCAGGATGAACAGGGCGCCGACATAGAAGATGAGTACCCGGTACAGGGCTTGGTTGGTGGCGCGCGGGATGGTCTTTTCCGGGTTGTCGGCTTCGGCTGCGGTGATGCCGATCAGTTCCAGGCCGCCGAAGGAGAACATGATGACGGCCATCGCCATCACCAGGCCGGAGACGCCGTGCGGGAAGAAACCGCCGTGGCGCCACAGGTTGGCCACGCCGGCTTCCGGACCTGCGCTGTCGCTGACGAGCAGCCAGCCGCCGAACAGGATCATGCCGATCACGGCCACCACCTTGATGACGGCGAACCAGAATTCGAGCTCGCCGAAAGCGCGCACGTTGAGCAGGCTGAAGGAATTGATGACGGCGAAGCAGGCCAGCGCCGAGACCCAGGTCGGAATCTCGGGCCACCAGTACTGGACGTAGACGCCGACCGCCGACAGCTCGGCCATGCTGACCAGGATGTACATCATCCAGTAGTTCCAGCCGGTGACGAAGCCGGCCATGTGGCCGCCGTATTTGTCGGCGAAGTAGCTGACCGAGCCGGCCACCGGTTCGGCCACCACCATCTCGCCGAGCTGGCGCATGATCAGGAAGGCGAACAGGCCGGCCACCGCGTAGCCGAGCAGGACCGAAGGGCCGGCCATCTGGATGGTCTGGGCGATGCCGAGGAAGAGGCCGGTGCCGATCGCGCCGCCGAGGGCGATCAGCTGGATGTGGCGGCCCTTGAGGCCGCGTTTGAGTTGTTGCGTCGGTTCCGACATTGCCGCCTGCGCCAGTATGCAAAAGTCGATGATTCTAATGCATGTTGGCGATGCTGGAGTGCAATCCTGCCGATATCGGTCCGGAACTAGGCGGCATGCGCCAGGCCGAGCTGGCGGTTGGCGGGAACGGCGATGTCGATCAGCTTCGGACGCGGCAGGTCGAGGTTGTCCATCAGGACGACGAAGTCCGCGCGCGAGCGCCCGGCCAGGCGCGCGTTGTGCTGCCTTTCCCAGCCGATGGTGGAGACGCTTTGCCCCTTGTAGTCGTGCGCGGGCCAGACCCGGGTGGCATCCGGCAGCGCGAACAGTGTAGTCGTGATGCTGTCGTAGAGGGCGGCGGCGCTGCCGCCCTGGAAGTCGGTGCGTCCGCAGCCGTCGATCAGCAGGGTGTCGCCAGTAAACACGTTGCCGCGCCAGAGGAAGCTGACGCTGCCGGCCGTGTGGCCCGGCGTGTGCAGCACGCGAATGGCCTCCCCGGCGCCGAAGCGCACGGTGTCGCCGTCTTCCAGTTGCAGCTCGGCCGGGGCGATGCCGCAGCCGCTGGGGACGGCAGCTTGTGCGCCCGTCAGTTCGCGCAGGCGGCCGGCCGAGGTGACGTGGTCGGCATGGGCGTGGGTTTCCAGCACGTAAGCGAGCTTCAGGCCGAGGCGCGCCAGGTGCGCCAGGTCGCGCTCGCAGTGGCGGTCGACCGGGTCGATGATGACGGCGTCATTGCCGTCCTGGGCGGCGAGGATGTAGGTGAAGGTCGACGACTCGGCGTCGAACAGCTGGATCGGGTTGACGTGCATGGCGGTCTCCTGGCGAAGCCGGCATTGTACGGCAGCAGCAGGGTGGTGGCGCCGGCGTCGATCCGGATTTCGCGCAGCTGGGCCGGCGACAGCTCGCCCGTGTGGCGCGCCACCAGCTTGCCGTGCCGGTCGTAGCCAAGACCAGCACACCCAGCAGCGCGGCAACGACCCGGACCGGCATGGCCAGGGGCCGATGGTCACGGCATCCATGCGATTCCCCGCTGCCTGCGCGTGCTCAGTGCGCCTCGGCCGTCGGCGAGCCGAGCTTGCCTCCGGCGGCGGCTTTTGCGGCGTTTTGGTAGAACTTGATGGTCTCGGGCGACATGTTGCCGCCCATCGCGCCCATGAAGCGCAGGCGGTCGGTGCGCACCCAGCCGCTGTAGTCGTCGCCGTTCTTTGCCATGTACATCACGCTGGTCCATTCGCCCTTGTCGCCGGCTTCGGTGAACGCAACCAGATCGTCGCCGGGAATCACGAAGACCTTCTTGTTGATGCACTTGTCGTCGGGCCCGGTATGCAGGTGCAGGCGGCCGGTGCCGGCCACCTTGTACTGGTAGCGCTCGGCCAGCACGACTTCTTCCGGGACGTCGCCCTTGCAGATGTCGGCCGCCAGGACCGGGCTGGAGGCGAGCAGGGCGAAGGTGAACAGTGAGGCAGCTTTGTACATGTGATCCTGGGTGGTGGTGTACTTGGCTGCTCATTATCTTGATATCAACAGCAATGAGCAAGGATTTGGTGCGCATTCCATGTCGGTGAGCCCTTTCCATTCAAGCCAGCGGCAACAGCACTGCTTGCGCAGCCTTCACCAGCGCCGCTCCCATGCGCTCGATGCGCGGCGGCTGGATGCGCCAGGCGTGCCAGTACAGCGGCACGTCGGCGTGCAGGTGCGGCGCCAGGTCGACCAGTTCTCCGCTGTCCACCAGCGCCGCGCACTGTTCCTGCGGCAGCATGCCATAGCCGAGGCCGAGCCGGATGGCCTGCACGTAAGGGTCGCTGGCCGGCACGTAGTGGAAGGGATAGGCGCCTTCCGGCAAGCCGAAATGCTGCAGGAGGAAAGCGGTTTGCAGGGTGTCCTTGCGGTCGAACACCATCACCGGGGCGCGCCGGGCTGCGTCGCGGTCGATGCCGGCCGGGAACCAGCGGCGGGCAAACGCGGGTGCCGCCACCATCCGGTAGCGCATCCGCCCGAGCGGGGTGACGGTGCAGCCGCGCATCGGCTCGGCTTCGCCGGACACGCAGGCCAGCGCCTGGCCTTGTTCGAGCAGGGCAAAGGTATGGCCCTGGTTGTCGAGCACGAACTCGACGAGCAAATGCTCGTCGATCAGGACCGGCGCCAGCACCGGCAGCAGCCATGTGGCCAGGGTGTCGTTGTTGACCGCCAGCGCGATCCGCACCGGGCCGGCATCGTTCTCCAGTTCGGCCAGGAATTCCGCTTCCATCAAGGCCTGGCGCCGCAGGAACTGGAGCAAGCGGGCGCCGGGCGCGGTCGGGCGGCAGGGGCGGGTGCGCACCAGCAGCGGCGTGCCCATGTCCTGTTCGAGCGCGGTGATGCGTTGCGATACCGCCGAGGGCGTGATCCGCAATAGCGCGGCGGCTGCGTCCAGGCTGCCCGTGTCGACGGCGGCGACAAAGGCTGCGCTGCGGCGGGCATCGATCTTCATGACATTAGCTCCGCTAATCCTGGGTTAGAAAGCATTAATATAGTTGATGAGACGGCGCCGCGCCTCCATGCTGGGGACTTTTACAAGGAGCGCTCGGATGTTTTCGCAACAGGTATTCATGCAGGGGCTGGGCTTGGGGGCGAGCCTGATCATGCCGATCGGCGCCCAGAACGCGCACGTGATCCGTACCGGCATCCTTGGCCGGCACGTGGCGCTGACGGTGGCGGCCTGCGTGCTGGTCGACGTCAGCCTGATCGCGCTCGGCATGTCCGGCTTCGGCGCCCTGGTCGAAGCCTCGCCCGGACTGCTGGCCGCCTGCCGCTATGGCGGCGCGGCGTTCCTGCTGTGGTATGGGCTGCGCTGCCTGCTCAGCAGCTGGCGAGGCGCCGCGGCGCCGGGTCTGGCCGGTGAGCCGGGCAAGGGCGGCGCGCGCAAGGCGCTGGCCGCCGTGCTGGCAATGTCTCTCCTGAATCCCCACGTGTACCTGGACACCGTCGTGCTGCTGGGCGCGGTGGGCAGCAGCCTGGCGCTGGAGCACCGCCATTCGTTCACGGCCGGCGCGATGGCGGCCTCATTGCTGTGGTTCACCGGGCTTGGCTTGCTGGCGCGGCGCTGCGCCGGCGTATTGGGCCGGCCCGCCGTGTGGCGCGGAGTCGAGGCATTTACCGGACTGACGATGCTGGTGCTGGCCGTGCTCGTGCTGCGCGGATGACGGATCCTTCCACAGCGCCACGGCTTCCGCCAAGCGGGCGTTTATTTCTGCACCGTTTTTGCTTGGTGGGCAAAGGGCACAGGGGAGGGAGGTGAAGCCGCTGCATGGCCCTCTTCCAAGGCGTCTCTTTCGGCCATCTCATTTTCTCTCTTTTCTTCTCTTTCCCTCCTTGTCGAATGGGAAAAAGAAAAAGAGAAGGAATGAGATGAAATGAGAACGGTAAATGAGAAGTTTTGGTAGAGGGGTGGGATCGGGCGTCCCCCACCCTCTCGGTAGAACAGGCTGCAAAAGAGCAATCCCGGCCCGGCGTGAGCACCGCGCCGGAATCGCCCGGTCACTGCTTTACTTCACCGCCTCACTTCATCGTGTAGCTCTGCTGCGCCGTATCCACGGCGAAGTTGCGCGCCGTGTCCCAGTAGGTAAAGCTGTAGCGCACCACGTCGCCGATCTTCAGGCCGCCCGCCACATAGGTATTCGTGCTGCCGTCGAGCCGCATGCGCAGGTTCTGCTGCGGCCCGTTATTCACCGTGTAGTGGACGTCGGCCCAGCTGCCGGTGGTGGTGGTGAACTGCAGCGTGGTGGCCGACAGTTGCGAGACCGAGGTCGGCCCGCTGCTCGGCGGCGGATTGGTGGCGCCGCCGCCGCCGCTTCCACTGCCCGAATCCCAGACGACGTCGTCGATTGCGAACTGGAAGCTCGACGCCGGCAGGCGGTTGGCGTCGCTCGAGATCATGAACACGTCCAGCATCGATTGCAGCGCCACGCTCGGCCCGATCAGGGTCGAGACCGGGATGCTGCCCTGGGCCCAGTCGCCGTTGCGCACCAGCCCATACGCTGTGGTATTGGCCGGGAAGTTGACCCAGTTCTGGTTGGTATAGGTGTCGCCGACGCCGATGTTGAAGGAGACGTTTGCCGGAATCTTGATGCGGAATTTCACGGTCCCGTTACGGAAATTCGACAGGTCGCGGGCCTGGCGCGCCTGCACGCCGCCGCCGAACCACTGGCCGGGCGCCGTGTAGTTCCAGGCGATCACGTTGCTGCCCTCGTAGGGCGCGGTGTTGCCGGCGCCGCTGGAGGCTGCGTTCCACAGGAAGATGTCGGAACTGGTGCCGGCCACGAGCTTGCTGTTCACGACCGTGTTATCGGTGAACACGCCGAACTTGCCGACTTCCGGCAGCGTCTGGTTGCCGAGCTTCACCGCGCCCTTGCCGTCGAGCTGGTAGACGCGGATGTAGTCGACGTACATGGTGGCCGGCAGCGTGGACGTTACCTGGGCCGGCGAGGCGGCGTCGGTGAAGTTGCCGCCGACGGCCATGTCGAGCAGCAGGTAGAAGGGCGCCTGCAGCGCGGTCGAGTTCACCGGCAGCGGCGCGTCGTACATGTTGCGCTCGACGCCGTTGTCGACCAGCGTGAAACGCATCTCGCTCTCGGTCCAGTACATGCGGTAAAGAACGAAGCGGTTCGCCAGCGAGGTCGGCGGCACGACCCAGCTCTTGGTCTGCCAGGCGGTCGAGGCGGCGCAGCTTTCGTTGCCCGGTACGCAGGCGGCCTGCTGCCAGGTGATCACGTTCGAGGCGGTGAAGCGGTCCGGCGAGGGCGCCCCGGAGGCGGCCCGGCTCGATGCCTTGTGGCCCATTTCCATGATGTCGATCTCGCCGTTGCGCGGCCAGGTCTGGGGACTGACGCCCAGCATCCAGGCCGCCGGCCACAGGCCGGTACCGAGGGCCGGCGTGCTCATGCGGATTTCGATCATGCCGTATTGGACCTGCACCTTGTCCCTGGTGTCGAGCCGGGCCGAGGTGAAACTGTTGCTGCCCACGGTCTGGCGCTGGGCGCGGATGGCCAGGGCCCGCGTGCCGGATTCGAAGGGCACGGTGCCGATGCTGGCGTTGTTCGGGCTGTAGTACTGCAGCTCGGCGTTGCCGTAGCCGCAGAGATTGATCTGGCAGCCGTTGCCGTCCTGCGCGGTCCAGTTGGCCGTGTTGACGCTGTTGCCGTTGAATTCCTCGGACCACAGCAGCTGGCCGATGGCCGGATTGGTGACGCTGGCTGCGGCATGGGCGCTGCAGGCCAGCAGCAGCCCGGCCACCACAGAATTGCACGCCAACTGGAAAGGTTTCCATTTCGAGCGCTGTTGTTGATGATCGTTGTTCACGCTATCTCCTCGTTGTACTCCAAGAAAAGCGGGCAGGCCAGGACGGCTGTCCACGGGCGCCAACTCGAAGTTGGTCTTGACTGACATTGGAAGGATTGATATGGAAACCTTTCCACCCAACGGGGAAAAATATAGGCCGATTTCCCGCAAGCGTCAAACCATGATGGGCATGGCGTGCGCGCTTATCCTGGCGGCATAGCCGATGCGCCAAAACATCCCTGATGACCGAGGACCGGGCACATTGGAACAGCGCAGCAAGATTCTCGTGCATCCGACAGAAAACGGGAATATGATTGCCAGGTGGCTAATGCAATTCAGGCAATGTTTTTCGATGTCTGGTGGTGGCGTCTCCCTGGAGGCAATATGCATCGTCTGTTGCGGCAGCTTCGTGTGATGTTACGGAAACTCTCGCGGGCGCGCGGACGAACGTCCATTCATTTCAGCGACCCGGTCGGGGCGGCGCTCGATGATGCGGAGATCCTGGTCGCCTTCGCGGCGCAGAGCTATCGCAAGATTGAGCCGCTGAAGATCAGTCACCTGCTGGCGCGGGTCGACGATATCCGATCGTACAGGCGGTCCGGTCAAATCGTGCCTTCCGTGATGGTGTCGGACTTCTGGATTGCCTACGACGCGATCGCAGCCGATATCGCCCCCCTGAGCGCGCACTCGATCAGATCCACCGCTCGCCTCGACTGCCGGCGCTTCCCAGGCTCGCTGTTTACGCCCACCGGTTACAACGTGCTGATCGCGTTCGCCGTCTTTATCGTCTGTCTCATGCTGCAGGGCTTCTGGGTTGCGGGCAGGGAGCTGCTGAGCCAGGCCGAACAAATCGAACAGGAACGCGTCAAGATCGGGGCCCAATTGCTGCTGCAGGAAGACACGCTGGAGCGCCTGCGCAGCCAGTCCCGTAGTCTCGTCGCACAGTGTGGTAACGGACGCTTGTGCCCCGGAACGGTCGCCTCCGCCGACAAGGTGGCTGGGCAGAATGCCGACGACATTGCGCGATCAAAATTCCTGGGCGAGCAGATACTGGCGGCAGAGCGAGAACTGGTCAACCAGAGTGTTGCGATGCGCAGCCTGAATGCCGGGCTGGAAAAACTGTCCGAAAGGAGCCGGCCGCTCGAAGATCTCATGCGGCGCTGGTACGACAGGGCCAGGTTGTTCTGCAACCGCTACGTGCTGGAATACATTTGCCCGGTCGATATGGCTTCTGCGGCTGCGCCGGACCTGCAGAACCTTCGCAGCAGAATCTGGGCACTGCGAAACGACATCGACAGCACGGAACTCAAGGTACCCGAACCGAGCATGGCACCTGCCCCTGGCCAGGCCCCCGTGTACAACGACGACTCGTCGTGGGTGCAGAACATGAACTTGCGGCGCAAGGAAGACCGGCTGCAGGAAATGCAGAAGGACCTGGCGAAAGCCGAGGCCGAGCACTTCCGAAGCCGGGTCGTGGAAGTGAAGATGATGGTACAAAACCTCGGCACCTATTTCATCGCCATGCTGATGGGAATACTCGGCGCCCTGGCCTACATCATCCGGTCGATCAGCTCGCAACTGCGCGAACATACCTACGTCCCGCTGTCGTTCAGCAGCAGCATCATCCGCATTTGCCTGGGCGCGATCGCGGGCGTATTCGGGGGAATGCAAGCGGCCGACGGCAGTTCGAACTTCAGCGAAGTGCCATCCGTATTCATTCCCTTCGTCTTCGGCTACGGGATCGAGATCCTGTTTTCCTTGCTCGACCGCATCGTGCATTCTCTGGCCCAACCCGCGCAAACGAAGGGCGGAAGTTAGGCTTCAGCGCAGTGAGCGCGACAGCACCGCGTGGCGATGCTCGAAAAAGCGCTTGACGAACCAGCCGACGATAGGCGGCGCGAAGCGCGGCGTGAATTCGACGTTGTCGGTGACGATGGCGCCGTCGCCCGATGGCGTGACGATGCGCTCGTGGCGCCACAGCCGCATCGACAGCAGCGGCGACTGCTCGACGAAGCGCCGCCCCGGCTCGATTTCCACGAAGGTCAGCTTCGACATGTCGATCGGGAACAGGCCGAGCAGCAGGAACTGGCAACGGCCCAGCGGCTTGTCGAGGGTCGTGTCCTTGCCGATGTGTGTCAGCCCTTTCGGGAACGTCATCTTCAGCACCGGCCACATTTCCTGCTTGATGCCCTTGATCGAGGTGGACCAGGACCAGGCCTCGGCAGGGGAGGCGGGAACGGTGGTGGCAAGCGTGAAACGGCGGGTCATGATCGGCTCCAGTCCAGGTTTGCCCGCAAGTGTGCGCGCTTTGCAGCGCGCGCTCCGTTCGCTACCTCGCAAAAGGCCGCCAACTCCGGCGCAGGATGCTTGCCGCCAGGCGCCCGAACCTGTGCAACCCAGCCGCGCACCCCGGATTCATTTAGCGAACTAGACTGTAGTTTTGTTTCTCCTACCGTGAGTACATACACCGTCATGAATATCGTCTGCATTGCCTGGGGCTCGCTGCTGTGGAAGCCGCATCCCCTGAAACTTGCCTCCAACTGGCACCCGGGCGGCCCCCGGCTGCCGCTGGAATACACGCGCCAGAGCGACGACAGCCCGGAGCTGGCCCTGGTGCTGTGCGAAGGCGCATGCCCGATGCCAACCTACTGGGCCTATCTCGCCACCCAGGACCTCGACACGGCGCGCACCATGCTCGGCACGCGCGAAAAGATCGCTGCCGACCGGCCCGACTACATCGGCAGCATCCCGCCGCTCGATGGCGCCCGCGTCGATGCGCGCATCCAGGCCTGGCTGCGGGAAACGGGGATCGACGCCGCCGTCTGGACCGCATTGCCGCCGAAGTTCGACGGCGTCAGCGGCCGCGTGCCGAGCACCGACGAGGTCGTGGCCTGGCTGTCGAGCCGCAGCGGCGAGCAGCGCGTGGCGGCCGAGGACTACATCCGCCGCACGCCGGCCCACATCGACACCCGCTACCGGCGCGCCATCGCCTCCCGCCTCGGCTGGCGTTCGCTGCGCGACGCCCACGTCACGCAGAGAGCCTGAAGCGCCTGGCGGGACCAGGCCTGCGCCTGCCGGGACATGGCAGGCATGGTCAGCCCTCGTGCGCCGCCACGCCGTCCTCGTCGTCGCTCGGGGCCGGCGGACGCGGCGTGTGCACGACCAGGATACGGTCGATCCGGTTGCCGTCCATGTCCAGCACCTCGAACTTGAATTCCTCCCACTCCACGCACTCGGCCGCGCGCGGAATGTAGCCGAGCTGGTACAGCAGGAAGCCGGCCAGCGTGTGGTAGGCCGCCACTTCCTCGCCCGGGAAGCGCAGGTGGGGACCGAACAGATCGCGGAAGCGGTCGAGCGCCACGCCGCCGTCGACCAGCCAGCTGCCGTCCTCGCGCTGCACGGCATCGGCGTCGTGATGCTCGCCGATCACGCTGACGTCGCCCACCAGCGCGCTCATTACGTCGGTCAGGGTGACCATGCCCTGGATGTCGCCGTATTCGTCGACGATCAGGGCCAGTTCGGCGCCGTGCTGCTTGAACAGCTCCAGCAGGGCCATGGCGCTGACGGTTTCCGGCACGTACAGGATGTCCTGCACGGCAGCGTCGATGTCGATGGCGTCGAGCGAGCCGCCGCGCACCGCCTGCGCAAACAGGTCGCGCGTGTGGATGAAGCCGACCACTTGCATACGGTCGCCGCGGCACACGGGAAAGCGGCTGTAGTTATTGTCGGCGATGCGCTTCAACACCTCGTTGCGCTCGCCCTCCAGGTCGACAAAGGCGACGTCGATACGCGGCGTCATCAGCGCCTTCAGGTGGCGGTCGTCGAGGCGCAGCGCGCGCGAGACGATGTCGTACTCGGTTTTCTCGAACACGCCGGCGTCGGTGCTTTCCTTGATCATGCCGGTGATGTCTTCCTCGGTCGGCGCCTCGGCCTTGTGGTGGCCGATGCCGATCAGGCGCGCGATCGCCTCCGTGCTCAAGGCCAGCACCTTCACGAAAGGCGACATCACGGTCGACAGCACGCGCAGCGGCGGGGCGATGAGGGTGGCCATCGCTTCCGGATAGCGCATGGCGATGCGCTTGGGCACAAGTTCGCCCAGGATGATCGAGGCGAACGTGATGCAGGCCACCACGATGCCGAGCGCGAGCTGGTAGGCGTAGGGCGCCAGCGCCGGCATCGACTCCAGCCAGGGCCGCAGCCGCGCCACCAGCGAGGCCTCGCCGAAAGCGCCGTTGAAGATGCCGATCACGGTAATGCCGACCTGCACCGTGGACAGGAAATGGCTGGGGTTGTCCGCCAGTTTCAGGGCGGTGCGGGCGCCGCGGCTTCCCTGTGCAGCCTGTTTTTCCAGGCGCGTGCGCTTGGCCGAGACCAGGGCCAGTTCCGACATCGCGAAGACACCATTCAGGAGGATCAGGAACAGGATGATCAGGATGTCGGTCATGGTGCGAAGTGCGTCTCCGGGCGGCAAGTGGGCCGCTATCCAGTGCGCCAGGGGCGCTGGAGACATCATCTCACGGGGTCAGCGGCAGGCTCCGCACGGATGGCGGCGCCTGCCCCGGCGGGTCTCGGCGCTGCAGCGCCCGCACGAAATCCGGATCGCCGTACAGCTCCGCCAGCAGCGTGCCGACCAGCTTCGGATACTGCCCGCGCGCAGTCACGGTGTCCATGCCGCTGACGACATGCGTCTCCCAGCTCGCGCTGGCGCGCTTGAGCTTGTCGTACACGATCTTGCCGCCGCGCGTGACCACGAAACGCGCTTCCACCGCGCCGGAATGGGTCTGCATGCGCACCGCGCTGATCTCGTTGCGCAGCAGGGTGGCGCTCACCTGGGCCGGCGCCGCCGGGTCGAGCAGGCCGGCCGCCGACAGGTCAGCTTCCAGCGCCGCCTTCAGGTAGGCCGCGTAATCGCCTTCGGGCGCGCGCATGTCGATCGCGTGCAGGTCGATGCGCGACTGGCCAAGCGCCGGGCTGGCCGTGACTGCGCCGACGCCGGCCCGGGCGCCGGAGATGGCTTTCAGCAGCGCGACATTGCTGTCGACGGCCTGGTAACGGGGTGCGCTGATCGCGCAGGCGCCGAGCAGGGTGAATGCGCAGAGCGCGGAGCAACGGGAGAGAAGGGCGTGCATGGAATAAGTATTCGGAAAAAACGGCAGTATAACGAAGGCGGCGAGCGTTGGTTGCAAGACGGGTCGCACACCTGGCCGAGGACCAGGCGCTTTTCCGACCCGCCGAGAACGCTGGACGCATCGGCACATGCGGTGCGCGGCAGTCAACGCACGCTAGGGCGGCGAGGTTCCCTCCACCTTTGATTCAGGGGATAAACCAGGAGCAGGTTGAGGCAGGGGAGCGCTGCCTCGCTCGCACATGCAGCCATAGCCTGGGTCGAGCGCACCGATGGACTCCACGACTGCATCCTTGGTTGGAATCCTGTAAGCCGTGCCGGTATCCGGGTGAAAAAGCAGTACGGCGCTGGTTGTGGTAAGGATAGCGCGTCCTTGTTCGCATGCACACTTTCTTCGATATCAGGCTTGAGAGTGAGTTTGCGGATACATGCTGGCAACCGCTGGTATGCCGTGACGTTACCGCCCTTGAATTTGAAGTGGAGGCCAACGGCGAACAGGATGAAAAACAAGACGGGAATACCCCACAATGTGCCGGAGAACAGGGAGACGTATTCCTCCCAGAACGAGATGCGGTTGATATTTTCGAAGAAGTACACCACTACCCAACAGGAGAGATCGAGCAGGTCGAGACTCGACCCAAACAGTACTTGGTGCGGTAGGGCAAACTGCTCTATCGAAAGAGCGACACCGTACCCAGTCAGCGTGAGGATAGTCGCCAACAAAGACAAGAGAGCTGCGATTGCGATGAGGTACTCTCGTTTGCGGCGCTTTTCGGGTGCAGCGGGCAGCGTGACGCTGGCTTGGTGATGAGGGGTAGGGCGGTGTTTTCGTGGAAATGGACGCATAGTGGGAAGAGGATAAAATTGGCGGCAAATGCGGCAGGAAAAACGCCGACAAGCGTGGCAGAAAGCTCTGCAGTGATATTGATTTGGCACCAAGTTGCTGCGCTCGGCCAAGAGCAGGTGCTTTCGAGCTTACGGTCTACCGCCAACGTCAATCCAAGTGGCAAGGCACTCTGCGTGCATGCACCAAGTAGCGTAGAGCGACGTACATGACAATGTGGATGCCTGGCTGGTGAGGGAACAGTGGAAATCTCTACGGCGTTCGTTGCGTTTGACAGTTTGCGTTGTGGCCGCAACTATCCGATGACCGTCACCACCACCTTGCGCCGGTGCGGCGCCGTCCGGTGCTCCCACAAATAAATCCCTTGCCAGGTGCCGAGCAGCAGGCGGCCGCCGCCCACCGGCACCGTCAAGCCGGTATCGGTGAGCACGCTGCGCGCATGCGCCGACATGTCGTCCGGCCCTTCCTCGTCGTGGCGGTAGGCCGGGTCGCCATCCGGCGCCAGGCGCTGCACGACCGTTTCCAGATCGCGCCGCACGTCCGGGCTGGCGTTTTCCGTGATCGTCAGCGAGCAGCTGGTGTGCTGGACGAACACCTGCACCAGGCCGCACGCGATGCCGGATTGCCGCACCACTTGCGCCACTGCGTCGGTGATGTGGCGCGTGCCGCGGCCCGTCGTGGCGAATTCGAGGATGGTCTGGTGCGCCATGCTTCCATTACTCCTCAGGCCGTCGTGCGGAAGTTCTTGCGGATGCTGGCCCAGCAATCCTGGTAGCTGCCCTGCAGCTGGGGTGAGCCCAAGGCCTGGGCGGTCGGGCACAGCACATTCCGCGTCTCGAACATGAAGGCCATGGTGTTGGCCACCTTGGAAGGCGCGCTGGTATCGGCGTTGCTGGCTTTTTCGAAGGTCGCCGCATCCGGCCCGTGCCCGCTCATGCAGTTGTGCAGGCTGGCGCCGCCGGGCACGAACCCCTCGGCCTTGGCGTCGTAGGCGCCGTGCACCAGGCCCATGAACTCGCTGGCCACGTTGCGGTGGAACCAGGGCGGACGGAAGGTGTCTTCGCCGGCCAGCCAGCGCGGCGGGAAGATCACGAAGTCGAGCGTATCGACGCCCGGCGTGTCGCTCGGCGATTGCAGCACCAGGAAGATCGACGGGTCCGGGTGGTCGTAGCTGATCGAGCCGATGGTGTTGAAATGGCGCAGGTCGTACTTGTAGGGCGCGTAGTTGCCGTGCCAGGCCACCACATCCAGCGGCGAATGCCCGATCGTCGCACGCCACAAATTGCCGCAGAACTTGGCCACCAGCTCGAAGTCGCCTTCGCGGTCCTCGTAGCGCGCCACCGGCGTCAGGAAATCGCGCGGATTGGCCAGGCCGTTCGAGCCGATCGGCCCCAGGTCGGGCAGGCGCAGCAGGGCGCCGAAGTTCTCGCACACATAGCCGCGCGCCTCGCCATCCGGCAGGCGCACCTGGAAACGGATGCCGCGCGGGATCACGGCGATCTCCTGCGGTTCGAGTTCGATGGTGCCGAGCTCGGTGGCCAGTTCAAGGCGGCCCTGCTGCGGCACGATCAGCAGCTCGCCGTCGGCACTGTAGAAGAAGCGCTCCGTCATCGAGCGGTTGGCGGCGTACAGGTAGATGGCGCAGCCACTCATGCTTTCCGGCGAGCCGTTGCCGGCCATGGTCACCAGGCCGTCGACGAAATCGGTGGGCGCCTCGGGCATCGGCAGTGGGCTCCAGCGCAACTGGTTCGGCGGCGGCGCCACGCCCGTGAAGCCGGCCACGATGCGGCCGTTGCCCATTTCCTGGAAAGACCCGTGCATGGCGGCGGGCCGGATGCGGTACAGCCAGGAACGGCGGTTGTGGCTGCGCGGGGCCGTGAAGGCGGTGCCGGAAATCTGCTCGGCGTACAGGCCGTAGGCAACCTGCTGCGGCGAATTGCGGTGCTGGGGCAGGGCGCCGGGAAGGGCTTCGGTGGCGAATTCGTTGCCGAAACCAGACTGGTACCCGGTTTCCGTGCCGATGTGCTGGGTCATGCGTGTCTCCTCGCGATGCGCGAATGGGTCTTGTTCAAGTGTGTTTACCTGCACTCTAAGCCAGCCGTTGGTATTTTACGACATGAATAGATGAATGTAGACTATTCACACAATCAATACCGGAGCACCCATGGAGCCCCACCAAATCGACTTGAACCTGCTGGCCGTGTTCCAGGAAGTCTACCGTGAGCGCCAGATTTCGGGCGCGGCCAAACGGCTCGGCCTCACGCAATCGGCGGTCAGCAACGCGCTGGCAAGGCTGCGCCGCGTGTTCGGCGACGAGCTGTTCGTGCGCACCCGGCAGGGCATGCAGCCGACGCCGTTTGCCGAAGGCCTGGCCGAGCCGGTGGGCAGCGCCCTGGCCCAGGTAACGCTGGCCCTGAACCGGCGCAGCGGCTTCGACCCGCTCACCAGCAATCGCCGCTTCACCCTGGCCATGACCGACGTCGGCGAGCTGCACTTCATGCCGGCGCTGATCGAGCGCTGCCGCCTGGCGGCCCCGCACCTGCAGATCAGCACGGTGCGCGCGGGAAGCGTCGTGCTCAAGGAAGAGATGGAAAGCGGGCGCGTCGACCTGGCCATCGGGCCTTTTGAGGACATTTCCGAAGCGCTCTACCAGCGCCTGCTGTTTCGCCAGCCCTATGTGTCGATGATGCGGCGCGGCCATCCGCTGCTGGAAGGGAAGGTCGATCTGGCGCGCTTTGCCGCCGCCGAGCACCTGTTCGTCGACTCTTTGGAGAGCCCTTATGACCGCGTGAATGGCCTGCTGGAGAAGGCCGGCATCGGCGCCTCGACCCGCTTTCGGGTGCCGCATTTCACGGCCGTGCCCTATATCGCGGCCAGCCATGACCTGGTGGTGACGGTGCCGCAGAAGCTGGCCGAGCGCGCCGGCCCGCCCTTCGGCCTGGCCTGGATCACGCCGCCATTGACCCTGCCGACGCTGCAGACCAACATGTTCTGGCACCGCCGCTACAACCAGGATCCGGGCAATGCCTGGCTGCGTAAACTGGTTGCCGATGCCTTTGCCGAAGCACCGGGGCGTGCCGACTCGACATCAAAAACCGTACATGGACGCGGCCGCACTGGCGTATGATTCGGGTCACGGTTCGGTGCGGCGCCGCGTTCACGAGACAAGCGCGCCGCCTGGAGGAGATAACAACTGCAACAAGAAGGAAAACAACATGGCTGACCTGTTTGAGAATCCGATGGGCCTGATGGGCTTCGAATTCGTCGAGTTCGCATCCCCGACCCCGGGCACGCTGGAACCGATCTTCGAGGCGCTGGGCTTTACCAAGGTGGCGAAGCACCGCTCGAAGGATGTGTCGCTGTACCGCCAGGGCGAGATCAACTTCATCATCAACAACGAGCCGAAGAGCCACGCCGCCTATTTCGCGGCCGAGCACGGCCCGTCGGCCTGCGGCATGGCTTTCCGCGTGAAGGATTCGCACGCCGCCTACCAGCGCGCGCTGGAACTGGGCGCCCACCCGATCGAGATTCCGACCGGCCCGATGGAACTGCGCCTGCCGGCCATCAAGGGCATCGGCGGCGCGCCGCTGTACCTGATCGACCGCTTCGAAGACGGCAAGTCGATCTATGACATCGACTTCGAATTCATCGACGGCGTCGAGCGCCGCCCGGCCGGCCACGGGCTGAAGATCATCGACCACCTGACCCACAACGTGTACCGCGGCCGCATGGCGTTCTGGGCGGCGTTCTACGAGCGCCTGTTCAACTTCCGCGAAATCCGCTACTTCGACATCAAGGGCGAGTACACCGGCCTGACCTCGAAGGCGATGACCGCGCCGGACGGCAAGATCCGCATTCCGCTGAACGAAGAGGGCAAGGCCGGCGGCGGCCAGATCGAGGAATTCCTGCTGCAATTCAACGGCGAAGGCATCCAGCACATCGCCCTGCTGTGCGACGACCTGATCACCACCGTGGACGGCCTGCGCGCCGCCGGCGTACCGCTGATGAGCGCACCGCCCGAAACCTATTACGAGATGCTCGATGGCCGCATTCCGGGCCACGGCGAAAACGCGGGCGAACTGCAGAAGCGCGGCCTGCTGCTGGACGGCGCCGTCACCGACGGCAAGCCGCGCCTGCTGCTGCAGATCTTCGGCGAAGCACAGCTGGGACCGGTGTTCTTCGAGTTCATCCAGCGCAAGGGCGACGAAGGCTTTGGCGAGGGGAATTTCAAGGCGCTGTTCGAGTCGATCGAGCGTGACCAGATCAAGCGTGGGGCTTTCAAACAGGCGGAAGTGGCGTAACGCGGTTTTCGATTTCGGAAACGTGGCAATGGTGGGTACAAGTACCCACCGTTTCAATCGAACGATATTTATTGCCCCGGCGTCGAATTCGCATGCGACCAGGTGCGATTCGCCCCCGGCATCGACGGTTTCTTCACCAGCGTACGCAGTGCCAGCAGCGCACTGGCCGCTCCCACCACCATCGCCGCGGTGCTGCCCGAGAAGCCGACCGCATGGCTCTTCGCCAGCTTGCCCGCCTTCGGCGCCACCAGTTCCATGCGGCGCTTGGTCATCTGGGCGCCCAGTTCCGACAAACGCTGCTTGCTCATCAGGGTTTCGGCCTGGGGCAGCAGGGTGGTTTCCTCGTCGGCCACGTGGTGGATCACGTCGCGCATCAGTTCAAGGATCAGCTTGTCGTGGCGCGGGTCGGAGCCGCTGGTACGGCGCAGCTCGCTGATGATGCGGCGCATGTCGTCGTGCTCCGGCTCGGCCTTGTGGACGAAGGGTTCGCCCTTGTCGATCTGGCGCATCACCGGATAAAACACTTCTTCTTCCAGCGTGGCGTGGATTTCCAGCGCGGTACAGATGGTTTCGGCCAGCGCCTTCTTCACGCTCGGCGACTTGTCCTTCGTGTACTGGTGGAAGGTGACCATCACGTGGGAGTGATCGAAACGGATCATGTCGGTGATGGTCGGGCTGAGTTGTTTCAGAGAAAACATGTCTGCTCTCCTTGTTAATGATTGGCTAACATGCTAGCTCGTCGAAAACCTGCGCGACGTAGGACGGCGCCGTCTGCCCACGTCGGCATAAGGCGCGTCGTCAGTAGGGTTTTTACTGGCGATTCATACAAAGGATTTTGCCATTTCCTGTGGTTATCTTTAGCCTTCTCCACTTAACATCTGGAAAGATGAGCTGCGGAAAGGTTCTTGTAAAACTTTGATAGTTCGTCACCATAGTCCTACACGAATACGGCAGTGCTTCTGATTACAGCAGACCGCATCCCTGCCAAGATGAATTCACGTTCGACTGACGGTGCAGTACCGTGCAGCCGTGATTGGATGGCGTCGTACGCTGTCGCGTGGACGCTTAGGTTTCATCTATCAAAGGAGTCGGAATGTTTGCACATAACAAGCGCCTGCAATATACGGTCCGCGTCGCGGGACCGAACCCTGGCCTGGCCAACCTGATGCTGGAGCAGTTTGGTGGACCCCAGGGCGAACTCGCCGCAGCGATGCGTTACTTTACCCAGGCCGTATCGGAAGACGATCCAGGCCGCAAGGACATGCTGTTCGACATCGCCACCGAGGAATTGAGCCACCTCGAGATCATCGGCCACATCATCGCGATGCTGAACAAGGGCGCCAAGGGCCGCCTGGCCGAGGGCGTCGATACCGAAGCCGAGATGTACAAGCAGATCACCGGCGCCGGCAACGACAGCCATATTACCCAGGTGCTGTACGGCGCCGGGACGCCGCTGGTCAACTCGGCCGGCGTGCCATGGACGGCCGCCTACATCGACTCGATCACCGAGCCGACCGCCGACCTGCGTTCGAACATCGCCGCCGAAGCGCGCGCGAAGATCGTGTATGAACGCCTGATCGCCTGTACCGACGACCCCGGCGTCAAGGAAGCGCTCGGCTTCCTGATGACGCGCGAGGTCGCGCACCAGAAATCCTTCGAGAAAGCGCTGTACTCGATGGAGTCGAACTTCCCACCGGGCAAAATGCCCGCCGATCCGCGCTTCTCCAGCGTCTACTTCAACATGTCGCAAGGTCCGGGCGAAATGCGCGGCCCATGGAACCAGGGCGAGGGCTGGGATTTCGTCAGCGACCGCGAGAAGCAGATGGGCGTCGATGGCGGTTCCGGCGAAGCCGAAGTCAAGTTGCCGGCAGCCGACGTTGAGATCCTGAAGCAGATGCAGGCACGCACCCTGTCCGATCCGACTACGGATCCGCAGACCGGCGCCGAACTGGGTCTCGACCCGTCCACGCCGAAGGGCGCCTCCGCCATCAGCAAGCCATAGCGTAATCTGGCTTGTTCGGCAACCAACGGTGACGCGCCTTGCGCCGCCGTTGGCGTAGAATCGACGCCAGAACTTGTGTTTTGCGACACCCGGCGCCACGCGCGGTGTTGTGAATCGGCGGTAGGGCGTTGCGGAAAGGATCCTTGATGGACTTAGATTCACAGAAGTTGCGCTGGACCGACGCGCTGGTACGCGCATTCACGGTCCGGCGCGCCGTCGGCTTGCTGATCTGCTCGGTAGGCTGCCTGCTCCTGCTCGGCAGCCTGGCCGAACAGATCATGAATGCCAATCCGAAGATGCACGCGGCCCTGCTGGGCGGCGGTATGGCCGCCGCGGCCACCGCGCTGGGTACCATCCCGGTGCTGCTCTCACAGAATTTCTCGAAACGCACCTACGACAGCTTCCTCGGCTTCGGCGCCGGGGTGATGCTGGGCGCCACCGCATTTTCCCTTGTCATCCCCGCGCTCGCCGCCGCCCGTTCGGCCGGCGCCGGCGCCTGGGAAGCGAGCCTGCTGGCCGGGGCCGGCATCATGTTCGGCGCCGGCGCCATCCTGCTGCTGGGCCGCGCCATCGAACCGTCCCACGTGCTCGAACGCGACGACGTGCGCGGAAACTCGCTGCGCCGCGCCTGGATGTTCGTCGCCGCCGTCGCCCTGCACAACATGCCCGAAGGCCTGGCCATCGGCGTGGCGTATGCCGGCATCGACCTGGAAAAGGCGAACTCGCTGACCACCGGCGTCTCGATCCAGGACGTGCCGGAAGGCCTGGTCGTGGCGCTGGCGCTGCGCACGGTCGGCTACGGGCGCCTGACCTCGGTTGGCCTGGGGGTTTTGTCCGGCGTCATCGAGCCGATCGCCGCGGTGCTCGGCGTGGCCCTGATCGGCATCTCGGCCGGCCTGCTGCCGTTCGCCCTGGCCGCTGCCGGTGGCGCGATGCTGTTCGTGATCGTCAACGACGTGATTCCCGAGATGCGCGAAAGCGGGAACGGGACCACGGCAACGATCGCGCTGATCTTCGGCTTCATATTAATGACGGTGCTCGATACCGCGCTGGCGTAAGCGACAATCGACCGCGGCGCCTGCGACCGTATCTATGGACTCCACCCGTTTTGCAAGAAGAAGAT
>NZ_JAULSI010000029.1 GCF_030711405.1 Massilia brevitalea
GCCGTTATCAGGAGGGTGGAGTCCATCACATTAGGGTGGGCACTCTGTGCCCACGCGGACGCTCGCGCCGTGTTGGCCGCGTTATCCTGGCTCCGTTCATATTTCGCAGTGCCTCCTGGGGAGACCCCGCGGCGCATCAGATATTCGCGTTCAAACGAGGCTGCCTTTACGCGGGCTTCCGCGTGGGCACGGGGTGCCCACCCTACTGTGCACCACCCGCCACCCCATCCTCCTGCCGCACCAGCTTCCCGCGCTTGAGCGCAATCGTCATGCGCGCCGCCTCGTTCCCCGTCCTCACCTTCAGCCACGCGTCGATGCGCTTGAGCTCATCCGCCTTCGGCATGCGCCGGCAGTCGGCGCTCAGGAAAGGCACCGGCACCGTCTGGCCTGCGCCTGGCGGCAAGGCCCGTCCCACCAGCACGTTGCCGCACTGCGGATACTGGGCCTCGAATTCGCGCGTCACGGCAGCGGCCTGCTCGATCCAGCCCTGCTGGGTGCTCAATTGCGCGCGCAGGCCGGCAATCGTGGCGTCGCGGTCGTGCAGGGCCTGCTGGTTGTTGCGCACGATGTCGGCCAGGATGTCGGCCTTCAGGCTGCCGACGTCGATCTTTTCCGTGTCTTCCGCCTGCGCCTGGTGCACCGACAGGCGCGCGCGCTGCAGGCCGGCGCCGGCCATGCGTCCTTCGATGGCGGCGATGGCGGAAACCGGCAGGCGCGCGCCGATCAGGGTGACTTCGATCTCGCGCCTGGCCGGGTCCACGCTGGACTCCAGCACGTGCACCTTGGCGGCCTGGAATTCCTGGCGCACGAAGTCGCGCGCGCGGCTCTTGAACACCTCGTTGTCGACCAGGCGTACCGCCAGGTAAATGCTGGGCAAACCGGTCACCAGCACGATGAACAGCAGCGCGCCCTTCACGCGGCGGCCGCGGCGCGGGTCGACGAACTTGCGGTGCGGCAGGCGCAGGAATTCGATCACCAGCACCGAGGCAAAGGCGATGAACACGCAGTTGATCGAGAACAGGTAGAAGGCGCCGCCGAACACCGACCAGTCGCCGTTGGCCAGGCCATAGCCGGCCGTGCACAGCGGCGGCATCAGGGCGGTGGCGATCGCCACGCCGGGAATCACGTTCGATTTCTCGCGCCGGGTCTGGCCGATGATGCCGGCCAGGCCGCCGGCCAGCGCGATCAGCACGTCCCACAGCGAAGGCGTGGTGCGCGCCAGCAGTTCCGACTGGGCTTCGTCCAGCGGCGTCAGCATGAAGTACAGGGTCGAGGTCAACAGGCTGATGCCGGCGGCGATGCCCAGGTTGACCAGCGAACGGCGCACCAGCGCGAAGTCGAAGATGCCCAGGCCGTAGCCGAGGCCGACGATCGGCCCCATCAGCGGCGACACCAGCATGGCGCCGATGATCACCGCGTTCGAGTTCGTGTTCAGCCCGACCGAGGCGATCACGATCGCCAGCATCAGGATCCAGGGCGTGGCGCCGCGCAGCTCGACGCCGGCGCGCAGGCTGCGGTCGATCTCGGCGTCGTCGGCCTTGTCGTCGAGCAGACTGAAGCGGTGGGCGATGGCCTCGCGCAGCGAAGGCGATGGCGGGGATGGTGGGGTGTCGGGTGCGTTCATCTGTTGCGAAAATCCTGAAAATTCCCTAAAGGAAAGGGCATCAGCCGCGATTTTCGCTGCGAATCCGCATTTGCACAAACGTTTCTTGCATCCACGGCGGCGCCGGCGCCGGTCTGTCGCCGCCGCCCGACAAATGTCCGCCCGCCGCAGGTGCTAGCGCTTCTTCTTTTCCCCGCGCGCGAATTCCTCGATTTTTTTGGTCGGCCCCGACACGATCAGCAAGTCGGCCGGCAAGACCCGCGTCTCCGGCTGCGCATGCTGGAAATCCTCGTTAGCGCGCTTGACGCCGACCACTGTGACCCCGAAGCGCGAGCGCACCTGCGATTCGGCCAACGACTGGTTGTGGGTGTACAACGGCGCGTGGATCTTGGCGATCCCGAAGCCGTCGTCGAACTCGATGAAGTCCATCATGCGCCCCGTGATCAGGTGCGCCACGCGCTCGCCCATGTCGGCTTCCGGGTAGATGATGTGGTGGGCGCCGATGCGCTGGGCGATCTGGCCGTGTTCCGGACTCATGGCCTTGACCCAGATGTCCTTGATGCCGAGCTCGGTCAGCACCATCAGCGTCATCAGGCTGGCCGCCAGGTCGGAGCCGATGGCGACAATCGCATGCGAGAAGTCGGCCACGCCCAGCTGCAGCATGACGTTCTCGTTGGTCGAATCGGCCTGCACGGCGTGGGTCAGGCGGTCGCCCCAGACCTGCACCAGGTCTTCCTTGCGATCGATGCCCATCACGTCGTGGCCGAGCCGCACCAGCGACTGGGAGACGGCGCCTCCGAAGCGGCCCAGGCCGATGACGACCACGCTGTCGCTCGCCGAAAAGGCGAACTGTTCTGTGAAAATCCTACCCAACAATTGGATGCTCCTCGGGATAACGGTAAGGCATGCGGCGTTCCCCCAGCACCAGCGAGGTCGCCAGCGTGATGGTCCCTACCCTGCCAACAAACATCAGCACCAGCAGCACGGCCTGGCCTGACACCGGCAATTGCGCCGTGATCCCGGTCGACAGGCCGGCCGTGCTGAAGGCGGCGATGACTTCGAAAATGACCTGGTCGCTCGGAAAATCAGTCAGGCGCAGCAGGAACAGGGTGCCGAACACCACCAGCATGCTACCCAGCACCAGCACCGTGATGGCCTGGCGCTGGGCCGAGGCGCCGACGCGGCGGCCATAGGCCTCGGTATCGGTGTGCCCGCGCGCCTCGGCCAGCACCAGCAGGAACAGCACCACCACGGTCGCCACCTTCACCCCGCCGGCTGTGCTGGCGCTGCCGCCGCCGATGAACATCAAGAAATAGTGCAGTGCCCAGGTTTCGTGGTGCAGCGCGGCGATGTCGACCGTGTTGAAGCCGGAAGTGCGCGCCGCCGCCGACATGAACAGGCTGTTGAGCATCTTGTCGGCCACGCCCAGCGGCCCCAGGGTGCGCGCATTGTCCCACTCGAAGAACAGCACGGCAAGGAAGCCGCCCACCAGCAGCACCGCGCTGCCGGCCAGGGTGAGCTTGGTGTGCAGCGACCAGTGGCGCGGGTCGCGCAGGCGCTGGCGCAAGTCGTGCAGCACCGGGAAGCCGATGCCGCCGACGATAAAACCCAGCATGATCGGCAGCAGCACCAGGGCGTCGCCGGCGTAGCGCACCAAGCCGTCGGCGTGGATCGAGAAGCCGGCGTTGTTGAAGGCGGATACCGCATGGAACAGGCCGGACCACAGCGCTGCGCGCCAGTCCAGGCCGTAGCCATAATGCATCCTCAGCGTCAGCACGATGCAAATGATCATTTCGGACAGCAGGGCCACCACCAGGACGACCCGCGCGATGGCCGACACGTCGCCCAGGGCCAGCGTGCGGGTTTCGGTTTGCGTCATCATGCGCGCGCGCAGGCGCGGCGAGCGGTTCACCATCAGGCCGAGCAGGGTCGCAGCCGTCATCATGCCGAAGCCGCCCATCTGGAACAGCAGCATGATCGTCGCCTGCCCGAAGGTCGACCAGTAGCTGCCGGTATCGACCGTGACCATGCCCGTCACGCACACCGCCGACACCGAGGTGAAGAAAGCCGTGAACAGGGGCGCGGCCGTGCCGTCGGCGCGCGCCGCGGGCAGGGCCAGCAGCACGGTGCCGAACAGGATCGCCAGCAGGAAGGCCAGGGCCACCGCCCTGGCCGGGTGGAGAATCGTCTTCATGCCGCGTTCGCCGCCTCCTTCAGCGCGCCGGTTCGCTCTCGACGTCCATGGTATCCGGATCGGGGTCGGACGGCAGCGGCGCACCCATGAATTTCAGCCACGCGAAGCCCACCACGCCGGCGCCGAACGAGGCCAGCAGGATCGCCATTTTCGAGGCGTTGATCGCCTCGGCCTGGCCGGCAAAGGCCAGGTTGGTGATGAAGATCGACATCGTGAAGCCGATGCCGCCGAGCAGGCCGGCGCCGAGGATGTGGCGCCAGGCCAGGTCGAGCGGCAAACGGCACACGCCGGCCGCCACCGCAACAAAAGTGACCAGCACGATGCCGACCGGCTTGCCGATGCCCAGGCCGAGCAGGATGCCGAGGCTGTTGGCCGACAGCAGTTCCTGGGCCCAGCCGGCGCCGATCACGATGCCGGTATTCGCCAGCGCAAACACGGGCAGGATCAAAAAGGCGACCGGCTTGTGCAGCACGTGCTCGAGGCGGTGCGAAGGCGATTCGGCATCGTCCTCGATGGCCGAATACGGAATCGCAAAGGCCAGCAGCACGCCGGCGATGGTGGCGTGCACGCCGGACTGCAGCATGCAGTACCACATCAGCGCGCCGCCCAGCAGGTAGGGCAGCAGCGCCATCACGCGCAGCATGCGCTTCATCAGGAACAGGGCCGCGAACACGCCGAGCGCCGCGAACAGCCAGGCAAACGACAGTTGGGTCGTGTAGAACACGGCGATGACGATGATGGCCCCGAGGTCATCCATCACGGCGAGCGCGGCCAGGAACACCTTGAGCGAGGCCGGCACCCGGTTGCCGAGCAGGCTCAGCACGCCGAGGGCAAAGGCGATGTCGGTGGCCATCGGGATGCCGATGCCGGCCTGGGTGGGTGTGCCGCCATTGAGCAGGAAGTGGATCAGCGCGGGAATGGCGATGCCGCCGACCGCGCCCAGGATGGGCAGCATGGCGTTGCGCAGGTCGGACAGTTCGCCGTTGTACAGCTCGCGCTTGAGTTCGAGGCCGATCAGCAGGAAGAAGATGGCCATCAGGGCATCGTTGACCCAGTGCTCGATGCTCAGGCCGGCCACGTAGCCGTGCCAGAAGCCGAGGTAGGCCGGCCCCAGCGCGGAATTGGCCAGCAGCAGCGAGACCAGGGTGCAGAGGATCAGGATGATGCCGCCGGCTTTGCCCGACTGCATGAATTCTTTGAAGGTATTGGAAAGCTTTTTTTCGATGCGCATGGTGGTGTGGCGTCCTGGTATGGCGGCTCGGGGCGCCGGTCGTCATGGATGGCGGAAGGCTGGTGCCTGCGAAGTCGTGCTGGTGAAAGCGGCATGCCCGCGCTCAGGAAGAGTCGATCGGCCATGGCGCAGAGGCGCAGGCTGGATGGACCGTGGAGGAAGCTGGCGCTGGGCGGCGGTGGACAGGATGGCAGGACATGGGCAATGGACGCAAGTTGTCTGCGCGGCGGCCCGACCAACGCACGTCCTGTCATGCCTGGGCGGCATGATCACCCTGGCCGGATTATACCGGAATTCGTTGTCACCCGGATAAGCTTCATGCGCCGGCAATATGCCGCGCGCTCCAGGCGGCGATCAATGCGGCGACCTGGGCGGCGTCTTCCCTTCCCGTCACCAGGTGGTCCATGCCGTCGAGCGAGACGAAGCTCTTCGGGTACTGCGCCAGCTCGAAGATACGCTGGGCGTTGGCGATGTCGACCGTGTCGTCCTGGGGCGCGTGCAACACCATCAGCGCGCGTTGCAGGCCGGCGATGCGCTCGGCCAAAGCGTGCCCGGTGGCATCCTCGACGAACTGCTGGCGGATCTGGAAGTCGCGCCCGGCCAGCTTGACCCGCGCCTCGCCCAGTTGGGCCAGCGTATCCAGGTGCTCGGACAGCAGCTTGTCGACCACGTAGTGCGGGTCGCTGGGCGAAGCGATCGTCGCCACCGCCTTCGCTTCGGGAATCCGGTGCGCCGCCGCCAGCACCGCGGTGCCGCCCATGCTGTGCCCCACCAGCAGGCGCGGCGCCTCGAAGCGGGCGCGCAGGAAATCGCTGGCGGCCACCAGATCGTCCACGTTCGACGAAAAATTGGTGTCGGCAAAGTCGCCGGCGCTGGCGCCCAGGCCGGCGAAGTCGAAGCGCAGCATGGCCACGCCGCGCTCGGCCAGGCCGTGGCAGATGCGGTTCGCGGCCAGCACATCCTTGCTGCAGGTGAAGCAGTGGGCGAAGACGCCGTAGGCGCGCGGGGCGCTCTCGGGCATGTCCAGCTTGGCCGCCAGTTTGCCGTGCGGCCCGGGAAATTCGACGCGTTCGGTGAGCATGGTGTCTTTCTGTTGCAATGGAGGCGCTACTCTGCACGGGATCGACGATGCGTGCAAGGCACGCTCTGGTTTGCCTTTCACAACATTTCGACTATACTGGAAATATGGAATCAATAAAGGGAACCGGTATGGATAATGCGAATGCCGTCGTGGCGCTGGCCGCCCTGGCGCAGGAATCGCGCCTGGCCGCCTTCCGCCTGCTGGTGCAGGCCGGGCCGGCCGGACTGGCTGCAAGCAGGATCGCCCAGGCGCTGCAGATGCCCGCCTCCTCGCTTTCCTTCCACCTGAAGGAACTGACCCATGCCGGGCTCGTCGCGCCGCGCCAGGAAGGCCGCTTCGTCATCTATGCCGCGCGCTTCGACACGATGAACACCCTGCTCGGCTTCCTTGCTGAAAACTGCTGCGGCGGCGATCCCTGCGCGACGAGCGGCACGCCAGCCTGCTCACCAGGCGCCACCTCCTGCGGCACCTGAGCCGTCTTTTACGAAAGCCCCGATGAACGTCCTGTTTCTCTGCACCGGCAACTCCTGCCGCTCGCTGATCGGCGAAGCCGTCTTCAACCACCTCGCCCCGGCCGGCTGGCGCGCCATCAGCGCCGGCAGCCAGCCCACCGGCAAGCTGAACGAACGGGCGCTGGCCCTGCTCGCCGCCAAGGGCATCGCCACCGAGGGCTACTACAGCAAGTCCTGGGACGCCCTGCCAGTGACACCGGACATCGTGGTCACCGTCTGCGCCAGCGCCGCCGGCGAAACCTGCCCCGCTTATCCCGGCCCGGTCCTGCGCACGCATTGGGGCGTGGAAGATCCGAGCCATGTGGTGGGTGCGGAAGAGGAGATCGCGGCCGCGTTCGAAAGCGCCTACGCCATCCTGCGCGCCCGCATCGAGGCCTTCCTGGCGCTGCCGCTGGGCGAACTGGCCGCCGACCGGGCACGGTTTAAGACCGAACTCGACCGCATCGGCAGCATCCTGGCTTGAAGGCGGAACATTCGTGCTGACCGCTTTCCTGATTTTCGCGGCGACCCTCGCCCTCGTCATCTGGCAGCCACGCGGATTGGGCATCGGCTGGAGCGCAGCCGGCGGCGCCATTGTCGCCCTGCTCGCGGGCGTGATCCAGGTCGGCGACATCCCGACGGTGTGGCACATCGTCTGGAACGCCACCGGCGCCTTTATTGCCGTGATCGTCATCAGCCTGCTGCTCGACAAGGCGGGCTTCTTCGAGTGGGCCGCCCTGCACGTGGCACGCTGGGGCGGCGGCCATGGCCGGCGCCTGTTCCTGCTGCTGGTCCTGCTCGGCGCTGCCGTTGCCGCCCTGTTCGCCAACGACGGCGCTGCCCTGATCCTCACGCCCATCGTGGTTGCCATGCTGACCGCGCTGCGTTTCCCGCCGAAGGCAACCCTCGCCTTCGTGATGGCGGCCGGCTTCATTGCCGATACCGCCAGCCTGCCGCTGGTCGTGTCGAACCTGGTGAACATCGTGTCGAGCGACTACTTCGATATCGGCTTCGCGCGCCATGCGGCGGTGATGGCGCCGGTGAACCTGGTGTCGGTGGCGGCAACGCTGGCGGCACTGGTCTGGTTCTTCCGCAAGGAGATTCCTGCGCATTACGATGTCACCCAGCTCAAGCGCCCCGAAAACGCCATCCATGACCGCGCCACCTTTATTGCTGGCTGGTGGGTGCTGGCGCTGTTGCTGGTCGGCTTTTTTTGGCTGGACGACGCCGGCATTCCAATCAGCGCCGTTGCCGCCACTGGCGCGGTGCTGCTGCTGGCAGTAGCGGCGCGCGGACACCGCATCTCGACCCGCGCGGTGCTGCGCGGCGCGCCCTGGCAAGTGGTCGTGTTCTCGCTCGGCATGTACCTGGTGGTGTATGGCCTGCGCAATGCCGGACTAACCGGCTACCTGACCGCCCTGCTTGATCGCTGCGCCGAACACGGCGTCTGGGGCGCGGCACTCGGCACCGGCTTCATCACCGCCATCCTGTCGTCGGTCATGAACAACATGCCGACCGTACTGGTCGGCGCGCTGGCCATCGATGCGAGCTCGGCCCAGGGCGTGGTGCGCGAAGCCATGATTTACGCAAACGTCATCGGCGCGGACCTCGGTCCGAAGATCACGCCGATCGGCAGCCTGGCCACCTTGCTGTGGCTGCACGTGCTGGCATCGAAAGACATTCGCATTTCGTGGGGCTATTACTTCAGGGTCGGCATCGTGCTGACCTTGCCGATTCTCCTGGTTACCCTGTGCGCGCTGGCCCTGCGCCTGAGCTAAAGGAAACATATGAACACGCTCGACGACCTCCCCAACATCCGCCCCGAGCTGCTGGACTTGCCGACACTGGACAAGCTGGCGCCGGTAGACAACATGGACCATCCGCCGCGTATCCTGCTGCTGTACGGCTCGCTGCGCGAACGTTCCTTCAGCCGCTTCCTGACCGAGGAGGCGGCGCGCATCCTGGCGCACTTCGGGGCTGAGGTGAAAATCTTCGATCCGACCGAGCTGCCGATGGCCGGCAGCGTGCCGGAAACGCACCCGAAAGTGGCCGAGCTGCGCGAACTGTGCCTGTGGTCGGAAGGCCAGGTCTGGTGCAGCCCGGAGCGGCATGGCGCGGTGACGGCGGTGATGAAGAACCAGATCGACTGGATTCCGCTGGAGATGGGCGCGATCCGCCCGAGCCAGGGACGCACGCTGGCCGTGATGCAGGTGTGCGGCGGCTCGCAGTCGTTCAATGTGGTGAATACCCTGCGCCTGCTGGGCCGCTGGATGCGCATGTTCACGATCCCGAACCAGTCCTCGGTGCCGATGACCTACAAGGAATTCGACGACGCCGGGCGCATGCGGCCGTCGGCCTATTACGACCGCGTGGTCGATGTGATGGAAGAGCTGTTCAAGATGACGCTGCTGCTGCGCGGCCGCACGGACTACCTGACGGACCGCTACAGCGAGCGCAACGAGCGGGCACAGGCGGCCATCAACCGGCAGATCGGCAGGCTGTGAAGCGCCGCGTCAGCGCCGCCACGGATTGAAGGTGGTCAGCCAGGCGCGCACCCGGTTGGCGTCGGCCGCACGCGATAATTTCCCCTGAGAGTTCAGGAAGACCATGACCGTCGCCCTGCCCTTGACCACCGCATGCAGGACCATGCAGCGGCCGGCCTCCGAGATATACCCCGTCTTTTGCAGGCGGATCTTCCAGCTGCGGCTTGCGGTGAGCCGGTTCGAGTTGCGGTAGACGGTCTGCTCGCGCGCCTGCCGGATCGAGAAGTGGCGGTCGGTCGAGTAGCGCCGGATCACCTGGTTCTTTTCGACGGCGACCACCAGCCTGGCCAGGTCCTCCGGGCTCGAGACGTTGGCGCTCGACAGCCCGGTCGGTTCCACGTAGCGGGTGCTGCGCATGCCCAGCGCCCTGGCCCTGGCATTCATCGCCTCGACAAATTTCCCGGTCCCGCCGGGGTAGTTGCGCCCCAGCGCAGACGCGGCGCGGTTCTCCGAACTCATCAGGGCAAGATGCAGCATGGCCGAGCGCGACAGGCGGGTGCCCACCCGCAGGCGGGACGAGGAATACTTGAGACGGTCGACGTCCGCCTGGGTGACGGTCAGCATTTCCTGCATGTCCTGCCTGGCGTCCAGCACGACCAGGGCCGTCATCAGCTTGGTCAGCGACGCGATCGGCATGACCGCGTGTGCGTTCTTCTGGTACAGGACCCTCTGCGTCTTCGGATCGAGCACCAGTACGGCGCTCGAGCGCAGGGCCGCCAGCTGGGCGTTGGCACGGTCGACCGTGGCCGCCTTCGGGTGACGCACCCGCTTCGCGGTTTTTGCCCTGGTTTTCGCTTTTATCTTTGTTCTTGCTTTTGTCTTTGCTTTTGCTTTTGTTTTCTCCTTTGCTTTGATTTTTGCCTTCGCCGTGGCGGAGGCGCGGCTGCCGTTGGCGTGCACGGGCGATGCGGAACCCAGCAGGAATGCCAGGGACAGGAAAACGAGGACCAGTATTTTCATCTTCGAAAGAGGCAGGCAAGGCCTCCGCCGCCCTCGGCAGCGGAGCATACGAATCCGGCCATCGTAATGGCCGAGAATTAGCAAACACTTAGCGATGAGCAGGATCGTCCGGTGCGCCGGCGCGGCGCCCAGCGTCTCACGTGCGCTAAGGCTTCGCTAAGTGTTTCCTCCTAACATGACGCGCTCGCACGAAGCCCGGCCGGGCAGGCGCCAGCGAACGCGGCCCCGTGCCGGCCGCTGGTAAGCTTGGCGACGTAATTCGGCGGCGTAATACAGGAGAAAGCAAGACATGAAAGTAGCGATGACGGGCCTGGCCCCGGCAGGGCGCACGGCATGCGGTTGCCCGCCGCCCCGAGGAGCCGGCCGATGAGGGTGCTGCTGGTGGAGGACGACCCGATGATCGGCAGCGTGGTCCAGCATGCGCTGCGCGACGCCAGCTATGCGGCCGACTGGGTGGTCGACGGCGAGGCTGCGCTGACGGCGCTGCGTACCCTGGAATACGGACTGGTCCTGCTCGACCTGAACCTGCCCCGCATCGACGGCATGGCCGTGCTGCGCGCGGTGCGCCAGGCGCGCAACGACGTGCCGGTGCTGGTGCTGACGGCGCGCGAGGCCACCGAGGACCGCGTGGCCGGCCTCGATGGCGGGGCCGACGACTACCTGGTCAAGCCGTTCGCGATGAGCGAGCTGCTGGCGCGCATGCGCGCCCTGACCCGGCGCAAGGAGTGCACGGCCAGCCCGGTGCTCGGGAACGGCATCGTCGCACTCGACCCGGCCACCCACGAGGCCCGCACCGCAACGGCGACGGTGCGCCTGACCGCGCGCGAATTCCCCCTGTTGCAGGCGCTGCTGGTGCGCCCGGGCGCCATCCTCTCGCGTGCGGAGCTGGAACACCGCGTCTACGGCTGGGACGAGGAAGTCGAGAGCAATGCGATCGAATTCCTGATCCACTCGCTGCGCAAGAAACTCGGCAGCGAGATCATCAAGAATGTACGGGGCGTCGGATGGATGGTCGCGAAGGGCCGGTAGCGGCATCGCTGCGTTTCAGGCTGTCGCTGTGGATCTCGACGGCGATCCTGCTCGGCGCCGCCGTGGCCGGCCTGTATTCGTACGTCGACGCCACCAGCGATGCCCACCATGACCAGGACACGCAACTGCGGCAGGTCGGCTACCTGATCAGCAGGCTCGATGCCGTACCGACCTCGCCGATGGCGCGCGAACGGGTCGGCGACGTCGACTTCGATGCGCGCCTGGTCGTGCGCTTCATCGACGCGCCCGGCGCGCCCGTGCCGAAACCGGAACGGCCGCCGCATTTTTCGCCCGCACTGCCCGACGGCCTGCAGACCGTGACCAGCGGCAGCGAGACCTGGCGCGTCTTCATCCGCACCAACGCCCGCGGCGTGCGCGTCGCGGTGGCGCAGCAGACGGCCGTGCGCGACGCGGCGGCGCGTGCGAATGCCTTGCGCGCGGTGACGCCGGTTCTGTTCCTGGGGCCGTTGCTGGTGCTGATGGTGACGCTGCTGGTGCGGACCATGTTCCAGCCGCTGCAAAAGCTTGCCGCGCAATTGCGCGAGCGCCCGGAACACGACCTCGAGGAACTCGACCGGGCCGCACTGCCGTCGGAAGTCTGGCCTTTCGTGGCCGAGATCAACAAGCTGATCGGCCGCACGGTGCGCGCGCTGTCGCTGCAGCGGCGCTTCATCGCCGACGCCGCGCACGAGCTGCGCTCACCCATGACCGCCCTGTCGCTGCAGGCGGAACGGCTGGTGGCCAGCGACATGCAGGGCGAGGCGCGGGAACGGCTGGGCGCCCTGTCGGCCGGCCTGGCGCGCACCCGCATCCTGCTCGACCAGTTGCTGACGCTGGCGCGCACCCAGGAGTCGGGCAATGGCCGGCTGGCCCAGGTACCCCTGAAGAAGATTATCCAGGAATGCCTCGAAGACCTGGTGCCGCTGGCCGAAGCCAGGGCGATCGACCTGGGCGTGGTAGGCGACGCCGATCCGGCCGTCGCCGGGCATGCCGTGGATATCGCCATCCTCGTGAAAAACCTGGTCGACAACGCCATCCGGTATACGCCCGAAGGCGGCCGCATCGACATCAGCGTGACCGAGGCCGGCGGCTGCGTCGTGCTCGATATCGACGACACGGGCATCGGTATTCCCGAGGAAGAACGGGAGCGCGTGTTCGATCCCTTCTACCGCGTGCTCGGCAACGGCGCGATCGGCTCCGGCCTCGGCCTGGCCATCACGGCCTCGATCGCGCACCAGGCCGGCGCCGGCATCGCGCTGCTAGACAGGCCCGACGGCATGCGCGGCCTGCGCGCGCGCGTGACGTTTCCGGCGGCATGCTGAACATGTCCTGCCTCCCGGCCGCGGCGGCAGGTCATGGCGCCGCCCGGGCTGCCGGTCAGCCGAACAGGCCATGCAGGTACCACCGCGGCGTCTCTTCCTCGCCCGACCCCACAATCCGCTCGCGGTACACCCAGTACAGCGTGTGATCCTGCCCTTCCGCGACAAAATAATCCCGCGTCTGCGTCTGGCTCCACCACCCCGCCTCGATCCGCTCCGCCACCGACGCCATCTTCAGGGGCGATCCATAGAACGGCCGGTGATTGCGCATCAAGAGCGCAATCGGCTTGGCCAGGATCCAGGTCGGCCGCGCCAGGCTTTCCACGTCGGGCGGCATCTGCGCCGAGCGCGCCGTTTCGCGCACCTTTTCCTGCACCGGCACCCAGCTGTTGGCCACCTCGGGCCGGTAATCGGCCTGTGGTAAGGCCTGCAGCACATTCTCCGGCCCCAGGCGCGCGATCAGGAGTTCGAACATGCGCAGCCGGTCTTCCTCGCTGCCGCCCGGTTCGGGAAACAGCGACTCGTTCGGCGGCGCCATCGGCTGCACCTGGTTGGCGTCGAGTACCAGGGCAATCACCGGCGCCTCCAGGATGAGCTTGGCCAGGCGTTCGCGCAGCAGGCGCACCAGGTGCTCGTCGCGCCAGGTAGGCTCGGCCAGCGCGATCTCGACCGGCGTGGGTGGACGCGCCACCCGGCCCCGTTCGTGTTCGAGCAGCAGCGTGATGCGCTCGACGGCCAGCTGGTGCGCGCACAGCCAGCCGGTCAGTTGCTGCACCAGGCGTTCGGCGCCCATCAGGCATTCCTCGGCATTTTCCAGCCGGTCGAAGAGTTCGATCTTCGCGTGGAAACTGGTGGGCGCCTCGACCCATTCGAACAATTCGGGCGCCATGCCGTAGGCGGCGTCGAGCATGTCGAGCAGTGCGCGACCGCAGCGCCGCTGCAAACCCGGACGCGGCAGGCGGCGCATGGCGCCCAGGCTGAAGCAGCCGATGCCTTCGAACCAGGTGGCATAGGCGCGCGCCGGCGGCGGCAGGCTGGCCGGCAGGTTATCCAACCGCCGCGTGAGCGACTCGATGCGCAGGGCGCGGCCGGCACGGCGCCGCGCCAGCATCCAGGCGCCGCGTGCGGTGGGGGCGCAGCTGAGCACGCCGGAGTAGCCGAGCGCACGCAAACTGGCGCGCACGCGCCGGCACAGTGCGCGGATGCCGCCGAACAGGCGCAGGCTGGCGCCGATGTCGATCAACAGGGTCGATTCCTCGGCCACCGCCACCAGCGGCGTGTACTGCAGCAGCGCCAGCGCTGCCGTGTTCAGGGCCTCGGCCTCGCGCTCGGGCGAGCGCACGTGCAGGCGCGCGTCCGGCATCAGCATGAGCACCCCGCCGCGGCGCATGCCGGGTGCTACCCCGGCAGCGCGCGCCATCGGGGAAGCTGCCAGCACGCGCTCCTGCTCGAGCACGACGCTGCCGGCGTCATTGCACCAGTTCGGGCTGAAGACCTCGAGCGGTAACTGGTGCAGGTGCAGGCCGATCCACAAGCGCATGTCGTTGAAGCAAAGTTGGAGTGAGTGGCAGGAACAGCGGCGCGTCGCGCTGCGGCCCCCGGCGTTTGACGAAGCCGACGTCGAGTCCGCCGGCGGCGGGCCGCAGCGACAGGCGCAGCGGCGCCGGCGACGAGTCTTGCGCGGCGGCGAGCGGACGCATCATGAAGAACAGGGTTTCGCCGCATTGCGCCGCCAAATGGAGGCGGCGCAGGCTTTCGCCGCGCACGTGGTTGGCCCAGAACAGCAGCGCGCCACAACTGCCGCTGCGCAGCACCTGCTCGGCGGCCCACAGCGCATCGTTGGTGCGGGTGGCGCGCAGCCAGACCAGTTGCGACGGCGGCAGGCCGAGGGCGGCCAGCGCCAGCGCCTGCGGCGGGTGCGGCGGCTGCAACAGCACGATGCGGCGCGCCGCAGCCGCCACCAGGGCCGGGCGCAGCAGGCGCATTTCGCCGATGCCGGGCTGTTGCAGCAGCAAATCGACCAGGGTGCCGGTCGGCCAGCCGCCGCCCGGCAACTGCTTCGACAGCACGGGATAGCCGGTGTCGACGCAGCGCGTATTGGAGCGTGCCAGCTGTGAGGCCCGCCACAGTGAAGGATGCAATTCTTCCGGTGAAGTATTGTTTTGTAAGGAAGACATGATTATGGGCAATGCAAAAGTACTGGATGGATATACAGTACTAGCTCGTTCAGCTTTTGGCAAGATGTGTATAGTCTGTCTATGTAGGATTTCACCTTGTTCTTATGTACGCTCAAGCGGGCCTACTCTTTGTGACCCTGGCCAGGCAAGCCATCCGACCCGCATCAAAAAGTGAAATAATGACGGTTTACTTATTATTCTTCTGGCAATGACCGCAGATCTCTTCCATTCACAGTACACAGCACTGAGCAAAGGCCAGCCATGACCACGATGCAATTGGTCGGCGCCATACTGTTCGCCTGCGCCTTGATTCATACCTTCTCCGCCAAGGGCTTCGAGGTGCTGGTCCACCGCCACCCGCGCCATGCCGGCCTGTTCCATTTGCTGGGCGAGGTCGAGGTCGTGTTCGGCTTCTGGGCGTTCGTCCTGATCGCCGCCATGGCCCTCGTGTCCGGCCCGGACAGCGCGGTCGACTATGCCGAGTCGCGCCACTACACCGAGCCGCTGTTCGTGTTCGTGGTGATGGTGATCGCGGCTTCGCGGCCCATCCTGGACGCCGTGCGTTCCCTGCTCGCCACGGTCGCGCGCCTGGTGCCGGTACGCACCGAAGTGGCACTGGCCTGGCTCGGCCTGGCCCTGGTGCCGCTGGCCGGTTCCCTGATCACCGAACCGGCCGCGATGACGCTGGCGGCGCTGATGCTGGCGCCCCAGGTATTCCGGCCCGGCATACCGGAACCGTTGAAGTATGGCGCGCTGGGCGTGCTGTTCGTGAACGTTTCCATCGGCGGCACCCTGACCTCCTACGCCGCGCCGCCGGTGCTGATGGTGGCTAGCACCTGGGGCTGGGACAGCGCCTACATGTTTACCCACTTCGGCTGGCGCGCGGCCGTGGCCATCTTCATCAACGCCACCGTCATCACTCTGCTGCTGCGCAAGCACATGCGCCCGGGCGCCGCGTCCGGCGACAGCGCAGGAAAGGTGCCGCTGAAAGTCTCGCTGGTGCACCTGGCCTTCCTGGCGGCGGTGGTGCTGCTGGCCCACCATCCGGTGCTGTTCCTCGGCCTGTTCATGCTGTTCCTCGGCTTTACCCAGGCTTACCAGCGCCACCAGGACCCGTTGATTTTGAAAGAAGGCTTGCTGGTTGGCTTCTTCCTGGCCGGACTGGTGGTGCTGGGCGGGATGCAGCAATGGTGGCTGCAGCCGCTCGTCTCCAGCCTGGGGCCGACCGCCCTGTTCTTCGGCGCGCTGGGCCTGACGGCGATTACCGACAACGCCGCCCTCACCTATCTCGGCTCGCTCATCGCGGGCCTGTCGGAGCAGTCGCAATACATGCTGGTGGCGGGTGCCGTAGCCGGCGGCGGCCTGACCGTCATCGCCAACGCACCGAACCCGGCCGGCGCGGCCCTGCTCAAGCATGGTTTTGCCGACGAGTCCATCAACGCGCTCGGTTTGCTGGGTGGCGCGCTCGGGCCGACCGCTGTGGCAGCATTGCTTTTCCTGATCTAAGGAGCATTCATGGACGACACCGTATTGATCGGCAAGACCGGCACCATCGAACGCTGCTGCCGGCGCGCCCGCGAAGAGTACGAAAAGGACCCGACCACCTTTGTCGGCGATATCACGCGCCAGGACGCGGCCACGCTGAACGTGATCCGCGCCTGGGAAGCGGCCGTCGAGATGGGAGACTATGTAATCGCCAATGCCGGCCTGGGCGATCCGCACGACGAGCGCGAGGTGATTGCCCTGCTGGCCGAGCATGGCTGGATCGAGGCGACCCTGGCCGAAGACCTGAAGCGCACCGGCGAATTCTGCCGCGCCGAATGGGACCACCAGGCCGCGCCGCTGCCGGCGCTGGTCACCATCATCAAGCGCGGGCTGGACGACTTTGGCGCCTACAGCCAGGCGCTGGTGGTGCGCGCCGGGGCGGCCTCAGCCTAATTCGGGTTCGAGGCCAGGGCCGCGTACCAGTCGGCATACGACGTGTTGGCGGCCATGCGGCGGTTGAAGTCCGGCGCGCCGTCGGCCCACCATACGGTCCCGCGTTCGCCCAGCGCGCGCTTGGCTGCATCGACTGCCGAGCGGGCCGCACGCTCCGCCTCGGTATCGTTCGCCTTCTTGGCGATGCCCACCTGGCGCCGTGCGCGCATCAACTGGTCGACCAGTTCCTGGCGCACGTCCGGAGCGAGACCGGGATTGCTGGTGCGCCAGAGGCGGCCCGAGACCACGAAGTAACGGCCGTCGGGCGTGGCGGGATATTGTCGGGCATTCGGCATGGCCTTACTATACCGAAGCAGGACGCATCCCCGCGTACGCATGCACTATCCCGGCGACTCGGCATCCATTCCCAAGCCGGGGTCAGACCTGGCCCCGGCGCTTGAATGTCACGCTCCGCAAGCCTTAGAAATTCACCTTGAACTGCGCGCCCAGCGTGCGCGGTTCGTTCACGATGCCGGTCAGGTTGTCGAAGTCGATTGCGCCGACCACCTGCACACGGTCGGTGATGTTGCGTGCGAACGCAGCGACTTCATACTTCCCGTCCTGCCACTTGTAGCCGACACGCAGGCCGCCCTCGACCAGCGGGCGCGCCTTGTATTCCCTGGCCTCGTACAGGAACATGTTGTACGAGGTACGGTAGGACCAGTCGGTGTAGGCAAAGAAATCGCCGTTCGCCAGCGGCGTGGTGTACGACAGCGTGAAGTTGGTCTGCCACTTCGGCGCGCGCGGCAGCGGGTTGCCGTCGATGCGCACCGTGCCGGCGAAGGGGCCGACCGGGTTCGTCACCGTGCAGCCGGCCAGCCCGCCGGTGTTGGCGAAGTTGCCGCACTGCTGGACGAACAGGGAGGCGTCCTTGATCTCGGTGTCGTTGTAGCTGGTGCCGAAGGTCATGCGCAACGAGTCGGTCAGCACCGCCTGGAAGTCGAGTTCGACGCCCTGGCCGGTGACCTTGTCGGCGTTGATCAGCTGGTTCATGTTGATCACGCCGCTGCCGGCGGTCAGCTGCTTGTCCTTCACGCGGTACTGGAACACGCTGGCCGACATGCGTGCGCGGCGGTCGAACAGTTCCTGCTTGATGCCGGCCTCGAACGACAGCACTTTCTCGGCGTCGGCAAACGAAGGCCGGTCGGCCAGGCCGTTCAGGCGGCCCTGCATGCTCGGCGCGCGGTAGCCGGTGGCGATGCGGGCGAACAGGTTGGTGTTCTTGTCGAGCGCATAGGTGCCGCTCAGGTCCCAGCTGACGTTGTTCGAATCTTCGTTGATGAAGAAGGGGCCGGCCGTCGTGGCTTCCACGCGGCGCGCCGAGAAGTCCTTCTTGTCGCTGGTGTAGCGCAGGCCGCCGCGCAGCTTGAGCTTGTCGGACACGGTGTAGTTCAGCGAGCCGAAGGCGGCCCACGAGGTCGTGGCCTGGTCCTGGGTTGCGTAGAACGGGTTCTGCGGATTGCCCGGCGCCAGCGAATCGAAACCGATGCTGTCGATGCGGATGTCTTCATTGAAGTAGAACAGGCCGCCGATCCACTGCAGTGGGCCGGCGCCATTCGACTCGACGCGCAATTCCTGGGTCAGCTGCCTGTGGTTCGGCAGCAGGTCGGCCGTCTCGACGACGAAGGGAATGTAGCCGGGACCCATCGGCTGGGCATACACGGCGCCGTAGCCGCCATCGACGTCGGCGCGGCTGTAGAACTCGGCGCTCTCGTAGCCGGTGATCGAATGCAGCGTCAGGTTCGGCAGGTTCCAGCGCATGCGCAGGTTGGCGCCTTTCGTCTTCAGCGTCTGCTTGTTGATGCCGTCGGTCGGATAGCTATCGTAGTCGAAGCCGTCGACCAGGTCGCTGGTGCCGGGCTTGATGATGTTCGCGCGGAACAGGGTCGCGTTGTTGTCGAGGTCGCGCGCATGGAGGTTCAGCAGCGCGCTGAATTCCTTGTTCGGCTGGACCAGCACTTGCAGGCGGCCGGCATTGTCGTGGTAGCCCTCGAGGTCGCGGGTGCCGGTAGGACGTGGGTTGTGCACGCGGTCGTCGCGGTTCTGCGATTGCAGCGACACGCGGGCCGCCACCGTATCGCTGATGGGCAGGTTGAACGCGCCCTCGGCATTCTTGGCGCCGTAGTTGCCGACGCCCAGGCTCAGGTAGCCCTCCTGCTTGAACACCGGCTTGACCGAATCGAACTTGATCACGCCGGCCGGCGAATTACGGCCGAACAGCGTGCCCTGCGGGCCGCGCAGCACTTCGATCTGTTCGACGTCGAAGACCGGGAAGCCCTTGAGCATCGGGCTTTCCTGCACGATGTCGTCGACCACCAGGCCCACCGGCTGCGAGGCGTTCAGGTCGAAGTCGGTATTGCCTTGGCCGCGGATATAAAAGCGCGGGAAGGAACGGCCGTAGTCGGATTCCACGTTCAGGCTGGGCGAACGGCCGGACAGGAAACGGATGTCCTGGCCGCCGGCGGTGAAGGTCGTCAGCTTGTCGCCGCTAATGGTGGTGATCGCCATCGGCACGTCGCGAATGTTTTCGGCGCGGCGCTGGGCCGTGACGATCACCACATCGAGGGGCTGGCCGCTTCCTTCCGCCGCGGTCTGTGCAACCGGTGTTTCCGGACCAGCTGCCGCTTCCTGGGCGAGCGCGGCTTGCAGGGGAAAGGCGGAAATGACAGCCAGGCATGCCAGCTTGCGGGCATGGGGAAGTGAGGAATGCGGCTTCAGGCGTTTCATGCGGTTCCTTGTCGGCGACGATGGACCGCGGCCAGGTACGCAAGAAGCGCGCGGCGCATGATCTGCATCTAGTGGTTGTGTAAAGACATCATTTTAATGACACCGTATTTTCTCTTTTGAGAAATGTTTTCAAAATGATGCTTTTTCGCACGGTTGTGCGGAAACGCTTGCATTCGCTGCGTTTCCGGTCTACTTCACACTACGCAAGGCATCCGCCAAACCGGGGTAACGAAAGACAAAGCCTTCCCGTTGCAGGCGCTTCGGTACCACGCGCTGTCCTTCCAGCAGCAAATCGGCCTGTTCGCCAAGCGCCAGCCGCATTGGCCAGCCCGGGGTCGGCAGCAGGCAGGGCCGGCGCCAGATGCGGGCGGCCGCCTGGCTGAAGCCGAGCTGCGTCACGCATTCCGGGGCGGTGAAATTGCTCACGCCCGCCCCCGGTACGCCGCTTTCCTCCAGCGCCAGCCGCCAGCGGTGCGCCATGCCGCGCACCACATCGTCGATGTGGATCCAGGACAGCCATTGCCGGCCGCTGGCCAGCCTGCCGCCCAGGCCCAGCAGGATCGGCAACAGCAGCATCGGCAGCGCGCCGCCCCTGCCCAGCACCAGGCCAAAGCGCATGCATTCCACCTGCGTGCCGTGTGCGGCGGCGGCGCCGGCCGCCTGCTCCCATTCGCGGCACAAGTCCGACATGAACACCGGCTGCGGCGGTGCGCGCTCGTCCAGTTCCGTGTCGTCGCCGATGCGCTGGATGCCGTAGTAGCCGATGGCGGAAGCCGACAGCAGCAGGAAGGGTTTGTGTTCGGCGCGCGCGATCCACTCGACCACCTGCCCGGTCAGGCCGATGCGGCTGCGGCGCAAGGCCGCCCGGCGCTGCGCCGTCCAGCGCCACCCCAGGATGCGGGCGCCGGCCAGGTTGACGACGACATCGACGCGGGAGCTTGACGCCAGCTCCTGCATCGAGGCGATGCAGCGCACCCTGCCGTCGAACATCCAGGCCGCCCCTTTCGGCTGGCGGGTCAGCGCAATCACCTCGTGACCGTCCTGCAGCAGTGCGCGCACCAGGTGCTGGCCGACAAACCCCGTCGCGCCGGTGACGAGCACGGTGCGCTTCCTGTCGTCGAACGACACCGGCGCCGCCAGCGTGCCGGCCCGCGCAAGCCGCAACGCGGCCAGCCCATCGCGCAGGCCAGAGACGCCCACACCCACGCCGCACAATGCCAGGAACACGCTGAGCCAGCCCTGCGGACTCCACACCAGCGCCGTCGGCTCAGCATGCCAGCCCGGAAAATTCATCGCCAGCAGCGTGATGAAGGCGCCGCCGTTGATCGCCAGGATCGTGTGCGTCACGCGCTCGGTGGCCGGCAGCAGGCGGGTGCGGTCCTCGACCACGAAGTCCCACAGCGTGAGCACGATCTCCACACCGAAGATGGCCAGCAAAGCCACGGCAAACCCGCCATGCCATTCCCAGTACGCGAGTCCGATGAACAGCAGCGCATAGATCAGGGCGCGGATTGCGTGAATGCCGAGCTCCAGCCGCGCGTCCGGCTTTTGCGGCAGCGCCTCGGTCAGCTCGTGGTGATACAGCGTGTCGAAGGCGCCGAGGCAGCCTTGCGCCGCCATCAGCTGCAAGGCGAGTACATGGGTGTTCATGCCGCCACCGCCATGCGGTCATGGCGCCACAGCCAGAACAGCGGCGGCAGCATCACCGCCAGCGCCGCGACGTCGACCCGGACGTGCGCCCAGCAGGCGGCGCGCAGCGACACGACGATGTCCTGCGGCGCCCAGGCCACGAGGCCGAGCATCAGCCACAGCCAGACCTGCGGCTGGCGCAGGCGGTCGGCCAGGTGGATCAGGGCGATCATCCACAAGGCCATCAATTGCACCGTCGGCCCGAACAGCGACATCCACCAGGTCTGCAAATCGCGGGCCTCCGCCGGCGCCCCCCCAGGCCAGAAGGCGGCTTCGATACTGGCGTGGTAGGCATCGAGTACCGGCGCCGTCGCCATCCACGGCAGCAAGGCGCCCACCAGCACATGGGCGATCGACACCATCAATAGCCAGCGGATCAGCCATCCGCGCAATACGATGTTGTTCATGCCGTGCTCCTATTTGAGGAAAGGACTGCCGATACTGCAGGTGCTGCCATCGCAGCCCTGCGGCAGACGGACGCCGAGGCGGCGCGAGATCGCATACCGGTGCCGCGCAAACCAGCGGTACAAGTTGGCCAGCAGCGGCCGCAGGAAGGGAATGCGCAAGGGCCAGACCATCCAGCCACGCCCGACCAGGGTGTAGGCCGCCAGCATGCTGTCGATGCCCACCAGCACCCTGCCGTCAAGCGTGCGCGCATGCAGTTCGCGGTTCAGCGCCGCCATGTCCGCACCAAGGAAGGCCGGGTCGAATCCGGGCTGGGTGATGTCGACGAACGCCAGGTGACCGGCTGTGTTCCACGTCTTCAGCTTCAGCATGGAGGCCACGCAGAACGGGCAGCGGCCATCGAAATACAGGGTCAGGGTGTTCATGCCGGCTCCTTGTCGTTCGGCCCGAGGAAGCGCGCCACCTTGCCGCCCATCTTGACGAAGCGCTGCAGGGTCTGCGGCGACAGGTGCTGGTAATCCTGGAAGGTGGTGCTCAGCATCTCCAGGAAGTCGAGCACGGTCTGCATGCGCGCCAGGGTGGCGGCGTCGAGCTGCTCATCTTGCGTGCCTTCGATGGCGCATTCTCGCAGCACGCTCAGGGTGGGGTCGATCTCGCGCCGCTTGCGCTCTTCCAGGATCACGCGGAAGATTTCCCACACATCCTGCAAGGCCACGAAATGGTCGCGCCGGTCGCCCAGCACGTGGGTCACGCGCACCAGCTTCCAGCTTTGCAGCTCCTTCAGGCTGTTGCTGACGTTCGAACGCGCCACGCCCAGCACCACGACGATGTCGTCGGCCGCCAGCGGGCGCTCGGCCAGGTAGAGCAGCGCGTGGATCTGCGCCACGGTGCGGTTGACGCCCCAGCGGGTGCCCATCTCGCCCCAGTGCAGGATGAACTTTTGTTCGGTCGGGCTGAGTTCCATGATATTTCTCTGTTTTCTGTTATGACAGAAATTAAAGAACAAACAGAAGATAAAGTCAACGCATTTTGGCAAGCGTGCCGGCCGCAGCCCCGGCAAGACTGAGGTGCACGCGTGCGCCACTCATGGTCGAACTGGTATCATTCGCGTCTTCCGGACCCCCGACGCTGTCCGACAGCGCGCACGTCCCTCACCCTACAGAACACCAGGAATGACTACACCAACCCAACTGCCAGGCTTCTGGAGCCGGCTGTCGCTTGCCTTCGGCGCCTTTTTCAAAGCTGCCGGCGACGCCGAATTTGCCGCGCGCGTGCGCGATGACCAGGTTGGCCCCGTGGCCGCGCCTGCTCCGGCCCCTGTGCCGACGCCTGCCCCCACGCCTGTCGCGCCTGTCGCTCCAGCCCCAACGCCGCTGCGCGTGAACACGCCAGAATCGGCCCTGCAGCTCCTGACCCTGCTGCAGCGCGAAGCGCGCCTGATCGACTTCGCCAACGAAAACCTGGCCAGCTATGCCGACGCCGACATCGGCGCCGCCGCGCGCGTGGTCCACGAAGGCTGCGCCCGCGTACTGAAGGAACATTTCACCATCGCCCCGGTCCGCACCGAAGCCGAAGGCGCGCGCGTCACGCTGGAAGAAGGTTTTGACGCCGCCAGCGTGCGCCTGACCGGCAACGTGGTCGGCAAGGCGCCGTTCAAGGGCACGCTGAGCCACCGCGGCTGGCGCGCCACGGATGTACGCCTGCCGCAGCTGGCCAAGGAACACGACGCCAGCGTCATCGCCCCGGCCGAGGTGGAACTGTGAGCGCCCGTTACGCCATCGGCATCGACCTGGGCACGACGCACAGCGCCCTGTCCTATGTCGACCTGGAAGCCAGCGACGGCGAAAAGACCGCGCACGGCGTGCTGCCGATCCCGCAGCTGAGCGCCCCCGGCACCGTCGAGGACCTGCCGCTGCTGCCGTCCTTCCTCTACCTGCCGCACCCGGACGAACTGGCGCCGGGCGAACTGGCCCTGCCGTGGACTCATGAAGACCCCCGCAATGGCGGTGTCGCGAGCGACAACGCCATTGCTGGCGAAATGGCGCGCAGCCGCGGCGCCACCACGCCGATTCGCCTGGTGTCGAGCGCCAAGAGCTGGCTGTGCCATCCTGGCGTCGACCGCCGCGCCGCCATCCTGCCGTCGGACGCGCCGGAAGAAGTCACGCGCGTCTCGCCGCTGGAAGCCTCGACCCGCTACCTGCAGCACCTGCGCCGCGCCTGGGACCACGCCCATCCGGATGCACCGTTCGACCAGCAGCAAGTGACGGTGACGATTCCCGCATCGTTCGACCCGGGCGCGCGCGAACTCACCGCCGAAGCGGCGCGCAACGCCGGCTACGCCTCGGCCACCTTGCTCGAAGAACCGCAAGCAGCCCTGTACAGCTGGATCCAGGGCAGCAACGGCGCCTGGCGCAAGCAGGTCAAAGCCGGCGACATCGTGCTGGTGGTGGACGTAGGCGGCGGCACCAGCGACTTCTCGCTGATCGCCATCCTCGAGGTCGACGGCAAGCTGGAACCGCACCGCGTGGCCGTGGGCGACCACATCCTGCTCGGCGGCGACAACATGGACTTGGCGCTGGCCCACCTGGTCGCGCGCAAGCTGGCCGCCAACGGCACGCAACTCGATGCCTGGCAGATGCGCGCCCTCACCTACGGCTGCCGCGGCGCGAAAGAACACCTGCTGGCCGACCCGAACGCCACCACCTGGCCGATCGTGGTGCCGAGCCGCGGCTCAAAACTCATCGGCGGCTCGATCCGCACCGAACTCACGCGCGAAGAAGTCACCGCATTCATTACCGACGGTTTCTTCCCGCGTGTGGAAGCCGGCGCCCGCCCGGCCACGCGTACCCGCGCCGGCCTGACGCAGCTCGGCCTGCCGTATGCGCAGGACGCGGCCATCACCAGGCATTTGAGTGCCTTCCTGGCGCGCCAGGCCGGCGCCACCGCCGAACTCGAAGGTTTCGCGGGCCGCGTGTCGGCCGAGCACAGCTTCCTGCACCCGAGCGCGGTGCTGTTCAACGGCGGCGTGTTCAAATCCAGCATCCTGTCGCAGCGCGTGATGGACACCATCAACGACTGGCTGTACATGGAAGGCGCGGAACCGGCGCGCATGCTCGAAGGCGCCGACCTCGACCTGGCCGTTGCCCGTGGCGCGGCCTATTACAGCTACGCGCGTCGCGGCGGCGGCGTGCGCATCCGCGGCGGAACGGCGCGCTCCTACTACGTGGGCGTGGAGTCCTCGATGCCGGCAATTCCCGGCATGGAACCGCCGATCCAGGCCCTGTGCGTGGCGCCCTTCGGCATGGAAGAAGGGGGCGAACTCGAACTGCCGGGCCAGGAATTCGGCTTGGTCGTAGGCGAGCCGGTGCACTTCCGCTTCTTCGGCTCGACCACGCGCCGGCAAGACCAGATCGGCGACGTGCTCGACTTCTGGGGTCCGGACGAGCTGCAGGAAATGAACGAGATCCAGGCGACCCTGCCGGCCGAGGGGCGCACGCCCGGCGACGTGGTGCAGGTGAAGCTGCATGCGCTGGCCACCGAGGCGGGCACGCTGGAACTGGCGGCGCTGTCGCCGGAAGGCCAGCGCTGGAACGTCGAGTTCGACGTGCGTAACACTGCTAACCAGTAAATCAGCAGTGAAACCCTGGCTGGTCAGCATCGACCTCGGCACCACGAATACGGTGCTGGCTTATGCGGCGCCCGGCGCGGCCGAGGTAGAACTGTTCGCCATTGACCAACTGGTGGCGCCGGGCGAAGTGGCTGGCGCGCCGCTGCTGCCGTCAAACCGCTACCATCCAGCTGAGGGCGAACTGGCCGCCGGCGAACTGCAGCTGCCCTGGCTGCAGGACGACGTAGCCGGTATCAAGCAGGTTGCCGTCGGCCGCCTGGCACGCACTCTCGGCGCCGCGACGCCGGGCCGGCTGGTGGCCAGCGCCAAGAGCTGGCTCTCGCATCCCGGCGTCGACCGCATGGCGGCTATCCTGCCCTGGGGCGCCGAGGCCGACGTGCCGAAGGTGTCGCCGGTGGCCGCCAGCGCCAGCTACCTGGCGCACCTGCGCGCCAACTGGAATACCCGTTTTCCCGCCCAGCCGCTCGAACAACAGGAACTGGTACTGACCGTACCGGCCTCGTTCGACGAAGGCGCACGCGCGCTGACCCTGGAAGCGGCCAGGCTGGCGGGCCTGCCGCACCTGCGCCTTCTGGAAGAACCGCAGGCTGCCCTGTACGACTGGCTGTACCGCCACCGCGCGACGCTGGCCGAGGACCTCGCGCAGACGCGGCTGGTACTGGTGGCCGACGTCGGCGGCGGCACCACCGACTTCAGCCTGGTCAAGGTCGAACTGGTTGATGGCGAGCCGACGCTCACCCGCATCGGCGTCGGCAACCACCTGATCCTCGGCGGCGACAACATGGACCTGGCGCTCGCCCATCTGGTCGAAGCGCGCATGAACGAAGCGGCCGGCGACGCTCTCGGAAACAATGCGCCGCGCGAGCGTTTGTCGGCCGCGCGCCTGGCCCAGCTGACCGAACGCTGCCGCGCCGCCAAGGAGCAGCTGCTGGCGACCGATGCGCAGGAGCTTGTCAGCGTCACCCTGCTCGGCTCCGGCTCGCGCCTGATCGGTGGCAGCCGCAAGGCCGACCTGCGCCGCGACGACATCGAGCGCGTGGTGCTGGATGGCTTCTTCCCGCTCAACGCGGAACAGGAAGGCGCACGGCGCGCCCGCGCCGGCATCGTCGAATTCGGCCTGCCGTATGCGAGCGACCCGGCCGTCACGCGCCATCTGGCGGGCTTCCTGCGCCAGCACGCGGCGGCGGCGCGCGCAGCACTCGGACTGCCCGACAATGATGAGCGCTTGCCTGTGCCCGACACCCTGTTGCTGAACGGCGGTGTGTTCCGTGGCGCGGCGCTGGCCGAGCGCCTGGCCACGGTGCTGGCGCAATGGCGCGGCGCCCCGCTCACGGTCCTGCACAACGAGAACCCGGACGTGGCCGTGGCGCGCGGCGGCGTCGCCTATTCGCTGGCGCGCCAGGGCCAGGCGCCATCCATCGAAAGCGGTGCGGCGCGCAGCTACTACCTGCTGCTGGAAGGCGAACGTGCCAGCGGCGGCGCCCTGCGCGCGGTCTGCCTGCTGCCGCGCGGGACGCCGGCTGCCACTGAAGTCCTGCTGCATGAACGCACGTTCGCGCTGCGCCTGGGACGGCCGGTGCGCTTCCACCTGGTGTCGACGATTGCCGATGCCGGCGCGGCGCCGCAGCCCGGCGCGCTGGTCGACCTGCCGCCGGGCGACGTGGTGCGCCTGCCGCCGATCGCCACCGTGCTGCGCGCCGCACCCGGCGCCGCGGCCCTGAGCGACATCCCGGTGCAACTGGCGGCGACGCTAAGCGAAGTCGGTTCGCTGGAAGTGCATTGCGTTGCCGCCGATGGCCAGCGCTGGCAATTGGCTTTCCAGTTGCGCGAAGCCGAAGGCGGCGAAGTGCTGGAAACGCCGGAAGAAGACACCCTGCCGCCGCAACTCGGCGCCGCCATCGACAAGATCGACCGCATCTTCGGCACCCGCTCGAAGCAGGTCGACACCAAGGAAGTACGCCAGCTGCGCGCCAGCCTGGAACACCTGCTGGGCCGGCGCGAAGGCTGGGCCACGCCCTTGCTGCGCCGCCTGTTCGACGCCTTGATGGAGCGCGCCAAGGGCCGCCGCCGCTCAAGCGAACACGAACGCGCCTGGCTGAACCTGGCCGGCTACAGCCTGCGCCCCGGCTTCGGCCACCCGCTCGACGGCTGGCGCATCGAGCAATTGTGGGCCATGTTCGGGACCGGCGTGCAGTACCACAAGGACAGCCAGGTGCGTGCCGAGTGGTGGACCCTTTGGCGCCGCGTGGCCGGTGGCCTCGACACCGAAGCGCAACTGCGTCTGCTTGACGACTTTGCGTTCAACCTGCAGGCCGATGCATTCGAACGCGGCAAGCGCCCGATCACGCTGGTCGACGGCAGCGAGGAGGACATGCTGCGCCTGGGTGCTTCGCTGGAGCGCATTCCCTCGGCCTACAAGGCGGAGATCGGCAACTGGATGATGGAGCAGATCGAGGCGATTCCATCGGGCGGCGCCAGGCTCGATGCAAAGACGGCGGCAAGCCATACGCGCTACCTGTGGGCGCTCGGCCGCGTCGGTGCGCGCCAGTCCTTCCATGGCAGCGCGCACGAAGTGGCGCCAGCGGAAGTCGCCGAGGAATGGCTGGGCAAATTGCTGAAGCTGGACTGGAAGAAAATCGAGCCGGCGGGCTTTGCCGCCACCCACATCGCGCGCATGACGGGCGACCGCTCGCGCGACGTGTCGGAGCCGGTGCGGCTGGAGGTGCTGCGCCGTCTCGGCGCAACTGGTGCGCCCGCGTCGTGGACGGCGATGGTGCGCGAGGTGGTGGAGCTGGACCAGGCCAGCCAGACGCGGATGCTGGGCGAGGCGCTGCCGCCCGGGCTGAAGCTGCTGCGCTGATTCGTTATACCGTAGCCTCGTAGGGTGGACCGGGCCACGAAAGGCGGCTTTGCCGTCCACGCGTTCAACTGGAATTCAAACAATCGTGGCGGTATTCATTGACCGTTGACCGCGTGGGCACGGAGTGCCCACCCTACGATCGCATCGGCCACAGGTGCACGCATACGTAGGGTGGGCGCCCTGTGCCCACGCGTTCAGCCAGCAGTCAAATAGCCGCGCGATGTTCATGTGGTCGTTGAACGCGTGGATGGGGAAACCCGTCCACGCTACTCCACGATTACCGGCAAATCCCGCCCTTCCGTGGCCACTAGCCCCGCGTAGTCGGCCACATACGCCCGCAAGATATACTCCCCCGGCGCCAGGCCGCCCACCTTCCAGCTCCCCGGCAATGCCTGCCCGCCCTGCAGCGTATTACTCACCGCGTAAGCAAAGCGCGTGGCCTTGCTGCCATACACCGTGATGCCGCTGCTGTCGGCATACATCAGCTTTACCGCCTCCTGCTCGCGCGGCAGGCGGTCGTACACCTGCGTGATCAAGGGCTGCTCGAAACCGGCCACCGGCGTCCCATCCGCCCGCAGCACCTGGTAGCCCAGCTTGTACAAACCCAGGCGCCGGCGCGCCAGGTTGCCATCCATCTGGTCGTAGGCATCGACCACGATGTTCACGTCGCCCAGCGCGCGCTCGATGCGCAGCGGCTCGCCCTTGCGCGCCGCCTTGATGCGCCGCCCGCCGCCGTCATACAGCGCGATGCCGTTGATCGTCGGCGCAATCGTGTCGCGCAGGCCGATGAACGGCAGCAGCAGCGGATTCGACGGCGCGCCGGCCGGGTAATGCTCCATGTGCACGTGCGCCATCGGGTTGATGGTGCCGAGCGCATCGCCCACGGCAAAGCGGGTGCCGCGCTGAACGCGCACGCGCTCCGGCTTGCCGCGCGCATCGAGCAGCATGTGGAAGCGCGGATCGAGCGCCTTGCCGTTGCTCTCGCGCCCCACACGCATGTGGATGTACGACAGCGGCCCGACGCTCATGCCCTCCACCAGCGACCCGAACGCCCAGTTTGGATACGGATCGCCGATCTTCGACGGCACGATGGCCAGCACGCGCGAACCGACGTCGGCGCGGATGTCGAGGCCCGCATGGAAGTGGTGCCGGCTTTCGCCATCGTAGCTGCCGCGCACCTCGCCCATCACGCCGACGACTTCATGCACTTCGGTTTGCGGCCCCACCGGCCAGGGCATCGGCTCGGTGCGCGTCACCGGCGCCGCCGGCAGCGGCTTCGGTACCGCTTCGCCGGCGCGCGGCGCGGCCAGCGAGAACACGCGTAAGGCCTGGGCATCGGCCACCACCAGGCTGCCGTCGCGGCGCACGGCAATGCCGCGCGGCCCGAACAGGCGCACCGTGCCGTCGCTGCCATAGCTGATTGCCGGCGGACGGTCGGTGTCGAGCAGCGCATGGTAGTCCCCGTTCGGCGCGAGCTGGACGATGCGTCCGCCCGCGCCGCTCGACACGTACAGGTAGCCATCCTCCGTCAGCGCCAGCCCGGCGGGCCGGGTCAGGACCGGTTTCGGCTCGCCGGGAATGGGCGCTGCGATCGTCGTCACCATACCGTCGGCGCCGATGCGGCGAATCGCATTGTTGCCGGTATCGGCCACGAACAGCGTGCCGGCCTTGTCGACCGCGATGCCAACCGGCGTATCGAAGCCTGCGCTTGCCGCCATGCCATCGGCGCCGCCCGGCTGGCCATTCCCGGCCACGGTGGTGACGCTGCCGTCCGGCGCGATGCGGCGGATGCGGTCGTTGTAGGTGTCGGCCACGAAGACGTTGCCGCCCCGGTCGACCGCCACGCCCACCGGCCCGTTGAAGCGCGCGGTGCGGCCGATGCCGTCGAGGTAGCCGGGCTGGCCGTCGCCGGCAAGCGTGGTGACGCTGCCGTCGCGCGCGATCTTGCGGATCGCGTGGTTGCCGGTGTCGGCCACGTACAGATTGCCGGCGCGGTCCAGCGCCAGCGCGGACGGGGTATTGAAGGCGGCCGCCTCCCGCACGCCGTCGGCAAAGCCTTCGCGCCCGCCGGCGTAGGTGCCGACCACGCCGTCCACACCGATGCGGCGGATGCGGTTGCTGTCGCCGCCATCGGCGATGAAGACGTTGCCCTTCACGTCGGCCACCACGCCGAAGGGGTCGCTGAAGCGGCTGAGGGCGGTGCCGCCATCGACCACGCCGTTGACGCCGTCGCCAGCGATCGGCGCTACGCGCGCCGTCCATGCGGGCTGGGTCGCCGCCACCGGCAGCGGCAGCAAGGCGCGGCGCGGTGCGCTGGCGTCGCCGCTGTTCGTGAAGTACCAGGCTGCGCCGCCGCCCAGGAGAACGGCGCCTGCCAGCGCCGCGATGACCGTTATTCGTTTCACTGCTTGCCGCCCGCTCGTTGCTGAACCCGGCAGTCTACCCGATCGGCCGGGTTTGCATTGGCGCTCACGCCTACCGTATGCCGCACTCTGCCGGGAATGGCTACCATCGATCAGAGCCGCTTCCACCCCAGGCAGCGCCATTCTTTCCAACCCAGGAGCACACATGGATTCGAACAACAAGAAGCCGGCCGACGATGCACAACCAGCGCGCCGCCGTTTCGTCAGCACCGTCGCCACCGGCCTTGCCGCATCGGCTGCCGCAGTCGGCACGTCTTCGGCGCTGGCCCAGCCCGGCGATGCCGCACCCGGCCAGCCGCCCGCCGGCCGCGCCAAGGCCGCCGCAGCCAACTATCCGAAGCCGCCCTTCGCCGTGCAGTCGCAGCCCTGGCCCGCGCTGGCCAGCAAGATGAACCCGCGCCCCGACCACGGCGAAACCACCTACCGCGGCAGCGGACGCCTGGCCGGCCGCAAGGCGCTGGTCACCGGCGGCGATTCCGGCATCGGCCGCGCAGCGGTGATTGCGTTTGCGCGCGAAGGCGCCGACGTCGCCATCAACTACCTGCCGGCCGAGGAAGCGGATGCGCGCGAAGTCGTGAAACTGATCCAGGATGCCGGCCGCAAGGCGGTGGCGATTCCCGGCGACATCCGCGACGAAGCCTTTTGCCGGAAGCTCGTGGCTGAAGCGGTGCGCCAGCTGGGCGGGCTCGATATCCTGGTCAACAACGCGGCGCGCCAGCAGTCGCACGATTCCATCCTCGACCTGACGACCGAGCAGTTCGACTGGACCTTCAAGACCAACGTGTACGCGATGTTCTGGATTACCAAGGCCGCGATTCCGCACCTGAAGCAGGGCAGCTGCATCATCAACACCGCTTCGGTGCAGGCCTACAGCCCTTCGGAGAACCTGCTGGATTATGCGTCGACCAAGTCGGCCCAGGTGGCGTTCACCAAGTCGCTGGCCAAGCAGCTGGGCAAGAAGGGCATCCGCGTGAACGCGATCGCGCCGGGGCCGATCTGGACGCCATTGCAGGTGTGCGGCGGGCAGACGCCGGAAAACCTGAAGAAGTTCGGGGAAGAATCGCCGATGGGCCGTCCGGGCCAGCCGGCCGAATTGGCGCTGGCGTTCGTGACGCTGGCGGCGGACGAGTCGAGCTACACGACCGGGCAGGTGTATGGCGTGGCGGGCGGAGCGGGCAATCCGTAAAGCGGGAGCAGGAGCGGCCGCGCCAAGGGGTTTGAACACCCCTGCGCGGCTTGCGTGAAGTCCTGCTCGTTCAGCGCTTGCGCAGCAGGCGCGTCAGCAGCGACGAGATCGAGCGGGTCGGAATCAGTTTGCCCAGTGGGCCAGGGTGGTTGCAGCGCGAAGTGACGGTCATCTCTTTAGCCTCCGGAACATTACTTGGCAAAATAACTACACAGTCGAGTTTCTTCTGTGCGCCAGCGCGCATAGCGCTATCTTAGACATGCGTCGATGACGCTGGCGTGACAGGCAAGCGCGCGCGCCCTGGCACGATTGAGCCATATCATGGGTGCCGCAAGGCCGGCCCCTATCCTCGACAGGCAAGCGCTTGCAGCCATATTTTCCAAACCAGACCAGGGAGAACGAGATGGGCTACGCAGATCGTGACAAATATGGGATGTACAAGGACACCAGCGGCGCCGGGCCCGGCCCCTCGCTGATGGGCGCCGACACGCTGATCGGCGATGGTGTCGTCAACGGTGCGGAAGAAGACCTCGGCGACATCAAGGAAATCATGCTCGACATGAACAGCGGCCAGGTGGCCTATGCCGTGCTCGCCTTTGGCGGCTTCCTCGGCCTGGGCGAAAAACTGTTCGCCGTGCCCTGGCAAGCCCTGCACCTCGACACCGCCAACAAGCGCTTCGTGCTGAACGTCGAAAAGGAGCGCCTGAAAACGGCGCCCGGCTTCAACAAGGATTCCTGGCCCGACATGGCCGACATGAGCTGGGCCAGCCAGATCCACAGCTTCTACGGCACCGACCCGGCCCGCGGCGGCGCCCCGACCATGGGGCCGGGCGTGGTGATGAGCGGCACCGTGGGCGGCCTGAGCGGCTCGGCGTCGAGCATGGGCGCGGGCAGCGGCACGGGCATCAGCGATGATTCGGCACTGGGCACCGGCGGTGGCGGCAGCGTCGATCCGCGGCCGGGCAACCTGGGCGACGACAAGGACCTGAGCAAGATCAGGGGCAGCAATATCGGCTGAGAAGAGCCTACATATCCGCCACCGGGTTCGGTGGCGGAGGTTCCGCGAGCCGCCAGTGTCGACCGTAAGGTGGGCGCGGCCGGCGTAGGCACCCCGTGCCCACGCGGAACGATGCGCAACGTTGGCTCCTTTCGGCGACGCAGCTCCATCACACCAACACGGCATCCAAAAGCGTTCAGCTAGCGCCAGCAATATCGCAGGCGTTCCGGAGCGGCGCATCAACGCAGCGGACGCCGGAAGAGCACGTAACCGCGTGGGCACGGGTGCCCACCGTATGGTTGAGGCCGCAGGGCGAAGACGTCTTTAACGAATCATCGACTCCCACACCTTCTGCAAGCGCTTGGCCGACACCGGCATCGGCGTCCTCAGCTCCTGCGCAAACAAGGACACGCGCAGCTCTTCGAGCATCCAGCGGTACTCCGTCATGCGCGGGTCCAAACTCTTGCCCGGCTGCTTGACGATGCGCTGGTACTGGCTGGCCGCGTTCTGCCATTCCGCCATCAACTGCGCATCGCGCGAGGGATTGCCGCGCAGCTTTTCCAGGCGCACGTTCATCGCCTTCAGGTAACGCGGGAAGTGCGCCAGCTGGCTGTACTCGTTATCGGCAATGAAGCGCTTGTGCACCAGTCCCTGCAACTGCGCCTGCATGTCGGCCGCAACCGGCGCCGCCAGCCCATTCAGCCGCTTCGGCATGCCATGGAACTCCGCCAGGATAGCCCCCACCAGGCGCGCGATCTCGTTGATCAGCAAGCCAATCCGCCCCTTGCCCTCGTCCTTGCGCTTGTTGAACGACGCGGCATCGTGCGGCAGCGGGTCCTGCAGGCAGGCGATGTCGATGGCCTTCTGGATGATCTGGTCGCGCAGCTCTTCCTGCGAACCCACCGTCATGAACTGCATGCCCATGCCTTGCAGCCCCGGGATGTTCTTCTCGGCAAACTTCAGTTGATCCTTCAGTTGCAGCGCGAACAAGCGGCGCAGGCCGATGCGGTGGGTGCGCGCCGCCACGTTCGGATCGTCGAACACCTCGATGTCGCAGTGATTCCCCTTGTCGACCAAAGCCGGGAAGCCGATCAGCGTCAGCTTGCCCTGCTTGATCTCCAACAGCTCGGGCAGCTCGCCGAAACTCCAGCTGGTAAGCCCCGTGTGCTGGCTGACGGCCGGCGCCGCAGCGGCAGCAGGAGCGCTGGCCGATGCTTGCGCTCCCTTCCCTTTACCCTGGGGCGCCGGCACAGGCGCAGCAGCAGGCGCCAGCGGCGAGGCCTGCCCCTTGCCCTTGCCCCAGGCTGCCGGTGTCGCCACATTCGGACGCAAGCCGCCCACGGCTGCCGGCGCCGCTTCCGCCATCTTCTGGAAGCTCTCGCGCGCCTGGGCGCCCAGCTCGGCCTGCAGCGATGCCAGGTTGCGCCCCATGTCGAGCTGGCGCCCATGCTCGTCGATCACCTTGAAGTTCATGAACAGGTGGGCCGGCAGGGTCTCGAGTTTGAAGTCGCCGGTCAGCACGTTCACACCGGTCTCGGCGCGCACGTCCGCAATCAGCACGTCGACCAGGTCGCCGCGCCCGAACACGCCGGCCGCATGGATGCGCTCGACGAAACGCGCCGCGTAGTCCGGCAGCGGCACGCAGTGGCGGCGCAGCTTCTGCGGCAGGGATTTCAGCATCAGGTGCACGCGTTCCTTGAGCATGCCCGGCACCAGCCAGGCCGCGCGCTCCTGCGGAATCTGGTTCAGCGCGAACAGCGGCACCGACAGCGTCACGCCGTCGCGCAGGCTGCCCGGCTCGAAGTGATAGGACAGGCCCATCTCGATGCCGGTGACGTTCATCGTCTTCGGGAACAGCTCGGTGGTGACGCCGGCCGCTTCGTGGCGCATCAACTCTTCGCGGTTCAGGAACAGCAGCTTCGGGTTGTCGCGCGCCGCGTCCTTGTACCACTTCTCGAAACCGGCGCCGTTCACCACGTCCTTCGGAATCTCGGCGTCGTAGAAGGCCGCGATCAGCTGGTCGTCCACCAGCACGTCCTGGCGCCGCGACTTGTGTTCGAGGTTCTCGATTTCCTTGATCAGCTTCAGGTTATGCGCGTAGAACTGAAGGCGCGTGTCGTAGTCGCCGGCGACCAGCGCATCGCGGATGAAAATCTCGCGCGCTTCATACGCGTTGTGCAGCGCATAGTTGATGCGCCGGCCGCTGTAGACCACGATGCCGTACAGGGTCGCGCGTTCCAGCGCGCTCACTTGGGCCGGACGCTTTTCCCAGCGCGGCTCGCCCCAGGATTTTTTCAGCAGGTGCCCGCCGATCTTTTCCAGCCATTCGGGCTGGATCTGCGCCACGGTGCGCGCGTACAGGCGCGTGGTCTCGACCAGCTCGGCCGCCATGATCCACTTGCCCGGTTTCTTCACCAGCGAGGAACCCGGCCACACGTGGAACTTGATGCCGCGCGCGCCCAGGTAACCCGCACCCGGCTCGTCCTCGCCCTTGAAGCCGATGTTCCCCAGCAGGCCAGTCAGCAGCGCCAGGTGCAGCTGGTCGTAGGTGGCGGCCGCCGCGTTCAGGCGCCAGCCCTGCTCGCGCACGATGGTCAGCAATTGCGAGTGCACGTCGCGCCATTCGCGCAGGCGCACCTGCGACAGGAAGTTGGCGCGGCAGTTCTCCTGCAGCAGGCGGTTCGACTTCTTGTGCGCGATGGCATCCTCGAACCAGGCCCAGATCTTCAGGTAGCTGTTGAATTCGGACTTCTCGTCGGCGAACTTCTTGTGCTTCTCGTCGGCCTGCTGCTGGTACTCCATCGGCCGGTCGCGCGGGTCCTGCACCGACAGGGCCGAGGCGATGATCAGCATCTCGTTCAGGCAGTCGTTGTCCACGGCGGCCAGGATCATGCGGCCTACGCGCGGGTCGAGCGGCAGGCGCGCGAGCTTGCGGCCCAGCGGCGTCAGCTCGTTGGTGTCGTCGACGGCGCCGACTTCCTGCAGCAGCTGGTAGCCGTCGGCGATCGCACGGCCCTGCGGCGGTTCGATGAAGGGGAAGGTCTCGACATCTGTCAGGTGCAGCGACTTCATGCGCAGGATGACGGCCGCCAGCGACGAGCGCAGGATTTCCGGCTCGGTGAACTTCGGCCGCTGCAGGAAATCGTCTTCCTCGTACAGGCGGATGCAGACGCCATCGGCCACGCGGCCGCAACGGCCGGCGCGCTGGTTCGCGGCCGACTGCGCGATCGGTTCCACCTGCAGCTGCTCGACCTTGTTGCGGAAGCTGTAGCGTTTTACGCGCGCCAGGCCCGCGTCGACCACATAGCGGATGCCGGGCACGGTCAGCGAGGTCTCGGCCACGTTGGTGGCCAGGACGATGCGGCGCGCATTCGTGGTGCGGAACACCTTGTCCTGCTCTTCCACCGACAGGCGTGCGAACAGCGGCAGGATCTCGACGTGCGGCGGATGCTGCTTGCGCAAGGCTTCCGCACAGTCGCGGATCTCGCGCTCGCCCGGCAGGAAGACCAGCACGTCGCCCTGGCCGATGCGGCAGAGTTCATCCACGCCGTCGACCACGGCATCGATCAGGTCGCGCTTGTCGCGCGCCTGCTGCGCCTTAGGGGCAGGCTTGTTGTCGACGCCGCCGCCCACGACCACGGGGTCACGGTCCACGGGGCGATAACGCACTTCCACCTTGTACAGGCGGCCCGAGACCTCGATGACCGGCACCGCCGGCTTGCCTTCCTGGGCAAAGTGGCGCGCGAAGTGCTCGGCGTCGATGGTCGCCGACGTGATGATGATCTTCAGGTCCGGACGGCGCGGCAGCAGCTGCTTCAGGTAGCCGAGCAGGAAGTCGATGTTCAGGCTGCGTTCGTGCGCCTCGTCGATGATGATGGTGTCGTAGGCGCGCAGTAGCGGATCGGTCTGGGTTTCGGCCAGCAGGATACCGTCGGTCATCAGCTTCACCGAGGCGCCCGGCTGCAGGGTGTCGTTGAAACGCACCTTGAAGCCCACGTGCTCGCCCAGCGGCGAACCGAGTTCCTGGGCGATGCGCTTGGCCGTCGAGGACGCGGCGATACGGCGCGGCTGGGTATGGCCGATCAGCGCGTTCTCGCCGCGGCCCAGCTCCAGGCAGATCTTCGGCAGCTGGGTGGTCTTGCCGGAACCGGTTTCGCCCGAGACGATGACGACCTGGTGTTCGGTCAGCGCCTTGGCGATCTCGGCGCGGCGGCCGGATACCGGCAGGTCCTCGGGATAGGTAATTGGCGGTAGCGGATTGCGCACGCGCGGTGCGCGCGGGGCTTTCGTCTCGTCGCGCGGAGGACGCGGCGCACGTTCGCTGCGCTCGCCCTGTGGTGGACGTGGCGCGCGTTCGGCACGCTTGCCTTGCTGCGCACCACCCTCGCCCGCATGCCGGCGCTCGCCTTTCGTCTGCAAACGCCCATCCGGCGTCTGCGTCATCGGCGCGCGCAACTCGCCTTTCGCATGCTGATGCGATGCGGTCGATGGAGAAGGTGAAGGTGCTGCGCGCGCCGCGTCCGGCGAAGGCTTGTTACTCTGTTCAGACATTGTTTTTACGAGGTATTTGGTGCGCAAGTCGCGCAGCGAATTATAATGCGGCAAATGGAAAACCCTACCCAATTCGTCCAGTGGCTGCGCTCTGTCGCGCCGTATATTCATGCATTTGGCGGCAAGACTTTCGTCGTCGCTTTCCCGGGTGAACTCGTGGCCGCCGGCGCCCTGCCGGTACTCGCGCAAGACCTGTCCCTGCTGGTCGCACTCGGCATCCGCATCGTGCTGGTGCACGGTTCGCGTCCGCAAGTCGCCGAGCAGCTCGGCCTGCGCAATGTCGAGGGCCGCTTCCACAACGGCGTGCGCATCACCGACACCGCCGCCATGGAATGCGCCAAGGAAGCCGCGGGCGAACTGCGTCTCGACATCGAGGCCGCCTTCAGCCAGGGCTTGCCGAACACGCCGATGTCGAACGCACAGATCAGCATCGTGTCGGGTAACTTCGTGATCGCCCGCCCGCTCGGCGTGATCGACGGCGTCGACTTCGAACTCACCGGCATGACGCGCAAGATCGCGGCCGACAAGATCGCCCCGATCCTGCAGACCGAAGACAACCTGGTGCTGCTGTCGCCGCTGGGCTTCTCGCCGACCGGCGAGGTGTTCAACCTCACCATGGAAGACGTGGCCGCCTCGGCCGCCATCGCCCTTCATGCCGACAAGCTGATCTACATTACCGAAACGCCGATGATGACGGATGCCGCCGGCGCCGAGATCCGCGAACTGTCCTCGCACCAGGCCGAAGCGGTACTGCAGGCCGGTTTCCTGCCGCAGGACGCCTCGTTCTACCTGCAGCATGCGGTCAAGGCCTGCAACAGCGGTGTCGACCGCGCCCACATCGTGCCCTTCCAGATGGACGGCTCGGCCCTGCTCGAACTGTTCACCCACGACGGCGTGGGCACCATGATCAGCCACGAGAACCTGGAAAGCCTGCGCCAGGCCACAATTGAGGACGTCGGCGGAATTATCAAGCTCATCGAACCGCTGGAAGCCGACGGCACGCTGGTCTACCGCGGGCGCGAGCTGATCGAGCGCGAGATCGAACAGTTCTCGGTCATCGAGCACGATGGCGTGATCTTCGGCTGCGCGGCGCTGTATCCCTTCCCGGACGCGAAGATGGGCGAGATGGCCTGCCTGACCGTGAATCCCGACGTGCAGGCCCAGGGCGACGGCGAGCGCATCCTGAAGCACATGGAAAACCGCGCGCGCGCCGCCGGGCTGACCAAGCTGTTCGTGCTGACCACGCGCACCGCGCACTGGTTCAAGAAGCGCGGCTTCCAGCCGGCCACCGTGGACGACCTGCCGAAGGACCGCGCCCACATGTATAACTGGCAGCGCAAGAGTCAGATTTTCATCAAGACTTTATAATCGCTGTTTTTACATCGAACATCAGGAGCAGAACCATGGCCCGCACCGTCAATTGCATCAAACTCAAGAAGGAAGCCGAAGGCCTGGACTTCCCGCCTGTGCCAGGCGAAATGGGCAAGAAGCTCTACATGCAGGTTTCGAAGGAAGCCTGGCAGGCATGGCTGAAGCACCAGACCATGCTGATCAACGAAAACCGCCTGAACCTGGCCGACGACCGCGCGCGCAAGTACCTGGCCACGCAGATGGAAAAGCACTTCTTCGGCGAAGGCGCAGACCAGGCGGTTGGCTACGTGCCGCCGACCGCGTAATCAGAGATCGAGTCCCAGCTGCTCGCCCCCTTCGGGCGGGTAGATGATGCGGGTGCCTTCCACCTGCGCGAACGGCGTCAGCTTGTGCGGACGCCGTTTTTGTTTGCCGATGATGTCTTCCACCTCCACGCCGCGCACCAGCAGCGCATCGCCCACCAGCGAACGGTGGCAGCGCCAGGGCACGGCTTCGGCGCACATCAGGGCGCAGCGCGTGGTCTCGGCCAGGTCGACCACCAGGTCGACGTTCCTGTTGAATTCCGGCGTCTGCATGTAGTCTGCGTAGCCCTGGAACGAGGTATTGCGCCAGCCGCCGTTGGGCGAATCCGGGCGCGGACGGCGCAGCCCGCCCAGGCCGGGAATCTGACGGTAGGCGATGCCGGCTTCCTTCAGCGAGGCCGGCAACTGGTCTTGCCCGAACTGCGGATTATGGCGCGACTTGGGAACGGTGCGGATATCGAGCACGCACTCGACCTCGTTCAGGCGCAGCAGCGCGATGAATTCCTCGATGGACTGGTTCGAATGGCCGATGGTGCAGACGGTGTGCGTGCTCACGTGGGTCTCCGTAGGGTGGACGGCTTCGCCGTCCACGCGTTCAAACCAAAGAAGCACCGTGGTAAAGCATGCGCAGGTCGAACGCGTGGACGGGAGACCCGCCCACTCTACACGAAACCAATACTTGAGCGGCGCAGCCTAGTTGATACTCTCGGCGGCGCGCTTCGATACAGGCGTCTTCACCGGCGCCCTGTAGCGCAGCACCACACCCTGCGCCAGCACCAGCGCCACATACCCCACCAGCTCGCACAACTCTTCCAACGCCTGCGAATGCGCCACCCAGTCGCGCGCAAACGCCGGCACGTGGCCCTCGCCCGCCGTCGAACCGAGCGCGGCGCCCAGCACGATCACCACGCACAGCCACGGAAAACCGCCGCCGGCGACGACGCGCTTCAGGTAACGGTGCACGCCATGGCGCCAGCCAACGACCAGGGACGCCAGCACCAGCAAGCCGGCAATCGCCGGCACCAGCGGCCGGTAAGGCAGCACGCGCGACGAAAACACCGGCCCTTCGGGTCCGAAGCCCAGCGGCGGCAGGAACACGGCGCCCCAGCTCAGTTCGCGGCTGGCCAGCAGGAACCAGACCGGCAGCGCGCACAGGCCCAGCATGGCGGCGCCGTCCCTTGAACCGCGCCGCCAGGCACGGCCGGCCAGCACCAGACCGGCCAGCAAGACCGCTACCTGGGCATTTTCGATGATCCCGTTTTCGAAGCTCCACGCCAGCGGAATGACGAGCGACAGCGGATAACAGAGCAACAGGCACAGCAGCAAGATGCGCTGCAGGCGCACGGACGAATTCATTTGCATGAAGGAGTACGCCGGATCAGGCTTCTACCGTACGCGCACCGGCCAGCGCCGGAGCCTTGAAGCGCAGCAGTACGCTTTGCGCCGTCACCATCGCCAGGTAGCCCACGCATTCGGCCATTTCTTCCAGCACTTCCGAACGCTTGACCAGGTCACGTGCAAAGCTGGGCAGATGCCCCTCCCCGATGGTCGAACCGAGCGCGGCGCCGAGCACGATGAGCACGCACAGCCAGGGGAAGGCGCGGTGCGCGACGATATTCTTGAGGTGGCGATGCACGCCGCGGCGCCAGCCGATGACCAGGGAAGCCAGCACCAGCAAACCGGCCACGAAGGGAACCGCCGGCCGGTAGGACAGGATGCTCGACGAGTACACCGGACCGTCGGGGGTAAAGCCCAGCGGCGGCAGGAACACGGCGCCCCAGCTCAGTTCGCGGCCGGCCAGGATCATCCAGATCGGAATCGCGCACAGGGCCAGCGCCGAGCGCACATCGTTCGGGCCGCGCAGCCAGGCGCGCGCGGCGAAGAACAGGCCGGCCAGCAAGACCACGACCTGGGTATTTTCCACGACCCCGTTTTCCCAGCCCCAGGCCACCGGCACCATGCGCGAGAGCGGGTAGCAAAGGAAGAGGCACAGCAACAGGAAACGCTGGAGATAGATCCGGCGCGGGTCGATCCGGTCGAATTGGGCGGAAAGTGGATTCATGGATAAAATGAAGGAATCGGCAGGCCGAAGAGCCCGCCAAAAAAAATGACTGGTCAGTCACTAAACCTGCCAATATACACCATTCATTCAGCGGCTTCACCTTGACTTACGTCAAGGCAACCATGGGACAGCAAGTGCCCTTCCGCAGCCCACTACGGTGCTACATCTTGCGGCATTGGCGCAGCTCGCAGCGCGCCATGAACACCTTGCCGTCGGCACATTGCATGCGATAAATCTCGACCGGCCCTTCCGTGGTCACCAGGCCGGCGCCGCCGGCGCCAAGGCAGGCATGCTGCCGCGCCAACTGTTCCACCGTGTTCGAGGACACGCCCACCCGGTACGGTACGCGCTCGATCGGCACGCCGTTGGCGTCGGCCAGGCCAGCCGCCCGCGCCGGCGCGGTAGCCGCAGCCGCGGGCATGGGACTGGACCTGAACATCGCGCAGCCACCCAGCAAAACCAGGGCCGTCAGCGCCAGCAATCGTTTCATCGCGTCTCCGTGGAGTGAACAGTCAGGATCAGAAGGCCAGGGTCTTCACGCCGTCGGCAGTGCCGAGCAGGCAGACGTTGGCGCCGCGCTGGGCGAACAGGCCGACCGCGATCACGCCGACGATGCCGTTGATCTGCGTTTCCAGCGCCACCGGATCGGCGATCGCCAGGCCGGCCACGTCGATGATCTCGCCGCCGTTGTCGGTGATGAAGGCATCGGTACTATCCGGCTTGGTACGCAGGCGCGGCTGGCCGCCGAGCGCCGCCAGCTGGCGGATCACGGCCGCGCGCGCCATCGGAATCACCTCCACCGGCAGCGGGAAGTTACCCAGCGTCGGCACCAGTTTCGAACCGTCGGCGATGCACACGAATTGCTTCGACACCGAAGCGACGATCTTCTCGCGCGTGAGCGCCGCGCCGCCGCCCTTGATCATCGCGCCTTCGTCGGTGATTTCGTCGGCGCCGTCGATGTAGACGGCAATCGAGTCGACTTCGTTCAGGTCGAACACCGGGATGCCGTGGCCGCGCAGGCGCGCCGCGGTGGCTTCCGACGAGGCGACGGTGCCCTTGATGCTGTCCTTGATCTTCGCCAGCTCGTCGATGAAGAAGTTGGCCGTCGAGCCGGTGCCCACGCCGATGATTTCGCCCTCGACCACGTAGTCGATGGCGGCGCGTGCAACGGCTTGCTTGAGTTCGTCCTGAGTCATGATGATTCGCTTGGATGATGGGGAAATGGCGACATTTTAACGGATCGCCCTCCCCGGCTGCGGCTTTTCCGGGCATCTGCCGCAGGGCTGGCGTGCATATCCGAATTCGCAGCATGCATACCCATAATGCATTGCCGAAACAACAAAAATATCTGACACTGTTCAAGATTAATCTCAGGCATCGGATTTTGACAGGCGGAACTGGATGAAGATTTTCACGAAGAAACGGGTCGTTGCGGCCGCCCTCCTCCTTGGCGCCGGCGCGGTGGCGCTGGCCGTCGCCAGCCGCGGCAAGGAACCGCAGGTGCCGCCGCTGGCCTACCGCGTGGCCACCGTCGACACCGGCAGCATCACCCACACCGTTACCGCCACCGGCACCATCAACCCGGTCGCGCTGATCAACGTCGGCTCGCAGGTCTCGGGCACCGTGGTCGAGCTGAGGGCCGACTTCAACGACCGCGTGAAAAAGGGGCAGGTGCTCTTGAAGCTCGACCCCACCATCTTCAACGCCCAGGTCGGGCAGGCGCGCGCCAGCCTCGCTTCGAGCCAGGCCTCGCTCAGCCTGGCCCAGTCCAACTACGAACGCAACCGCCAGCTGGTGGCGCAAAATTTCGTGTCCGGCTCCGCCCTCGATCAGTCGCGCCGCGAACTCGACGTCGCCCGCGCCAACATCCTGCTGGCCAAGGCGCAAGTCGACCGCGCCCAGGCCGACCTCGACAACAGCGTGATCCGCAGCCCGATCGACGGCGTGGTCATCAAGCGCACCATCGACCTCGGCCAGACGGTGGCTGCCTCGTTCAACACCCCGAACCTGTTCCAGATCGCCCAGGACCTGACCAAGATGCAGATCGACACCAGCGTGTCGGAAGCCGACGTCGGCGCCCTGAAAAGCGGCCTGGCGGGACGCTTCGTGGTCGACGCCTACCCGAACCGCGAGTTCAACGCCACCATGCGCCAGTTCCGCCTGGCGCCGAACGTGGTGCAGAACGTGGTCACCTACAACGTCGTGCTCGACGTCGACAACACCGACGAGTTGCTGAAACCGGCATGACGGCCCAGGTGCGCCTGGTGGTCGACAACCGGCCCAAGGCGCTGCGCATCCCGACCGCGGCGCTGCGCTTCCGCCTGTCCGACGAAGAGCAGGAAAAGGAGCGCAAGGCCGAACGTGAGAAGAAGGATGCAACGCAGGATGCCAGCAAGACCGCGGCTGCGGTCCCGGCGCCCGCGTTTGAGGACGACCTGGCGCTGCAGGACCGCAGCGACACCGCGCGCGTCTTCAAGGTCTACAAGCTCGACGCCCGCAACCAGCCGAAACCGGTGGACGTGCGTATCGGCCTGTCGAACTTCCGGTATACCGAGATCGTGAGCGGCGACCTGAAGGCGGGCGAGCGCGTGATCACGCGTTCGCTGGCGCCAAGCCAGGGCATGTGATGCCGGGCGCATCGAACAAGACGCTGATCGACATCCGCGCCGTCACCAAGAGCTACTTTTCCGGCAGCGTCGAAACCCCGGTGCTGTTCGGCGTCGACTTGCAGGTCGAGCGCGGCGACTTCATCGCGGTGATGGGGCAGTCGGGTTCCGGCAAGTCGACCCTGATGAACATCCTCGGCTGCCTCGACCAGGCGACCGGCGGCGACTACCTGCTGGACGGCGCCGACACGCTGACCTTGAGCCGCGCGCAGCTGGCCGGGATCCGCAACCGCACCATCGGCTTCGTGTTCCAGAGTTTTAACCTCATCAAGCGCATGAGCGTGGCCGAGAACGTGGCGCTGCCGCTGATCTACGCCGGCGTGCCGCGCGGGCGCGCGCTGGCCAAGGCGCAGACCGAACTCGAACGCGTGGGCCTGGCCGGCTTCGGCAAGCGCACCCCGAACCAGCTCTCGGGCGGCCAGCAGCAGCGCGTGGCCATTGCGCGCGCCCTGGTCGGCGACCCGCCGCTGATCCTGGCCGACGAGCCGACCGGGAACCTGGACACGCACACCAGCGACGAGATCATGCGCGGCTTGCAGGTATTGAACAAGGAGCGCGGCATCACCATCGTGCTGGTGACCCACGAACCCGACATCGCCGCCTGGAGCCGGCGCCTGGTGCGCCTGAAGGATGGCCGCGTGCTGTACGACGGCCCGGCCGGCGAAGGCTTGCGCCAGCTGGCCGCCAGCCACGAGCACCTTGCGCATGTGCCAGACCACGGAAGCTCACCATGAAGCTGCTGCAAGTGATCGTCGAAGCCTTCCGCTCGATGGCGGCGAACCGGCTGCGCACCGCCTTGACCATGCTCGGCATCGTGATCGGCATCGCCTCGGTGGTGCTGATGCTGGCCCTGGGCGACACCATGCAGCGCTTCATCGCCAAGGAACTGCAGGCGCTGGGCACCAACATGGTCTACGTGTTCCCGGGCGGCGACCGCACCCAGGCAGAGCGCATGCGCAGCGGCGCCGCGCCCTCGCTGACGCTGGCCGACGCCGAGGCCCTCGGCCGCCTGCCGAATTTGTCGGGCGCGGCGCCCGCCCTGCAAGGCAGCTTCAAGCTCGCCGCCGGCAACGAGACCTCGTCCAGCCTGGTGTTCGGCGTGACGCCGGCCATGTTCAAGATCCGCAACTGGAAGATCGACCAGGGCAGCATGTTCACCGACGACGACGTGCGCGCCGCCTCGCGCACCGTGGTCATCGGCCAGAAGGTGGCCGACCAGTTCTTCTACCGGCTCGATCCGCTGGGGCGCTACCTGCGCATCGAGAACGTGGCGTTCCAGGTGGTGGGCGTGCTGCAGGGCGAAGGACGCCAGATCGACGGCGGCGATTTGTCGGAGATGGTGCTGGTGCCGATCACCGCGGCGCGCGCCTACATGGTGCGCGGGCCCTTTCCCGACAACGTCCACTACATCGCCGCCCAGGGCCGCTCGGAAGCGCTGATGAACGACGCGGTCGAGGACATGAAGGAAGCCCTGCGCGACCGCCACCGCATCAAGCTCGACGACCCGGACGACTTCCGCGTGCAGAACATGGCCACCTTTGCCGCCACCGGCGCCAAGATCAGCACGGGGATTGCGCTGCTGCTGGGCGTGATCGGCGGCATCTCGCTGCTGGTGGGCGGGATCGGCATCATGAACATCATGCTGGTCTCGGTGACCGAGCGCACCCGCGAGATCGGCATCCGCATGGCGATCGGCGCCAAGCCGCGCGACATCCTGCTGCAATTCCTGGTCGAGGCGGTGGTGATCTGCCTGGCCGGCGCTGCGGTGGGCATCGCGATTGCGGCGGCGGGTGCGGCGGCCGTTACCGCCTTTGCCGACTTCGAGGTGGCGGTCGGCCTGAAGGCCGTGATCGTGGCCTGCGCCTTTGCCAGCGCGGTCGGCGTGTTCTTCGGCTTTTATCCGGCGCGCCGCGCCTCGCGCCTGCTGCCGGTGGATTGCCTGCGCCACGAATGAGTATCCAATACAACCATGGGGATTGACATGAGCTTCACGCTATTTTCGCGCCGTACCTTCATCGCCACCGCATTGGTGGCCAGCGCGGCCCTGCCGCTGGCGAATGCGCTGGCCGCACCCTTCGCCTCGGAACGCATCACGGTGCGCACCGAGGGTTCCGGCCCGGACGTGGTCCTGATTCCCGGCCTGAATTCCTCGCCGCGCGCCTGGGCCTCGACGGTCGCCGCCGTGCCGGGCTACCGCTACCACCTGGTGCAGGTGTCGGGCTTCGCCGGCCAGCCGGCGGGCGCCAACAAGGAAGGCAACGTGGCCGCGCCGGTGGCCGAGGAAATCGCGCGCTACATCAAGGAAGCGGACCTGAAGCAGCCGGCCGTGATCGGCCACTCGATGGGCGGCACGATCGGCATGATGCTGGCCGCGCGCCATCCGGACAGCTTGTCGCGCCTGATGGTGGTCGACATGTTCCCCTACCTCGGCATGTTCTTCGCCGGCCCGGGCGCGGGGCCCGACAAGGTGACGGCGGTGGCCGACCAGGTTGCCGCCGGCATGCGCGCGGCCTCGCCAGAACAGCGCCGCACGAATGCCAACGCCACCATCGCCGGCATGGTCGATACCGAATCGATGCGCGCCGGCGCGGTGAGCGATTCGGTGTCGAGCGACGCCGATGTGGGCATCCGCGCCTACCGCGAGCTGATCGTCACCAACCTGGTTCCCGAGCTGGCGAAGATCACGGTGCCGATGACGGTGCTCTACATCCAGCCGAAGACGGTGCCGATCCCGGCCGAGCAGTTCGACGCCGCCTACAAGGGCGCGTATTCGCCGGTACAGAAACTGACCCTGAAGCGCATTCCGGACAGCGCCCACTTCATCATGTGGGACCAGCCGGCGCGCTTCCAGGCCGAAATGAAACGCTTCCTCACCGCACAATGAAGCAATAAAACAACGGGGGTCAGGTCTGCCATCCAGACACGGCCTCGACTGTAACCAAACCCGGACCGGCTCATTACGCTTGAGCTCGTGTCTGGATGGCAGACCTGACCCCGGCTTTGAAGTAGATTTCTTCTATATTCCTTCGTATTCGCGGATATTCATCTTTCAAGTCGTCGGTGAATGGCAAAGAATATGACTTTCCAATCACCAACAGGAAAGCTGGTCATGAATTTTGGCGAACGGCTGAAACAGCTCCGGACCGAAAAAGGACTCACCCAGCCGCAGTTTGCGCAGGCGGCGGGCGTCGAGCAATCCTATTTGTCGAAACTGGAAAACGATAAATCCGTGCCCTCGGCCGAGATGTTTTCCACCATCCTCGTCGGCCTGGAGATGGACGAAGCGACTTTCCTGAAAGAGGTCGACAAGGACTTGCTGTCGACGACGCTCAACCATATTCCCGCCGTGGCCCGATTCACCACGGCGGCAAACCTCACCCAGCTCAAGGATTCGAAAGAGTGGCTGGTCGGTTCCGGCGCGGCCTGGCTACTCGGCTTTGCCCTGATGCTGGCCGCGAATGACGGCATTTTCTTTTCCAACGAAATCTACAAATACACCTCGCCCGGCGTCATCCTGAACGGCGAGCCGGAAAACATCTTCGAGAAGCACGACGAAATCGTGACCCTGAAGATGGCGGCCGGTCTTCTGTCCCAACCGGAAACGTCGAAGCAAATGGCGGCCTTCCGCAGCGACCGGGCGCGGCCCATGACCGTGGAGTGGCCTGAGAGCCGCGGCACCGTGTATGGCGAGCCGGCGCAAAACGGCCGCCGCCGCTTCGACCTGATCGATACTCGACATATACAGGCGCCCGCCAACCGCCTCCTGCAATACATCGGCGCGATCGTGTTTGCCTGCGGTTTCGTCGGCCTGTTCCTAGAATGGCGCCTGCGCCGCCTGAAAACCAAGTTACGTTGATTCGCCAAGCAAAGGAAAAACCATGTCGCAGATTCGCACCTTTCTGACCGGCGCGGCCACCATGGCCGCCGCCCTGGCCGCCATCGTCACCCTGACCGGGGCCAAACTGCCTGGCCAGCACGCCAGCTTCGACGAGATCACGGTTGGACGCATCAACATCGTCGAGCCGGACGGCACCAAGCGCATCATCCTGTCGAACAAGGCGCAATTCCCCGGCGACTTCCTGCAGGGGAAGGAAGGCGCCCGCCCCGACCGGCGCGACGTTGCCGGCATGTTGTTCATTAACGAGGAAGGCACGGAAAATGGCGGCCTGATCCAGAAAGGCAGCATCGGCGCGACGGCACGATCGCCTCCGGCCTGTCGCTCACCTTCGACCGCTTCCGCCAGGACCAGGCCATGCAGCTCATCAACAACGACAGCACCAGCCACCAGATGACGGGCATCCGCATCAACGACGTCCCGCATTTCCAGACGACGTCGATGGACGACATCGCACGCTTCCGCGAGGAAGCCGGCAAGCTGCCGCAGGCGCAGCAGCAGGCGTACTGGACAAAATTGTCCGAACAGGGCCGGCTGAACAAGAACCGCATCTGGCTCGGGAATACCGGCGACAAGGGCTCGGCGCTGCAACTGAAGGACGCGCAGGGACGGGTACGCATGCTGCTGCTGGTCAGCGCCGACGGCAAGGCCGAGATCCGGATGCTCGACGAGCAGGGCAAGGTCAGCAAGTCGATCACGCCGCTGTCGAAGGACTGATACAACACAGCTGTCGCCTCGTCTGCTTGCATCCCTCCCCCGCCTTCCTATCATGAAGGTTGGTCAACGAACCGTTGCGGGGGATGCCATGAACACCGTAGGGACAAGCGAACTGCAGGAACTCCAGGCCGGCCTCAGGGGCAGCCTGCTGCTGCCGGGCGAGCCGCAGTACGCCGCCGCCCGTGCGATCTGGAACGCGATGATAGACAAGCGCCCGGCCGTGATCCTGCGCTGCGCCGGCGCGGCCGACGTGCGCGCCGGCGTCAACTTCGCGCGCGAGCACGGCCTGCCGCTGGCGGTGCGCGGCGGCGGCCACAACATCGCCGGCAGCGCGCTGGTGAACGATGGCATCGTGATCGACATGAGCGCGATGCGCTCGGTGCACATCGCGCCCGGGGAAAAGCGCGCCTGGGTCGAGGGCGGCGCCACCCTGCGCGACTTCGACCACGAGGCCCAGGCCTACGGGCTGGCGACGCCGCTCGGCATCAACTCGAGTACCGGCGTCGGCGGCCTGACGCTGGGCGGCGGCTTCGGCTGGCTGACGCGCAAGTACGGCATGACGGTCGATAACCTGGTGGCGGCCGACATCGTCGTCGCCAGCGGCGAGCGCCTGCACGTCGACGGCGCGCACCATCCCGATCTGTTCTGGGCGCTGCGCGGCGGCGGCGGCAATTTCGGCGCTGTGACGACCTTCGAGTTCGCGCTGCATCCGGTCGGCCCGACCGTGACGGCCGGCCTGATCGTGTTCCCGGGATCGCAGGCCGGGCCGGTGCTGCGGAAGTACCGCGATTATGCCGAGGCGCTTGGGCCGGACCTGTCGCTGTGGGCGGTGCTGCGCAAGGCGCCGCCGCTGCCCTTCCTGGCCGCGAGCGTGCATGGCACCGACATCGCGGCCCTGGTCTTCTTTTCGCCCCAGCCCTCGCATGAGGTCGAAAGCGCGATTGCCGATGTCCGCGCCTTTGGCGAGCCGCTGGGCGAGCACGTCGGCGCCGTGCCCTATACGGCCTGGCAGCAGGTCTTCGATCCTTTGCTGATTCCGCCGGCGCGCAATTACTGGAAGTCGCACAACTTCAATACGCTGAGCGACGCCGCGCTCGACGTGGTGACCGAGTACGCCGGCAAGCTGCCCTCCGAACACAGCGAGATTTTCCTGGGCCTGCTGGGCGGCGCGGCGAATACGCACGCACCGGAAGAGATGGCCTATCCGCACCGCGCCGCGCTGTATGCGATGAACGTGCACACGCGCTGGCTCGACCCGCAGGACGACGCCCGCTGCCTGGCCTGGGCGCGTGCATTCTTCCAGGCGGCCGCACCGCATGCCGCCGGCGGCGTGTACATCAACTTCCTCAACGAGGACGAGGTCGACCGCATCGCCGAAGCCTACGGCCCGAATTACGCGCGGCTGAAGGAGATCAAGGCGCAGTACGACCCGGACAATCTTTTCCGCAGCAACCAGAACATCCGGCCCGCGGCTTGACGCTAGCGCGCCTTGCCGAGCCAGGCGCGCAGGCCGTGCGTGAACACGAGGGGGAACACGCTGGCGTGGTCTTCGCCCGGGAAGACCTCGAGCTGGGTACGCAGGCCGCAGTAGCGCCGGCTTTTCAAGGCCGCATCGAACTCCTTCAGGTCGGCCACCATGTCGGCCTCTTCTTCCGAACGCGAACGGCGCTCCCCCGGTGCCAGCGTCTCGCGTCCGCCGATGCCGAAATACACCGACGCCGGCAGCTCGCGCCCTGCCTTGGCGTAGGCCTGCTCGCGCGCGAACAGCACGCCGCGGTCGAACCACAGCGATGGGCTGCCGAGGATGTAATGCTCGAAGGTGGCCGGCTTGGTCAGCAGGATCTCCAGCCCCAGCAGGCTGCCGTAGGAATGGCCGACAAAGGCCTTGCGCCGCATGTCGGCCCGGTACTGCGCGGCGATCAGGGGGAAGACCTCGCTGGCGATGAAGCGGCCGTAGGCGCCGGCTTCGCCGAATGCGGGCGCGCGGCCCGGCATGTCCGAGACGTAGGCTTGGGAACGTGGCGTCGAGGGCGTGTAGTCGCGGCGCCGGCTGTAGCCGGGCGTGTCGCCCTTCGCGTACGACAGGCCGACCACGATTGCCTCTTCCATGCCGGCGTGCCTGGCCAGGCGGCTGGCGATGGCGCGCGCCAGCGGGAAGGCGTAGTTGGCGTCGGTGACGAACAGCACCGGGTAGCGGCGCTGCGAACTTCCGTAGGATTCGGGCAGCGCCACCAGCAGCTGGTAGTCGCGCTTCAGGCTGGCGGAGTGGATGTCGCGCACTTCGGTGCCGTCCAGCTGGTAAGGCAGGGGTGCGGCGGCGGCGCCCAGGCACAGAAAGAAAGCCGAGGCGAGGATCAGTCGTTTCAAGGGTGCTCCTGAAGGTGTCGGTATGCTTTGAATTCTGCCGCGCCGCCTGCCGGGCGGCAGCAGCGCAGGGACGAAACCCCGGTTCCGTGTGACGGTCGGGATAGCGCCAGCGGCCCGACAATTGTTGCCACTGTTATACTTTTGTCGATGAAGGACCGCTCCCACCTTGCCCCTCTTGCCCCGGTATCCGCCACTCGCAACATCGCCATCGCGCTGCTGCTGTGGACGGCCATCAGCATGCTCGGCGCCCTGCAGACCTACAGCGACAACCTGCGCGGCGGCATCGACAGCCACTACCCGGCCCTGCTCGCCACCTGGTTCCTCGAATACGCGGTGCCGCTGATCGTGCTCAGCGCCGGCCTGTCGCTGGCGCTGTCGCGCTGGCCCGGCCTGACCGAACGGCCGCGCCATGTGTTCGCCCTCTTCCTCGGCCTGGTGCTGGTGTTCCAGCCCGCACAATGGACCTGGATGGCGTGGATGCGCGGTTACCTGGATATCGCCAGCCTCGGCGACGTCTGGCAACTGCTGCGCAAGATGCTGCTGGTCGGCTGGTTCTCGGCCAGCGGCACCTTTGCCGCCGTCCTCGCCCTGCATTACTGGCGCCGTGCGCGCGAACGCGAACTGGCCTGGCAGCGTTCACAGACCGACATGCTGCAGCTGCGCCTGGCACTTGAAGAACAGCGCATGCTGGCCCTGCGCGCCCAGCTCGAACCGCACTTCCTGTTCAACGCCCTGAACGCCATCAGCGCCCTGGTGCGCGGCGGCGACACGGCCCTGGCCCTGGGCGGCATCGGCCGCCTGAGCGAGCTGCTGCGCTATGCGCTGGCCGCGAGTACCCGCAGCAGCTCCACGGTGGCCGAGGAACTCGCTTTTGTCCGCGGCTACCTCGACCTGCAGCGCCTGCGCTATGGCGAGCGGCTGCAGGTGCTAATCGAGGGCGATGGCCCCATCCTGCACGACGCCGCCTGCCCGCCCCTGCTGCTGCAGCCGCTGATCGAGAATGCACTGCGCCACGACCTCGACTGCCGCGCCGGGCCGGGCGACATCCGCCTGACTTTCGCCCGGATCGGCAGCGACCTGGCGATCCGCGTCACCAACCCGGCCGGCCCCGGCACGCCGGCCAATCCCGGCGCCGGGTTCGGCCTGGCCAACACGCGCGAGCGGCTGCGCCTGATGCATCCGGGCGCCTCGCTGCAGGCCGGTCTGCAGGGCGAACGCTTCGTCGCCGAGGTGCGCCTGCCGCTCGCCGGGGAGGACTGACATGCCGATTCGCTACCTGATCGTCGACGACGAACTGCCCGGCCGCAGCAACCTGCGCCTGGCGATGCGTGCGTATCCGGAATGGCAACTGATGGCCGAATGCGCCAGCGCCGCAGACGCGCGCGCGGTCCTGGCAAACGGCGAGATCGACCTGGTCTTCCTCGACGTCCAGATGCCGCATGAATCGGGCCTGGTGCTGGCGCGCGAACTGGCGCGCCTGCCTGAACCGCCGCTGGTCGTCTTCGTGACCGCCCACAGTACGCATGCGGTCGAAGCCTTCGAGGTGCATGCGCTCGACTACCTGCTGAAGCCCTTGGACGATGCGCGCCTGGCCCAGGCCGTGGAACGCAGCGCTGCCCTGCTGCGCGGACGCCAGCGCGCAGCCTATGGCGCGGCCTTGCGCGACTATGCGCAGGATGGCAAACCGGACCACCTGAACGTGCGCTCGGTGGGGCGCATCGAGCGCATCGCCATCGATGACATCTGCTGGGCCGCCTCGGCCGGCAACTACGTCGAACTGCACCTGGCCGCGCGCAGCGTGCTGCACCGGATCACGCTGGGCAGCCTGGAAACCCTGCTGGCGCCAGGCGCCTTCTTGCGCGTGCACCGCAGCGCCATCGTGCGGCGCGAGCAGATCGCGCGCCTCGACAGCGGCGACGCCAGCTGGCGCCTCACGCTGCGCTGTGGCGCCGTGGTGGCAGTCAGCGAACGCTATCTGGATGCCGTGAAAGCGGCCATGTGATGAAACGCCGGCTGGGTGGGATGGCGGCCCTGTCAGCGTCTGTGTTGGCACACCTATACTGAGCCCATCCTGCACCCGACACGGAGTCACCATGCCTGTTAACCGCCTTGCCATCGCCCTCGCCTGTTCCACTATCCTTTCTGCCGGCGCCGTTGAAACCAGTACTGTGAAAGGCATCGTCGACCGCGCAGTGCAGCCGGTGATGGCGCAATACGGCGTGGCCGGCATGGCGGTGGCAGTCACGATCGACGGCCAGGCCATGTTCTTCAACTACGGCCTGGCCTCGAAGTCGCCCGCCAGGCCAGTCACCGAGCACACCCTGTTCGAGCTCGGCTCGATCAGCAAGACCTTCACGGCGACCCTGGCCACTTACGCCGAGGTGCGCGGCAAGCTGTCGCTCGACGACCATCCAGGCAAGTACCTGCCGGCGCTGGAGGGGAGCGCGCTCGACCGGGCCACCCTGCGCGAACTCGGCGCCTATACCGCAGCCGGCCTGCCCTTGCAGGTGCCGGACGAAGTGGGTAACGATGCCCGGACGCTGGCCTGGCTGCGCGCCTGGCAACCAGGCGCCGCGCCCGGCGCCGAGCGCCGCTATTCGAACCCGAGCATCGGCCTGATGGGGCGCGCCACCGCCGTGGCCTTGCAGTCCGATTTCGGCGACGCCCTGGAACGGCAAATGTTCCCGGCCTTCGGCTTGCGCCACACCCATGTGCGCATACCGCAAGCCGCGATGGCCGACTACGCCTGGGGCTATAACGCGGACAACAAGCCGGTGCGGGTAACGCCCGGCGTCTTCGATGCGGAAAGCTACGGCGTGAAGTCCAGCGCCGCCGACATGGTGCGCTACCTGCAGGCGAACATCGAGCCGGCACGCCTGGACCCGACACTGCGCCGCGCCGTCGAAGGCACGCAGGTCGGCTTCTACGAAGTGGGAGCCATGGTGCAGGGCCTGGGCTGGGAGCAGTACCGCGCGCCGTTCACCTTGCAGCGCCTGCTGGACGGGAATTCGACGCGCATCAGCCTGGAAACCAATCCCGTCACGCCGCTTGCGCCAGCCCCGGCGCCAGAGGGGACCCTGTTCAACAAGACCGGTTCGACCGGCGGCTTCGGCGCCTATGCCGCCTTCATCCCGCAGCGCCGCATCGGCATTGTCCTGCTGGCGAATAAAAACTACCCGATTCCTGCCCGCGTCACGGCCGCGTATGCGATCCTCCACCAGCTCGCATCATTCACACCCCAGGAGACGGCCAGCCGATGAGCATAGCGACCCTAGCTACCCGCGACACGCCAGCGCCGGCGCCGGCGGCCGCGGTGCCGGTCCGGCGCAGCCGCAACGCCGGCATCGACTGCCTGCGCGGCCTGGCGATCCTGCTGGTGATCGTGCACCACCTCGCCCTGCCCTTCCGCCTGCCGCTCGGCCCCAGCCTGTTGGGCGAGTGGCTGCCGAAGCGCCTGGTCGATGCCATCAGCTTCAATGGCTACGAGGCGGTGTTCGTGTTCTTCGTCATCTCCGGCTTCCTGATCGCCACGCGCATCATCGACCGCGACGGCCGCCTGGAGCGCGTCGACCTGCGCCGCTTCTATGCCGCCAGGGCCAGGCGCATCCTGCCCCTGCTTTGGCTGGTCCTCGCGGTGCTGAGCATACTCGCCTTGTCCGGCGTGCCGGGCTTTGCACCCGAGGGCGAGCAATCCACCGCCGGCCTGCTGGCGTCGGCGCTCACCTTCACCTTCAACCTGTACGAAGGCCGCACCGGCTGGGCGCCGGCAGGCTGGGACGTATTGTGGTCGCTGTCGATCGAAGAAGCCTTTTATCTCGGCTTCCCGCTGCTGTGCCTGTGGCTGCCGCGCAAGCTCCTGGTTGGCACGCTGCTGCTGTGGGCGCTGGCATTGTCGCCGCTGCGCGACCTGGTGCCGCCGCAGGACGAAGTCTGGCGCGAAAAGGCTTACCTGCCCGGCATGGCGGCGATTGCCTGGGGCGTGCTGGCGGCATTGCTGGCGCGGCGCTGGTCGCCGTCGCGAGGCCAGGCGCAGGCGATGGCCGTGTGCGGCGCGCTGTGCCTGGTGCTGGCCTTCGTGTGGGGCGACTTCACCTGGCGCCACCTGTACAAGTCCAACCTGTACTGGCTGTGCATCGGCGCCTGCCTGCTGCTGCTGGCGTTCCACGCGCACCCGCCGGCCCCACGGTGCGCCCTGGGCTGGCTGGCGCGCATGGGCGAGCTGAGTTACGAACTGTACCTGTCGCACATGTTCGTGGTGCTGGGCGTGGTGGCGGGCTACCGCGCGCTGCTGGGCGAGGAGAACGCCTGGACTTTTGTCGTGTACCTGCCGGTGCTGCTGCTGTGCCGCTTGCTGGCAGGCGCATTGGAAGGCCTGCCCGTACGCTTGCGGATCGTTGCGCCGCCAGCAGCATCCCGGAACTGAGCGGCGGCCGGCAAGCGCGCCGGCTAAGCCAGCACAGGCGCGATCCGTTCTCCGGCAATCCGCTCGACCAGCAGGGCAGCCTGCAGCACCCGCGCGTCCTGCCCCGGCGCCGCAAACACCGTGACGCCGAAAGGCAGGCCGTCCGCGTCCAGGCCGGCGGGAATGGCGATCACCGGTGCACCCGCCTTGCCGGTGCATTTGGCGGCGGCGCTCATGGGCGCCAGCAGGACGTCGGCCTTCCCTGCCCCGAGCGCGCCCGCGATACCCGCATCGATACTCAGTTCCAGATCGCGCCGGCGGTCGGCCAGGTAGGCAGGCGAGCGGATATCGGGCGCCACGCTGGCCGCTTCCAGCAGCGGCTGGCGATACGGAATGGCGTCCGGGTGCGCGCGGTTCCAGCGGATGATGTCGTCCATCGAGGCCATGCCGCAGGGGTCAGAGATTCCAGCAGTGTGTCCAGGCTGGCCTTGAATTCGCTGCGGAAGACGCAGGAACGCACCTCGGCCAGCGTGTCGGCGCCTGGCAGGTCGCAGGGGTCGACGATGACGGCGCCGGCCCGGGCCAGCGCCGCGAGCACACGCTCGAAAGCCGGTTCGCGGCTGGGAATGAGGACAGGGTCGGCAATGTGGCGGCGCGGGATGCCGATGCGCAGACCGTGCATGGGCAACGGCGCCGCCTTTACTATCGAGGCAAGCGTGGCCGTGTCGTGCATGTCGGCGCCGCCCACGACCTCCACGACCAGCGCGGCATCGTCCACCGTCACGGTGAGCGGGCCGGGCGAATCCTGGCTCGGCACCAGCGGGAACATGCCGTGCCGGCTGATGCGGCCGACCGTTGGCTTGAAGCCGACCACCGAACTGTGGACCGCCGGCGCCTGGATCGAATTCTGCGTTTCCGATCCAATCGCAAAGGCGCAGAAGCGCGCCGCCACCGCCGCGGCGGAACCGACGCTCGACCCCTGGCCGCGTCCGTAGGGCACGCCATGCGGATTGCGCACGACCCCGCCGGCGCCGCTGAAACCGGACGGCATCGTATCGGACACGAAGTCCGCGAACTCCGTCAGGTTGGTCTTGCCGAGCAGGACAGCGCCGGCTTCGCGCAGGCGCCGTACCAGCGTGGCTTCATACGGCGGCAGGAAGTAGGTCAGGGCTTGGCTGCCGGCCGATGCGTGGCTGCCGTCGCCCGTGAACACGTTGTCCTTGACCAGGTAAGGCACGCCATGCAGCGGTCCGCGCACACGCCCGGCTGCGCGCTCGGCGTCGGCGCGGCGTGCTTCGTCCAGCGCCAGCGGCGAGATACTGCGCACGGCATTGACACCATCCGGGCAGCTGTCGAATTGCGCGATGCGTTGCAGGTACCAGGTCGCGGCGTCGACGGCGGTGAGCTCGCCGGTGGCGATGGCCTGGCCGATCGCCCGTGCCGAGCCGGAAAGGAGAAGATGCGAGAATGCGGACATGTGTCGTCAAGCCATGCCGTAATCCCGCAATTGTGGGGCCGCCGGCCGCCACAAGCCAGCTATACCATCGGATAGGGGCTCAGAACTCTTCCCACTCGCCGGCAGTCTCCGGCGCCGCCGGGGCCTGCTTGCGGCCTGGCTTCGGCGCGGCCTGCTTGGTGCCCTGCACAGGCGCTGCCAGTTTCGGCTTGGCCTGTTGAACCACGGGTTGAGCCACAGGTTGCGCCACGGTTTGCGCTGCATTCGCAGCCACCTGGAACACGCTGACCATGCCTGCCAGCTGGGCGGCCTGCTCCTGCATCGACTGCGAGGCCGCTGCGGCTTCCTCGACCAGGGCGGCGTTCTGCTGGGTCACGACATCCATCTCGGCCACGGCGGTGTTGATCTGCTCGATGCCGACTTCCTGCTCGCTGCCGGCTGCGCTGATCTCGTCCATGATCTGGGTGACGCGGCGCACGCTGGCGACGATTTCCTGCATCGTCGTTCCCGCTTCGTTCACCAGCGCGCTGCCGGTGTAGACCTGTTCCACGGAATCGGTGATCAGCTGCTTGATGTCCTTGGCGGCGCTGGCCGAGCGGTGCGCCAGGTTGCGCACCTCGGTGGCGACCACGGCGAAGCCGCGGCCCTGTTCGCCGGCGCGCGCCGCTTCCACCGCCGCATTCAGCGCCAGGATGTTGGTCTGGAAGGCGATGCTGTCGATGACGCCGATGATGTCGGCGATCTTGTCCGACGACTGGCTGATCGAAGCCATGGTGTCGACCACGCGCTCGACGATCTCGCCGCCTTTTACCGCGATCTGCGACGCCGAGCCGACCAGCTGGCTGGCCTGGCGCGCATTCTCCGAGTTTTGGCGCACGGTCGAGGTCAGTTCCTCGAGCGAGGACGCGGTCTCTTCCAGGTTGGCCGCCTGCTGCTCGGTGCGGCTCGACAAATCGAGGTTGCCGGCGGCGATCTCGCCGCTGGCGGTGGCGATGGCGTCGCTGCCGCTGCGTACGCCGCGCACCGTGTCGGCCAGGCTGTCCTGCATCGTCGCCAGGCCGCGCATCAGCGCGCCCATCTCGTCCTTGCGGGTCGCATCGATGGTGTTGGTCAGCTTGCCCTCGGCGATGGCGTTGAAGTGGCCCAGGGCCTGCTTCAACGGCGTCATCACGGCGCGCAGCAGCAGCACGGTCGAGACCAGCGCCGCGAGCAGGCCGGCCACGATCGCGCCGACCGAGAACGCCATGTTGCGGTGGTAGGCCGCCTGGCTGTCGGTGTACTGGCGGGTGGCCGATTCGAGCTGGTAGGACGAGAGCTTTTCGGCGCTGTCGGTGTAGATGCGGAACAGGCGCGTGACTTCGCTCAGCATCAGGCGGTCGACTTCAGGCTGGTTCTTCTCGCGCAGCGCCTTGATGGCGGCGCGGATGCCGTCCTTGACCAGGGCCTGGCGCGCGGCGTCGACGCCGTTTGCCATCGCCTGCTCGCCGTCGTCGAATGGCAAGGCGGCGTAGCGTGCCCAGGCCTTGTCGCTGGCAGCAAGGAAACCTTCGGCGCGGGTCAGGGTATCGGCGGCATTCTCCGCGTCCGGCAGCAGCGCGACGCGGTCGATCGAAAGACGCGCGCGGTCGATCTGGATCTGGGCATCCATGATGGACTTCATGGAGACCATGGAATTTTCGTTGACGTTCTTGAGAACGGCGTTGGTGTCGTTCAGGGCCAGGATGCCGGCGGTACCGATGAAGATCATCAGGACGCTCAGCAATGCCATGGTCGCTATCAGGCGGGTTCGGATAGTCATGTCAGCAAGGTGTGAAGGTGTTTCAGGACGTTGTCTGTCGGGCAATGAGCGATTATCAAAACCGCGATGACGCAACAGGGCGTGGGTGATTCGATAACAGGCGGTGTGAATGGAATTGCCATCGGAATTATCCGGCCGATAATTCACTTGTTTTCTTTCTATTGCAGAGCGATTAAGCGGATTTGTTCCAGGCAAAACGAAACTGTCTTGAGCGCCGCTGGCATTTTCAAGTCAGGCAGATATCGGATTGACGCGGCAGGCAGCCTGTCATCGCGCCTGGCTTTGCACCGAGTGCTCAGCCGGCGGGCAGTTGCTTCGAATGCGCATCGAGGGTGCCTGTGCGCCAACCGAACCAGCTTCAGGCGCCAGGCAAAACCGGGCCAGATAGCGCAAGGGACTGCCCGCGTTCCTCGCCTTGCGTGCCTCGATCAGCGCCTGGTAGGCCGTGCCCGCTTCCAGCACCGCCGCCGGCGTCTGCGGCAGCGCCTGCACCCGTCCCGCGTACGGAATGCACATGCTGTGGGTGACCGGAAAGGTGCGCTCGCGCGGCATCGTCATTTTCCACATCGGCTTGCCGCTGCTGTCGCTGACCGTCATTGACTGGAAGTCCGGCGCACCGCCGCGTTGTTCTTCACGTGCGGAGATCGTGAAGCACGGCACGCCGTTCGCCCCAGTGCGGACCTCGGCCTCGCCGATGCGGCGCGCGGCCTGCGCCGGGGGCGCGAGCAGGACGGTCAGCAGCAGGGTCGGCAACAGCTTCATGGTGTCGGAAAACAGGAGAGCAGGAAGGGATTCCAAGCCTAGGCTGTTGCCGCAGAGCAGCATTGAGGAAACGCAATGCTGGATGGGTAGACAACGGATGGCCGGCGCCGCTATCGCCGGACGGTCAGCCGAAGCGGGCAATGCGGCCAGCCAGGCCGCAGTGCAGGTTCGCGCGGTCGCCCGGATTGGCCAGGAAGCCGGCCAGCACCCGCTCGTACAGCGCCAGCTGGCCGCCGTACTGGCGCTGGCGCATGGCGTCCGGCCGGCGCAGGAATTTCAGGACGAAGTAATCGGCCAGCAGGTCGCCCTGCGCTTCCATGTTGTAGTCGGCCAGCGTCGCGCCTTCGCGCAGTTCGTAGCTGTACTGCAGGCCCAGGCGCACGGCGCCGCGCAGGCGCACAGGGTAGCCAAGCTGGTGCTGCCAGACGTGCACCATCTCGTGCATGAACCAGTGCTGGCCGGTGATAGCCGCTTGAGAGTAGTCGTCGAGGAAGCAGGTGTGGTGAAAATACATGCTGCCGTTGGGGGTCATGCAGCAGTTCTTTGGCTGCAATGGCATGTAGCGCCGGCAATGAATACGTACCCGCCGGTAATCGATGGCATCGCGGAACAGCAGGGACGTCAGCGCGATTTCGCCTTCTGTCAGCGGACGCTTCTTGCTACGCATAGTTGAGCTGTTTTCCTGTCATACGAGAACGCGCCGTAGGTGAATTCCGATTCATCGGCGGTGCAAGGATTATAGAGGAGGACGGTTGACGGCTTCCAATCCCGCTCCGATGGAGCCGGGCCAGAATCGTGTAATTGCATAATTCATAACGGAGACGAACTTGGCTATCGACGCGTACTTGAAGATCGAAGGTATCAACGGGGAATCGGAAGACGACAAGCACAAGCAGTGGATCGAAGTAACTAACGTGATGTACGCGATTCACCAGCCAAGAGCAGAAACGGTATCGACGGCTGGAGGCTTAACCAGCGGAAGGGCTGAACTTCATCCGATCACCTTCCAGAAACTGGCGGACATCGCTAGTCCGGTGCTGCTTCAAACCTGCGTAGCAGGCAAGACGATGCCGAAGGCACTCTTCGAATTCATGCGGGCCGACAGCGACGGCAAGCCGATTCCGTACTTTAAAATCGAACTGGAAAACTTGATGATTGCGAACATCACTCCCGACAGCGGCGACGGTGGAATCATCCGTGAACGAGTGCACGTAGCGTACGCAAAGATCAAGTGGAACTATATACGCCAGAGCATCCGGGGCGGCGCGCAAGGCAATACGTCTGGCGGCTGGGATTGCAGCGCCGACAAGGTGTGCTGATCGGAGGCGATTATGTCCAAGTACGAAGGCGATCAAATGATTCTCTGCCCGCTCGACATAACAGACTTCAAGCACACTTGTGCCGTCGTCGTGTCGGGTGATGGCCCAAACTTCTGCGGCCACACGCTGCTCCACGTTGGCGATAGAGGGTATGTTCATGTCGCCGGGGGTTATAGCGTACCGAAGTTCATGCCTTCCGTGGAGCCTTTCGCATGACTCGGAGAATCCTACTTTCACTCGGAGCCGGTTTCTTGGTCTGCTGGGCTGTCTGGCTCTCGGTCATCCTGAATGCGCCCGACCTGTACGTAGAGCGCGCATTTACCATCATCTTTTATGCGTCGCTCGCTACAACCATTATTACCTTTCTCACTCTCTGGCTTTCGGAACATCTGGTGTTGAAAGTGGCAGGCCGAAGGGAAAGTTAGGACCTTTGCATGAAACGCACTTTTATTTCCCTCGGGGTCGGCTTCCTGGTGGTTGCAGTAATTTATATATCTATATTCTTCTTTGATCCGGGAATGAATATCGAAAAGGCCTTCAATATAATCGTCTTGTCGTTTATTGGCTCGACTATTCTTACCGCAATGGTGTGGAGACCACGCAACCGCCACCACCACCAAAGTAAATAACGGCCTCGGCAATGACAAAGGGGACGGCTACAAGTGCCTGTAGCCGTCCCCTCCCTTCCCGCCAGCGTGTGGCGTACCAGCTTACTGCTTGCGCAACGCCGCCGCCGCCTTGGCCAGCTCGGTAATCCGATCCCAGTCGCCATTCGCCAGCGCATCCTTCGGCGTCAGCCACGACCCACCGACGCAGGCCACGTTCTTGCAGGCCAGGAAGCTTGGCGCGGTGTCGATCGAGATGCCGCCGGTCGGGCAGAAGGTCACGTCCGGCAGCGGGCCGCCGATCGCGTTCAGCATGCCGACGCCGCCCGCCGGCACCGCCGGGAACAGCTTCAGTTGCCTGAAGCCGGCCTCGCGCGCCGCCATTACTTCCGACGGCGTCATCACGCCCGGCAGCAGCGGCAGGCCGCTCTTTTTCGCCGCTTCGATCAGCAAAGGCGTCAAACCAGGCGACACGCCGAACACGGCGCCGGCGTCGCGCGCCGCGACGAATTCTTCCGGCTGGGTCAGGGTGCCGACGCCGACGATGGCGCCTTCCACCTGCGCCATGTCGCGGATCGCCTGCAGGCCGTGCGCGGTGCGCAGGGTCACTTCCAGCACGCGGATGCCGCCGGCCACCAGGGCCTTGGCGAGGGGTACGGCGTGCGCCGGGTCGTCGATGGCGATCACGGGGATCACGCTCGCCGAGCGCATGATGTCAAGTACGGTCATGGTCATTTCTGCGTCCTAAAGAGAAAGTCTTCGTCGGAACCGGGCACGACTTCGTTGGCATCCACGCCTTCATGCAGCGGTACGGTGGTGGGAATCGGCGACGGCAGCGGGAAGGTGGCCGCGCCCTCTTCCGCCGGGCTCGAATGGCCGCGGAACATGGCGAACAGCTCGCGGCCCATGCCGATGTGGCTCTTCGACAGATCGGCCGTTGCCATGGTGCGCGCAGCCCAGACGTCCTCGGGCACCAGCGCATCGAGCGTGCCGCTGGTGGCGTCGACGCGGATGATGTCGCCGTTGCGAACCAGGCCCAGCGGGCCGCCGGCCAGGATTTCCGGCGACACGTGGATCGCCGCCGGCACCTTGCCGGAGGCGCCCGACATGCGGCCATCGGTGACCATCGCCACCTTGAAGCCGGCATCCTGCAGGTTCGACAGCGCCGGGGTCAGCGCGTGCAGTTCCGGCATGCCGTTGGCGCGCGGGCCCTGGAAGCGGATCACGGCGACGAAGTCGCGGTTCAGCTTGCCGTCCTTGTAGGCCTGCATGAACTCTTCCTGCGAGTCAAAGGTGAGCGCCGGCGCTTCCACCACGTGGTACTCGTGCTTGACCGCCGAGACCTTCATCACGGCGCGGCCGAGGTTACCCTGGACCAGCACCATGCCGCCGTTGCTGGCGAACGGGTTCGTGGCCGGGCGCAGCACGCTGTCGTCGCCGCTTTGCTGCGGCAGGTCGCGCCAGACCACCTTGCCGTCTTCACCCAGGAAGGGCTCCATGCAGTGCTTGCGCAGGCCGTGGCCGAGGATGGTGTTGACGTCCTCGTGGGCCAGGCCGGCGTCGAGCAGCTCGCGGATCACGAAGCCCGGGCCGCCGGCGGCCTGGAAGTGGTTCACGTCGGCTTCGCCGTTCGGGTAGATGCGGGTCAGCGACGGCACCACTTTCGACAGCTCGTCGAAGTCGTTCCAGTCGATCACGATGCCGGCCGCGCGCGCGATCGCCACCAGGTGCAGGGTGTGGTTGGTCGAGCCGCCGGTGGCGTGCAGGGCGACGATGGCGTTCACGATGCTCTTTTCGTCGACGATGTGCCCGATCGGCATGTAGCTGCCGCCCTGCTGCGAGATCGCTACCGCCTGGTGCGATGCCGCGGCCGTCAGCGCATCGCGCAGCGGCGTGCCCGGCGTGATGAAGGCGGCGCCCGGCAGGTGTAGGCCCATCATCTCCATCAGCATCTGGTTGCTGTTGGCGGTACCGTAGAAGGTACAGGTGCCGGCGCCGTGGTAGGAGGCCGATTCGCCTTCCAACAGTTCCTCGCGCGTGGCTTCGCCCTTGGCGTAGCGCTGGCGGATCGCCGCCTTTTCCTTGTTCGAGATCCCGGTGGTCATCGGGCCGCCCGGCACGAATACGCCCGGGATGTGGCCGAAGTGCAGCGCGCCGATCAACAGGCCCGGCACGATCTTGTCGCAGATGCCGAGGTAGAGGGCGGCGTCGAACATGTTGTGCGACAGCGCGACGGCGGTGGCCATGGCGATGGTGTCGCGCGAGAACAGCGACAGTTCCATGCCCGGCTGGCCTTGGGTGACGCCGTCGCACATGGCCGGCACGCCGCCTGCGAACTGGGCCACGGCGCCGATGTCGCGCACGGCGTCCTTGATCACCTTCGGGAAGTATTCAAAAGGCTGGTGCGCCGACAGCATGTCGTTGTACGACGAGACGATCGCCACCGACGGCTTTTTCTGCTCGCGCAGTTTCAGCTTGTCGTTGGCGGGGAAAGCGGCAAAGCCGTGGGCCAGGTTGGTGCACGACAGCGCCCCGCGCTGCACGCCCTGGACACGTGCGGCCTCGAGATGCGCCAGGTAGGCCGCGCGCGACGCGCGGCTGCGCTTGATGATCCGGTTCGTTACCTGTTCAACTACGGGGTGCAGCGCCATAATCGTTCCTTCGAAAATTTGACTCTGAAATTTTACTACAGAATTGGGTTGGGGGTATTTGGTGGGGGCTATTTCCTGGTTGCTCGGCGGTTGCATACTGCGTGGGCACGAGTGCCCACCCTACGAAAACCAGGCCGCCGGCATTTACGGCTTTGGTAGGGTGGGCTCTCGAGCCCACGCGGTACAACGTTGGCATATCGAATAACACTCGCCGGCGCGAACCCATCCATTGTGTAGTGAATTTACGAACGATTCCTGTATTATTCGATAATCTGTCCAAAACACTATCACGCGCGAGCCATGCCCCAGCCTTCCTTGACCAGCACCGCCAGCTTCCAGGCCCTCGAAACCCACGCCGTCGAGGCCGAAGACTGGCAGATGCGCCAGCTGTTCGCGGCTGATCCGCAGCGCTTCGAGCGCCTCTCGCTGGATGCCGCCGGCCTGTTCCTAGACTATTCAAAAAACCGGCTGGACGGGCGCACGCTTGAACTGCTGGCGAGCCTGGCGCGCGAGCGCGGCGTCGAGCAATTGCGCGACGCCATGTTCGCCGGCGCCAAGATCAACAACACCGAAGGTCGCGCCGTCCTGCACACCGCACTGCGCGCCCCGCGCGAGGCGCAGCTGAACGTCGACGGCCAGGACGTGACGGCCGACGTGCACGCCGTGCTGGCGCGCGTCAAGACGTTCAGCGACGCGGTGCGCAGCGGCGCCTGGGTCGGCCATACCGGTAAACCAATCACCGACATCGTCAACATCGGCATCGGCGGTTCCGACCTCGGTCCGAAGATGGTCTGCCTGGCCCTGCGCCAGTACAGCCACCCGCGCCTGAGCCTGCACTTCGTCTCGAACGTCGACGGCCACGACATGGACGCGGCCCTGGAAAAGGTCGATCCCGAAACCACGCTCTTCATCATCGCCTCGAAGACCTTCACCACGGCCGAGACCATGATGAACGCGCAGACCGCGCGCAAGTGGTTCCTGGCGAACGCCGACGAAGCGGCGTTGGCGAAACATTTTGTGGCCGTGTCGACCAATGTCGAAGCCATCAAGACCTTCGGCATCGACCCCGAGAACATGTTCCCGTTCTGGGACTGGGTCGGCGGCCGTTATTCGGTGTGGTCGGCAATCGGCCTGCCGGTGGCGCTGGCCGTCGGCTACGGCTACTTTGCCGACTTTCTGGCCGGCGCCCACGAGATGGACCAGCACTTCCGCACGGCGCCGATCGAAGCGAACATGCCGATCATCCTGGCCCTGGTGGGCTTCTGGAACCGCCAGTTCCTGGGCGCGACTTCGGTCACCATCGCCCCTTACCACCAGGACCTGAGCCGCTTCCCGGCCTACCTGCAGCAGCTCGACATGGAAAGCAACGGCAAGCGCGTGACGCGCGACGGCGAACCGGTCGACACCCCGACCTGCCCGGCGATCTGGGGCGAGCCCGGCACCAACGGCCAGCACGCCTACTTCCAGCTGCTGCACCAGGGCACCGACCTGACGCCGATCGACTTCATCGCCGCCCTGCGCCCGGCCCACGAGCTGCACAACCACCACACCGCCCTGCTGGCGAACTGCTTCGCCCAGTCGGAAGCCTTCATGAAGGGCAAGACGCTGGACGAAGTGCGCGCCGATTTGCAGGGCCAGGGTTTGTCACTGGCCGAGGTCGAGCGCCTGGCGCCACATAAAACCTTCCCCGGCAACCGCCCGAGCAACACGATCCTGATGGAATACCTGACCCCGGCCACGCTGGGCGCCCTGGTTGCGCTGTACGAGCACAAGACCTTCGTGCAGGGCGCGATCTGGGACCTGAACAGCTTCGACCAGTGGGGCGTGGAGCTGGGCAAGGTATTGGCCAAGAAGATCGAAGCCGAGCTGGCAGGCGAAGCACAGCCGGCACAGCATGACAGTTCCACCAATGGCCTGATCGCGCGCGCAAAGGCCGCCGTTTAATAAACACGAGCAAAAGCACGGACACCACCATGAAGAATGTGAAGATCGACGTCGTCCACGACGATGCGATGCAGGTCGGCGAATGCCCGCTGTGGCACGACGTCGAATCGGCCCTGTACTGGGTCGACATCAACGGACTCACCGTGAACCGCGTGCACCCGGCGAGCGGCAAGTTCACCTCCTGGAAAATGGGCTCGGAACCGTCGGCGCTTGCCGCCGACGCCGACAATAACCTGGTGGTCGCCACGCGCAAGGGCTTCGTGCGCCTGAATACCACCAGCGGCGAGATGGAAGACATCTGCCCTGCCCCCTACGACACGAAGCAGGTGCGCTTCAACGACGGCCGCGTCGACCCGATGGGCCGCTTCTGGGTCGGCACCATGTACGAGCCGCGCGACAAGCCGGCTGCCGAGATGTACGTGCTCGAACGCGACGCGTTGCGCCTGGCCTGGTCGGGCGGCATGACCAATTCGAACGGCCTGGCCTGGTCGCTGGACGGACGCTGCATGTTCCATGCCGATACCACCAGCCACCGCATCGACCTGTACGACTTCGATCCGGAAGCCGGGCAGGCGACGCTGAACCGCAACCTGGTCACCTTCGACGCCGACAAGAACGCGCCGGAATACGGCGGCCGTCCGGACGGCGCCGCGGTCGACAGCGAAGGCAATTACTGGATCGCGATGTTCGAAGGTGCGCGCCTGCTGAAGCTGTCGCCGACCGGCGAGCTGCTGCACGAAGTCCAGCTGCCGCTGCGCTGCCCGACGGCGGTGACGTTTGGCGGCACCGATTTGCGCACGCTGTACGTCACCAGCGCCAGCCACGGGCGTTCGAATGCGGAGAAGGAGCAGTATCCGCTGACGGGCAAGGTGCTGGCCCTGCGCGTGGATGTGGCTGGCCAGGTCGGGCCGGAATACCAGCGCTGATGCCTTGATATCCGCGGCGTCGCGGGGGCGGCCAACGCCACCTGCGATGCCGCACCTGTGCTCCCGCCGCTCCACCCGGGCACGCCTGATCATCCAACCTGCGCCGACCTGCGCGCCCTGCCTGCCACGCCTGTGGCACCATCGCTCCTCTCCCATTCGCGTAGTAGAATTTCTTGCAAAGCGCATATTCATGTAGTAAATTTACATGAACTTGACCCTCACCCATTTGCACCCGATACCACCATGGCCCTTTCCGATTTCGACCTCGTTTTCTTTGGCGGCAGCGGCGACCTTGCGATGCGCAAGCTCCTGCCCGCGATGTATGCGCGCGACGTCGCCCAAGACCTGCCCGAGACTGCCCGTATCATCTGCGTCGGCCGCGACGACAGCACGCCAGAAGCCTTCCTGCACATGGTCGAGACCAACTCGAAGCCGCACATCAAGGAAACCGTGGTCGAGGACAAGTGGCAGCGCTTCCTGCAGCGCATCACCTATGTCGCGCTCGACGCCACCCAGGCCGGCAGCTACGGTCCGCTGGTCGCGGCCCTGCGCGACGACGAAGCGATTACCCGCGTCTACTACCTGGCCACGCCACCGAGCCTGTTCGCGCGCATCTGCGACAACCTGGCCGAGACCGGCCTGGCCACGCCGCATTCGCGCGTGGTGCTGGAAAAGCCGCTCGGCCGCGATTTGGCCTCGGCCAAACAGATCAACCTCGATGTCGGCAAGGTCTTCGCCGAATCGCAGATCTACCGCATCGACCATTACCTGGGCAAGGAAACCGTGCAGAACCTGCTGGCCCTGCGCTTCGGTAACGTGCTGTTCGAGCCGCTCTGGCGGCGCGAATGGATCTCGGACGTGCAGATCACCATCGCCGAGAAGATCGGCGTCGGCAACCGCCTCGGCTACTACNAACCGTGCAGAACCTGCTGGCCCTGCGCTTCGGTAACGTGCTGTTCGAGCCGCTCTGGCGGCGCGAATGGATCTCGGACGTGCAGATCACCATCGCCGAGAAGATCGGCGTCGGCAACCGCCTCGGCTACTACGACAACTCGGGCGCCCTGCGCGACATGCTGCAGAATCACCTGCTGCAACTGCTGTGCATCGTGGCGATGGAGCCGCCGACCTCGATCTCGCCGGATGCCGTGCGCGACGCCAAGCTGCAGGTGCTGCGCTCGCTGAAGCGCTTCACGCCGACCACGCTGAGCCAGAACATCGTGCGCGGCCAGTACCGTGGCGGCTACGTCGACGGCCAGGCCGTGCCGAGCTACCGCGACGAACCGGATGCGCCGAAGAGCTCGAAGACCGAGACCTTCGTTGCCATGAAGGCCGAAGTGGACACCTGGCGCTGGGCCGGCGTGCCCTTCTACCTGCGCACGGGGAAACGCATGGCCGACCGCCTGGCCGAGATCGTGGTCCGCTTCAAGCAGATTCCGCATTCGATCTTCAACCAGCCGACATCGAGCTTCCAGCCGAACAGCCTGGTGATCCGCCTGCAGCCGGACGAAGGCCTGTCGCTGAATTTGATGGCGAAAACGCCGGGCGATTCGATGCGCCTGAAGCAGGCCGAATTGGAGCTCGACTTCCGCGAGCAGTTCAAGGCGCCGCGCATGGAAGCCTACGAGCGCCTGCTGCTGGACGTGCTGCGCGGCCAGCTGACCCTGTTCATGCGCGGCGACGAACTCGAAGCCGCCTGGGAATGGGTCGAGCCGATCCTGGAACACTGGGAGCAGGACGACAGCGCGCCGGTGCCCTACGCCTCCGGCACCTGGGGCCCGGCGTCATCGAGCGCCCTGATCGGCCGCGACGGTTTGCAGTGGCGCGAAGAAGCGCTCCCGGAAGACTGAGGCCGAAAAGCATGCTGCTCGATTCGATCCGCACCCAGCTCGACTCGCTCTCGAAGTCCGAGCGCAAGGTGGCGCTCGCGGTGCTGGAAGCGCCCAGCGCCACCGTGAGCCAGAACATCACGGCGCTGGCGAAAAACGCGCAGGTGTCCGAGCCGACCGTGGTGCGCTTTTGCCGCACCCTCGGCTACGACGGCTGGCACGAGTTCAAGCTGAAGCTGGCGCAGGGCCTGGCGCTTGCGCTACCCGCCGCCAACGAGCAGCCGGCCCAGGACGACCTGGCGGCCGACCTGGTAAATAAAATCTGCAGCCGCTCGATCAACACCCTGCTCGACCTGCGCAATAACTTGAACGCAGAATCGGTACAGAAGGCGCTCGACATCCTGTCGCGCGCGAACAAGATCGAGTTCTACGGCCAGGGCACCTCGGGGTTTGTCGCGGCCGACGCCCAGCATAAATTCTTCCGCTCGGGCGTGCCGACCGTCTGCTACACCGACCCGGCGATCCACTCGATTGCCGCGGCCCTGCTGCGCGAAGGCGACTGCGTGGTGGCGATCTCCCAGCGCGGCAACAATCCCTCGCTGACGCGCTCGGCCAAGCTGGCGCGCCGTGGTGGCGCCGATGTGATCGTACTGGCGCCGTCGGGCACGCCGCTGGCCGACATGGCGAGTGTGCTGATTCCGATCGACCTGGTGTTCAACATCGACCCCTATACGCCGATCTCGGCGCGCCTGGCCTACCTGGTGGTGATCGACGTACTGGCCGTGGGCCTGGCGCTGCAGCGCGGACCGGAGTTCCGGCGCAAGATGCAGAACGCGCAGAAGGCGCTGCAGGAGTTCGACATGCAGTTCGATTCCTTCATCGGCTGAATCGTTCAACTTGCGCGCCCTCTTCATCTGCACGCATAACCGCCTGCGCAGCCCCACCGCCGAGCAGGTATTCGCCAGCTGGCCTGGCATCGAGACCGATTCGGCCGGCGTGGGCGCCGATGCCGACGTGCCCCTGTCGCCGGAACAGCTGGCCTGGGCCGAGATCGTCTTCGTGATGGAAAAGGTGCACCGCAGCCGGCTGTCGAAACAGTTCCAGCGCCACCTGAACGGCAAGCGCATCGTCTGCCTCGACATTCCCGACAACTATGCCTACATGCAGCCCGAACTGGTGCAACTGCTGGAAACGAAAGTGGCGCCTTTCCTGCGCCGCGCCTGAACACGTCGTCTGCTACACCCAGCGTTGCCAAGAGCACCCACGGCTGATTTCCTCCCGGCATTTCGCCGCGCATTTCACCTTATAATGCCTTTTTGCCACAAGGCCAACCATGCGGTCGACTCCAGGATTCACCCTTTCGCTGCGCCGGCTGCTCATCCTCCTGAGTGCGATCGGGCTGTTGCCGCTCGCCCTGCTCGGCCTGTGGTCGCTGGACATGGCCGACCAGTACCAGCAGCGCGAACAGGAGCGCGCGATGCTGGACCAGGCGCGCGCCCTGTCGAGCGCGGTGGACGCCGAACTCGACGGCGCCATCGCCACCCTGGCCAGCATGGCGCGCACCCCGGCCATGGATGCCGGCGACCTGCGCGCTTATTACGAAGCCGCACGCGCCCAGGTCGCGGCCCAGCCGGAATGGCTGGCCGTGATCCTCACCGACGCCGACGGCAAGGTCCTGTTCCGCACCACGAATCCCTTTGGCGCCGCCGGCGGACGCGTCGCCGATCCCGAGAGCCTGCAGCAGCTGCTGGCCGTGCAAAGGCCGCTGGTCGGGCGCGTTACCTACGGCCCGCGCGGCCGCGCCGCCTTCCCGGTACGCGTGCCGATCCGCGACCAGGCCGGACGACTGTATGCCCTCACCGCCGTGATCCAGCCCGACCGCATCCTGCGCGTCATCGAGCGCCAGCATGCCCCGGCCGGATCGGTCATCGGCGTGTTCGACGCCGCCGGCGCGGTGGTGGCGCGCTCGCTGAACCAGTCGCGCACCGTCACCCGCCCGCCCAGCCCGACGCTGGTCAAGCTGATGGGGGGGACCGCCCCGGAAGGCGTGGGCAACACCACCACGCTCGAAGGCGACGCCGTCACCAGCGCCTATACCCGGGTCTCGCACTACGGCTGGACGGTTGCGGTCGGTGTCCCGAAGACGGCCATCGGCGCGGCGGCCTTCCAGGGCGTGGCCATCTACGGCTGGGGCCTGGCGGCCTCGCTGCTGGCCAGCATCGGCACGGCCTGGCTGCTGTCGGCGCGCATCGCCCGCACCTTCCGCAGCCTGCAGACCGGCACCGCGGCCCTGGGCGCCGGCCAGGACGCGCAGATTGCGCCGTCGCGCGTAAAAGAATTCGCGCTCATGGGCCAGGCCATCGAGGCCGCCGCGGCCCAGCGCGCCGCCCACGAAACCGAGCGCTCGCGCCTGCTAGCCTCGCTCGAGGAAGCGCTGGCCACCAGCCGCGAAGCCAGCCGCACCAAGGACGAATTCCTGGCCATGCTCGGCCACGAGCTGCGCAACCCGCTCAGCCCGATCGTCGCCTCGCTCGATTTGATGGACCTGCGCGGCGAGCCGTCCAGCCAGCGCGAACGCACCATCATGCGGCGCCAGGTGCAGCACCTGAAGCGCCTGGTCGACGATTTGCTCGACGTCTCGCGCATCGCCACCGGCAAGATGCAGTTCGAGCTGCAGCCGCTGAACCTGGCCGACCTGGTGCGCCACGCCACCACCGTCCGCCCCGGCATGACGGTGGAACTGGCGGCGCCCGAATCGCTCTGGGTGAACGGCGACGAAAGCCGCCTGGCGCAAGTGCTTAACAACCTGTTGTCGAATGCGGAACGCTTCGGCAATGGCCTGGTGCGCGTTGGCCTGAGTGCGTCCGAGGGCTGGGCGCGGCTGGAAGTGGCTGATGAAGGCATCGGCATGTCGCCCGAGCTGCTGGCGCGCGTGTTCGAGCCCTTCTACCAGGCGCCGCAGCAGCTGGCGCGCAGCACCGGCGGACTCGGCCTCGGCCTGGCCATCGTGCGCAAGATCGTCGAGCTGCACGGCGGCCGGATTCGCGCCCACAGCGACGGCCCGGGCTGCGGCAGCCGCTTCGTGATCGAGCTGCCGCTCGCGGCCGAGGCTGCGCCTGCGCCGGCCGCGGCACCCACGGCGCCAGCGCTGCGTCAATCCATCCTCGTGGTGGACGACAACGCCGATGCCGCCGCCACCACCGCCCTGCTGCTGGAACAGCTCGGCCACGAGGTACGCGTCGCGCACACGGCGACGGCGGCGCTGGCCGAATGCATGCGCTGCCGGCCCACGCTGGCCATCCTCGACATCGGCCTGCCCGACATGGACGGCTACGCGCTGGCGGCGGCAATCCGGCATGGCGGCGGCGGCACGCGCCTGGTGGCGCTGACCGGTTATGGGCAGCAGGCCGATCTGGGACGCGCCAGTGCAGCCGGGTTCGACCTGCACCTGACCAAGCCGGCCACGCTGGACGATCTGCGGCGGGCGGTGTCGGTAGACGCGCGTGCGGAACCGGCGCCGACCTGAGGAACGACCAATCATCTGGGAGATGCGATGAAACGACTGGCCTTGCTGCTGTGCTTTCCTCTCGCCGCGATGGCGGCGCCGGCTGAACCGCCGCCGCTCGCGCAGTCGCTGGATTCCATCATCGCCAGCCACTTCCAGCCCGGCCTGCCCGGCGTCGCCGCCCTGGTAATCAAGGACGGCAAGCCGCTGCTGCGCAAGGGCTACGGCATGGCGAACGTGGAACTGGGCGTGCCGATCCAGCCGGAGCACGTGTTCCGCATCGGCTCGACCACCAAGCTGTTCACGGCCACCGCCATCATGCTGCTGGTCGACGAGGGCAAGATCGCGCTCGACGCGCCGGTCTCGCGCTACCTGCCGCAGGCGCCGAAGCAGTGGAGCAAGGTGACAATCAAACACCTGCTGACGCACACCAGCGGCATCCCGAACCTCAGCATGGATTCCGGCTACTGGCGCACCACCGCCAGGCTCGAACACACGCTGGATGAACTGGTGGCGCCGGCGCGACAGCGTCCGCTGCTGTCGGCGCCGGGCACTGTCTTCGCCTACAACAACACCGGCTACCACCTGCTCGGGCAGATCGTGGAACGGGTAGCGGGCCAGGAGTTCTACGCGTTTATCGACAACCGCATCTGCCGGCCGCTGGGCTTGCAGCATACCGGTTCGGGCGACGACAAGATCTTCCATCCGGGCCTGGTCACCGGTTACCAGGCCGGCCCGAAACCAGCCTGGCTGCTCGCCAACAGCAACCTGCACGCGGCCGGCGGCATGGTCAGCACGGTCGATGAGCTGGCCGTCTTCATGCTGGCGCTGCAAGGCGGGAAACTGGTCTCGCCGGCGAACGTCAAACGCATGAACACGAGTTACGTGCTGCCGAGCGGGAAAGCCACCGGCTACGGCCTGGGCGAATGGGTGCGCACGGTGAACGGCAAGCACCTGGTCGGGCATGGCGGCTACATCTTCAATTTCTACAGCCAGCTCGAGATGGACGTCGACTCGGGAATCGTGACGGTGACGCTGCACAACGGCGACAGGCTGGGCGGCGACAACGAGGAACTCAGCAAGCGCCTGATCGTGGCGGTCCAAAGCGAACAAGCCGCCGACCTTGTACAGTAAGGGAAACAACGACCTGCCGAGGACACGATGCCAACCAGACTTGCATCCTGCAGTTGCGGCCAGCTGACCGCCCAGGCCAGCGGCGACCCGGTGCGCAACTCGATCTGCCACTGCCTGGCCTGCCAGCGCCGCACCGGCAGCCCGTTCGCGCAGCAGGCGCGCTTCCCGCGCGAGAACGTCGCTGTCGCAGGCCAATCGACGCAGTATGTCCGTGTCGGCGACGAAGGCACGCGCGCGGTCTTCCACTTCTGCCTGGCCTGCGGCACCACGGTGTACTACGAACCCGAAGCCCTGCCCGGCTTCATCATGATTCCCGTCGGGGCGTTTGCCGAACCGGACTTCCCGGCGCCGACCGTGTCCGTCTACGAGGAACGCATGCACAGCTGGGTCGTTCCGCCGCCGGACGCCGAGCACTATCCATGAAAACCGTTTGCCGCCCGGCGTCACGATCCTGTCATGTGCCTTTCCTAGAATGCAAGCCTTTCCAGGGAGACGCGAAATGCAGGCATACAAAGGGCGGGGAACGGTGATCGCTATGGCGGTCGCAACGATGGTGATGTTGCAGGCATGCGGCGGCGCCGATGACGGCGATGCGATCCAGTTGCATGGCGTGGCCGCGGTCGGCGCGCCGCTGGTCGGTGCGCGCGTTGCCGTGCAATGCGCGGCCGGCAGCCAGGACGGCATCAGCACCGGGGCCGATGGCGCCTGGGCGATCATGCCCTCGAATGGCCTGGCCATGCCTTGCGCGATCGAAGTGTCGGGCGGCCGCATCGGCAGTGCGAGCGGCGCCGAGAACACCCAGCGCCTGCACGCGCTGGCCGTCGCCGAAGGCGTGGCGAACGTCACCACCTTGACCAGCCTGCAAACGGCGGTGCTGGCCGGCGGAAGCCCGAGCGCCTGGTTCGCCCGCATGAAAGCCGATCCGGCCGCGCTGCGCGCCATCGGCAAGGAAGCGCCGGCGGCGGCCACGGCGCAACTGGCGGCCCTGCTGCCAGGCACCGTGGCGCTGCCGTCCGGCTTCGACCCGGTCGCCACCGCATTTACCGCGACCAGCGGCAACGCCATCGACGGCTTGCTGGTGAAACTCGGCACCGCCGTCAGCGAGAACAACAGCAGCTTTGCCGATGCGCTGGCCCAGGCCGGCGCCAGACTGCCGGTCATCGACCCGACGCCCGCTACCGTGACCCTGGCGAAGATCGCCGGCTTCGGCGGCGACCTGGTCGACGGCAAGCTGGCCGACACCCACGAAATCCCGGCCTACGACCCGCTCAGCAAGCGCCTGTTCGTGGTCAACGGTTCCGGCACCGGCACCGTCGAGGTATGGAACATCGCCGACCCGCGCAATCCAGTGCAGGTGGGCACCCTGCGCACCGAATCGTATGGCGCCAACCTGGCCAGCGTGAACAGCGTGACGGTGTCGAACGGCGTGGTGGCGCTGGCGATCCAGGCCAATCCAAAGACCGCCAACGGCACGGTGGCGTTCGTGAATGCGGCCGACCTGAGCACGCTGTCGACGGTCGGCATCGGCGCCCTGCCCGACATGCTCACCTTTACGCCGGACGGGCGCTACGTGGTGGTTGCCAACGAGGGCGAGCCGAACAGCTATGGCCAGGCCGATTCCGCCGATCCGGAAGGCTCGGTCAGCATCATCGACGTGAGCGACGTGCGTAAACCAGTCGAGCGCCGAGCCGGCTTCAGCGCCTTTAACAGCCAGGTCGATGCCTTGCGCACGGCCGGCGTGCGCATCTTCGGTCCTGGCGCCACGGTGGCGCAAGACCTGGAACCGGAATACGTGACGGTGAGCGCCGACAGCAAGACGGCATATGTGACGCTGCAGGAAAACAATGCGATCGCCGTGGTCGATATCGCCGGGGCGAAAGTCAGCGCCGTGCGTCCGCTCGGCTACAAGGACCACAGCCTGGCCGGCATGGGCATGGACGTCAGCAACGAGGACGGCGGCGTGAATACCAACAGCGGCACCCCGCTCGTGAAAATCGCGCCAGTGCCGGTGAAGGGCATGTACCTGCCGGACGGTATCGCCAACTATGCCGTGGGCGGCGTGACTTACCTGGTGACCGCCAATGAAGGCGACGCCCGCGCCGACTGGCCCGGCTTCAACGAGGAAACCCGCGTGCGCGACTATTGCGGCACGGCCGGCCTGGACCCGGCCCGCTTCAGCGGCGACCTGGCAAACCTGACGCGCGACTCGAACCTGGGCCGCCTGCGCATCACCACCACGCCGAACGGCAACAATACGGGCAAGAACGCCGCCGGCCAGTGCACCGAGCTCTATGCATTCGGCGGCCGCTCGTTCTCGATCTGGAATGCCGCGACCGGCGCGCGCGTGTACGACTCGGGCGACGGCTTCGAGACGATCACCGCGCAGCTGGCCGGCACGCCGGGCTATGACTTCCCGTTCAACACCGGCCACGACGAAGCCGACGCCCTCGATGCGCGCAGCCCGAACAAGGGGCCGGAACCGGAAAGCGTGGTGCTGCAGCGCTTCGGCAAGAAAACCTTCGCCTTCATCGGCCTGGAGCGCGTGGGCGGCGTGATGGTGTACGACGTGACCAATCCTGCGGCATCGAAATACGTCACCTACATCAACACGCGCGCCGGAACGGGCACGGTGGTGAAGAACACCAACGGCGACAACGGTATCGTGAACGGTGGCGACCGCGGCCCGGAAGGCCTGGTCGTGATCCCGGCGGCGAAGTCGCCGAATGGCAAGCCGATGCTGGTAGTGGCGAACGAGATCAGCGGAACGACGGCGCTGTTCGAGATCAAGCTGAACTGACACGCCTGCGTTGTTGCGCCTCGGCCCCGGCAGCGCCATGCGTTGCCGGGGCCTTGTCATTAATAAATGTTTATATTGTCATAGCAACAATGCAAGTCTATACTTGCTATTAGTAAATACGATCCTTGCCAAGCGGTCCGAACCTTGCACCATCTGAAACAAGACAAACGATGAGAATCCTCGCTGCATTCGCGTTATGCATGGTCCTGTCCTCCTCCGCTGTCGCCGGCGCCTGGGGTACCGGCAGTTTCGAGAACGACGACGCGCTGGACTGGATCGGCGAATGCACCGGTTCGCAGGGCAAGGCAGCGCTGGCGGCCACGTTTGATAGCGCCTTGTCCGCCGACGTGGTCGACGCACCGGAGGGCGCGACCGTGGTCGCGGCGGCCGAGGTGGTGGCGGCGGCGCGCGGCAAGCGCAGCGCCACCTTGCCGCGTGCGCTGTCGGCCTGGCTCGAGCGCCAGCCGCGCGCGCAGATCGCCAGCCTGGCGCCGCTCGCGCACAAGGCCCTGGCGCGCGTCGGCCAGCCGAGGTCGTCCGAGCTGGCGCAGCTGTGGTCGGGGCAGGAGGCGGCCAAGTGGAAAGCGCAGATGGCCGAACTGGCGGCGCGCCTGCGCTGACGCGGCGGCGCCTGCAGCGGGCGGCGTCGACCAGGGTGTGCGGGGTGCGCGCCCAACATCGTCCGGGCTGGCTGTAGAATAGCGGTTTTCGTCCAGCACCACGGCCCGCCCATGCACATCAATCCAGAACGCAGCACCCGTCCCGACTACGACCTGCTGGTACGCCAGGTCGTCAGCGTCCTCGAAGGCGAGCGCGACCTGACCGCGAACGCTGCGCAGTTTTCCGCGCTTGTCTATGACACCCTTGCCGACCTGAACTGGGCCGGTTTCTATTTCACCGTGCCGTCGAAAAAACGCGAAGGCCAGGATTTGCTGGTCGGGCCGTTCCAGGGCAAGCCTGCTTGCGCGCGGATTCCGTTTGGGCGGGGCGTGTGCGGCACGGTTGCTGTCGAGCGCAAAACGGTTGTGGTGCCGGATGTGCATGCGTTTCCGGGGCATATTGCCTGCGATTCGGCGTCGAATGCGGAAATCGTGCTGCCGGTGATCAAGGATGGCAGGCTGGTGGGGGTGTTCGATATCGATAGCCCGGTGCTGCAGCGGTTTACGGAAGAAGACCGTGTAGGGCTGGAAGCGATGGTAGACGCGTTTATCCAGGCGACGGATTTTTAATCGTTCCGACCGGTTTGCGTTCGAGTGGTGGGTTCGAGAACCCACCCTACGCAAAAGTTTGAAGTTTCGATGCGCAGGCGTTGTACCGCGTGGGCACAAGTGCCCACCCTACAAAGACAGCAATCGCAGTGCACAGAATATTCGGTTATATTGTTAAATAGGCAAATTATATGAATCAACTTGAGCAATTGAAGCAATTTACGACCGTTGTGGCCGATACGGGCGATTTCCAGTCGATCAAGGCGTATGCGCCGCAGGATGCGACTACCAATCCGTCGCTGATCCTGAAAGCGGTGCAGAAGCCGGAGTATCGTCCGCTGCTGGAAAAGGCTGTCGCTGACGCGAACGGTGCGTCGGTGGAAGCGATCGTCGACAGCCTGCTGATTGCCTTCGGCGTCGAGATCCTGAAGTACGTGCCGGGCCGCGTGTCGACCGAGATCGATGCGGCGCTGTCGTTCGATACCGAAGCCACCGTCGCCAAGGGCCGCGAGCTGATCGCGCTGTACGAAAAAGCCGGCGTGTCGCGCGAGCGCGTGCTGATCAAGATCGCCTCGACCTGGGAAGGCATCCGCGCCGCCGAAATCCTGGAGCGTGATGGCATCCACTGCAACCTGACCCTGCTGTTCTCGCTGTGCCAGGCCGTCGCCTGCGCCGAAGCGGGCGTGCAGCTGATTTCGCCGTTCGTCGGCCGCATCTACGACTGGTACAAGAAATCGACCGGTACCGACTATCAAGGCGCCGACGATCCGGGCGTGCAGTCGGTCAAGGGCATCTACCAGTATTACCGCAAGTTCGGCTACAAGACCGAAGTCATGGGCGCGAGCTTCCGTAATACCTCGCAGATTTTGGAACTGGCCGGTTGCGACCTGCTGACGATTTCGCCGGACCTGCTGCAGAAGCTAGCCGACAGCGACGCCGCCGTCGAGCGCAAGCTGGTGGCGGACGAGAGCGCCGACATCGAGAAGATCGCCATCGACGAAAAGACCTTCCGCTTCATGCTGAACGAAGACGCGATGGGCACCGAGAAGCTGTCCGAAGGCATCCGCGCCTTCGTGGCGGATTCGCTCAAGCTGAAGAAGATGATCGAAGAATTGCGCTGATCCGGTCATTGTGCAGCGCAAGCGCACGCATATAACACGGCAGTCTGACTGTTAGCCCGTTCATCGCGCCGATGGAAGTGCATCGCCAGCTAGCGACGCTTCCATCTGCTGACTGGCAATACCATCAGGCTGCCGTTTTTTATTCCGTTTTGTCGAACTGCCAGGCTGCCTGCACAAGGTCCAGTGTCGCGTCGATGGATTTTTGCTTTTGCTTGGGCCGCACTTGCAGGCGCACGGACATGGGCATCTCGTCGTCACCGAAGTGCCAGGCAGGGTTGAAACAGCCCAGTGCCTTGGAAAAGGTTTCCACGATCCCCTCCTGCGTATCGATGTAATCGGACTCCGCGCAAAAAACCTGTTTCAGGATGGCAGTCTCGAGCAACATGCTCGACAGGATATGCACGCTGTTGCTGTATCCAAACACCCAATTCGCCCGCCCTTCCAGCATTTTTTCCAGTGTGTCGTCGTTCGACCCCGTCTCGCAGGAGCTCAAGATGATTCCTTCGAGCTTGTCCTTGGCTGCCTTTGCGATCTGCGACGCAATGGTACGTGCATTGGCACTCGCTATCCGGCCTTTCGAGCCGTGGGCGCCGACGTACAGGATGACGCGCGACTCGCTGACCGACATCGCATTGTCCAGGGCCTGGGCAAAACTGCTTGCGTCATAAAAATTCAGGCGATAGATGCGGACGTTATCGAAAAACCGGACCAGCCCATCGAAAAAAGGCGCAACCGATACCTGGCCGCGGTTGTCACCGAACTGGAACAGGACGTCTTCCAGGACAACCAAAGCAATCTCGTCCTGTTGGCGCTCGCCAAGTTCGATCAGCTTCCTGAGTTTTTTACTGCTGTCGCTTCCTGGCAGATCGAGAAAACCTGCATACGCCCGTTCATCGATTTCAATGCGCTTCATGCTTTCCTTTCTTTTATAGAAAGGACATGATAAACCGAATATTTCCAGAAAAAAACTTTTGATTCCGCCTTTGCAGGTTCCGGTGGAATCATCCTGGCCGTTTATGCGATCGGCCTTGCACGGATACCGTCGAGCAAAGTGTCAATCACGTGCATGCCGGTTTCCATCAGCCCGAACGCCTTCGGCTCGAACATCCAGTTGCGAATCATGCCGTCCATGGTTGCCCACAAGCCGAGTGCAATCGTGCGCGGATTCACGCCGGCGCGCACTTGACCGCTTTCCAAGCCAAGTCGGATGCGGCCCTCGACGTGCATCATCCATTCCTGCTGGCTCTGGCTGCGACGCTCGCGGACAGCGTCGAGCTCATCGACGAACTCGACTTTCAGCGAAGCGATCTCGAACACGCGGCGTGGGCCGGGCTCCTGCTCCGTGACGCGGAAGATTTCCAGCATGAAATCACGCACGTCGTGCAAAGGGTCAGACACATTGGCCTGCTCCATAACGCATAGCGCGCACTCGAAAGGCAGGGTCGCCCTGTCCATCATTGCATTGAACAGTGCGCCTTTGTCGTCGAAATGCCAATAAATCGCGCCGCGCGTCACACCCGCGGCCGTTGCGATATGCTGCAAGGTCGTTCGCGAGACACCTTGCTCTACAAACAATTGTTCTGCTGCATCAAGAAGGCTTTGTTGCACAAATCGGCCCATCAGCGGCCGAGGCGCAGCAC
>NZ_JAULSI010000003.1 GCF_030711405.1 Massilia brevitalea
TTATTCGTTAAACGCGTTTACGATCAAACGGGACTTGACAGTTAGCCTTCCGCCTTTCCAGTATTTCTCTAACATAATCCGTTATTGGAATAGTTAACGCGGACCCGTTCTTCGAAAACTCACCCGGCACGGTCCAAATGCCTCCGTGAAAATTTAGGTCTTGCCAACGCATCGCCAGGACATTCTGGCGCCTCGCCGCTGTGAACAGCGATAAAAGTATGAAGTCTTTAAAATCTTGATGCTCATGTTTTTCTATGGCCGCTAAAAAACGGGGAAGTTCGTCGCCCGTGACATACCGGTCCCGGCTAACTTCCTTGAACTTATCAATGCCGTCGCAAGGATTTTCTCCGGAGTACAGCTTCCAAGCAATGACCTTGTTGTAGAGCGAACGAAGCAGGACGTAGGCCCGATTTGCAGTTCTTGAACCGGTATTGTCTTTGATACAAATCATCATATGGCGGACGTCTGCCGATGAAATAGCCGAGAGTTTGCGGTCCTCCCAGTCAATGGAACCAGGTGATTTCTGCCGTTCCTTTCCCCTTAGCTTTTTCTGGCCCGGTGCTACTTTGCCAATATACCGAGCAAAATCGTCCCTCATGAGTTCGGCGGAGCGTTTTTCATGGGCGATCAAGTGATCAGTAAAGTACTTATCAAACGCCTGACGTAACGTCATTTCATTTTGGTGCTTTTCTCGTGCTTGCCGAGCATTTGATGCTGGGTTAATGCCTTTGTCGAGTGAGGCGTTGACCGCATCGGCCAGTTTTCTTGCCATCCGAATGTTCAACTCTGCACTGTTTCCGACGACTGATAGCGGGTCAGTTCCTGCTGGGAAATCCCGTGTTTCCGGTAAGGCAGACGAAAAGCGGCCTAACAAAATTCGTAGCGGTCTGCCACCGATCTTGCGGTAGACGTAGAACGTCCTTGCTCCGCTCGTTTGGACGTAGAGGACAAGTCCCCGAGTCTGCTCGTCGGAGATCGATGTGCGACCGGTCGCAGGCGGGACTGTCGTTGTTAGTGCTGACTTAGTAAACGGGATTTTTTCAGAGGCCATTTTGATTCATGTGCTACCACTATGCTACCAGGAGGGCGCATTTCGGCATATTTTGGGTAGCACAAGGGTATCGTCTAGCTCCCCAAAAGGCTAGTGAAATCAATGACAAAGTACTGGCAAGCATCAGCAGATGTAGCTGGTCCTTGTGGCTTCTAAGCTGAGGGTCGCTGGTTCGAACCCAGCTGGGCAGGCCAAGTCATTTTCTCCTTATTGCATCTGCCAGACGCTTCGCCGGCGCAGGCCGCTACGCGCAGCCGGACGAGATTGCCCCCGGCTGCGCGTCCGCGCCGATCAGCGGCGCCCTTCCTGCACGCCCAGGTACTTGGCCGCTTTCGGATTGCTTTTGCTCCACTTCGGCGCCTCGCTGCTGTTGGCGATGTTCCAGATCGCCAGCGCCACCGTCCGATCGACCGCCGCCATGTTTTCGTAATCGATCTTGTCCCAATGGTCGCCCGCGCCATGGTAGTCGGGGAAGGCATAGGCCACGCTCACCGTGTGCGCCGGGATGCCCTGGTCGGCCAGCGCCTGGTTGTCGCTGTGCGCGAAATACTTGTCGCTGTTCACCGGATGCTTCCAGACCTTGATGCCCGTCTGATCGCCTGCCTTTTTCAGGATATCGCCGACGTCCGAGAAGTCATAACCAGTGACGGCAAACGCGCGCTGCTGCGGGCCTTCGCTGTCGTCGGTGCGGCCCACCTGTTCGATGTTGATGCCGGCCACGGTCTTTTCGATCGGCACCAGCGGATTGGCGCCGTAGTAGCGCGAGCCGACCAGGCCATGTTCTTCGCCGAACACCGTCATGAAGACGATGCTGCGCTTTGGGCGTTCCTTGTTGGCGGCAAAGGCCTTGGCCAGTTCGATCACCGACACCGTGCCGCTGCCGTCGTCGTTGGCGCCGTTGAAGATGCCGTCGCCTTCGCCCGGCTTCATACCCACGTGATCGTAGTGGGCCGTCACCAGGATGTAGCTGTCCTTCAGTACCGGGTCCGAGCCACGCAGGATGCCGACCACGTTGCGCACCTTGGCGGGCGCCGTTGGGGCGGCGTTCTTGTCGCGGCGCGGGTTGACCTGGTTCCAGTCGGCGGTCTGGAAGTAGGGCTCGTCGCCCAGCGGTTCCAGGCCGGCGGCGCGGAATTGCGAGGCGATGAATTCGGCCGCGATGTCGAGTCCGCGCGAGGGCGTACCGCGTCCTTCCAGTGCATCCGAGGCCAGGAAGGCCAGATTGCCGCGCATGGCCGTGGCCGAGATGCGGTCGAGGATCGGCGCTGCTGCTGCCGGTGCCGCAGCGGTCGGCGCCGACGGGGTGGCTGCGGAAGCGAGCGACGCGGCGCTGGCCAGGGTGGCGAGCATGACTGCGCGGGAAAGGAGACGTCGGGTCATAGGCATAAGGAAGTCCGTGGAGTGTCCGGGCAAGCGGTCGTGGTTGATGAAATGGCAAACTCTGCAAGTATAGCGCTGGCGGGGTAGCAAAGCACAGTGCCTGCAGGCGTCCAGCCAGCGGCCGCAACGCATGACCTGTCTGTTTGCAAACAAACGCCGCCCTGCTGGGCTTCATGATAGCGTTCCGACATCGCGCGCCCATGCCGGGCCGGCCATTACGGAGTGGGTATGTCTTTTTGTCGTCTGTTGGGAAGCACCGTCCTGTTTCTTGTCCTGGTCTGCGGCCTGGCTGGCGGCGTGTCCGCCCAGGAGGTGCAAACCGCCGACACTTATACGCTGAAGCTGCCGGCCGGCGACGCGGCTGCTGCGGGCGAGCAGAACGGCAACGTGCAGTTCATCGGCACCGCCACGGTCCTGATCCGCTACCGCGGCCTGACCATCATGACCGACCCGAATTTCCTGCACAAGGGCGAGCACGTGCATCTCGGTTATGGCCTGACCTCGCAGCGGCGCACGAATCCCGCCATCGATTTCGACAAGCTGCCCCCAATCGACCTGGTGATCCTGTCGCACATGCATGACGACCACTTCGACAAGCTGGTCCAGGAAAAGCTGCCGCGCAACACGCCGATCGTCACCAACAAGGAAGCCAGCGAAGCGCTGAAGCGCCTCGGCTTTACCCAGCGCTTCGCCCTCAGTGTCTGGGACCGGCTCGAGGTGATCAAGGGCGGGGCACGCGTGCGCATCACCGCCGCCCCCGGGCGCCATGGTGCAGCCGGGGTTTCGGTGCTGCTGCCGAAGGTGATGGGCAGCGTGCTCGACTTCGGCGCCAACGCCGATGCGCCGGACTACCGCATGTACATCAGCGGCGATACCCTGGTCTACGACGACATCCAGGCCATTCCGCAGCGCTTCCCGGGCATCGACCTGGCGCTGCTGCACCTGGGCGGCACCCGCATCTTGGGCGTATTCAAGGTGACCATGGACGGCAAGGATGGCGTGCAGATGCTGCAGATCGTCCGCCCGAAAAAGGCGATCCCGATCCACTACAACGACTACGACGTATTCAAGTCGCCGCTGGCCGATTTCGCACGCGAGGTGAAAGCGGCCGGGCTGGAGGAGGGCGTCGTCTACCTGCAGCACGGCGAAAGCTATACCTTCACGCCGCGCCAGCGCTGAGCGCCGGGCCGCTTACTGGCCCAGCAGGCTGCCGCCGACCGGCGACCCCGGGTCGATGGTCGACAGCTCGGAGTCGTATTCGTGCGGCATCACCACTGGCACCTGCAGGCAGATGCTCTTGGTCGGCAGCACGGCTTCCCAGGCGCGTACCAGTTCGCGGTAGGCCACGCCCACGGGCCGGATCTTGCGGTCGAGGTCGAACAGGCCGAGGGCATTCACGTTGCCGTTGTCCTCGCGCAGGGCAGTGTCCCAGTCGACCTGGTCGGTGAGCGAATACCAGGTGAAGCCGATCAGCGGCACCCCGTTGTTGCGCACCCGCAGGACATTTGCCCATTCCTTCTTCAGCCAATACACGGCTTCGTCGCCGGCCAGACCCTGGCACAGGTTGGTCTCCGTGTGCATTACCGGCAGGCGGTAGCGGTTGTAGTACTGGTGGGTAATGACCGCATAGCCGAAGATCTCGCCGGCTGCGCGCGTCATGCCGTCGGCCGATACATAGTGCTCGTTGGTCTGGTAATAGTCGTTCCCCATGATGCAGTGGTGCTTCAGGTTGTGCTGGAGGAAGAAGTGGTATTCCTCGCGCGTCATGCCGTTGTCCAGCAGGTATTCGTACATCTCGGAATCGACCCGCCGCCCATAGTTCAGGTCGAGCGCCAGGAAGCGGCGCGCATTGTTGACCTCGGCCGGGCCGATGGCGTCGGGCGCCTCGGCGTGGAAGTATTCGGTCGACTCGCTCTGGATGAACAGGGCGTCCGGACGCACTTTCAGGATCGCGTGCATGGCCAGGATGTTCGCCTTTACCACGTGCTTGATGGCCGTCACGAAAGCGGCGTCGGTGCGCATCTGCTCGTTCCACCAGCCGTAGAGGGTGGAGAACACGGCGCAGATCCACATTTCGTTGATCGGCGTGTACATCTGCACCCAGGGATAGCGGCGTGCAAAGGCGCCGGCGTAGTCCGCGAACAGTTCGGGAAAATCGGGATTCTGGAAGTTGCCGATCCAGTCGGGCACGCCGAAGTGGCAGAGGTCGACGATCGGCGCGATGTTCCGGCGCCGCAGGTCATTGAAGGTGAGGTCGGCGAATTCCCAGTCGTAGCGCTCGGGGCCGAGGTAGCAGCGGTGCAGCGGCGGGCCGTAGCGCAGCACGCGCAGGCCGAGTTCCTGGACCAGGTCGAAGTCGAGCTTCCAGTGCTGGTAGTGGCCGCATTTCTCGAGCTCGTCCATCCGGGTACGGCCACCGTTGATGGTGGGATTGCTGTTCTCGATGCCTGTCGCGAAAATGAAACCTGGATGCATGCAGCTTCTCCTTCGTCGCCAATCTGTTTCCAGTATTGTCCACGTGCCCATGGAATGCTAGCGTGCGCAGTGTTCCTTAAGTAAACGTTAAGCTGTGAGCTCATCCATACCGCCCCCGCGCATGACCGACGCCGCCTCCGCTCCGCGCGCTCCTGATCGCGCCAACCGCCGCATGCTGGCCGGCCTCGGGCTGTCGCTGCTCGCGCATGGCGTGATCCTGGCCATCCAGTTCGGCGTGCCGGGCATGGAGGCGGGGAGCGCGGGGCCGATCACGGTCACGCTGGCGCCTGTGGCGCCGCCTGTCGTCGGGGACTTGCCGGCGCCGGTGTCCGCATCGCCTGCCATTCCTGCGCCCCTGTCTCCTGTGGCTCCTGCTCCTGAGCTAACGACGCAGCCCGTGCCGCCGCTTGTCGCGGCACGGGCGCCACGGCCGCCGTCGTCCGGGTTCCAGCTGCGCGATCCAGTGCCGCTGGCGCCGCCGCCGGCGCCGGCCAAGCCCGTGCGGCAAGCGGCAAAGCGGCGCCGCCCCCGTCCTGGTCCGCCGCCCTTGCAGCCGGGGCTGGAGACGCCGGTCATCGCCCAGCTGGACGACGCCGATTCCCTGTTCAAGCTGCCGCCTCCTGAGCTGGTTCCGGAGGACTCGCCCGATATGGCGCCCGATCCGGCGCCCGAGCTGGTCCAGGCTGAGCCCGACACGAAGACGCTTGCCCAGGACGACCCGCCCGACGCCGAAGCGCCCGCCGCAGCCGAGGCGCTGGCGCGCGAGCAGGAGGCAGAGCGCATTGCCGCCGAGGAAGCGCAGCGTCTGGCGCGTGAAGAAGAGGAACGGCTTGCCGCTGCGCGCCTGGCGGCCGGGCAGGATGCACGGCTCGCCGACGAACGCAGGATGGAAGAGGCGCGCCGGCAGGATCGCCTGCGCGCTCAGGAACAGGATGCACAGCGCCAGCGTGCCGACGAAGAACGCCGCCTCGTCCAGGCGCGTGCGGCCGAGGACAGCGCACGCGACGCCGCCGAGCAAAGCCTGGCGCAGGCGCAGCGCGAGCGGGAAGCGATCCAGGTACGCGAACGCCAACTGGCCGCGCAACGGGAGCAGGAAGCCGCGGCGCGTGCATTTGCCGAACAGCAGGCGCTGGCCGAGCGGCAGCGCGCGGAAGCCCTGCAGCGCGAGCGTGCACTGGCCCAGCAGCGCGAGGAAGAACAGCAACGCCAGCGCTCGCTGGCCCAGCAGCGCGAAGAAGAACAGCAGCGTGCGCGCGCACTGGCACGGCAGCGTGAGGAAGAGCAACTGCGCGAGCTGGCCCGGCAGCGCCTCGATGAAGAACGGCGCGTGCGCGAGGCCGAGCTTGCCAGCGCGCGCCGTGCCGCCGAGCAGGAAGCCGAACGCCTGGCGCTGGAACGCCGTCAGCAAGCCGACGCCGCGCGCCGCCTGGCCGAACAGCAGGCGCAGCAGCGGGAGGAAGAGGCGGCACGCCGCGCCGGGCAGCTTGCCCAGCAAAAGGTGCAGGAATATTTGCAAGCGCAGCAAGCGCAGCAAGCGCAGCAGGCGCAGCAAGCGCAGCAAGCGCGGCAGGCAGAGCAGGCCGAGCGCCAGCGTGCTCTTGAGAATGCACGCCACGAAGCCGCGCGGACGGCCCTGGCCGACCGTGCCAGCCAGCCTGGCGCCGGCAGCGCCTTCGATCCTGGCCTGGACGCCGGCGCCGGGCACGGCAGTGGCGCCGGCGGCGCCGGCAATTCCGCTAGCGTCCCGCGGAGCATGCTCGGCAGCGACCTCGCCCTGCGCGCACGCGAGATGATGCGTGGTATCGATATCCCGGCCAATCCGCCGGCGGCCTTGCGCGCGGCGCGCGCGGCTGCGCGCCGTATCGCCGTCGCCGCGGACGAGCGGGACGTTCCTGTGCGCATGTATGTCGACAGCTTCCGCCAAAAAATCGAACGCACCGCCGCGCAGATCCAGATGCGCGTGGCGCCGGCGCCGGCCCGCTACGACCCGCTGGTCAGCGTGGCGGTGCGCAGCGACGGCAGCATCGACGAGGTCGTCATCCTGCGTTCGAGCGGACGCCAGGACACCGACGAGGCGATACGCCGCATCGTGCACCTGAATGCGCGCTACGCCGCGTTTCCGCCGAACGTGGCGGCGCGTTTCGATGTCATCGAGATCCGCCGGATCTGGACCTTCGCCGAGAACCTGAAGCTGCTAGAAGAGGTGCGCTGAGCGCGCAAGGCGCATATTCGCAGCGCATCCGGGCGCCGCCCCACGGCCCCGCGCGCTACCTGAGCCTGCCGTTTGATTTGCAGCAAAGCTGCCTGTGGTGGACGCCTTACGCTGGCTTGGTCAGCCAGACAAGGCGCTTCATTTTCATAGGCAAGCTCATGAATTTACCAACAGAAATTTTGCGTCTGCGCATTTTCGGCGCAGGCCGTACGTGCGCGCCTGCGCTCGTCCACTCCCGCGTCTATTCCCGCGTCCCTGCGCTGGCGCTGGCGCTCGTGTTGACCCTGGCGCTGAGCGGCTGCACCGGCGGACCGCGTTTCCACTCCGAGGCCGGCAGCGCTGAAGCAGCGCCCCCCACCGAACTGATCACCGAGCAGCTGATTGCCGCCGAGCAGCAGGCGGCCGCCGCGCGCGGCAACCAGGACCTGTCGAAGCTGCTGGTGGCGCACCCGCCGCCATACACCATCGGCCGTGGCGACATCCTCTCGATCGTGGTCTGGGACCATCCCGAGCTGGCCGCCGGCGGCATGACCGCCGCCACCGCCTCGTCGGACGCCGCCGTGGCCGTGGCCGGCGCCACCGCGAATGCGCAGCAGCCCGGCTTCGTGGTCGACCACCAGGGCCGCATCCAGTTTCCCTTCGCCGGCCTGCTGCCGGTCGAGGGCCTGACCGAAGACGGAGCGCGCGCGCTGCTGACGCAAAAGATCGCCAAGTACATTGCCAACCCAAACATCACGCTGCGCGTGCAGGCCTACCGCAGCAAGCGCGTCTACATCGACGGCGAGGTCAAGTCACCCGGCCTGCAGGCCATCAACGACATCCCCATGACCCTGGTGGAAGCACTGAACCGCGCTGGTGGCCTGCTGCCCTCGGCCGACCAGAGCCGCATCGCCCTCGAACGCGGAGACGCGCGCTACAGCATCAATTTGCGTGAACTGGTGCAGAAGGGCATCAACCCCGGCAACGTCATGCTGGCGCCGGGCGACGTGGTGCGTGTGCATTCGCGCGACGAGAGCAAGGTCTTCGTGTCGGGCGAGGTCGTCACCCCGCGCGCGCTCACCATGCACAACGGCCGCCTCACGCTCAACGAGGCGCTCGGCGAGACCGGCGGGGTCAGTCCCCTGAGCGGCGACGCGCGCCAGATCTACGTGGTGCGCAAGACGCCCGAACGCACCCGCGTGTTCCAGCTCGATGCCCGCGTCACCGGCTCGCTGGCGATGGCCGAATCCTTCGAACTGCGGCCGAAGGACGTGGTGTACGTGGCCGCTTCGCCGCTGGCCAACTGGAACCGCCATCTGAGTCTGCTCTTCCCGGGCGCGCTGACCAACGCGGTCGGCGTCAGCACCCGGCCCTGACGGCAATCGGCGCCCTATCGGGGAACACTCGAAGCATACGGAGAACACCATGACCAAACCTGCCGACAACCATTCGCTGGCCCACGTCGCCCACAGCCCGCCGATCCTGAGCGTGCCTTTCGATCCGCGTCCAACGGTCAGTGCCACCGACGAGCCGACCGTCGACCTGAAAGGACACTTCAATACCTTGTACGACAGCCGCTGGCTGATCGGCGGCATCACCGCCCTGATCACGCTGCTGGCGGTGCTGTACGCGCTGGTCGCCAAGCCGGTGTATGAAGCCAACCTGATGATCCACGTCGAGGAAGAAAGCCCGAACGCCTCGAAGAACATCCTGAGCGAGGCATCGTCGCTGTTCGAGACCAAGAAGGCCGCGATCGCCGAGATGGAGCTGCTGCGTTCGCGCATGGTCGTGTCGCAGGCGGTCGACAACCTCCAGCTCTACATCGAGGTGCAGCCGAAATATTTCCCGGTGGTCGGCTACTGGTTCGCTACCCAGAACAATGGCGCACTGGCCACGCCCGGCCTGTTCGGCTATGGCGGCTACGTATGGGGCGGCGAAAGGGCCGAGGTCTCGGTGTTCGACGTACCCGAATCCTGGCTCAACCGCGAATTCACCCTGACCGCGCGCGGCGTCAACCGCTACCACTTCTCCGGCGGCGGCCAGCGCGTCGCCTTCGAAGGCACGGTCGGTCAGCGCTACCGCGTGCCCACACCCGACGGCACCGTCGAAATCAAGGTCGACCGCATGACTGCGAACCCGGGCGCGCGCTTTCGCCTGAAGCGCAAATCACGCCTCGGCACCATCCAGGCGATCCAGACCGCCATGGTGATCACCGAGCAGGGCAAGCAGTCCGGCGTGATCGAGGTCAAGCTGCAGGGGGAAAATGCCAAGCGCATCAATGCCTTGCTGAGCGAGATCGGGCGCGAATACATGCGCCAGAACCTGGCGCGCAAGACCGAGGAAGCCGAGAAGTCGCTCGCTTTCCTGAACAAGCAGCTGCCGATCCTGAAGCGCCAGCTCGAGCAGTCCGAAGACCGCTACAACCAGTTCCGCAATTCGCATGGCACCGTCGACCTGCGCGAGGAAGCGCGCGTCAGCCTGGCCCAGGCCACCGCGGCGCGCGCGCGCCGCATCGAGCTGATGCAGAAGAAGACCGAGCTGCTGGCGCGCTTCACCGAGGATCACCCGATCGTTGCCGCCGTCAACCGCCAGCGCAAGGAAGTCGACGCCGAAATCGAAGCGATTGCCGCGCGCATCCGCACGCTGCCGGTGCTCGAGCAGGATGAAGCGCGCCTGACGCGCGACATCAAGGTGAACACCGATTTGTACACGGCCCTGTCGAACACGGCCCAGCAGCTGCGCCTGATTTCCGTCGGCCGCGTCAGCAACGTGCGCCTGGTCGACGCGCCGATCGCACCCGAGCGTCCACTCAAGCCGAACCGGCCGCTGATCGTGGCCCTGGCCGTGATCACCGGGCTGTTCCTCGGCACGCTGCTCGCCTTTGGGCGCAAGGCCATGAAGGGCGGCATTGACGACCCGCAAAAAATCGAGCAGCTGCTCAATGCCCGCGTCGTGTATGCCACCATCCCGCACAGCGGCAACCAGGACAAGCTGCTGCGCAAGGCGCGCGGCGATGGCGGGGCCTTGCCGCTGCTGGCCCAGATCCTGCCGGAAGATCCGGCGGTCGAGAGCCTGCGCAGCTTCCGCGCCGCGCTGCTGTTCGCCATGCCCCACTTCAAGAACAACATCGTGATGTTCGCCGGGCCGACGCGCGACATCGGCAAGTCCTTTGTCGCGGCCAACTTCGCCGCCGTGATGGCTGCCAGTGGCAAGCGCGTGCTGCTGATCGACGCCGACCTGCGCAATGGCCACCTGCACCGCTACTTCGGCGTCGCCCGCGAGCGCGGCCTGTCGCGCTCGATCATCGGCTCGATGCCGGTCGAGGACATCATCCACCACGACGTCATGGAAAACCTCGACTTCATTCCGACCGGGGAATTGCCGCCGAACCGCTCGGAATTCCTGCTGCACCTGAACTTCGGCGCCATGCTCGAGTCCGTCAGCAAGCAATACGACCTGGTACTGCTCGATCCGCCGCCGTTGCTGGCCGTGGCCGACGCCCTGATCATCGGTGCGCATGCCGGCGCCGTGTTCATCGTGGCGCGCGCCGGCATTACCACCGAAGGGCAGATCAACGAGTCGGTCAAGCGCCTGAACCACGCAGGGATTTCGCCGCAGGGGGTGCTGTTCAACGACATGGCCCTGCGCCTGGGCGCCAGCGCCGCCCAGTATGGCGCAGCGACGGCGCAGATCGGCTACGTGGCATGAGCGACCGGGTGGCCTGACCGGAAGGAGCGGCGCCTGCGCTCCCGCGTGGGGCACGCCAGGCGCCGCATGCAGCCTCCCAAGCGTGCCGCCCACCGCTTGCATGCGGCGCTGCCGGCGCCGCCATGCCTTGTCACGGTTCTCTGTGGCCAGGGTGGCGCTGCGGCGCATCGTCCGTCCGGTGCCATACGGAGCCTCTCGATGCCACACAGATGTCAGATATCCGGTGCAGCGAGCAGGGTGGCCATGGGCCAATTTCCATTTGTCTTGGTTTGCGATGGCGCGACCCGTCTTTTCGTATGGTATATCGGCGCCTGTATGCCGGATGAGGGACTTCGAGGGGAAAGGGGCGGAGGGCGCTGGCCGGGCAAGCAGGGGGGCTGGACGAGCGGCACAGCTGGATAATGCAGCCGCCACGCGCCCAGCCGCTCCAGCCTGACTGGCCGATGGAAGCGGTTGCGCTAGCCCCAGCTTGAGGACGCAAGAACAACCCCGGTGCGCCTGTCCGGAATGAACAGGCGCACCGGCCAGACCGGCTGCATGATACTTATTTAGGGAAGAGCATCGGCTTGGCCACCGGCTTGCCTTGCGGCTGCAGCAGCAGGCGCTTGACCAGGCGGCGTACCCGGTAGGTGTTGCGCTCGAATACCAGGTAGGAGAGCCAGGCCGACAGCATCAGGATGCCGAGTACACCGAAGTAGATCGCGAAATCGGCGGCGCTGCCGGGGTCGAGCTTTTCGCGGCCGAATTGCGTCAGGCCGATATGCTGGATGAGGTCGATCACCGGCACGTGCAGCACGTACAGGGTGAAGGAGAACTCGGACAAGTGCTTGCCAATGGCGCCGAGGCGGCGCAGGAAAACCGAATTGCGGTCGATCGGCGCGTGCATCGAGGCCAGCAGGAGCACGATCGGGATCGTGCAGATCAGGTCCTGGCCGAAGGACTCGGGCAGGATGTCGTCGTTGACCCCGGTGAGCCGGTAGTACACCGATACGGCCATGGCCACCGCGAGCACGGCGATGCGGGTCCAGAAGCCGCAGTCGATGCGGATGCGCGAGAAGGCGGCGCCCAGCAGCCAGATGCCGAAGTACAGGGTCATCACGTAGGGCAGGAAGGCCACGGTGAGCGCCAGCGCAGCGGCGGCGGCAAGCGGACGCAGGATGCCACGACCGGTAAACACCAGCACCAGCAGCGGAAACTGGATGTAGTACCAGGTTTCGTTGGCCAGGCTCCAGAGCGGATAATTGCCGCCGAACTTGTCCACCAGGATAGTCTGCAGGCCGAACAGGTTGCCGGCGAAGGCGGAGGCCGAGAATTCGTCGGACGCGCCCAGCCCGGACGGCTCGGGCGCGATGCTGCCGATCACCAGGCCGATGCCCAGCATCATGACCAGCATCGGCAGCAGGACGGTCCACAGGCGCGTCACGCGGTCGATGGCGTACGAGCGCAGGGCCTGGGGCTTGCCGATCTTGTCGAGCAGGCTGCCGCCCACCAGCCAGCCGCTGATCAGGAAGAAAACCATCACCGCCTGGTGCGCGAAGCCGGTGAAGAAGGCCAGGCCCATGTAGCCCAGGCCGGGTTCTTCCAGTCCGCGCAGGCCGGGGTAGATCTCGGCGCGCAGGTGGGCTGCGGCAACCTGCAGCGAGGCGAGGCCGCGCAGCAGGTTCATCAACAACGACTGCATCGCGTTTTCGTTCAGCTGGCTCTGTCGCAGACAGTGAAAGCTTGCAATGGACATGATCATTCTCCTCGATAAAAATACGGCTCAAAAGTGCGGCGCAAGACAGGAACGGCTCAGCTGCAGCTGTCCCAGGGAAATGGGCGCGCATTGCCCGACAGGGCGAGGGCGACCTTGATCATCCAGTACCCGACCTGCGCTCTCTGCATGGCCCAGGCCACGCCGGCAAAGGCGAACAGCGCGCAAACGAGTCCTGCGGACGGCCGCGCGGCCGGCGCCGGCCCGGCGAGCCGGATGGCGGCCAGGCTGGCGCCGCAGCCGACCAGCCAGCCGGCCCAGGCTTCCGCCGGGCTGTGCTCGCCGGCGAACACCAGCAGGCCTGCGGCCACGGCGCCGAGCACGATGCCGGCCGCGGCGCCGGCACGGCGCAGCCGCGCACCCGCGTGCCGCAGCAGCAGGTAGAACAGGGTCGGGAACACCACGCTGACGCCGGCCGCATGGCCGCTCGGCGCCTTGAAATCGATCGCCGGCACGCCGGTGCCCCAGCCGAGGAAGGCCAGCTTGGCGGCGCCGACCGTGCCGAGCGCCAGCGCGAACAGGCAGGCCCAGGCAATGCCGGCGCGCCAGTCGCGTGCGCCGAGCAGCCCGGCCGCCATGGCGGCGGCGAGCGGCAAGGTCAGCGTCAGGTCGCCAAGTTCGAAAAGGGGAGGCCAGGACATTGCGCACCTGTCAATGTGCAAGCGCGCCCAGCGTACGGAAGATGATGCGCACGTCGCCCCAGAAGCTGCGTTCGCGGACGTAGCGGGCGTAATACTCGAGCTTGGTCGGCAGGATGGTCTCGATGTAGGCACGCTCGGGGTCGGCTGCCTGGCCGAGGATGCTGCTCTCGTCCTTGTACAGGATGGCGGCAAGGTCGGTCACGCCGGGCTGGACCGACAGGACCAGGTCGCGCAGGGCCGGCGGATAGCAGGCGACGTAGCGCGGCACTTCGGGACGCGGGCCGACCAGGCTCATCGAGCCGCCGACGACGTTGATCAGCTGCGGCAGCTCGTCGAGCTTGTACCGGCGCAGCAGGTGGCCGGCGCGCGTGATGCGCGGATCGCGCCCGACGGTGAGCTGGCGCTGTGGGTCGCTTGCGGCGGCCATGGTACGGAACTTCAGGATCTCGAACAGCTGGCCGCCGCGTCCGACGCGCAACTGGCGAAACAGCACCGGGCCGCGCGAATCGAGCTTCACCCACAGCGCAATCGCGGCCAGCAGCGGCAGCAGCAGCACCACGCCCAGCGCTGCGGCCGTCAGGTCGAAGGCGCGTTTCATCATGACAGCAGCTTCTGCAGCGCCGCGACGACGCGGTCCTGGTCGGCGTCTTGCATGCGCGTGTACAGCGGCAGCGTCAGCATGGCGCCATAGGCCGCCTCGGCAGCCGGGAAGCGGGCCGGGTCCGAGGCGCAGTTCTCGCGCCAGTAGGGCTGGCGGTGCAGCGGGATGAAGTGCACGCTGGTGCCGATGCCCAGTTGCGACAGCCGCAGGATGAGTTCGTCGCGGCCCAGCGGCGCCTCGGCGCGCAGGCGCACCACGTACAGGTGCCAGGCATGGGTGCTATCGCTGCTTGGGCGCGGCGGCAGGAGCAGGGGCAGGCCGGCCAGGGCCGCGTCGTAGCGCGCCGCGAGCTGCTGGCGCCGCGCCAGGAAGCGGTCGATCTTGCGCAGCTGTTCCAGGCCGATGGCCGAGGCGATGTCGGTCAGGTTGTACTTGAAGCCGGCGGCAACGACTTCGTAGAACCAGGCCGGGGTCTTGGAGACGTAGCGGTCGAAGGCATCCTGGCTGATGCCGTGCAGGCGCATCAGGCGGATGCGGCGCGCCAGGCCGGGATCGCGCACGACCACCATGCCGCCTTCGCCGGTGGTCATGGTCTTGTTGGCGTAGAAGCTGAAGACGGTGATGTCGCTGTCCAGGGTGCCGACCAGGCGGTCCCGGTAACGGGTCGGGAAGGCGTGGGCGGCGTCTTCGACCACGCGCAGGCCGTGGGCGCGCGCAATCGCCAGCAGTTCGTCCATGGCGCAGGCCATGCCGGCATAGTGGACCGGGACGATGGCGCGCGTGCGCGGCGTGATCGCTGCCTCGACGGCGGCCGGCGACATGTTCAGGGTCACCGGATCGGCATCGACCAGCACCGGCTGCGCCCCCACGTAGCGCACCACCTCGGCGGTGGCAGTGAAGGTGAGGGTCGGCACGATGACTTCGTCGCCGGGCCCGATGCCGAGCGCTTCCAGCGCCAGATGCAGGCCGGCGGTGGCCGAGTTGACGGAAATGGCCTGGACGCCGTCGCCCAGGTAGTCGGCAAACGCCGCCTCGAAGCGGCGCGTCGCGGGGCCGGTGGTGACCCAGCCGGAGCGCAGGCACTCGACCACGGCCGCGATTTCCTCGTCGCCGATGTCGGGCAAGGCAAACGGGAGGAAGGGCGCCGGCGTCGTGCTCCCGGCGTCGGGTGTGCCGTTGCCGGCAAGCTGGTGGTCATCCATGTTGTGGGTCTCCTGTGCAGGCGCTCAAGAAGCGTTGTCCGAGGACGGGATAGGTGAGGTGGGCAAGGGCGTGGCGCTGGCCGCGCAGACCCATGGCGTCGCGCTCGGCGGGCGCGGTTGCCATCAGCGCCTCGATGGCGGCGGCCAGGGCCTGCGGGTCTTCGGGCGCGACCGTGACCCCGCAGCCGGCGTCGGCCACCGGGTCGTTGCCGGCTTCGACCGCGTGCACCACCGGACGCGCCGCCATCATGTAGTCGATCAGCTTGTTCGGTGCGATGCCGAAGCGGTACAGGGGCTGGCGCTTCCAGCCGATGTAGGCGAGGTCGAAGCGGCGCAGCAGGGCCGGCACCTGCTGCTTCGGCACCGGGTCGAGGAAATGGATGTTGTCGAGCGCCAGGGTGCGGGCGCGCAGGCGCAGGCGCTGCTTCTCGGGGCCGCCGCCGGCCAGCACGAAGGCGACGCGCCGGTGGCGCAGCAGCGAGGCGGCTTCGACCAGGGTATCGAGGGCGTTCGCGATGCCGTGGGTGCCGGCATAGCCGACGATGCAATCGTTCGAGGCGCGCAGCGCCGCCAGCCGCCGCTCGGTTTCGGGCGCCAGGGAGTCGCTGCCCGCCAGCCATTCGGCCGGATCGGCGCCGTTCGGCACGATGTGCAATTTGTGCGGCGCCATGCCGTGCGCTTCCAGGTGTTCGCGCACCTTGGGCAGGATCGAAACAATGGCGTCGGCATGGCGGCAGGCGTAGTTCTCGGCCGCTTGCAGCAGCATGATGAAGGGACGCCAGCGCGAGTAGCCGCCCAGTTCCATCGGCGACAGCGGCCACAGGTCGTGCAGCTCGAACAGCAGGCGCGCGCCGGCCAGGCGGGCGATGCGGCGCGCCGGCCAGATGTCGAGCGGATAGGTGCTGGAGGCGATGACGATGTCGGGCTGCACCTCGCGTGCGAGGGCGCGTCCTTCGCGCAGCAGGCGCCAGACGAAACTGGCCATGTTGCGCACCCGCGCTGCCCCGTTGCCCTGGTAGAAAGGGGTGGCGAACCAGGTGTAGTCGACGCCGTCGATGGTCTGGTCGAGCCGCGCGCGGCCGTTCATTTCCGGCGCCTGGGCGCGGATGTGCGAAGTCGAGGATGCGACGATACGCACGCGGTGCCCGAGCCGCACCCATTCGCGTGCCAAATAATAGGGGCGGTACTCCATGCCGTGGCGTACCGAGCCGGCGTAATGGTTGATCAGGAGAATGTTCAGGCGCGCCATGCGATCTCCTCTGCCAGTCGGCGGACGTTGCAGCGGGTGTTCTCGATCCAGTTGGTTTCCCATTGCACCGGGTGGGTCAGGAAGCAGATGCGCTCGTGCCGCTCGATGGCGTCGAAGGGCGACATCGGGTGGTAGAAGTGCGGGTAGGAGCGGTCGCTGATGTACATGTTGAAATGGCGCAGCAATTCGTTGTCGTAGGATTCGCACTCGATGCCGCAGCGGCGCCGCAGGTCGGGGTCGCGCAGCAGTTCGTGGTTGATGACGTTCAGGCGCCGGTTGGCGAAATCGCCGTGGCTGGCCACGGTGACCATCTGCAGGCCGAGCCGCTCGCCGATGCTGTTGAAGTTGCGTACGAACAGTTCGCGGATCTCGGGGAAGCGCTGGCGGATCAGCTTGGCGCAGCGGATGCGGTGGCGCTTGGCGAAGTCCGCCACTTCCTCGTAGTGGTAGCTGGCTTCGCCGCCGGCGGCCTCGATTTCGCGCATGAAGCCGAAATCGAGCGTACTGAGCCGGAAGTAATAGCTGGCGCTGACGCCATGCCGGGTTTCCAGCTCAAACATCTTGCGCGCCGTCCGCACATCGCTGTCGATGTCGTGCCGGTGCACCAGGATCCTGGCTGGCGCCGCCGCCGGCCCCGGCACTGCGCCATCCCCGGCCACCAGCTGGCGGAAAAAGCTACGCACGGTCATTTGTACATAACCGCGGTCGCGCGCCTCGCGCAGCAGGGCGCCATATTCGCCCAGCCTGGTCGGCATGAAATAGTCGGCATACAGCCGATTCAAAAGACTGATCATTGCAATGTGTACCTGGCACGATAAGGACGAAAACCAAGGATCTTCTTGAATGTCTGTAGACCTGGCTGGGCGCCGAAGAAGGTGTCGTACATCAGGTAGCGGGCGCGGCCCTGGGCAAATAACTGCTCGACGATGTCGACCACCATCATGTGCATGATGCCGTCGTTGTTGCGGATGCCGATCAGTTGCGAGAACGAGGAGAAATTGCCGTAATGGCCGAGATTCGCATAAGCTACCAGGCGGTTCTCGGCATTGAACACGCCGTAATAGCTGAAATGCGCAAGCGTATCGAATGCCGCGGATTTCTCGCGGTATTTCGCGTCCATCGGCCGGCCCTGGCGTTCTTCCAGCGAAGTATTGACCGCGTAGATGTCGTCGATATACGCATTGCGGTCGATGTGGCGCAACTGGTAACCGCGTGCGCGGGCGCGCCGCGCATGGTGGGCGCCGGCGTTTTTTCCCTTGATGAATTCCAGGTAGTCGTTCTGGTTGCCCAGGCTGCCCAGGTCGAGCAGGGCAGCGCCAATGGTTTTATTCCGGATCAGTTTATAGCGCGGATGCGGTTTCGTGTAATAGCGGTAGGTGGCGCGGATATCCGTAGGATGAATTGCTGAGTCGAAATGAAGATGGGCTACCGGGAGCCGGATAATATCGGACAGCAGGCGGTAATGATGCAGTATGGGATTCATGGTGTCGGCTCGGCAGTTTAATAAGACAATAAATCCGGTCGGTAAATTGTTCTTTGAAGCCGGTTAACTCTGCGTGTGGAATGCGCAATCAGAAAGCGCAATGCCATGGCGATGTAATGGATTTCGCCGCGTTCATGTGCAATCACACCGTTTCATAAAAGGCGATCAGCTTTTCGGATTCGTGCAGCCAGTTGTAATGCTGTTCTACGGCACGCCGGCCGTTCTCCCCCATGCGCGCCGCCAGTTCCGGGTGCTGGACCAGGTGGTCGATCGCGGCCGCGATTGCCGCCGGGTCGCCCGGATCGACGCAGACCCCGCAGCCGTGCTTGTCGATGATGCTGCGCCAGAGCGGGAAGCGCGAGGCGATCACGGGGATCCCCGCGGCCATGTATTCGAACATCTTCACCGGCAGCGCATCGAGGTAGTTCAGCACCGGGTGCAGGGTCACCAGCCCGGCCATCGCGCCGCGCATCACGCGGTTCACGCCCACCCGCCCCAGGTGGCCGTGGGCGATGACCTTGTCCCAGCCCGGATAGCCGCGCACCTCGGCCTCGAGCTCGGTCTCGGCGAACTGCCCGGCCAGCGCCAGGCGCGCGTTCGAGCGCAGCAGCGCGCAGGCGCGCACCAGTTCGCGGATGCCGCGGATGGCCGAGATGCTGCCGACATAGCAGACCTGGGGCGGCTTGCCGCGCCAGTCGGCGGCGACATCGAATTCGCTCACCAGCGGATAGTTGTTGACGTCGACCGAGCGCGGATTGATGGGCACGAACTTGTCGCGGATGGTCGGGGTGGCGGCGATCACGCCATCGAAGCGGCTGCAGGCGAAGCGCTGGTAGGCGCCGAAGGATTGCGACAGCAGGCGCGCCGAGGTCTTGCCGAGATAGGGCTTGGCCAGCAGCTGCGAAGGCACGTCTTCATGCGAATCGAAGACCACTTTCTTGCCCAGGCGCTTCAGGCTGAGGCCGACGGGGATCAGTTCGGGATCGTGCAACTGATAGACGTCGGCATCGAGGGCGAGGGCGGCATCGCGCACGCGGCGGGTGGTGCGCAGCATGCGGTTGACGCGGCCGGGCAGGCGCCCGACGTCGACCACGCGCACGCCGTCGGCGTGCTCGGGGCCGGCCCCGTCCGCCACCACCAGGCTCACGTCATGCCCATGCGCGGCCAGGCTACGACATTGCTTGATGAAGATGCGGGTGTCGTGGCGCGGGTGGGCGGAGGTCAGGTGTGCGATTTTTCGCATATTTCCTCTCATAGAAGTAGCGGGAGCTGGCGCCCAGCGTGGCGCCGATCAGCATGTCGGTGAAGTAGTGGGAGGTGATCAGCAGCAGGACGGTGACGCAGGCCATCGAAAAGCCGAGCAGGAAGTTGCCGCAGTGGCGAGGGGCGAAGTATTCGCGGATAAACATCGGAATGATCGGCACGATGGTCACCAGGCTCAGGTAGGCGATGCCGAAGAAGCCGAGGTCGACCCAGGCCGAGAGCACGTTGTGCGAGTAGTAGCCTGGTTTGTAGCTGGCATAGTCGCCGAGCAGGGGATGGGCCAGGATGGTCTGCACCGCGTGCACGGTCAGGTAGTGGCGCTTGTTGGCCGAGGTCGAGTGCGACAGATCGAGCAGCTCGAGGATGCGGTTGTCGGGCAGCGCCGCCAGGATGCGGTCGAAGTACAAATGGATCACGAAGAACAGGATCAGGCCGCAGAGGATGAAGTGCAGCTTGTGGCGCGAGTAATAGAACTCGATGATGGGAATCACGAACATCAGGGCCGCGAACTCGCTGCGCGCGGTGTTCACGAACAGGGTGGCGGCGCCGACCGCGTGCAGCAGCAGGCGCAGCGGCAGTGACCGGGTGAACGCGATGACCGGCAGGAAGGTGATCAGGTAGGAGCGCGCGAAACCCTGATAGGTGGCGAGCGCGTCCGCATCCTTGGCGATGCCCATGGCGCCGAGGTAGAACACCCCGTCCACCGAATAGGAAAAGGCGACCGCCGACATCCCGGCCAGGCTGAGCAACCCGACAATGCGGAAGGGGAGGCCGGCGAAGTCGAGGAAGCTGGCGATCACGAACATGTTGAAGATGAACAGGCAGCCCAGGATGTGGTTGCCGACGATGGTGCGGTTCGCCCCGGCCGCCGCGTTCACGACGATGACGGCGGCGAAGTAGAGCAGGAACAGGCCAAGATGCAGATCGACCAGGTGGAAGCGGCGCGGGTCGCGCCGCATGCGCTTGATGTAGACCAGGGTGAGCGGCAGTGCGAACAGCACCGAGATCGGGGCAAAATAGCCGCCCAGGAAGGCGCCGGTGGTGCCGGTGCCGAGCAGGGTGTGATAGAAGAAAAATCCCGGGAACAGCAGGAAGAACGCCGTCAGCAGGGTGGCCTGCTCGCGCCGCGAGGAAAGCGGCCGCGAGCTTGAGCGCACGCGCGGGTGCAAGGCCGGAATGGCGGCGGCGTGGGTGTTCATGCTGTGGCCAGCCGGTTCTGGGAGCACTGCCAGGACATGTGCAGGTAGACGAAATACAGCGAGGAATAGCCGATCGCATACCAGAGCACGTTGTCGTGCAGCGAGCCGGGAATGACAAAGGCGCTCACCGTCATCACGAACAGGGTCAGCTGCCACCACAAATCGACGTTCTGCTTGCCGGTGACGAAGAACACGTAGCTGAGCGGGCTGGCGACGAAGTTCAGGAAATAGAGCGGCGCCAGGATCTGCGCCAGCTCGCCGGCTTCGCGCCAGGCCGGGCCGAAGACCCAGGCAAACAGGTGGGGCGAGAACAGCAGCAGGGTCAGCGAGGGCGCCAGGCCCAGCAGCATCAGCACCTTGAAAGTGTAGCGGTAGGCCTGCTTGCAGTTGCCGACGGTCTGGAACTCGTGCACCGACTGGCGCTTGAATACTTCCAGCACCGAGGCCGCCAGCAGGGATATCGGTGCGGCCAGCACGCGCTGGGTCAGGGCGTACAAACCGGCCGCCATGGCGCCGTGGCGCATGCCGATCAGGAACAGCGGCAGCTGGCCGACCAGGTTGTTGAGCAGGTTCGAGGGCAGCGCATAGCGCCAGAAGTTGCGGTGCCGCGCCAGGTAGGCGCGCGCTTCCGGGCCGGGTGTCCAGCCGATGCGCGCCGGCGGCGGTTGCAGGAAGTGGCGCGCCATCATCAGGCCGGTGAACAGGCCGATCAGTTGCCCGGCCAGCAGGGCCACGCCGCCGACGCCGACGAACAGCAGCACCAGCTGGGCCACGGCGATGGTGCCGGCGCCCCAAACCTTGGCGCGCGCCGCCTTGCCGAAGGCATTGTGCGAGGTGGCATAGGCGAGCGTAGTCTGCATGTTGGCCGTCAGCCAGGTGCCGATACCAACCGTGAGCAGCGCCGGCCAGGTCAGCTGGCGGATTGCCGGCACGTCGACCAGGTGGGCGCCGACGGTGAGCGCGGTGACGATCACCGCGGTGATGGTGGCCGAGTACAGCACCACGCCGAAGCAGGTGCGCTGCTGCTCGGTGTCGTGGTCGAGGATCATCGCCGTTTCCATGCGCAGCGTGGCGCCGATGGTGGTGACCGCCACGATGGCTAGCCACAAACTGAAGGCGCCCATGTCGGCCGGCGTGCACAGGCGCGTGATCAGCGGCGCCGCCAGCAGTGGCAGGGCCTGGGCGCCGAGCGCGCCGCCCAGCACCGTCATCACGTGCTTCCAGAAGGTCGGCGGATGCAGCTTCATGCTGTAGCGGCGCTCGCTGTGAGGGTGGCTGCGGCAGCCGCCGTATCGGACGCCGCATCATAAGCAGCAGCGGACGCCGCATCAGAAGCAGCAGCGGACGCCGCGTTCGATCCCCCCTCCGGCGCCGGAACCGGAATGCGCAGCGACTGCAGCAGGGTCTGGGCCACGCGGCGCGCGCTGGCGTCGTCGAAGTAGGGACCCATCGGCAGGCTCAGCACGCGTGCGGCCATGCTGCTGGCCACCGGGCAGGCGTCGGCGCTGGACAGGTGGGCGTAGGCCGGCTGCAGGTGCATCGGTACCGGGTAGTGCACGGCGGTGGGAATCCCGGCCGCCTGCAGCTGGGCCTGGACGCGCTCGCGCTCCTCAACCACCACCGTGTACTGGGCGTGCACGCTGCTGCGGTCGCGCGCCTGGCCGACCAGCTGCAGGCGCCCCGAGAGCAGGGCCTCGTAGCCGTCGGCCACGCGCTGGCGCTGGCCCAGCTCCCAGTCGAAGCGCTCAAGCTTGGCCAGCACGATCGCGCATTGCAGGGTGTCCATGCGCCCGCCGACGCCGACGCGGGTGTGCACGTAGCGGCGCGACTGGCCGTGCACGCGGATTTCGCGCGCGGCGGCCGCGATCGCGTCGTCGCTCGTGAACAGGGCGCCGCCGTCGCCGTAGCAGCCCAGCGGCTTGCTTGGGAAGAAGCTGGTGCAGCCGACCGTCGACAGGTTGCAGCTCTGGCGTCCGCGGTAGGTGGCGCCGAAGCTTTGCGCGGCGTCTTCGATCACGGCCAGCCCGTGGCGCGTGGCAATGGCGTTGATTTCGTCCATGTCGGCCGGCTGCCCATACAGCGACACCGGCATGATGGCGCGCGTGCGCGGCGTGATCCGTTCCTCGATCAGGCCGGGTGCGATGTTGCAGGTGGCCGGGTCGATGTCGACGAACACCGGCGTGGCGCCGAGCAGCACGATGACCTCGGCGGTGGCGATGAAGGAAAACGGTGTCGTGATGACTTCGTCGCCGGGACGGATGCCGAGCGCCATCAGGGCGATCAGCAGGGCCTCGGTGCCGGAAGCGACCGTGATGCAGTGGCGTGCGCCGGTGTAGTCGGCCAGGCGCGCCTCGAGTTCGGCCACTTCCGGGCCAAGGATGTACTGGCCGTGGTCGAGCACGGCCTGGATGCGGGCGTTGATCGATGCGCGCGAGGCGGCGTACTGGGCTTTCAGGTCGATGAATTCCATGATGGTCCGGGTGTCCGTGTGGGAGGTGTCAGGCCTGGGCTTCGGGAACGCGCATGCAGACGCCGTCCTGGAGCAGATAAAGGTCGCCGGTATGCGGGCACAGGGCTTCGCCGTTGCCGCCCAGGCGCAGCGGCAGGCGCTCGCCGTGGCGGCTCATCCAGCCGATCTGGCGCGCCGGCACGCCGGCCACCAGGGCGTAGTCCGGCACGTCGCGCGTGACCACGGCGCCGGCGCCGACAAAGGCGTATTCGCCGACCGTAACGCCGCAGACGACCGTGGCGTTCGCGCCGATGGTGGCGCCACGTTTCACCCGTGTGCGCCGGTACTCGTGCTTGCGCTCGACGGCAGCGCGCGGGTTGTGCACGTTGGTGAACACCATGCTTGGGCCGCAGAAGACGTCGTCTTCCAGGGTGACGGCGTCGTAGACCGAGACGTTGTTCTGGATCTTGACGCGGTCGCCGATGACGACGTCGTTGGCGACGAACACGTTCTGGCCGAGCGAGCAGCCGGCGCCGACCTGCGCACCGGCGCAGACGTGGGCGAAGTGCCAGACCCGGGTGCCGGCGCCGAGGGTGGCGCCGGCGTCGACGATGGCGCTGGAGTGGATGTGGTCGGCCATGCTCAATACTCCAGCGGCAGGGCCACGCGCTTGCCGTCGCGCGCCGACATGTAGGCCGCCACCAGCACCTCGAGCGACTTCAGTCCCTCGCGCCCGTCGGTCTCGGGTTCGGCTTCGCCGCGCAGCACCTTGATGACGTTGTCGTAGTACAGCGGGTGGCCGAAGCCGTAGACCGAGGTGGTCTGGTAGCTGGCGTCGCGTACCTTGTCGTCGTCGGCGTCGGGCGTGGCGAATTCCCATTGCTGCACTTCGTTGACGGCGACGCCGCCGATACGCACCGTGCCGTGCTCGCCCAGCACCGTGATCGAGCCTTCCATGTTGCGCGGATAGGTGAGCATGGTGACGTTCATCGAGCCGAGCGCGCCGTTGCGCCAGCGCAGGCTGATGACGCCGGTGTCCTCGACCTCGATGTTGCGCGCCAGCGTGGCGGTGTAGGCCTGCAGGCTTTCCACCGGGCCGATGATCCAGTCGATCAGGTCGACGTAGTGGCTGGCCTGGTTCATGAAGGCGCCGCCGTCGAATTCCCAGGTGCCGCGCCATTTGGCGCTGTTGTAGTACTCGTCGGGACGGGTCCAGAACACGTTCAGGTTGACCATGTAGATGCGTCCGAAGCGCTTCTTGTCGACCGCGCTTTTCAGCAGCTGCAGGGTGGCGTTGCGGCGGTTCTGCTTGACGACGAACAGGCGCACCCCGGCGGCGTCGGCGGCATTCACCATGCGCTTGCCGTCTTCCCAGCGCGTGGCCATCGGCTTCTCGGTGATCACATGATGCCCGGCGCGGGCGATCTGCACCGCCTGCTCGGGGTGCAGGCCCGAAGGCGTGGTGACGATAAAGGCGTCGGCGTCGCAGCGGGCCAGCATGTCGTCCAGGCTGGCATAGGCTTCGGCGCCGGTCTTGTCGGCGGCTTCGCGCAGGGCGCGCGGGTCGATGTCGCACACGCCGACCAGCTCGCAGCGCTCGCGGTGCCCGGCGATGGCGGCGAAATGGTTCCTGGCGATGCGGCCGCAGCCGATCAGGGCGAAGCGGATCTTGCGGTCGACGATGGCGGGGGGGTAGTTGCGCATGAGGTTCTCCGGTGGACGCTGGGTGGCCTCAGGCCTTGACGACGTGGGGCAGGCGTTCGAGGTAGACGCCGCGGGTGTCGACGATCAGATTCGCGTAGTGCCGGATCATGTCGTAGTCGAAGGCGCTGTGGCTGGTGGCCAGCAGCACCAGGTCGTAGGAAGCCAGGGCGTCGGGCGTCAGCGCCACGCTGGAGAGGTCGAAGCGGTGTTCGCGCATGCGCGGAAACACTGGCACGTGCGGATCGGAGTAGTCGACATGGGCGCCCTTGTCGCGCAGCAGTTCCATGAGTTCGACCGAGGGCGACTCGCGCATGTCTTCGACGTCCTTTTTATAGGCGATGCCCAGCACCAGCACGCGGCTGCCCATCACCGAGCGCCCCCGTTGATTCAGTGCGTCGGTGACCTTGCCGATCACCCAATGCGGCATGTCGCTGTTGATTTCGCCGGCCAGTTCGATGAAGCGGGTATGGACGCCGTACTGGCGCGCCTTCCAGGTGAGGTAGAAGGGGTCGATCGGGATGCAGTGCCCGCCCAGGCCGGGACCGGGGTAGTAGGGCGTGAAGCCGAAGGGCTTGGTGGCGGCGGCGCGGATCACCTCGTGGATATCGATCTCCATCTTGTCGGCGATGATTTTCATTTCGTTGACCAGGCCGATGTTCACCGCGCGGTGGATGTTTTCCAGCAGCTTGGTGAGTTCGGCGGCGCGCGTCGAGCTGACCGGCACCACGTGGTCGATAGCGGCGCTGTACAGGGCGACGCCGGCTTCCAGGCAGGCCGCCGTGCTGCCGCCGCAGACCTTCGGGATGGTGCGGGTTTCGAAGTGGGCGTTGCCCGGGTCTTCGCGCTCGGGCGAGAACACGAGGAAGACGTCGCGCCCGACTTCCAGGCCGCGCGACTCGAGGCGCGGCCGCAATTCTTCCTCGGTGGTGCCGGGATAGGTGGTGCTTTCCAGCGAGACCAGCTGGCCGGGACGGATGAAGGGCAGCAGGGCGTCGACGGTGTCGAGCACGAATGAGAGGTCGGGCTCGCGGTAGGCGTTCAGTGGCGTGGGCACGCAGATGACCAGGGCATCCGCTTCGTGGGCCCGGGTGAAATCGGTGGTGGCTTCGAAACCGGCCTCGCGCGCGGCGGCGATGTCGTCGCCTGCGATGTGACGGATGTAGCTCTCGCCGCGGTTCAGCTTCTCGACCTTGGCGCCGTCGATGTCGATGCCGAGCACGCGGAAACCCGCTTCGGCATAGCGCAGGGTCAGCGGCAGGCCGACGTAGCCGAGCCCGATGATGCCGACGACGGCTGTGCGGTCGCGCAGTTTGGCGGTGAGCTGTTGCAGGTGGGCCGATGGGTGTTCGTCGCGCATGGGTATCCTCGCCAATTCAAGGTAAAAAAATCAAAGACGGAAGCCGTGCCGCTAGATGCGGAAGGGCACGAACTTGTTGATCAGACTGAGACGGGCCGGCTCGGGCAGCGGCACCGGTGCGGCGGCCGGCAGTTGCGGCGTGTATTCGCTGACGATGGCCTTGACCATCGATTCGATCATGGCGCGCTCGTGGGTCTCGCAGGCCATCATCAGGCAGGTGATGCAGGTTTCCAGCACGCTGGGACGCAGCGCGTTTTCCTTCATGCGCATGATGCGTGGATGCTCGCTGGGGAAGACGGTGCCGTCGGTGAGCAGTTCCTCGTGCAGCTTTTCGCCGGCAAACAAACCGACGAACTTGATCTCGATGTCGCCATTCGGATTTTGCGGCGATTTTTCGGTGAGGCCTGACATGGCGATCATGGTGCGCGCCAGGTCGACGATGCGCACCGGCTCGCCCATGTCGAGCACGAAGACGTCCCCGCCCTTGGCCATGGCGCCGGCCTGGATGACCAGTTGCGCGGCCTCGGGAATGAGCATGAAGTAGCGCGACACCTCGGGGTGGGTGATGGTGAGCGGGCCGCCCTTGGCGATCTGGCGCTGGAACAGGGGGATCACGGAACCCGAGGAACCGAGGACGTTGCCGAAGCGGACCATGCAGAAGGTGGTCTGGCTGCCGCGTGCGGCCGCTGCCTGGAAGATCAGCTCGGCGATGCGCTTGCTGGCGCCCATGATGTTGGTCGGGCGCACCGCCTTGTCGCTGGAGATCAGCACGCAGGTCTCGACGTTGTGGCGGGCGCAGGCGCTGGCCACGACCTGGGCGCCCAGCACGTTGTTGCGCAGGCCCTCGACAATGTTGGCCTCGACCAGGGGCACGTGCTTGTAGGCGGCGGCGTGGTAGACGGTGTCGACGTGGCTGTCGCCCAGGATGCGTTCGACCAGGTCGGCATTGCAGACCGAGCCGAGGTGGGCGTCGATGCGCAGGTCGGGGAAGCGGGTGGCGAGTTCCTGGCGCACCGTGTAGAGCGCGTATTCGGAATGGTCGAGCAGGTGCAGGCGGGACGGGCCGAGGGTGACGATCTGGCGGCAGAGTTCCCCGCCGATGGAGCCGCCGGCGCCGGTGACGAGCACGGTCTTGCCGCGCACGCAGCGGGCAAACAAATCGAGGCGCGGCGGCACCGGCGGGCGGCCGAGCAGGTCTTCGAACTTCAGTTCGCGGATCGAGTCGCGTGGACGCACCCGGTCGTCGGCCAGGTCGACCAGGCGGCTGAGGATCTTGGTAGTGACGCCGGCCTGCGCCAGGCGCTGCATGATGTCGCGCAGGCGTTCGGCCGGCATGGCGGGCACGGCGATGACGACGGTGCGGATGCCGTGGGCGGTCACCAGGTCGGCCAGGCGGTCGGTGTGGAATACGCGCAGGCCGGCAATGGTGCGGTCGACCAGGGCGCGCTTGTCGTCGAAGAAGCAGACCGGGCGGTGCTCGTCGCTGTTGCGCATGGTTTGCGCGAGGCGTGCCCCGGGTTCGGCGGCGCCATAGATGGCGACGGCGTCCGAAGTCTGGCGGCCTTCCGTATGATTGCGCAGGAAATTACGCATGCCAATACGCGAGGTGACGACATACGAGAAAACGATAAACCAGTAAATCGCCAATGCGCTGCGGGGAAATACCGCATCGTTAATGGCAAACAGCACGACATACGCGCATAATACGGCGATGCCGAGCGCCAGGCCGGTGGCGCTTAATAAGCGCCCGTCGATGAAACGGATAACGGCGCGATAAAGATCGGACATCGAAAAGGCGGCGATCGTGACCAGCGCCACCAATATATAAGACGCCGGGCCGTAATTGGCGGCGAGCCGCATGTCACCGCGCAGCAGCAGTGCGATCAGGAAGCAAAGGGGCAGCGCAAGTAGGTCAATCGCGACCATCAGGGCGATTTTCGTGGTCCGACCAAGCGACACCATGCGGGCACAGAATTGATTCAGGATATACGTGGACTGGGTCGACATGGTAATCGCGGTCAAATGGTTGCGGGAATGCGGATTATCCAGTGCTGATAAATCATGGAATTAACGTACTCAGCAATATTTCCGCAATTAATTAAATCAATGAGCGAGAATTAGACTAATCGCCGCTGAGTAAGTTTATTATCCGGCCCACTTGGCGTGCAGCGTTTGACCCTGCTCAACCGCGAATTGCGAATTAAAATGAAAAACGGCTGTCGTTAAATATAAGAAATGGAAATAGGAAATATATCGACGTAAGTTACGTGATAGATTTCTTTTTGGAACTAACTAAGGAGATGTTGGCCTTGGCGTGACGACGGCCGAGAGGGAGTAGCAGAGCCGGAGGCTTAAGGGCGTGAGGTGTAGCGAAGAATAGCTGCGGAAGGGGCGGGGCAAGGAGCGGCGGCAGCGAACGGCTGAAGGACGGCGGCAAGAGTGGCGGCGAAAAGCGCGCAAGAGCGCCAGTCCGCCGTCCGGCGCGGACGGCGGGGACGGGCAGGCGGATCCCGCGCCGTCAGGCTCCCGGACGCGGCTGCGGCGCCATCGGCGGCACCACGATGTCCTCGTTCAGGCGCAGGAACTTGAAGCCCGCCAGGTGCTGGCCGTTCTTCCCTTCGCGTGCGTTCTTCGCTTCGCGTTCGGCGGCGCGCGCGATGTAGGCGTCGAAGGTCTCTTCGCGCACCTGCGGTTCCGACGAATGCAGGAAGTGGCGTTCACCGTTCGGCCCCAGCACCACCAGCCCGACGTGGGAGGCCCAGTGCGCGCCGTCGCGGGTCGAGATCACGTTGACGAAATCGCCTTCCTGCAGCTGCGCCGCGATCGCAGCCACGCTCTCCTTCGGCACATAGGCCTGGCGGCTGGTCTCGACCGGGATCGCGCGCACCGTGTTATGGCGCGTCTCGAGGAAGCGCGCGCGGTCGACGCGCATGTCGTAGCCCGGACCATTCGCGCCGGCCAGGCCGGCGCTGATGTCGGTGACCAGCCAGCGGTTCGACACGTTCCAGTCCAGTTCCGTGTAGTGGTTGCGCGTGGCCACGCCGATCACGCCGTCCTTGTAGCGGATGCGCTGCAGCATCCAGAAGAACTCTTCCCACGATCGCGAGAGCGCCATCGCATAAGTGTGTTCCGCAAATACCACGCAGTCGCTGTGGTCCAGGCTGAACAGCGGCAGGTTGTCGTGCACCTCAAACGGGAATTCGCCCAGCAGATTCAGGATATAGGGCTGGCCGATGTTCTTGCGGCCGATGGCGGCGATGCGCTTGCGCAGGTCGGGCTCGGCCGCGTGCTGCCAGGCCACGTAGCGCCCGGCTTCCACCGGACTCATTCGATAGAGCGGCTTTTGCAGGATGGTCTCGATGGGGACCGGGGCGGCCGGCGCTTGGGCGGTCTTCGGCGCGGGCGGGGTGGCGCAGCCGGCAAGCACGGCGCCGGCGAGGAGCAGGGGGAGGAAGCGCATGGGCACGGGTCTTTCGGAATCGAAAAGCAGACGCTAACGCGGACGAGATCGTTTTGACAATGATTATTCGTGGCCCGGCCATAACCGGCGGTTGCAGGCGCACCGTACATTCCTCCAAGTTATGACAGGAGGATGACAAGTGATTATTCAAATTATTTGCTTATAGCTAATACTTTCAGAATGGCAGAGAAGTCACGCTGCCGCAGAACACAATACTTATATCAGGAGAGAGCATGTTCAAACAGAAGCCGCTGGCAGCGGCCGTATCGACGGCACTGTTCGGCCTGGCCGCGCTGCCGGCCATGGCCCAGACCGGCGCCGCCACGAGCGCCGAAGCGCAGGCGCCGATGCAGACCGTCGAGGTCACCGGCATCCGCGCCTCGATGGCCAAGTCGCTCGCCGTCAAGAAGAACGCCACCGGGAACGTCGAAGTGATCACGGCCGAAGACGTGGGCAAGATGCCGGACAAGAACCTGGCCGACTCGCTGCAGCGCCTGGCCGGTGTGGCCGTGCGCACCGACTACGACGAAGCGGAAAAGGTGTCGATGCGCGGCACCAACCCGGACATGTCCCTGATCCTGTTCAATGGCCACACGGTCTCCGGCGGCGACTGGTACGTCGGCGACCAGGGATCGAGTTCGCGTTCGACCAGCCTGTCGCTGCTGCCGTCCTCGGTGCTGAACCAGGCCGTGGTCTACAAGACCTCGTACGCCAACATCGTCGACGGCGGCCTGGCCGGCACCATCAACGTCAGCACGCGCAAGCCATTGGCCCAGAAGGAACGCCTGTCGGGGCAGGTCAGCGTCGGCGCCAGCTATGCCCAGCTGCCGGACAAGACCGCGCCCGACCTGAACGCCTCGATCAACTGGAAGAACGAAGCGAACACCTTCGGCATCATCGCCCAGGGCTTCGCCGAGAAGCGCTACGTGCGCCGCGACTCGGTCTCGCGCTTCGCCTACGGCACCAGCAGCGGCTGGGGCGAGATCAACACCGCCACCATGCTCGGCATCACCGACGCCTCGCTGGCCGGCACCGGCCTCAAGGCGGCCGACCTGAACGGCGTGCGCCTGCCGGGTTCGATGAGCTCGGAATTCGTCGAATCCGTGCGCGACCGCAAGGGCGGCATGCTGTCGATGCAGTTCAAGCCGAACGCCGACCTCGACATGACCGTGACCGGCTTCCATTCGCGCATGAACGCGAACAACAATGGCCGCCTGACCTCGGGCGCCATCTACTCGATGCTGATGGGTAAGGGCGAGACCCTGGGCGGCACGACCGGCACCTCGCCGAACACCTCGTCGAACGGCCAGCGCGTGTATGCGCAGATCCGCAATCCTGTAATTACCACCGAGCGCACCCTGTACGGCCACGAGCTGAAGATCCTGAAGTCGGCCGACATCGTCTTCCCGGACGGCACCACGCCCCAGTACGTCGGCAACTCGGAAGGCTTCTACCGCGACGGCGCCGAGGCCACCAGCGCCTTCCTCGACCTGGACGCCAAGTACCGCGTCAACCAGGACCTGACCCTGAAGGGCCTGTTCTCGACCACGCGCGGCGTCGGCAAGACCGACCTCGACCAGGGCACCACCTTTGCCCGCTTCGGCACCGGCGTGTCCTACGCGCTGCGCGGCCTGCACGACGCGCCTTTCGTCCAATACCAGGGCGCCGGCGAAAACCGTCCGGGCATCAATCCCGACGGCAGCGGCTACATGATCGTCGGCCGCACCGCGTCGGGCGTGCGCACCACCGACAAGGAAAAGAGCGGCCAGGTCGATGCCGAATACAAGCTGGAGAACGCCTGGGTGTCGTCGCTGGAAATGGGCCTGCGCCATGCCGACCACAAGCGCGACAGCCGCCGCTGGGGTCCGGCCTTCCGCACCCCGCTGAGCGTCACCTATGATGCCACCGGCAAGATCATCCAGTCGACCGTGACGCCGACCGAAGGCTGGCAGCCTTACCCGGGCAACTTCGGCTCCGGCCTGGGCGGCTCGGGTTGGGATAACACCGGCTTCACCTACACGCCGGAAGCCCTGAAGGCCTACATCGCGGCCAACACCAAGGAAACCAGCGAAGCCTTCGAACGCCGCGTCAGCACCGAAATCGACATGCGCGAGCGCCAGAGCGCGGCCTACCTGATGGCCAACCTGGAGCACGGTCCGTGGTCGGGCAACGTCGGCGTGCGCTACGTGCGCACCGTGGTCGACGCCCAGATCGCCACCCCGATCCCGAACCCGCGCACCTGCCTGCGCAGCGCGCCGGGCCAGGCGCCGACCGTCTGCGCCGCCTACCCGGGCGCGATCACCGACGCCGGCGACGCCGTCGCCTTCTACGACGGCACGACCTTCAACCAGCTGTCGGGCACGATGTACTACAAGACGCCGACCCACAAGGTGTTCAAGAACTTCCTGCCGAGCCTGAACCTGCGCTACGAGATCACGCCGGACATGATTGCCCGCTTCGGCGCCAGCCGCACCATCGGCCGCCAGAACTACAACGTGCTGGGCAGCGGCTTCGGCACCCCGGGCTGCGACGTGAACGGCTGCCGCGTGACCGGCCCGAACCCGGACCTGCATCCGCTTACCTCGGACAACATCGATTTGTCGTGGTCCTGGTACTTCGCACGCCGCTCCGCCGTGACGGCCAGCGTGTTCCACTCGAAGATCGACGGCTACGTGAAGACCGGCACCGTCGGCACCTCGACCATCGAACTGACCGACCCGCGCGACCAGGTGGTGAAAAGCTTCTTCATCAACACCTCCTCGCAGCAGGGCGCGAAGATCACCGGCATCGAACTGGCCTACGAGCAGCCGTTCGGCAGCAGCCCGTTCGGCTTCACCTCGAACGTCAGCCGCGCCAAGACGGAGGTCGACGACGGCCGCCCAATGGTGGGCGCGTCCGAATGGGCCGGCAACCTGGGCCTGTACTTCGAGAATGACAAGGCCTCGGCGCGCCTGGTGGCGAACTACCGCGGCGAATACGTGAACAGCACCACGGCGCCGTCGCCGACCGCGAACAGCCAGGGCAACTCGGTGATCAACGGAATCGTGATGCCGACCGCGCCGACCATGGCGGCGCCGGTGACCACGCTCGCCTTTAACGCCAGCTACAACATCACGCCGCAGATGGTGCTGTCGTTCGACGCCACCAACCTGACCAACGTGAAGCGCGCCTACTACCGCTACAGCGAAGAAGAGCAGCAGAAGCTGGACGTCGCCGGCCGCGTGTTCTACCTGAACCTGAAGTACCGGTTCTGACCGCAGGGTTCGCATCAACGGGAGGGAAGCTTCGGCTTCCCTTTTTTCTGCCTGCTGATTTCATCCTTCAGCTCATCTTTTGCGCGCAGTGTGCGGCAGCTAACGGTGCGCGCGCCGGGCCCCGGTTATGATGGACCTGTGTGAGTGAGGCGCCTGCGATTCGGTTCGGCGGGCAGCCAAATACCTCAACAGGTTAGCCGGTCGCCTCGAGGATCGGCACCAGATTCCACGCCGTCGCCATGGGGCGGCGGCATGCAGTGCAAGCGGAGGCGCCATGTCTGCAACGACCACGAATCCACCGAAGCATGTTGTGCGCGAATATTTGGAACGGCGTTCGCGCGACCCGAAACCGCCGCCGGCACCGGAAGAAATCCGGCGCCAGCTCGGTTGGGAAATGCTGATGCCGGCGGACGTGGGCGTGTCGCAGCAGCACTCCTGACCGCTGCCTTTCACACCGTTTTAACAGAGGAGAAGCGCATGACCAAGAAAATCGGCAACAAGCACGAAGCCCAACACCGCGGCAAGCAGGAACGCCTGGAAATCCGCCGCGTCAACATCGCACGCGAAGCCGTCAAGAAGGCCGAAGCCAGCGCCAAGTACCGCAACCAGGTGAAGAACCAGCCGGCGATGAGCCTGGCCGCCGCCTGACGCGCGGCAGTGACGCCACCCGGCCCGCCCTCGAGGCGGGCTTTTTTTCGTCCCCGTTTTTCTTCTCCCTTTCCAGCGTTCGCCGCTAGGTTCACAGCTTCATTCACCGCGCCATTGGCCGCGCCGTTTGCCGACCCTTGCGCCATTCACCGGCTCCGCACCGCCGTTCGCCGAAAGGCGCTTTCGGCGCCACCCGTCTTTCGCTATCGTATGGACATCACATACAGGAGGACGGCATGGGCATCGAAAACGGCTACAGGCAGCGCAAGCAGATGATGTGGGGACTGGTCCTGATCGCGGTCGGCGTCGCCTTCCTGCTCGACCGCATGGACATCGCCGACATCAGCACGCTGTGGCATTATTGGCCGCTGCTGCTGGTGGTGGCGGGCATCAACCAGACCATCGGCTATCCGAGCGCCAGGGAATTCACCAGCGGGCTGTGGACGGTGTTCGTCGGCCTGTGGCTGTTCGCGGTGTTCGAGGGCCTGCTCGGGCTGACCTTCCGTAACAGCTGGCCGCTGTTCATCCTGATGTGGGGACTGCAGCTGGTGCTCGAACCCGTGCTTGCGCGCCGCTTCGCTTCGAACAAGGAGAAGGACCATGTATAAGGAAAGCCTCGGCGACGGCCGCGCAGACAGCCGCAAAGACAGCAGCGAAGCAACGCGCACACTGCGGCGCGAGGAGCGGCGCGCCCGCCGCGCCGCGCGCCGCGCCGAACGCGGCATCACCGGCCAGGTCGTGATTGGTTTACTGGTGATCGTGGTCGGCCTGCTGTTCCTGCTCGATAACCTCGACATCATCGAGATGCACGATGCGATCAGCTTCTGGCCGCTGGTGTTCATCTTCGCCGGCGTCGCCAAGCTGCTCGACACCTCGACGCCGCACGGCTACCTGATCGGCATGGCGGGCATCGGCATCGGCACCTTGATGATCCTGCACCGCCTCGGCATCATCTACCTCAGCTGGCGCATGCTGTGGCCACTGGTCCTGATCGGCGCCGGCGTGGCGGTGGTGTACCGCGCCATGCGCGGGCAGGGCCTGCCGGTGCACGGCATGCTCGACAAGGAGGCCGAGGGCGAGGCAATGCGCGCCGGCGCCGACACCCAGAAGGTCGACGTCATGGCCATCCTCGGCGGCTTCGACCGGCGCGTGCACAGCCAGGACTTCCGCGGCGGCGAGGTCACCGCGGTGATGGGCGGCTGCGTGCTCGACATGCGCGGCGCCTCGATCGCGGCCGGCGAAGCGGTGATCAACGTGTTCGCCTTCTGGGGCGGCGTCACCATCAAGTGCCCGCCCGACTGGACGGTGGTCCTGCAGGGTACGCCGATCATGGGCGGCTTCGACGAAAAGACCGTGGCCCCGCCCGACGCCAGCAAGCGCCTGGTGATCCGTGGCTACGCGATCATGGGCGGCGTCGAGGTGCGCAACTGAAATCTGCAAGCGACGCGATGACCGATGGGGCATGGATGAGGGGACAGGACTGATGCACGCGCGGCGCAGCACCGCGCTCTACCTGGCGGCCTGGCTGCTGCTTGGCCTGCTGCTGGCCGGCCTGATCGTCGCCGCCACCGGCGCGCGCCCGCTGGCGGCCCTGCTGTTCGCGCTGCCGCTGGCGCTGGTGTATGGCTGCGCCAGCGGTTTTTCGTCCTACTACCTGTGCCGCGCCTATCCCCTGGCCGGCAAGCCGCTGTACGCGGTCCTGCTGGTGTTCGCCGCCACCGCGGTCTGCGCCAGCCTGCTCTGGACCGCCGCCGGCAGCAGCTGGAGCGAGCTGCTGCACGGCGCGGCGCCCGGCTTCTTCGTGGTCACGCGGCCCTTCGCCGCCTTGATGTTCGGCCTCGGCGTGATCCTGTATGCGATGACGGCAGTGGGCCAGTACCTGGCGCTGGAGTTCGAGCGCGCGCGCAGCCTCGAACGGCGCGAACTGGAGATGAAGCTGGCGGCCCAGGAAGCCGAGCTGCGCATGCTGCGCACCCAGATCGACCCCCATTTCCTGTTCAACAGCCTGAACTCGATCAGCGCCCTGACCTCGATCGACCCGCCCGCCGCGCGCGGCATGACCCTGCAGCTGTCCGACTTCTTCCGGCGCAGCCTCGGCATGGACGCCCGGCGCAATGTACCGCTGGAGCAGGAAATCGCGCTGGTGCGGGCCTTTCTCGCGGTCGAGCAGGTGCGCTTCGGGCCGCGCCTGGCGTTCGAGGACGAGGTCGGCGCCGACGCCGCCGCTTGCCTGGTGCCGCCGATGATCCTGCAGCCGCTGGTGGAGAACGCGGTCAAGCACGGCATCGGCAACCGCATCGAGGGCGGCGTGGTGCGCATCGTGGCGCGCCGCGCCGGTTCGCTGCTGCGCATCCGGGTCGAGAACGACGCCGACGAGGACGGCGGCGCGCCGGCCCTTGCCGGCTGCGGCATCGGCCTGGCCAACGTGCGCCAGCGCCTGGCGGCGACCTATGCGCACGAGGCGAGCATCAACTGGACGCGCGAGCCGGGCCGCTTCTGCGTCGACCTGACGCTGCCTGCGTCGCGCGCGGCCGTGGACCAGGAACCGGATTCGAACTGAGGAGAAGCGAGCATGCGGGTCATCATCGTGGACGACGAACACCTGGCGCGCGCTCTGCTGCGCGAGTTCCTGGCCGCGCACCAGGACATCGAGATCGTGGCCGAATGCGCCAACGGCTTCGAGGCCGTCAAGGCGATCGCCGAACTGGGGCCGGATGTGGTATTCCTCGACATCCAGATGCCGAAGCTGGGCGGCTTCGAGGTGGTGGAGCTGGCCGGCGCCGGGCCGCTTGGCAACACGCGCTACGTCTTCGTCACCGCCTACGACCAGTTTGCGCTGAAGGCCTTCGAGGTGCGCGCCATCGACTACCTGCTGAAGCCCTTCGGCCGCGAGCGCCTGGCCCAGGCCCTGGAGAGCGTGCGCAGCCGCGCCGCGCCGCCGGCGCAGGCGCAAATGCAGGCACAGGCGCTGGCCCAGGAGGCGGCAAGGCGCCACGGCTTCCTGGAACGCATCCTGGTCCGCGACGGCGTGCGCGTGCATGTGGTGCCGAGCGCCAGCATCGACTGGATCGAGGCCCAGGACGACTATGTCGCCATCAGCGCCGGCGGCAAGACCCACCTCAAGAACGGCCGCATGGCGGAACTCGAACAGGGCCTGGACCCGGCACTGTTCCTGCGCGTGCACCGTTCCTACATCGTGAACGTGGGCGCGATTGCGCGCATCGAGGCGCCGACCAGGGACAGCTGGTGCGCCGTACTGAATGACGGCAAGCGCATCCCGGTCAGCCGCAGCGGCTACGCCCGGCTCAAGGAGCTGATGCGCTGACGGTGTCGACTTGCCACCAGCGCGGCAGCAGGTCGCGCACCGCGGGCTGGGCGAAGCGGTCGTCGATCAGGTAGACCGTGCCCTGGTCCTGCTCGGTGCGGATCACGCGTCCGGCGGCCTGCACCACCTTCTGCAAGCCCGGATACAAATAGGTGTAGTCGTAGCCGGCGCCGAACATCGCCTGCATGCGCGCGCGCAGCTGTTCGTTGACCGGGTTCAGCTGGGGCAGGCCGAGGGTGGCGACGAATGCCCCGATCAGGCGCGCGCCCGGCAAATCGACGCCTTCGCCGAACGAGCCGCCCAGCACCGCGAAGCCGATGCCGCGCCCCTCGGGCTGGAAGCGGTCGAGGAAGCCGGCGCGCTCCGCTTCGCTCATGCGACGCTCCTGGCGCCAGACCGGCACCTCCGGGTGCAGCCGGGTGAACAGCTCGGCGGCCTGCGCCAGGTAGTCGAAGCTGCTGAAAAAGGCGAGGTAGTTGCCGGGCGTGTGCGCATACTGCTCGGCCATCAGCTGCGCGATCGGCGCCAGCGAAGCCGCGCGGTGCTGGTAGCGCGTGGAGATGCGACCGGCGATGTGCACGGCCAGCTGGCCGGCGGTGAAGGGCGATTCGACGTCGACCCAGGCGGTGTCCTCGGGCATGCCGAGCAGGTCGGCAAAATAATGCCAGGGGCTGAGCGTGGCCGAGAACAGCGTCACCGAATGCGCGCCTTCGAAGCGGGGTTTCAGGAAAGGGGCCGGCACCACGTTGCGGATGCAGACCGTGGTCTCCTTGCCGTCACGCGTGACGTCGCACAGCGAATGCTCGCCGAAGGATTCGGCCAGGCGCTGCAGCGCCAGCGCGCTGAAATGGAAATCCTGCAGTGCCGGGTCGATCGGCACCGCCTGCTCGGCCAGGTAATCGTTGATGGTGCTGGTGGCGTTCTGCAGGGCCGAGAGCAGCTTGTCCGGCAGCGCCGCCAGCACCTGGTAAGGCGCGGGCGCATCCGCATCCATCTCACCCCAGGCGCGCGCGACCTTGGTGAGGACCTTCTTGACGATTTCAGGCGCGGCCGCGCGCGCCATGCGCAGGGCGGCGCGATCGAGTTCGCCCGAATACATCGAACGCGCGCGCGACACCATGTTGTGCGCTTCGTCGACCAGCACGCTGGTGCGCCAGCCCTGCTCCTGGGCCAGTGCGTAGAGCATGGCGCCGCCGTCGAAATAATAGTTGTAGTCGCCGACGATGACGTCGCTCCAGCGCGCCATTTCGCTGCCCAGGTAATAGGGACAGACGCCGTGGGCGAGGCCGAGGTCGCGCAGGGCGGCGCGGTCCAGCACCGGCACGCCGAGGGCTGCAGCGCGCGCGGCGGGCAGGCGGTCATAAAAACCTTGCGCCAGTGGGCAGGACGCGCCCTGGCAGGCCTTGTCGGGATGCTCGCAGGCCTTGTCGCGCGCGGTCAGTTCGAGCACGCGCAAGGGCAGGTGCGGGTCGGCGGCGCGGATGATGGCGGCGGCATCGAGCGCGAGCTGGCGGCCCGGCGTTTTCGCGGCCAGGAAGTAGATCTTGTCGATGCGCTGGGCGGGGGCAGCTTTCAGCACCGGGAACAGGCTGCCGACGGTCTTGCCAATCCCGGTCGGGGCCTGGGCCAGCAGGCAGCGCCCGGTGCTGTTGGCCTTGAATACGGTTTCGGCGAGCTGGCGCTGGCCGGGGCGGAAGGCCGCATGCGGGAAGCGCAGCGCACCGAGCGCCGCATCGCGCGCTTCGCGGTGGCGCAGCTCCTGCTCGGCCCAGGCGGTGAAGCGGCTGCACTGGTCCTCGAACATCGCCTGCAGTTCGGCGGCGCCGCGGGTTTCGCGCAATACGGTTTCGTGGCCGCTGCCGATCTCGTAGTAGACCAGGGCCAGGTTGACGCTGTCCAGGCCGAGCTGGGCGCACAGCAGGTGGCCGTAGACGCGCACCTGGGCCCAGTGCAGGTGGCGGTGGTTCTCGGGCATCGAGGACAGCTGGCCGCGGTAGGTCTTGATTTCTTCCAGCAGGTTCTCGCCTGCGTCGTAGCCGTCGGCGCGGCCGCGCACGTGCAGCAGGCCATGGTCGCCGGAAAGGGACACTTCCGTCCGGTAGCCGTCGCCGCGGCGCGCTGTCACCACCGCGTGGCCGGCAATGCCTTCCTGGGCCGTGGGCGAGGGCGTGAAGCGCAGGTCGAGGTCGCCCTGCTTGGCCGTGAACTCGCACAGGGCGCGCACCGCAACCGTGTACTTGCGAGCTTCGCTCAAGCGGCCTGCTCCCACTGCAGGTAGCACACCGAGACCGGCATGCCGTGGGTGGCGCAGTACTCGATCCAGCGCAGCTGGTTGTCCTGCAGGCGGTCGCCCGGCCCTTTTACTTCGATCATGTTGTAGCGCTTTTCACCCGGCCAGAACTGGATCAGGTCGGGAAAGCCGGTGCGGTTTTCCTTGACGTCGGCCAGGATGCGCTCGCACCACTTCTTCAGGTGGGCGGCGGGGATGCAGTCCAGGGCCAGTTCGAGCAGGCCGGCATCCAGGTATTCCCAGGACACGAAGGGCGAGGAGATGCCGGCCTTTTCCGCGAAGTGCCCGAGGATGGTGGCGCGGTAGCGGCCATCGTCGCACTGGGCCAGGCAGTCGGCGAATTCATTCGCGCGGCGCTGGTGGAAGTCGGGGCTGTACAAATCGGCCGGGCCGCGGTGGAAGGGGTGGAAGAAGGCCCCGGGAATCGCGGCGAAGATGGCGCGCCAGCACAACAGCCCGAACAGCGCGTTGGCGAGCATGTTCTCGACGTAGAACACGGGTGCATCGTCGCCCGCCAGGTGTTCGCGCACCACGCCTTCGACCCACCGGTCGCCCAAGGGCATGGGCAGGCACAGGTCGAGGCGTGTCGGGTCCGGCCGGCGCGCAATGGTCTTCGGATGGCCGAGGCGGCGCGCCAGGCGCGGCCCGATGCGCAGCAGGTGCTGGCGCTCGGCGTCGTTTTCCGGCGCTTCGCGCGCCACCAGCAGCAGCGCCCAGGCGTCGTCGTAGCGTTCGGCCTTTTCCAGCACGCGGATGGCACGGCCGCGCGCGCCGGGGAAGCGGCAGCGCGTGTAGACGGCGTGCGCGTTCGGCCAGTCCTTCACCTTCTCGTAGTGCTGGCCCATCTGGAACAGCAGCTTTTCGCGCCGGCTCTCGAGCCAGTCGTTGCGGAAGGCATGCTGCGGCACGTCGCGCACGATGTCCTCGAGCGGCTCGATGCCCTCGACGAAGCGCGCCCGGCAATCGTGCAGGACCAGGTAGTGCTCGATGTCGCTGCGCTCGCGGAAACCGCGCGAGGCCGGCGAGAACTCGACCTGCTCGTAGCGGAACAGGCCGAGGTCGGACAGCACGAACTCGGTCCAGTCCTGGCGCAGGTTGCCGAAGAAGATCAGGCGCAGGCGGTCGCACAGGGGCTTGACGTGGATGCGCAGGGCGACGTCGCCGCACTCCTTGAACCAGCGGGAGAACGGGAGGGAGAAGGGGCGGACGGGAAGGCCGGCATCGCTGGCGCCAATGGGTTCGCCCGCGGCCTGGTCCGCGCTTTCCGCTGCAGTCTCCTGTGCAGTCTGCTCCATGCTGGCGCGCAGGGCTTCGAGCTGCTCGGCCTTGCGCGCGTTCTTGTGCTGGAGACGGTCGCCAAAGGCGAGGACGAGCTCGGGTTTCGAGAGCAGGTCGAACAATTCGTCGAGGGTGAGGTCGGGGTCGCCGGAGACCCAGCCGGTCGGGAACAGGTGCTGCGCCGCTTCCACCGGGCAGCCGATTTCGGCGTAGCGCAATTTACTGGCGCGGAACAGCTCGCCCTTGCGCATGACCATGCGCACGAACAGGGCGCGCGCTGGCTGCGGCAGCGCCGCGAAGGCTGCAATGAAGGCCTGTTCTTCGTCGGTCAGCAAATCGGGGTAGCGCTGCACGATCCAGTCCAGGACAGCCTGGAAGTTATCCAGGTAATAAAACTCGTTTTCCAGAACCCTGTTCATCTCGAGACGTCACTGTGCTTATGTACAGTATAGCCTCGGGCGCCGCCTTCATCCCAGCATTTTCAGGCGCCGGGATGCCTGGCCGTGGTTTTTTGCCACATCAAGGGCGGGGTGGCGGTGAGGGCGGTGGCGGGCATTTCGGTCCGGTGCAGGGAGCCGGCTGTTCGCGCTCGCTGCGGTGGCGTTCGGAATGCGCGATGATGGCCGAGATCAGGGCGACGTCGGTGTCGACCGCGGATTCGGCGGCCGCGGGCGTGGCGGCCTTGCGCGCGCGCGCCGGTGTGGAAGCCCTGGCAAGGCCGGGACGCTGGGCTTTCGCCGTACGCGGGGGGGCTTTTTCCGTTTTCCCTGGCTTGTCGGCTTTGGCAAGCGTTTCCTGCTTGTCCGCCCTGGCCGGCTTCGCCGCGGCCGGCGCCGCCGCTTTGCCCGGTGGCTCCACCTTGACCGGGCCTGGCGCCGTGGCCAGCGCTGGCGCCGTTTCCTTCGGCGGCGTCGGGCTTGCCTTGGTTGGACCCTCTGGCGGCAGCATCACCAGCGGCGGCGGGGAGGCCGGCATGCTGTGCGGCTGGTCGACGATCACGGCTGGCGCCGGAGCGGCCGGAGTCGCCGGAACCGGCGGCGCCACCGCATCCGCCTCGGCCACGCGTTCGGCCTGCACCTGGACCTGCATCGCGGTCGCCGTCTCGTGGTTGTCGTACGCCAGCCACGCCACCGCGCCGACCAGGATGCCGGAAAAGGCGGCGGCCGCGCAGTACCAGGCCAGGCGCGGGCTGGTCATGCGCGTGCCGCTGCGCCGTGCGGCATCGCGTTCCAGCATCGCCAGGATGTTTTCTTCCCCCGCCCCGCGGCGCGACGACATCAGGTTCGGTCGCGTCGAGGGTCCTTGATTTTCGTCTGTAGGGCGCACGTCATTACTCCTAAGATATTCGTTTCCAATCCGATTAGAAACAATCTGGGAAAAACCATGCTGATTTTTCTCGCACTTCTGTATTTTTGCGTTGCCTGCTCCCTGATCTGGCTGGCCTGTTTCCCAACCGGAAGGGCGATGCTGGGCCAGTTCGTTTTTGGCCTGCGCAGCCGCATGAAGCGGCGCGCGCCAGGCTGGCGTCCCGCGCGCAAGCGCGAGCACGGGGCGCTGCAGCGCGACCTGGCCGGCTGGGGGGCGGCTGCGGTGAAGCTGGCGCGCCGCAACTGGATCGTGTTCGCCATCGGGGTGCCGGTGGTCGCCATACCTTCGTTGTTGGCCCTGGTGCTGCGCTCGCCCGCCATGCTGCCCGACTACGTGCCGAGCGCTACGCTGCCCGATGCCCAGATCGCCGCGCTGCTGCAGGGCGAGCAACTGGTGCCGCCGGTGGCGCCGCCGCCGCTCGCGTTTACCACCCAGGAAGTGGTGCTGGTGCGGCCGATGCTGGTCAGCGCCAGCCGCAACTGGGGCTTGCTGCACCCGGACTTCAACGCCCGGCTGCTACTCGCCTTCAAGATCATGAAGGAGCAGCACGGCTATGAAATGGCCCTGCTCGAAGGCTACCGCAGCCCGGCGCGCCAGGACCTGCTGGCGCAGATGGGCGGCACCGTCACCAACGCGCGCGCCTTCCAGAGCTGGCACCAGTACGGCCTGGCCGCCGACTGCGCGTTCTGGCGCGACGGCAAGCTGGTCATTTCCGAGAAAGACCCCTGGGCCATGCGCGGCTATCGGCTGTATGGCGAGGTGGCCGAGCAGCTCGGCCTGACCTGGGGCGGACGCTGGAAAATGATGGACCTGGGCCACACCGAGCTGCGTTTGCCAGGGGTGATGCGGCGATAGCACACCTTCCCCGGAGCTTGATACAGGTCAAATTTTGCCTGTAGGAATGGTGCGAGCATTGCCTGTCCGACCCTTCCCATAACCCACACAAGCTCCCGCCATGGCCCGTCTCTGGAAGTTCCTCACCGACAGCCGCGTGCTCGTCGTGATCGGCATCACCGCACTGCTTGGCTTCCTGCTGCTGGGGGCCGATACCTTCGAAATCGGCCTGATCTGGGCACTCATCGCGGCACTCAGCCTGCTGGCGCTGTGGGGCATGTTCTGGGGTGTGCGCAAGCTGTGGCGCATCCGCGCCGCGAAACGCCTGACGGCCAGCCTGGCCGCCGGCGAAGCGGGCGCAGTTACCGGCACCGATAGCGGCGGCAACGAAGTCGCGGTGCTGCGCAAGAACATGCTGGAGGCGATCAACACCATCAAGACCTCGAAGCTGGGCCTGACGCGCGGCGCCGAAGCCTTGTACGAGCTGCCCTGGTACATGATCATCGGGAACCCGGCGGCGGGCAAGAGCAGCGCCATCGCCCATTCCGGTCTGACCTTCCCGATCCCGGGCAGCAAGGCGGTGCAGGGGGTGGGCGGTACCCGCAACTGCGACTGGTTCTTCACCACCGACGGCATCCTGCTCGATACGGCGGGGCGCTACTCGGTGCAGGAGGGCGACCGCGACGAGTGGTTCAGCTTCCTCGACCTGCTGAAAAAACACCGCCGCCGCGCGCCGATCAACGGCATCCTGATCGCGGTCAGCGTGGCCGAACTCACGGGCGGACCGGCCAGCGCCTCGATGGAGCTGGCCAAGAGCCTGCGCACCCGGGTCCAGGAACTGACCGAGCGCCTGGGCGTGTATGCGCCGGTGTACGTGATCTTCACCAAGGCCGACCTGATCGCGGGCTTTGCCGACTTCTTCCGTGACAGCGAACGCACCGAACGCGACCGGGTGTGGGGCGCCACCCTGCGCTACAACCGGCGCAGCACGCCGCAGGATGTGCTGGCCTTCTTCGACCAGCACTTCGACGAACTGCACGACGGCCTGAAGGAACTCAGCCTGGCGAACATGGCCGGCAACCGCAGCACGCAGATGCGGCCCGGCGTGTTCACCTTCCCGCTCGAATTCGCCTCGGTCCGCAGCCCGCTGCGCGCCTTCCTGTCCACCCTGTTCGAAGAAAACACTTACCAGTTCAAGCCGGTGTTCCGCGGCTTTTACTTTACCAGCGCGCTGCAGGAAGGCGCGGTGCAGGACCTGGCCTCGAAGCGCGTCGCGAATCGCTTCGACCTGGAATTGCGCGATGGACGCCTTGACGCAGGCGAGAATCCGGCGAAGGAGGGCGAGGGCAACGGCTACTTCCTGCTCGAGCTGTTCAGGAAGGTGATCTTCGCCGACCGCGAGCTGGTCAAGCGCTACAGCAACCCGGCCAGCGCGCGCCTGAAGTACGCCGCCTTTTTTGCGGCCACCATCGCCCTCGGCGCCGCCCTGGGTGGCTGGAGCTGGTCCTACATGGGCAACAGCCAGCTGGTGGCGAACGTCCAGGCCGACCTGGACAAGGTGATGCGCATGCAGGACAAGCGCATCGATCTGCAGTCGCGCCTGGAAGCGCTCGACATCCTGCAGGACCGCATCGAGCAGCTCGACAAGTACAAGCAGGACCAGCCCTGGGCGCTGTCGTTCGGCCTGTACCAGGGCGAAAAGGTCGAGCGCAAGCTGCGCGACGAATACTTCGCCGGCGCGCGCGCGGTGATGGTGGAGCCGGTTGCCGCCGCGCTGGAGACCATGTTGACCGAAGTGAACGCGAATGCGGCGGCGCTTGATTCGAATGGACAGGCGCCCAGTGCACAGGTGCAGAATGCACAGGCACCGAACGCGCAGGTGGCGGAAGTGGCCCAGGCCGCGCCCGCCGTCAAGTCTGGCCAGCCTTACCAGGACGTCTCGCCGACCAATGTGGCCGATGCCTACAACGCGCTGAAAACTTACCTGATGCTGGGCGATAAACGTCACGCCGAGCCGGGCCACCTGAACGACCAGCTGACCCGCTACTGGCGCACCTGGCTGGAAGCGAACCGCGGCGCCATGCCGCGCGAGCAGATGATCCGCAGCGCCGAGCGCCTGCTGAGTTTTCACCTGGCACAGATCAACGACCAGGCCTGGCCGCAGGTGACGCTGAAACTCGGCCTGCTCGACGGCGTGCGCGAAAACCTGCGCCGCGTGGTGCGCGGCACGCCGGCGCGCGAACGCGTATATGCCGACATCAAGACCCGCGCCGCTACGCGCTTCCCGGCGGTGACGGTGGCGCGCATCGTGGGCGAGCATGGCGACGGCCAGGACCGCGGCCTGCTCGCCGGCAGCCACGCCGTCAGCGGCGCGTTCACCCGCGATGCCTGGAGCAAGTATGTGCAGGGCGCGATCCGCGACGCATCGAACCGCGAGCTGTCGAGCACCGACTGGGTGCTGAAGACCGTGGCCAAGGACGACCTGACGCTCGAGGGCAGCCCCGAGCAGATCCAGAAGACCCTGGTCGACATGTACAAGGCCGAGTATGCCAAGGAATGGGGCCGCTTCGTGCAGGGCGTGACGGTGGCCGACCTGAAGGGCTTCGAGGCCAGCGTCCAGGCCATGAACCGCCTCGGCGACCCGCAGAATTCGCCGCTGGCGCGCCTCCTCAAAACCATCTACGACGAGACCTCATGGGACAATCCGGGCGCGCTGCAGGCCAACCTGAGCAAGACCGAGCGCGGCCTGATCGGCTGGTTCAAGGAAGTGGTGCTGCGCCGTGCGCCGTCGGATGCACGCACCCTGGCCGACGCCGTCGGGCCGCTGGCCCCTGGCGCCGCCGGCGCCCCGGACGCCATGGGTGTGGTCGCCCGCGAGTTCGCCGGCGTGGCGCGCCTGGTCGGGCCGCGCGAGCAGCAGGCTTCGCTGATGAGCGGCTATCTGGACGCACTCTCGCGCCTGCGCACCCGCCTGAACCAGCTGAAGAACCAGGGCGACCCCGGTCCCGGCGCCAAGCAGTTCATGCAGCAGACCTTGGAGGGCAGCGGCTCGGAACTGGCCGACGCCCTGAAGTACGTCGACGAGCAGATGCTGACCGGGATGGCGGAACCGCAGAAAGCCGCGCTGCGCCCGCTGGTGGTGCGCCCGCTGATCCAGACCTTCGCCATGATCGTGCAGCCGTCCGAATCCGAGATCAACAAGACCTGGCAGGCGCAGGTGGTTGAACCGTTCCAGAAGACCCTGGCCGACAAGTACCCGTTCGCACCTGGCAGCCGGATCGAGGCCACCGGCGCCGAGATCGGCCAGGTATTCGGGCCGGAAGGCGCAGTGGCAAAATTCGTCAATGCCTCGATGGGCCCGCTGGTGGTGCGGCGCGGCGACGTGCTCTCGCCGCGCACCTGGGCCGACATCGGCATCACGCTGGCGCCGGCGGCGGTGCAGTCCTTCCCCGGCTGGGTCGCGCCACTGTCCGCCAACGGCGTGGCCTCGCCCACGTCCTCAGGGCCGCAGACGGTGTTCCAGCTGCAGGCCACGCCGGCGCCCGGCACCACCGAGTACACGATCGAGATCGACGGCCAGCAGCTGCGCTACCGGAACACGCCGCCGGTGTGGTTCAACATGGTCCATCCGGGGCCGGGCACCTCGGGTGCGCGCATCACGGCCGTTACCTTTGATGGGCGCACCGTGGAGCTGTTCAACGAGCCGGGCCAGTTCGGGCTGAAGCGCATGATCGAGGCGGCGGCCAAGAAGCGCAAGGACGGTGGCGTACACGAGCTGCGCTGGAGCGGGCTTGGGGGCGCGGTGTCGGTGGCGGTCGACCTGAAGATCACCAGCAGCGCCGAAGCGAATGCCGGCAGCTCGGCCGCCGGCCAGGGCTTCAAGGGCATGCGCCTGCCGCCGGCCATCGTCGGCCGTACGCCTGAAAATCGGATGGACACCCCGGCCATGGCCGCTGCCGGAGGTGTGCAATGATGCGCAATTCGGACCGGATCGGCTACTTCGGCAAGATCCCGGCGCGCAGCGACTTCGTCAAGCTGGCGCACGACGCCGCGGCCATCGGCATGCTCGACGACTGGCTGGCCGCGGTGATGCAGCGCCTGCCCTCGAACGCGCGCTGGAAGATCGACTACGACGCCATGGCGCCGGTCAGCTTTGCCTTCGTCGGCCCGGCGCGCCGCCACGCCGTGGCCGGGCACCTGGTGGCCAGCCACGACGCGCCCGGACGGCGTTTCCCTTTTCTCACCATGCGCACGCTGGACGTGGCCGATCCGCCGGCCTTCCTGTCGCGCTGCGTGCTGGCCTGTGCGCCGCTCTGGACCTTCCTGGAAGCGGCGGCGCCACAAGTGCTGGCCGCTTGCGATCCAACGCCGCACCTGCAGGGCATCAGCGAGGCGGCGATCGCGCTGGGCGAAGCCGACGCCGCCTTGTCCGGCTTCCTTGCCGGCGCCACGGTCGGCTCGCTGTCGGACCTGCTGGACGGGCTCGATGCCAGCCGCACCATCCTCGCGCTCGGGCTGCTGCTGCAGCCGGTCATGCACAGCAAACCAGCCCAGGTCGACAAGAGCCTGGTGCTGCCGCTGCCCGACGACGCAGCCTTGCGCGCCCAGGTCGCCGCCTTCTGGCTGGAGCTGGTTGCGCCTTTCGTGCGCCGCACCGGTTTCGACCTGGCGCTGTTCCTGACGCGCCTGGACGGCCGGCCGGTGCTGGTGATCGGCTTTTGCGGCGCCGCCGCCCAGACCCTGCGCGCGATTGTCGACCCGCTGGTCGGCGCCGAGCAGCAGGTGCGCTTTGCCGACCTGGGCTGGATCGACGAGCAGCTCGGTTTGGACGTCGACGTGCGCGCCCTGGCCAGCTACCTCGACCAGCCGCAGCTGCCGCTGAAGATGGCGCGCGAACTGTTCCTGAAGACTTTCATTGGAGGCGCAGCATGAAACGATCCTTGACCAGCATGGCGGCGCTGCTCGTCGCCGGGACTGCCCTGGCACAGGTGCCTGCCACCGCGCCGGCGCAGGGCGCGGCAGCGAACGCACCGATCGTGGTGGCCGGCACCGTCGCCGACGAAGCCAGCAAGGCCGGCCTGCTGGCGCGCCTGCGCGCGGTGTATGGCGCCGATCGCGTGATCGACCAGCTCGCGGTCGGCACCGTGGCCACGCCGGCCAACTGGAACGACTACGTGCAGCGCCTGATCGGCCCCAACCTGAAGATGATCAGCCGCGGCCAGCTGAAAATCGACGGCAACAACGTCAGCCTGCGCGGCGACGTCGCCAGCGAGGCCCAGCGCCAGCAGATCGCCGGCGACATCGCCGGCACCCTGAACCCGACCTACACGGTGAACAACGGCCTGCGCGTGGCGGATAACCAGCAGGTCGTGCTCGATGCCGTGCTGGCCAACCGCATCATCGAGTTCGAGTCGGGCAAGGCGGCGCTCGCGCCCTCGGGCATGGCCGTCCTCGACCAGATGAGCGAGGCGCTGAAAAAGCTCAACGGCGTCAAGGTCGAGGTGATCGGCCACACCGACAACGCCGGCTCGCGCGCCGGCAATTTGTCGCTGAGCCAGGCGCGCGCGGAAGCGGTGAAGACCTACGTGACCTCGCGTGGCATCAATGGCGACCTGATCGCGGTGTCGGGCGAAGGACCGGACCGGCCGGTGGCGGATAATCGTACAATCGAGGGCCGCGCGCGCAATCGCCGCATCGAGTTCAAGGTTGTCCAGTGACCCCGGCCAGACGCCATCTTCTTCCACTCCTGATTCTCTTTCTTCTTGCCGCGCCGGCGTCGTCGCCTTGCCCGCCAGCGGCGCCGACTTCGCAGCCTACAGCCCGCCTCGGCGTGCAAACGAGCGCCTGGTCCAGCTGCAGCAGGCGGCAAGGAAGCGCAAGGTCGGCATCGCGCTGGTGATCTTCGATCCGGCCTTGAAGCCGGCCCTGATGAAGACTGCGCGTGGCAAGGAACTGGAGGGCTTGCCCTTCATGCAGGGCAAGCCGTGGATCCGGCACGACGAACACTATCATGTGGACTTCGCCGTGCCCTGCCAGCCGATGAAGCTCAAGGCAGGGTGATGGTCACGTTCGCCGCGCGCGGCGGCAGTTTCACCAGGTCGTTGTAGCTGGCCAGCGTGGTCTCGGTGTCGTGCGAGAGCTTGGCGCGAAAACCCACATAGGCCGCCAGCCCGGCCAGGACGAACACGGCGGACAGTACCCACAGCGACAGATCGCTGCGCAGGGTGTTGACGACCTGGTCCGGCCGCTCGGCATGCGGCGCGAAGGCGCGGCTTTTCCCGCGCATGCGCGCGATCTCGTCGCCCAGGCGCGCCACCAGGTAGTTCAGCTTGTCCTGGCCATCGAGCGCGTAGCGGCCCTGGAAGCCGAGCAGCAGGCACATATGGAAGACTTCCAGCGCCTGCAGGTGCACGCTGCCTTTTGCGCGCAAATCCTCCAGCCGGTGGAAGAAGTGTTCGCCGGCCAGCTGGTCGCCGAACACGCGCAGCTGCAATGGCCGCGTTTCCCAGGCTTCGCGCACCTCGAAGTTCGAGCGCAGGATGATCTCGTCGACCGCCGAACAGAAGGCATACTTGGCGGCGGTGACGTCTTCCGCCGCCACGCCCAGCGCTTTGGCGTTGCGGTCGACATCGCCCAGGAATGCCGTCATGTGGTCGGCAAAGGCGGTCTTGTCGTGCGGGCCGCAGCCGTTCTTCAGCAGGAACAGGGCGTAGAAGCCTTCGTACATCAGGTCGACCAGGTTCTGCGGCGTGCTGCCTGCCGCCCCGCGGTTGCCGGCTTGCGGCGCGGCGCGCCGTTCGACGTGGCCGCTCATGCCGCCACCGCGATCAAATCGAGCTGCAGGTCGCGGATCCCGTTCGGCACGTAGATCGAGATCGATTGCGCCTTCAGCATGTTGTCGTACAGGGTGCCGCGGTTCTCCAGTGCGAAGTAATAGGTGTCGGGCCGGACCGGCAGCGCCGCCGGCACCTGCGGCGCGTGCACCAGGCGCACGCCTGGCATGGCCGAGAGCACGAACTTGTCGACGTCCTGGGGCGCACCGAGCTTGAAGCGCAGCGGTACGATGTCGACCAGCTGCAGCGCCGGCATGTCGGCCGATACCGCCAGGTACAGCGTGGTCTGGGCGTTGATCTTGCCCGAGTCAAGGGCGCCCAGGTGGTAGGACGGACGCTCGTTCGACAGCGGGATCGAGAAGTATTTCGAGGACACCACGGTGTCGAGCAGGTCGCGCAGGATGTCGACCAGGCGCGCGAAGGCCGGGCCCGGGTCGGGGTGGGAATAGGCCGGCAGGTCTTCCAGCTTGTAGCTGCGCGAATAGGCCATCAGGCCGCCGGCGAGCGACAGCAGATCGCCGAACAGGCGCTCCGGATGCAGCTCGGGGTGGTGCAGGTAATGCGACAGGGCCGCATAGCCGGTGCTGGCCGTGTGCAGCAGCCAGAACGAGGACATGTCGCCGCCGCGGATCTCGACCACGTTGCGGCTCGGCTCGCGCATGTGGCCATATAAGGCGTTGACCTTGGCCAGCAGCTTTTCCATCAGCCGCGCCACCGCGTTGTGCAGGCCGGGCGCGCCTTCGATCGACACGCTGGGCGGCGTGAACGAAGGGTCGACCTCGAAGCCGCCGGTTGCCACCCGGCGCAGGCGCAGAAGGGGAAAGCTGTCGAAGGCTTCCAGCGCATCCTCGTCCGGCACCAGGCGCACGGTTTTCCTGAGGTAGACCACCGGCGCGTCGGCCGCATGGGTGAACAGGTCTTGCGTGTCGCGCTCGTGCTGGGCGAAGCGGACCGCGCCGGCATCCTCGTCGGGCTCGGCGCAGTTGTCGCCATGCGGTTTCAGGGCGGGCAGGGCGGCGTGGAAGGTGATGCTCTGGGTACTCGGTGGCAGCTCGCCCAGGCGCACCTGCAGCGGCAGCGGGTCCGACTCCGGAGCGCGGTACAGCTCGCCATCCGGGAAGACCAGCGACAGCGCGTCGATGCGCAGCGTGTCGGATTTCAGGGCTTCGTGGTCGACGCTGATGCGCCGCACGCCCCAGCAATACGGATGCAGGGCGCGCGCGGTCTGGTTCAGGCGCGCCTCGTGGTAGCGGTCTTGCTGCTGGAAATGTTGGGGGCGCAGGAACAGGCCTTCGCCCCACAGCAATTTCGATGGCATGGTCACGATGTACCTCGCAGAAGTTGAATCGAGAAATTTGAATCAGGCAAATGTTGAGCTTGATCGAATGCCGACCAAACTTATTGACACCGCGCAGAGCCGAGGGGCTTGACATCGGAAATGGTGGGTTTGGCGCCGGCCCCGGCCGACAGGGCGCAGGCATGCAGGCCCAGCGTCAGTCCGGCTTTCTCGGCTTCAGGGGCGGGAAAGGCGAGCCGCCAGCGCCCCGGCGCCGGGGCATGGAACAGCGCCACCACGCCCACATAGCCCGCTTCGCGCGGCACTTTTTCCACGGTCTCGTAGCGCTGGCCCGGCACCAGGGTCACGTCCTTGACGTCGACCAGGTCGGCGCCAAAGGCTTCCTTTTCCGCCGCGGGCGTAAGGAAGGCGGCGTAGGGCGCAGCCTCGAAGGCGGCGTTCTGGCGCAGCTTGTACACCCGCGCCACCAGGGCCAGCGGACGGCCCTTGGCGTCGACGTTCAGCTTGGGCGCGGCGTGCAGGCGGATCGCAACCTCGCGCGGCGGCTTCTGCGATTCGGACAGTTCGGGCGCCTTGCCGGTGATGGCGGACAGGCCGCCGCAGCCAGCGAGCTGGGCTGTGAGAACAACGAGGATCAGGCAGGGAAGGGAGCGCATGGCGTTCTTGCCTTTCGTAAATAAAACCATCGCTCATTTAACAGCAGCGCCGGCGGGGCCGGCTGAGGCAGCGCAAGCGGCTGGCAATTCATGCGCCGCACCACAGAAGCGACGGCTAGTTGACTCGGCGCAACTCTTGCGAAATCGCTTCCCGAATAATGGCGGCTGGTTCAACGTACCTGGAGAAAGACATGATGTTGAAACGACTGATTCCGGCTGTCGCCTGTGCCGTCATGCTGGTGGCCTGCGCCAGCCCGGGCGAAGGCGGCAGCGCGGCCAAGCCGGCCACCGTGGCCGCCGCCGTGGCCGAAGCCGACGCCGCCGTCGCCGCCGGCCAGCGCGACAAGGCCTTTGCCCTGTTGAAGACCGCCAGCCTGGCCTTCCCGACCGAGAAAACACCGCTGGTGCGCATGGCCCAGATGCGCTTCGACGCCAACGACTACGGCGAGGCCATCGTCCATGCGCAGGACGCGCTGGCGCGCGATCCCGACGACCTGCTCGCCAACAGCATCGCCGCCGTCAGCGGCCTGCGCGTGACCAGCAAGGCGCTGGGCGAGCTGACGCGCAAGAGCAAGCTCAATGGCGACGTGAAGTCCGAAGCCGAGAGCCTGGCCAAGCTGCTGCGCACCAGCCTGGGCGAAGACGTGCTGGTGCCGAATAAAGCCAAGCCGACGCCGAAGCCGACGCCGAAAACGCCTGCCTCGAACACGTCCAGGACCGCATCATCCTCGTCGAGCGATCCGTTCGGCGCGCTCAAGTAAATCCCCGTGGACCGGCCCTGCGCCGGTCCGTCTTCCCCACATGGAGTCGACATGTCAAAAAATGAAAGCGTGCAGAAACGCCTGCAAAAGGTGCGTGCGCCGCGTGTGCAGATGACCTATGACGTCGAGATCGGCGACGCCATCGAAAACAAGGAGCTGCCCTTCGTGGTCGGCGTGATCGGCGATTTCGGCGCCGACCCCGAGGCCGAGAAGAAGCGCATCAAGGACCGCAAGTTCGTGAATGTCGACGCCGGCAACTTCGACGAAGTGCTGGGCGCCGTGGCCCCCGCCACCCAGTTCCGCGTCGAGAACCACCTGAGCGAGGAAGGCGGCCAGTTCGGCGTGCAGCTGCAGTTCCGCGAGATGGCCGACTTCCGTCCCGAGTCCGTGGTGCAGCAGGTCGCGCCTTTGAAAGGCCTGCTGGAAGCGCGCACCAAGCTGGCCGATTTGCGCAACAAGCTGGCCGGCAACGACAAGCTCGACGACATCCTGAGCGAAGTCCTGGGCAATACCGAGAAGCTCGGCAGCCTGCGCAAGACGGAGGACAAATAAATGGCGGCGATCCTCAACGAAGCGGCCAAGCCCGCCCAGGCGGTGGAGCTGGACAACTCGCTGCTCGACCAGATCGTCGAGCAAAGCCGCGTGGCGTCGTCAGACAGCGAACATGCGCGTGCACGCGACCTGATCTCGGAACTGGTGACCCAGGTGATGTCCGGCACGATGGTGGTGTCGAACAACCTGTCGGCGATGATCGACGCGCGCCTGGCGGAACTGGACCGCATGATTTCGAGCCAGCTGTCGGCCATCATGCACGCCCCCGAATTCCAGAAGCTGGAACGCAGCTGGACCGGCCTGCAATACCTGGTCAAGAACTCCTCCACCAGTGCCGGCCTGCAGATCCGCATGCTCAACGCCAGCAAGCGCGAACTGGTGAAGGACTTCCAGGCCGCCCTCGAATTCGACCAGAGCTCGCTCTTCAAGAAGATCTACGAAGAAGAATTCGGCACCTTCGGCGGCGCGCCCTACGGCGCCCTGATCGGCGACTTCGAGATGAGCCGCCAGCCCGAGGACATGTACTTCCTCGAGCAGATGTCGCACGTGGCCGCCGCCGCCCACGCACCCTTCATCGCATCGGCCGCCCCGGACATGTTCGGCGTCGAGAGCTTCGGCGACCTCGGTAAACCGCGCGACCTGGCCAAGGTTTTCGACACCGTCGAATACGCCAAGTGGAAGGCGTTCCGCGAATCCGAAGACTCGCGCTACGTCGGCCTGACCCTGCCGCGCTTCCTCGGCCGCCTGCCCTTCAACCCGGTCGACGGCCAGACCACCGAGGGCTTCAATTATGTGGAAGACGTCGACGGCACCGACCACAACAAGTACCTGTGGTGTAACGCCTCGTATGCCTTTGCCGCCAAGCTGACGCGCGCCTTCGAGGACTACGGCTGGTGCGCGGCGATCCGCGGCGTCGAGGGCGGCGGCCTGGTGGAGAACCTGCCGACCCACACCTTCAAGACCGACGAAGGCGAGGTGGCGCTGAAGTGCCCGACCGAAGTGGCGATCACCGACCGCCGCGAAAAGGAGTTGTCGGACCTCGGCTTCATCTCGCTGGTGCACTGCAAGAACACCTCGTACGCGGCCTTCTTCGGCGCTCAGTCGGCGCAAAAGGCCAAGAAGTACAACAACGAGGCGGCGAATGCGAACGCCATGCTGTCTTCGCAGCTGCAGTACATCTTCGCCGTCTCGCGCATCGCCCATTACATGAAGTCCATGATGCGCGACAAGATCGGCAGCTTTGCCGCCGCATCGAACGTCGAGGATTACCTGAACCGCTGGCTGACCCAGTACGTCCTGTTGGACGACAACGCCAGCCAGGAACAGAAGGCGCAGTTCCCGCTGCGTGAAGCGAGCGTGCAGGTGTCGGAAGCGCCGGGCCGGCCGGGCTGCTACCGCGCCGTGTCTTTCCTGCGCCCGCACTTCCAGCTCGACGAGCTGTCCGTTTCTCTCCGACTGGTCGCGGAGTTGCCGCAGTCGACCAAAAGCTGATCCACCATCAACCTGAAAACTGGAGTAAACAAAAATGGCAATTGACGTGTACCTGCAGATCGACGGCATCAAGGGCGAGTCGATGGACGACAAGCACAAGGACTGGATCGAGTGCACCTCGGTGACCTGGGGCGTGAAACAACCGCGCTCGGCCACCGCGTCCACCGGCGGCGGCCACACCGCCGAACGCTGCGAGCACGAGGAAGTCGTGATCGACAAACTGGCCGACCTGGCCTCGCCGATCCTGCTGCAAACCTGCTCGGCCGGCAAGACGATCCCGAAAGCCAAGCTCGAATTCATGCGCGCCGACGGCCAGGGCGACCGCATCAAGTACTTCGAGATCGAACTCGAGAACGTGCTGATCGGCGCCATCAAGCCGAAGGTGGAAGAGGGCGCGATCATCCAGGAGAAAGTGGGCCTGAAGTTCTCGAAGATCAAGTGGAAGTACACCCAGCAAAAGGTGACCGGCGGCGCCGGCGGCAATACCTCGGGCGGCTGGGACCTGGCCAGCAACAAGGTCGTCTGACCTGCGGAGTCGATTCCGCAGTCTGCAGCACACGGGCCGGCGTCCTGCCGGTCCGTCATTTTCCATCAAGGTTCGTCATGAACGGTTTTACCCCCGGCGTGCTGGATCGCCTGATGGACGAGCGCCCGCAAGGAAGCGCCCAGCTGTCGGTCGAGCAGATCAAGGACCTGGTGGCGCGCGACCTCGAAGCACTGCTCAATTCCCGCGTGGCGCTGCCCGCCGGCGCCTTCGTCAGCCACCCGCTGGCCGGCGCCTCGATCCTGAACTACGGCCTGCTCGATTTCGCCGCCTTCTGCCTCACCAGCGCGGAAGACCGGGCTGCCATCTGCGCCAGCATCAAGTCCGCCATCGAGACCCACGAGCCGCGACTGAAGGAGGTCAGTGCCAGCCTGGTGCCGCTGGCCGGCAGCGTCAACCGGCTCGATTTCGTCATCCACGCGCGCCTCGCGCTTCTCGATACCGGCGACGCGGTGAATTTCAGCGCGGTGCTGCAGCCGTCGTCGCTGCATTACGCGGTGCGGCGCACGGCGCGTCCGCGCTAGTTTCCTCTATCGATATCAAGGACCCGACATCCATGGACATCAACCTCAAGATTCTGATCGGCAAACTGAACGACGCCTCGCGCACCGCGGCCACGCGCGCCGCCAACATCTGCGTCGGGCTGGGCCAGTACGAAGTCGACGTCGAGCATGTGTTCCTGGCGCTGCTCGAACAGCCCGATTGCGACTTCGTGGTGGCCGCGCGCGCCTGCGGCATCAGTCTCACTGCACTGGAAAACGATCTGCGGCGCGAGGTGGCGCGCTTTGCCACCGGCAGCGCGCGCACGCCGGTGTTCTCGAAACACCTGCCGATCCTGTTCGAGCATGCCTGGCTGATCGCCTCGCTCGGCAACGGCCAGCCGAACCTGATCCGAAGCGGCCACCTGCTGCTGGCGCTGCTGACCGAGCCGGGCCTGGCCCAGCTGGCGCGGCGCGGCTCGCCCCTGTTCGCCGACTTCCCGCTGGATCGCCTGAAGCACGACTTCGACAAGCTTACGCGCGGCTCAGGTGAAGCGGTCGCTGCCAGCGCGCCGGCGCCCGGTGGCGGCGACCCGGTCGGCGAGCTCGAAGCGCAAGCGCCCGGCAAGACGCCGGCGCTGGACCAGTTCACCACCTGCCTGACCGAACGCGCGCGCGGCGGCAAGGTCGACCCGGTGATCGGGCGCGACCCCGAGATCCGCCAGGCCATCGACATCCTGATGCGCCGGCGCCAGAACAATCCCATCCTCACCGGCGAGGCCGGCGTCGGCAAGACCGCCGTGGTCGAAGGTCTGGCGCTGCGCATCGCCCAGGGCGACGTGCCGGAAGTGCTGCGTGGCGTCGAAATCCACACGCTGGACATGGGGCTGCTGCAGGCCGGCGCCAGCGTGAAGGGCGAATTCGAGAACCGCCTGAAGAACGTGATCGACGAGGTGAAGCGCAGCCCGCACGCGATCATCCTCTTCATCGATGAGGCCCATACCATGATCGGCGCCGGCGGTACGGCCGGCCAGAACGACGCGGCAAATTTGCTGAAACCCGCCCTGGCGCGCGGCGAACTGCGCACGATTGCCGCCACCACCTGGAGCGAATATAAAAAATACTTCGAGAAGGATGCGGCGCTGGCGCGGCGCTTCCAGGTGATCAAGGTCGAGGAACCCGACGAAGCCACCGCCTGCGCCATGCTGCGCGCGATGGCGCCGCTGATGGAACACCACTTCAAGGTGCGCGTGTTCGACGAAGCGATCACCGAGGCGGTGCGCCTGTCGCACCGCTACATCAGTGGACGCCAGCTGCCCGACAAGGCGATCAGCGTGCTCGATACGGCCTGCGCCAAGGTGGCGCTGGGCCAGAGCGCCACGCCGGCTTTGCTGGAAACCTGCACCCGCGCCATCGAGCAGCTCGACGCCCAGGCCGCGGCGCTCGGCCGCGAGCAGAGCGCGGGCCTGGACCATGGCGCAATGCTGGCCCAGCTGCGTGACGAACGCGCGCTGCAGGCCGCCAAGCAGGAACGCCTGCAGGCACGCTGGGAACGCGAACGTGCCCTGGCCGACGAGATCGCGGCAATGCGCGGCGAACTCGAAGCCGGGCGCGGCGACAGCCCTGCCCTGAAGAACATGATGGAGCAGCTGCACACGCTGCAGGGCGAAGCGCCGCTGGTGCCGGTGCAGGTCGATGGCAATACCGTGGCGGCCATCGTCGCCAGCTGGACCGGTATCCCGCTCGGGCGCATGGTGAAGGACGAGATCAAGACCGTGCTGCAGCTGCAGCCGCTGCTGGAAGAACGCATCCTCGGCCAGTCGCATGCGGTCGGCGTGGTGGCGCAGCGCGTGCGCACCGCGCGCGCAAATCTCGACGACCCCAACAAGCCGAAGGGCGTGTTCCTGTTCGTCGGCACTTCGGGCGTGGGCAAGACCGAAACGGCGCTGGCGCTGGCCGATCTGCTGTACGGCGGCGAGCGCAAGCTCGTCACCATCAACATGAGCGAATACCAGGAGGCGCACAGCGTATCAAGCCTGAAGGGTTCGCCGCCGGGTTATGTCGGCTATGGCGAAGGCGGCGTGCTGACCGAGGCCGTGCGGCGCAATCCCTACAGCGTGGTGCTGCTCGACGAAGTGGAAAAAGCCCATCCGGACGTGCTGGAGCTGTTCTTCCAGGTCTTCGACAAGGGCGTGCTGGACGACGCCGAAGGGCGCCAGATCGACTTCCGCAACACCATCATCATCCTGACCTCGAATACGGCGTCGAGCACGATGATGGGCGCTTGCCTGAACAAGAGCGCGGCCGAGATGCCCAAGCCCGAGCAGCTCGCGGAACTGATCCGCCCGCAGTTGATGAAGCAGTTCAAGCCGGCCTTCCTGGGCCGCCTGACGACCGTACCCTTTTATCCGATCGGCGACGAGGTACTCGCGAACATCATCCGCCTGAAGCTGGACCGCATCGGCAAGCGCGTGCGCGACAACCACCAGGCCAGGTTCGAGTACGACGACGCGCTGGTGAACGCGGTGCTGGCGCGCTGCACCGAAGTCGATTCGGGTGCGCGCAATGTCGACACCATCCTGAACGGCACCCTGCTGCCCGAGATCGCCGACACCGTGCTGGCGCGCATGGCCGAGGGCGGGGCGATCGCGCGCATCAAGGTGAGCGCCACCAAGGCCGGGCGCTTCAAGTACACCATCGAGCCGGCATAAGGAGGCGTCATGAGCACGCTCGAGCAACTTCTCACACCGATCAGTGCGGCGGCGCCCTGCGGCGAGAGCCTGGCGTTCACGCCCGAACTCGACGCCATTGCCCAGGCGCGCAAGGCCGACGACCCGTCGCTGGAGCAGGGCGCCTGGGTCACCACGCTGAAGGAAGCCGACTGGAAGTTCGTGTCCAAGCGCTGCGCGGTGCTGATCGAGACGCGCAGCAAGGACCTGCAGCTGGCAGTCTGGCTGGCCGAGGCGAATGCCAGGACCGCCGGGCTGCGCGCGCTCGGCGACGCACTGCAGCTGGTCGGCGCGCTGTGCGACCGTTACTGGGACGGCCTGTATCCGCTGCCGGACGAAGACGGCTTCGAGCAGCGCATCGGTAACCTGAGCTGGATCGCGGCGCGCGTGCCGCAACTGGTGACCGAATGCCCGGTGACCGAAGGCGCGGGCTTTTCGATGCGCGACATCGAAGCCGCGCGTACGCATGGCGCGAACGCGATTGCCGACGTGGAGGCCGCGCGCGGCCGCACCTCGAAAACCTTTTCCGAGAAGTTGCTGGACGACGGCGCGCATTGCCTGGCCATGCTGGACGAGCTGGAGAGGTCGGTCGATGCGCGCCTGGGCAACGATGGCCCGAGCTTCGGCGGCGCCAGGAGCGCGTTGCAGAACCTGATCCATTTCGTCACGCCGGCGGCCGGCAAGACGGTGGCCGGGGCGGCGTCCACAGCTGCGCCGGCGGAGACGTCCACGAGTGAGGCGTTGCCGCCTGCGGCTTCGAGCGGCGCGGCATCCGGCCCGCTGCAAAGCCGCGCCCAGGCCCTGGCCCAATTGCGCGCGGTGGCCGAGTTCTTCCGTCGCACCGAGCCGCACAGCCCGGTCGCCTACCTGGCCGACAAGGCAGCGAGTTGGGGCGAGCAGCCGCTGCATGTGTGGCTCAAGTCGGTGGTCAAGGATGCGGCGGCGCTGGCCCACGTCGACGAACTGCTCGGCGTCGAGCGCGGAGGGGAAAAGGAGGGGTGAAATAACCTTTCATGCAGCGCCCTCCGGTGAAAGAGTATTTCAGGGCGGCTTATCAGGCTGCCCTGTTTGTTTTTGGGCCGATGCCTATTCGGCCGGCTTGTCACCCGGCGTAGCAGCCTTGCTCATGCCGGGATTGACCATCGACGAAGCCTTCGCGATCTGCTCCTCGACGTTCTGCACCGCCTGGCGCGTGGCCTGCGTCACCTGCTCGTAGCCCTTGAAAGCATTGTCGATGGCGGCCTTGATGATCTCGACCGCGTTCTCGGAACCCGGCTTGACGTTTTGCGTGACGTCGTAGATCAGCGCCGACAGCGTGCTTTTCGCTTCCGCCACGTGTACGTCGGCGGCGCGCCGAAATTCGCCCTGCATCTCGTCGATGATGGTCTTCAGCTGGGCACGGTATTCGGCGCTGTCGGTAGCGCCCGGCGCCATGCGGGCCGACAGGGCGTCGAAGGCGGCGCGGGCATCGCGTGCCTGGGACAGGTCGCGGCTGGCGGCCAGGGTCTGGTCCATGGTGGTGCGGGCGGTGGCCATGTTCAGCGCGACGACCTGTTCCAGACCCTTGACCGTTTTACTGGCAAGCATGTCGAAGGTTTGCATCTGCAGGTCGAACAGGGTTTTGGTGGCGCTGGCGAATTGCTCGGGGCTCGTGAACATCAATGTCTCCTCGGTATAGGTATGGAACGACGGACGACGTGCTGGCACATATGCTGGCTCAGTTGGTAGAACGAGCAGCCTATTATTTAGCAACGATGAGCTTTTCGCAACGGGCGTCCCGATACGGACCGGCAGCGCGTTCCCAGCCGGGGCCGAGCGGGGTCTGCGCGCAGGCCAGCGCGCCGTCGACCTTGCTGCGCCACTGGAACCAGGGCGCGGGTTTGGCGAGGGCGACTGCGCAGACGGTCGCGATGAGGAAGCCGCTGACGAAGGTGGAGAGTTTCATGTGAAGCCGAGCATAGCACAGGCCTGGGCGCGGGACTGCGCCTTGCGCTTCCCATGATGGGAAGGTGTATGCTTTCCGCTCGACTGGAGAGTAAAGAATGGACAGCATGAATATCGGCGACGCCGCACGCGCATCACGGGTATCGGCCAAGATGATCCGCCATTACGAAGCGATCGGCCTGATCGGCGCGGCGCGGCGCACCGATGCCGGGTATCGCGTGTATGCAAACCAGGATGTGCAGGTGCTGCAGTTCATCCACCGCGCCCGTGCGCTCGGCTTTTCGCTCGACCAGATACGGGATTTATTGGCGCTGTGGCAGGACAAAGGGCGTGCCAGTGCTGACGTACGTGCTTTGGCGCGTGAACATATCGGTGAACTGAACCGCAAGATTGCCGAAATGGAGGCGATGCGGCGTACGCTGGAGCGATTGGCGGCGTCCTGCCATGGCGATAGCCGCTCGGATTGCCCGATCCTGGATGACCTGGCGGCATCCTGATACAGGAAAAGGGAACAATAACGCAAAACGCCGCAAACCTTGAAAAAGGATTGCGGCGTTTTGCGCCGGCTGTCGCCAGAAAACTTTGGTGCCCACGGAGGGACTCGAACCCCCACACCTTGCGGCACATGGACCTGAACCATGCGCGTCTACCAATTCCGCCACGTGGGCCTACGGTACTGCTATTGCCAACATGATGCCGGCGATGAGCCGTGCGCTCAAGAGCACACGCTACGATACTGCTTGCTTCTGCGGTTTGCTGCCAGTAGATGGTGCCCACGGAGGGACTCGAACCCCCACACCTTGCGGCACATGGACCTGAACCATGCGCGTCTACCAATTCCGCCACGTGGGCCTACGGTACTGCTATTGCCAACATGATGCCGGCGATGAGCCGTGCGCTCAAGAGCACACGCTACGATACTGCTTGCTTCTGCGGTTTGCTGCCAGTAGATGGTGCCCACGGAGGGACTCGAACCCCCACACCTTGCGGCACATGGACCTGAACCATGCGCGTCTACCAATTCCGCCACGTGGGCATTCGGTACTGCTATTGCCAACATGATGCCGGCGATGAGCCGTGCGCTCAAGAGCACACGCTACGATACTGCTTGCTTCTGCGGTTTGCTGCCAGTAGATGGTGCCCACGGAGGGACTCGAACCCCCACACCTTGCGGCACATGGACCTGAACCATGCGCGTCTACCAATTCCGCCACGTGGGCATTCGGTACTGCTATTGCCAACATGATGCCGGCGATGAGCCGTGCGCTCAAGAGCACACGCTACGATACTGCTTGCTTCTGCGGTTTGCTGCCAGTAGATGGTGCCCACGGAGGGACTCGAACCCCCACACCTTGCGGCACATGGACCTGAACCATGCGCGTCTACCAATTCCGCCACGTGGGCATTGGTTGCTGCCAACAATGATCTGCGTTCCGCGTGGGCACGGAGTGCCCACCCTACGATCAATGGTACTGCTTACTTCTGCGGTTTGCTGCCAGTAGATGGTGCCCACGGAGGGACTCGAACCCCCACACCTTGCGGCACATGGACCTGAACCATGCGCGTCTACCAATTCCGCCACGTGGGCATTTGTACTGCTTACTGCTTAACTTCTGAAGCTGATACAATATCAGGCTTTCCTATTTTTCGCTAGATCAACTTTCGCTGCCTGGCGTAGAACTTCCTGATGCTGCTGCTTCTTTTTCTTTCGCTTCAACATGTGTCGTTGCGAGAGAGCCGAGATTATAGCGGAAGGATTGCAAAAGTCAAAGACCCAGCTGCAAGGGTTTCTGCGCGCCCGAATTGACGTGTAACGCAGGCCGCAACCCAGCCGTATTTGCAGCCTTATCAGCGGCCTTGTTTCGCCACCTTATCTGCCGGCCTCGTTTGCCCGCCTTATTTGCTGAGCTTATTTGTCCAAGCCTTTTCGTTCACCATATAGCGCGCCACGGCGCACGCTTCGTTAGGCGAATCGCCCGGTCCTCCGTTACACTACGCCTGTCAAGGTGTCAATCCAACCATGGCACCGGCCGCTCCGGCGCTTATATAGAAGAATTCAAGAAAACGATTTGAAGCAACCTACTCATACCATTCCTAGCCGCGAGGAAATCCTCGGCGTCTTCCGCGATGCCGGTACCTCACTCGACGCGGCCACTCTTGCGCGTGCCCTGAAGGTCAAGCCTGATGCCCAGGAAGTGCTGGGCCGCCGCCTGAACGCCATGCAGCGCGACGGACAACTCACTGCCGGCGACGACGGCGTCTATACGCTGGCCGACAGCGGCGGCTTCGTTGCCGGCCGCATCGCCGCCCACCGCGACGGCTTCGGCTTCGTGATCCCGGACGAGCCGGGCGCCGACCTGTTCCTGAACGACAAAGAGATGCAGAAGGTGCTGCATGGCGACCGCGTGCTGGCGAAAGTCACGGGCACGGACCGCCGCGGCCGTCCTGAAGGCACGATCGTCGAAGTCGTCGAACGCGCGAACAGCCACATCATCGGCCGCCTGCTCAACGAAGGCGGCGTCTGGATCGTCGCGCCGGAAGACCAGCGCATGAACCAGGACGTGCTGGTGGCCGGCGGACCGGGCAAGGCGAAAGCCGGCCAGGTCGTGAGCGTGGAACTGATCGAACAGCCGGCGCGTTTCCAGCAGCCGACGGGCCGCATCGTCGAAGTGCTCGGCGAGCTGGATGACCCGGGCATGGAAATCGAAATCGCCGTGCGCAAGTTCGGCGTGCCGCACGTGTTCTCGCCGACCGCGCTCAAGCAAGCGAATAAACTGCCGAACGAAGTGCACGATCCCGACCTGGTCGACCGCGTCGATTTGCGCGACGTGCCTTTGGTGACCATCGACGGCGAAGACGCACGCGACTTCGACGATGCCGTCTACTGCGAACCGGTCAAGCTTGGCGGCGAGCGCGGCTACCGCCTGCTGGTGGCGATCGCCGACGTCAGCCACTACGTGAAGCCGAACGATTCCCTGGACGCCGACGCCATCGAGCGCAGCACCTCGGTGTATTTCCCGCGCCGCGTGATCCCGATGCTGCCTGAGAAGCTGTCGAACGGCCTGTGCTCGCTGAACCCGGCCGTCGACCGCCTGACCCTGGTCTGCGACATGGTGGTCACCGCCAAGGGCGAAGTCACGGCTTACCAGTTCTACCCGGCCGTGATCCACTCGGCCGCGCGCCTGACCTATAACCAGGTCGCCGCCGTGCTGGCCGATCCGAAGGGCGAAGAAGCGCAGGCGCGTCCGGCCATCGTGCCACACCTGCTGAACCTGAACGACGCCTTCCATGCGCTGCTGGGCGCGCGCCAGGAACGCGGCGCCATCGATTTCGAGACGACCGAAACCTACATCGTCTGCAACCCGATGGGCAAGATCGAAAAGATCATCCCGCGCACCCGCAACGACGCGCACCGCCTGATCGAGGAGTGCATGCTGGCCGCGAACGTCTGCGCCGCCGACCTCCTGATCCGCCACAAGCACCCGGGCACCTTCCGCATCCACGCGGTGCCGACCGAGGAAAAGCTGAACCAGCTGCGCACCTTCCTCAAGCAGACCGGCCTGAACCTGGGCGGCGGCAGCAAGCCGGCCGCATCCGACTACGCCGCCGTCATGCGCGAGATCAAGGAGCGTCCGGACGCAGCCCTCCTGCAGACCATGCTGCTGCGCTCGATGCAGCAAGCCGTCTACAGCCCGGACAACGTCGGCCACTTCGGCCTGGCCTACGAGGCCTATGCCCACTTCACCAGCCCGATCCGCCGCTATCCCGACCTGCTCACGCACCGCGCGATCAAGGCGATCCTGCTGGGCAAGCGCTACGAGCCGAAGGGCATCGACCTCGGCAAGCTGAACACCACCGTGTCGAACGCCACCCGCAAGCAGGCCGCGAAAGACAAGCTTGAGGGCAAGGTCAAGAACGAAAAGGACCTGACCATCTGGGACGCGCTCGGCGTGCACTGCTCGGCCAACGAGCGCCGTGCCGACGAAGCGTCGCGCGATGTCGAGAACTGGCTGAAGTGCTACTTCATGCAGGACAAGCTGGGCGAGTCCTTCACCGGCACCGTGGCCGGCGTAACCACCTTCGGCATCTTCGTGCAGTTGGACGAGTTATACGTCGAGGGCCTGGTCCACGTGACCGGCCTGGGCCAGGATTACTTCCAGTACGACGAAGCGCGCCATTTGCTGCGCGGCGAGCGCACGGGTAAGACCTTTGGCCTGACCGACCGCGTGACGGTGCAGGTGGCCAAGGTCGACCTGGAAGCACGCAAGATCGACCTGGTGCTCGCCGAGGGTGAGGGCGCGGTTGCCGCGCCTGCACAGGACCGCCAGCCATCCCGCGCCGACGAGGGCCGGGGCAAGGCCAAGGCCGCCAATGGCCGCGATGCCAAGCCGGTCCAGGCGAACGGCAACGGCGGCGGCAATGCATCGCGCCTGAACTTCGACGAGCTCGCCGAAACCAAGCCGTCCGGTAAGTCCAAGCGTTCGCGCCGTGCCCGCAAGGAAGCGGCGGAACTGGCGCGCCAGCAGGCGAACGACGGCCGCGCACCGGAACTGCAAGCCGACAACGAGATCGAGACCGAAGTCGAGGCCGGAGTCGGGGCCGGAGTCGGGTCCACATCGGCCGAAATCGTCGGCAAGAGCAAGAACAAGCGTTCGCGCAGCGCGCGCCGCAGGGCCGCGGCGGAACGCCAGGCAGCGAGTGCGCAGGCGGCGAACGTGCAGCCAGCGAACGTGCAGCCAGTTAGTCCGCAACCGGCCCAGGACGCCCAGGTGTACAAGGTCGAAGCGCCGCAAGTGCAGCCGCAGCCGGAAGCTACGCCGCAGCCAGCAGCAAAACCGGCACGCAAGGCGAAAGCCAAGCCAGTGCCGGCAGCAGCGCCCGTGGAAGCGGCCGCTCCAGCCGTGGTGCCAGCACCCGCTGCAGTGCCAGCCCCGGTTGAAGCGGCAGCAGCCGAAGCTCCAGTCAAGCCGGCGCGCAAGCGCAAGGCCGCCGCTGCACCGGCCCCGGTTGAGCAGGTGGAAGCCGTGCGCGAGCCGGTTGCCGCCGCAGCGCCGCAGCCGCTGGACGCCCCAGTGCCTGCAGCGCCGAAGCGCACCCGCGCCGCCAAGGCCATCAAGGCCGTGCTGGAAACCCCGGCCCCGGCGCCGCAAGCCGAGACCGCCGTCGAGGCAGCACCGGTGGCGGCCAAGCGTGCACGCCGCACCAAGGCCGCCGACGTGGTTGCGCAAGTTGCCGAGGCGTCGCCAAGTGTCGCCGAAGCCATCGCCGCCGTCGAAGCGCCGGCCAAGCCACGCCGCACGCGCGCCGTCAAAGCCGTGGCTGAAGCGGCGCCAGCAGTAGAGCCGGCTGCAGCACCGGCAGCAGCACCAGCAGCCAAAACCGCAGTCAAACCTGCGGCCAAAACCGCAGCCAAACCTGCAGCCAAGACCGCAGCACCCGCACCCAGCGCCGCCGCCAAGAGCAGCGCCAAGAAGAAGCCGGCCGCCGAGGCCGGCACCGCATCCAAAACGAGCAAGAAAAGAAGTAAAGCATGAAGAATAAAATGATTTTCGGTTTCCACGCGGTGACGTCGCGCTTGCGCCACGAAGCCCAGTCGGTGGAAGAAATCTTCGTCGACGCCGAGCGCAACGACGCCCGCATGAAGGCCCTGGTCGCCAACGCCAAGGAAGCCGGCGTGCGCGTGATGCCGGTCGAGGCAGCCCGTCTCGACAAGATCGTCGGCACCCGCCGCCACCAGGGCGTGATCGCGTTCGCCAGCCAGCTGGCGCTGGCGCGCAACCTCGATGAGCTGCTGGACGCCATCGAGGGCCCGCCGCTGCTGCTGATCCTCGACGGCATCACCGACCCGCACAACCTGGGCGCCTGCCTGCGTGTGGCCGACGGCGTCGGCGCGCACGCGGTCATCGTGCCGAAGGACCGCGCAGTCGGCCTGAACGCCACCGCGGCCAAGGTCGCCAGCGGCGCCGCCGAGACCGTGCCTTACATCACGGTGACCAACCTGGCGCGCACCATGCGCGACCTGAAGGAACGCGGCATCTGGCTGATCGGCACCTCGGACGACGCCGACAAGGGCCTGTACGAAGCCGACTTCACCGGCCCGACCGCGCTGGTGATGGGCTCGGAAGGCGAGGGCATGCGCCGCCTGACCCGCGAAACCTGCGACCTGCTGGTCAGCATCCCGATGTTCGGTTCGGTCGAGAGCCTGAACGTGTCGGTGGCCTCGGGCGTCTGCCTGTACGAGGCACGGCGCCAGCGCGGGGCCTGATTCCCCGGACACGCGCGCCAGGCAGGCGCGCTAGCCGCCGGTTTTTGCTGGCAATCATTGAGCGCCCTTCGTGGGCGCTTTTTTATTGTCTCAGTGCAACTTCGTTGACGCCGCCGTACGCATAATGGCTCGTCTATCAACGCCATGCCGCCTGCCTTCCAACGGAGTCCGCCATGAACAACCCCTGTTACCAAGCCTCGGGCCGGGTGCCCGTCACCCTCCTGCCACTATTCCTGCTCGCCTTGCTGGCCATCCTGCCCTGCGCCTGGGTGTATGCATGGGCTCTCGGCAGCATTCCCATCGTGATCGGCGTCCTGCTTGCATTTGCCTACTCGGCCTGCATGGCGCTGATCGTACGGACGCTTGCCACCTGCGCCAAAGTGCGCAATCCCGGCTGGATGGGCAAGGCCGGCATCCTGCTGGCGCTGGCCGGCTGGTATGTCCAGTGGGCGTTCTGGCTCGCCATGCTGGTCAGCGCGAAGTCCGGCGCCACGGCAGGCACCTTGCAGGTAGCACTCAACGCGGCGCTCGACCCCGCCGACATGTTCGCCGTGGCGTCCGACATTGCCACGAGCGGCGGCGTACGGATCAGGAACGCGGCTGTGCCGGGCTTCATCGTCGCCCTGATCTGGCTGGGCGAACTGGCCATGCACCTGATGCTGCCGTCGCTGATGGGCCGCATGCGTGCCGGGGAGCCATTCTGCGAGACTGCGCTTGCCTGGGCCGACAGCCAGGTGGTGGAAGGGCGTTTTGCCTTGCTCGGCAGCGAAGACGTCGAGCGCCTGCGCGCCGATCCGGCGTTGCTGCCCACACTGCTGGTGCCGCTGGCGCTTGACGCGCCCGATTACGCCGAACTCACCATCTACCGCTGCCGGGCATCCGACTCGTTCGCGTCGCTGGTAAACATCACGTCGCATCCGGGCGATCGGGGCCGTCCCGAACGCAGGAAGGAGCCGCTGGTCGATTACCTGCGCCTGCCAGGCATGGATGTAGATGCGCTTGTCAGGCAGCTGACGCAGCCGCAAGATATCGCTGGCCGGGACGAAAACGCCGACCGCCCGGTCGCCCCCGAACTGGCGCCGGCCCTGGCCCTCCTGCAGGATGGCGCACACGAGCAAGCCTGCACCGCGGCGGCGGCCCAGCTGAACTCGGACGACCCGGCAGTGCAAGCCGACGCCCTGCGCATCTGCGCGCTCGCCTGTTCCGGCATCGAGCGCTGGAGCGAGGCCCGCTACTTTTGGCAGGCATTGTTCGGCCACGAGCCGACCGCGCACAACGCCCTGCAGGCCGCGACCACCTCGGTGATGGCCGGCGCCACGGCGCAAGGTGTCGACTGGGTCGAGCAGGCGGCGGAGCTGAACCTGCGATCGCGCGAACTGCCCATGCTGCAGGTCTGGATCGGCTTCGTCACCGCGCTCGGCCGCGTGGGACAGGAGCGGGCGGCGCTGCCCTACCTGGAAAAGATCCGCCAGGTGTATGCCGAACTCGGCACCACCGATGCGACGGTGCTGTACGCCCAGCGCATTCCCTTCTTCGGCGCTTTCCTCGACAACACGCGCCCGCTGGTGCGCGCCGCGCTCGACGACGAGCAGGGCCGGCGCTGGTATGCCGCGCTGCTGCCCAGCCTGGACGCCAGCGGCAGGCAGGAGCTCAATGCCTGGCTCGACGAGGCGTTTGGCGAAAGCGCCTGGCAGCAGCCGATGGCATGAGCGGCGACGCGGAAGGCGCCGCCGGCTTGCCAAAACCGCCAACTCGCAAGCAGCCAGCAGCCGGATAAGCTACCATTGCCGCTGTTTTGCTTTTGTACTCATTATGTTTGCCTCCCTGCGCGAAGATATTCGCAACATCATCGAACGCGACCCGGCCGCCCGCAACGGCTGGGAAGTGCTCACCTGCTATCCCGGCCTGCACGCCATTGTCCTGCACCGCTGGGCGCATGCCTGCTGGCGCCTGAACCTGAAATGGCTGGGCCGCTTCGTCTCGCACATCGCGCGCATCGTCACCGGCATCGAGATCCATCCCGGCGCCACCATCGGCCGCCGCGTCTTCATCGACCACGGCTTCGGCGTGGTGATCGGCGAAACGGCGATCGTCGGCGACGACTGCACCATCTACCAGGGCGTCACGCTCGGCGGTACCACCCTGGTGGCCGGCACCAAGCGCCACCCGACGCTGGAGCGCGGCGTGATCGTCGGCGCCGGCTCGCAGGTATTGGGCGCGTTCACGGTCGGCGAGTTCGCCAAGATCGGCTCGAACGCGGTGGTGGTCAAGCCGGTGCCGGCCGGCGCCACGGCGGTCGGCAACCCGGCCCACATCATGCGCAAGGAAGACCAGTCGAGGAGTGCCCGCATGTTCGCCGCCTATGGCGTGACGCCGAACGGCGACGACCCCTTGAGCAAGGCGCTGCGTGGCCTGATCGACCACGTGGCGCGCCAGGACGAGCAGCTCGAACGCCTGACGGCCACCATCAAGGCGGCCGGCATCGCCTGTCCGAATGTGCGCGAGGGTGATAAACTCGACTCGGCCGAACTGAACCGGCTGGTCGACTGAGGAACCGATGACTGAAGAAACCAAGGATGTACTGGATCCGTTCGAGATCCGCGTGCTGGCCGTGCTCGCCGAAAAAGAAGCGCTCACGCCCGATAACTACCCGATGTCGCTGAACGCCATCACCAACGGCTGCAACCAGCTGTCGAGCCGCGATCCGGTGATGCAGCTGTCCGAGGACACCGTCCAGGACACCCTGCAGCGCCTGATCGAACGGCGCCTGGTGAACGGCATCACCCAGGCCGGCGCGCGCGTCGCCAAGTACGAGCACCGCATGCGCATCAAGTGGACGCTGGAGCAGGATAAGGTGGCCGTGCTGACCGTGCTGATGCTGCGCGGCCTGCAGACCGCCGGCGAAATCCGCACCCGCACCGGGCGCCTGCACGAGTTCAAGAGCGTGGCCGAGGCGGAAAGCGCGCTGCAGTTCCTGATCGATAAATACCCGCCGCTGGTGGCCAAGCTGGAACGCGCGCCGGGCACCAAGGAATCGCGCTACGGCCAGCTGCTGGGCGGCGAGATTTCGGTGGCGCGCGACGATTCGGCCTTTGGCGCCGCCGCCGGCCATGCGGCGCCGGCGGGCAGCCGCATCGGCCAGCTGGAGGCGGAAGTGGCGGCCCTGCGCGACGAAGTGGCCGACCTGAAGGCCCAGTTCGAGGCCTTCCGCCAGCAGTTCCAGTAACGTTGCGGTAAAACCTCAGCGCTGCGCCTGCAGCGCCGGCTCGCCCGTAGCCTTGTCGGCTGCGGCAATTACCTCCTTGACGGCCGCAATCACCAGCTCGGGTTCCTCGAGCTGGATGTTGTGGCCGCTCTTGCTTGTGACCACCTGCGAGCCGGTACGGAACTGGCGCACGAAGTCCGCCTGCAGCTGCAGCTTGATGGCCACCGCTTGCGGCGTCTCCAGGAAGAACTCGGGCTTTTCCGCCTGCTGGTTCGAGGTCAGCACCACGGTCGGCACATCCGGCAGCTTGCCGGCGAAGGGCAGCTTGCCGCTGTCGAGCACCGGCTGCAAGAGCTTGAGCTCGGGCTGGAACTTCGGCGGCACGATGCCGGCAAAGGCGCGGTCGTCGCTCGCTGCGCGCTCGGCGTCGAGCTGGCGCAGGGCCGGATTGAAGCGCTCGTCGCTCGGATCGACCAGCACCATGCCGGCCACCTGATCCGGATGACGCGCGGCGAACGAGCGCATCAAGAGGGCGCGATACGAATGCCCGACCAGCACGAACGGCGGCGCCAGTTTTGCGCTGGCGATCAGCTGTTCCAGTTCGATCGTGCTTTGCTCGATGGTGCGCGGTTCCGGACGCGCTTCGGACTGGCCATGGCCGGCACGCGAATACGCCACGGCGCGCGCCGACTTGGCCACTTCCGGCGCCACCTTGCGCCAGGCCCGTAAATCGGTGCCGAAGCCGGATTCGAAAATCACGGTGTAGCGCCCGCTGCCGAGGCTGGCCATCTGCATCGCATACGGCTTGGCGCCGACAGCGACCTGTTCGCTGGCGAGGGCGGCCGGCGTTGGGGCTTGCGCCTGCGCCAGGGTGCAGCAAGCCAGGGCCAGGGCCGACATCATCGTGCGGAGTAGTTTGTTCTTCATTTGGTCTCGCTATTCTTGTGGTGATCGGTTCAGTTCGTGGGAGCCGGCGCAAACTCCAGCTCGACCAGCGCATCGTCGCCCCAGGACATGTCGCCCAGCGCCACGCTGAAGCGGTCGCCGGAGGTGGTCAGCAGCTTGCTGCGCTTGCCCTCCTGCAGGATCGCGCCGACGATCGGCGCGTCGCTGTCGAAGCCCCAGTCCGGCATCGCTTTCTTGTGCGTGAAATTGCACCAGTCGCGGGTCAAGAGCAGTCCGTTGATCGCCACCACCCAGAACAGCGGAATCTCTTCCTTGGCGATGGCAATCATCGTCTTGCATTCCAGCCGCAGGTCGCCCAGGCGGCGCACATTGGCCGGCAGGCCCGGGGTGCGCACATCCGGATGGATGCGGTACAGCTTGCGTTTCTGGTTCAGCACCACCTCGCCGTTCTCGTGCTCGGCCGCCTCGCTGCGCGGCACGCTGAAGCGGTTGGCGGCGTCCAGGTCCAGCGGCAGGACGAAGTCGTGGTCGCCTTCGATCCGCACGCGCGGCTGCTCGGGCAGCCCGGCGCCGCCGCGCGGCCGGATCCGGAAGCGCAGTTCCGGCACGTTCGGCGCCAGGGCGTGGTGCTGGTCGAAGCTGTCCAGCCCGGCCAGCACGGCCTTGTAGGTATGGATCTCCGGGTTGCGGATCGCGTTCACTTTCACGGTATCCGGCTCGTCGACGCCCGGCACGGCGGCGGCCGGGTTTGCCAGGAGCAGGGCGCCGAGGGCGCAGGCAAGCATGATGGGGCGCATGGCCGGCTCCCTCAGCCTTCGTCGCGCCAGCGGCGCAGGCGGATGGCCGCGGCAATCATCGCCACGCCGCCGGCGGCGCCGACCCAGGCTTCGGGCCGCGCCAGGCTGCCCCAGGAGGCGCTCAGCAGCGACAGCATGTCCGCGCCGTACTGGGCACGCACCGGCAGGGCGGTGCCGCCGTCCATGAACCAGGCGCCAGGAACCAGGCCCAGCAGCATGGTCTCGAGCACGTTGTTGATGATCCAGTCGGCGTTGATGGTGGTGCCGTACAGGGCCAGCATGTAGTCCAGCCACTTCAGCAGCACCGCCACGATCAGCGGCACGCCCACGGCCCACAGGAAGACCTTCGATTTGGCCCAGCTCGACACCAGCAGCAGCCAGCCGGCGGTCGGCAGCGCCCACAGCACATACACCGGGATCATGGCCAGCAGGTACACCGGCGACAGGTACAGGTTGATGTTGCTGAGCACCGGCGCGAACAAATTCACACCCTGGGCGCTGACGGCGATCCCGGCGAGCAGCAGGATCACGAAGGCGGCGGCGCTGGCGATGCCGATGGTGATCGCCGGCGCCAGCACCAGCGCCGTCAGCAGCTTCGACAGCACGGTGGTGGTGTCGGAAATCGGCAGCGACTTCCAGAACAGGATGCTGCGGTCGCGGCGGTCGTCGTAGAGCGCGGCCAGGCAATAGAAGAAAGCCACCACCGGCAGCACGATGAAGATCGGCGCGCCGACGGCCATGTAGTTGTTTGCCGCCACGTTCGCCATCTCGTTGCGGGTGTGGCCGGTCGCCAGCACCGACATCTGCGTGCGGTGTATCTCCTCGCCATCGACCCGCACCGTGACACTGTCGCCCTGGAACTTGTCGGCGCCGACGCCGTAGCCGACCACGCCCGCCACCAGCACCACCATGATCGCCGCCGCAATCAGCGGCGCCCACACGAAGCCGCCCTTGTGTTCCCAGAACTCGCGGCGCAGCAGCCATTTCATCGTATTCATGCGTAGGTTCCTTTCATGGTTGCCACAAACAGATCGGCGACGCTGGGATTGCGCGTTTCGCCGAGGGCGGACAGCTGGGCGCGCGAGACGCCGTCGAACAGCATCACCGACTTGCCGAACACGGTGCGCTGGTCGATCGGCTGCAGCGCATTCGCCGCGTTCACCTTGTCGGCCGGCACCATCACTTCCACGTAACGCTCGCCCACTTCGTCCATCGAAGCGGCCAGCACGATCTTGCCGTCGCGGATGAACATCAAATCGGTCAGGATGTGCTCGACTTCCTCGACCTGATGGGTGGTGATGACAATCGTTTTGTTCTCGTCAAAATAGTCTTCCAGCAGGTTCTGGTAGAACTGCTTGCGGTACAGGATGTCCAGGCCGAGCGTCGGTTCGTCCAGCACCAGCAGCTTGGCGTCGATCGCCATGACGAGTGCCAAATGCAGCTGGACGATCATGCCCTTCGACATCTGCTTGACCTTCATCTCGGGTTTCAGGCGGGTATTCGCGATGTAGCGCTCGGCGCGGGTGCGGTCGAAGCGCGGGTGGATGCCGGCCACGAAGTCGATGGCGTCGCGCACTTTCAGCCAGCGCGGCAGGATCGCCACGTCGGCGATGAAGCAGACGTCCTGCATCAGGGCGTCGCGCTGGGTGCGCGGGTCCAGGCCCATCACGCGCAGTTCGCCGTCAAAAGGAATCAGGCCGAGGGCCGCCTTCAGGGTCGTGGTCTTGCCTGAGCCGTTGGGGCCGATCAGGCCGACGATGCGGCCTGCGGGGATCTCGAAGTCGATGCCGTCGATGGCCGTCTGCTTGCCGTATTTCTTGCTCAGGTTCCTGGCGGAGATGGCGGCGTTCATGCTGTGCCTCCCGGCTCCGTGGTGTGCAGCAATTGCTCGACATTCAAGCCGAGCTGGCGGATGCGCTCGACCATGGCCGGCCATTCCTCGCTCAGGAAGCGCTCGCGCTCGCTGGCCAGCAGTTTCTCGCTTGCTCCTTCAGTGACATACATGCCAATTCCCCTTCGTTTTTCTACTAGGTTTTCGTCGACCAGCTCCTGGTAGGCCTTGGAGACGGTGATCGGGTTGAGTTGGTATTCGGCCGCGATCTGGCGGACCGAGGGCAGGGCGTCGCCGGCTTTCAGTACCCCGTCGAGCATCATGCCGATGACGCGGTCCTTCAGTTGGCGGTAGATCGGTGCGTTGTCGTTCCAGCCGATGTTCATGTCCGGCCTCCCTGTCGCGCTGGTGTTGCCACATGTTCCTGCATGTCTGGCTCCTGTGGGTGAATGCGTTGGTGTTGTAGTGGAGTATGACACCAGCATTCCGGTCAACCAGCGGGATGCGACGAGCTGCAAGAAATCGGGAATAAACGGCAGGAAAGGCGCGCTGGACCGGAGGACAGCCGGATGGTTCGCCAGGACCAGGCAATGCTGTGGGCACGACAAATCCTCTTGCAAGCGCTGTGGAACCAGCGAGCAATCATAGAGGATTTGTTTGCGAGAAAACTAACGAATTATTGCTGAGTACGAAGTATTTACGCAGCGTCCGCAGATGCTTAGCCATCGTGTGCACAGCGCACGATCTGGCCATCTTCCAAAACAGCGATCCAGCCGCCGCGCGCCGGCTCGGCATCGCGCTCCCAGTCCGGCAGTACGTAGCGCAGGCGTTCGCCGTGCCGGTGCAGGGCGGGGCGGTGGGTGTGGCCATGGATCAGCACCTGCGCGCCGCTGGCGTCGAACAGGGCCTCGATGGCTTCCGGCGTCACATCCATGATGTCGTAGGACTTGGTGGTGTGCGCTTCGCGGCTGCCTTCGCGCATGCCGGCGATGATGGCCTTGCGCTGGGCCAGGGGCATGGCCAGGAACTGCGCCTGCCAGGCCGGCTGGCGCACCATGGCGCGAAATGCCATGTACCTGGTGTCGAGCGTGCATTCGGCGTCGCCATGCACGAGGGCGATGCGCCGGCCATTGACGTCGATGACGTGCGGTTCCTGCAGCAGGGTCAGCCCGGCGGCGTCGGCGAAGCCCTGGCCGACCAGGAAATCGCGGTTGCCGGCCATCCAGAACAGTGCGACGCCACTGTCGGCGAGATTGCGCAGGGCGGCAATGATGCGGGCATGGAAGGGCGTGTCGAGATCGTCGTCGCCGGCCCAGTATTCGAAGATGTCGCCTAGCAGGTAGAGCTGGCGGGTATGGCGCCCGTGTTCTTCCAGGAAGCGGAAGAAAGCCTCGGCGGTGCGAGGATGGGATTCCTGCAGGTGCAGGTCGGAAATGAAAAGCGCGAGCGTGCGCGCAGGAATGGACATGGTGGTACTGGTGTTCTCGTTCCCGCGCGCCTTTACCTGACTAGCTGATTACTGGACGACTTCGATTTTCTCGATGATGACCGGCTCGGCAGGCACGTCGGAATGCATGCCCGAACGCGAGGTGGCCACGCCGTTGATGGCGTCGACGATCTCGGTGCCCTGGGTGACTTTGCCGAACACGGCGTAGCCCCAGCCGTCCTGGCCCGGGTAGTTCAGGAAGTCGTTGTTCTTGGTGTTGATGAAGAACTGGGCCGATGCCGAATGCGGCGCCGAGGTACGGGCCATGGCGATGGTGTATTTGTCGTTCTTCAGGCCGTTCTTGCCTTCGTTTTCGACGGTGGCGTCGGTGGCCTTCTGCTTCATGCCCGGCTCGAAACCGCCGCCCTGGATCATGAAGTCCTTGATCACGCGGTGGAAGATCGTGTTCGAGAAGTGACCTTGTTCGACGTATGCCAGGAAGTTGGCAACGGTCTTCGGCGCTTTTTCAGCGTCCAGCTCGACGGTGATGTTGCCCTTGTTGGTGGTCATGAGTACGGAGGTCATGTGCTGTCCTTTTTTAATGAAATTCGTGTATGAATGCGAAATGCACAAGCGTTATTTTACAAGCTTATCGCCCGACAGGATGGTCGCGTTCTGAATCACGACCGGCACGACCGGCACATTCTGCATGCCGCGCACGTCGTCGACCATCACGTTCTTGATCTTGTCGACCGTTTCCTGGCCCTTCACCACGCGGCCAAACACGGCATAGCCATGGCCATCCATGCCCGGATAATCGAGGCCGCCGTTGTCGTTGGTATTGATGAAGAATTGCGAGGTGGCCGAGTTCGGATCGCCGGTGCGCGCCATCGCCACCGTGTACGGCTTGTTCGAGAGGCCATTCTGGGCTTCGCTGGCGATGGGCTTGCGCACGCCCGGCTTGTCGATCAGTTTCTCGGTATAGCCACCGGCCTGGATCATGAAGTCGCTGATCACGCGGTGGAAGACCGTGCCTTTGTAAAAGCCGGCTTTCACGTATTGCAGGAAATTCGCCGTGCTTTTCGGCGCCTTTTCCTGGTCCAGTTCGATGACGATCTCGCCCATCGTGGTCTTCAGGGACACCTGCGGATTCTCGAAGGCAAAGGCGGCGCCCGAGATCATCAGGGCGGCGCCGGCGGCGGCAACCTGCATCATCAGGCGGCGGGTTGGGTGTGCGATGGTGTGCTTCAAGGGCTCTCCTTGGTGGACGTGGCGCAAAGCCGTGTCAAGTCTTTTACAGAAAAATAAACCTGAGCCGTAGGCGGCCAGTCGGGTTTTTATCAATGCTATACTTTGCGCAGAACGTCCCATTCTATCAAGAAGAACAACAACGAGGGTCTCGACGATCCCGACGCAAAGCATCACCTCCCGGCGCGCGCCCGTTTTGGCGCTGTGCCCGGCATTCGCTTGCTCGGGCGTCCCGTTCCCTCAGATTCATCATCACCAATGAGCCAATTAAAGATCTATAACACGCTGGCGCGCGAAAAACAGGTATTTGTCCCGATCGAGGCCGGCAAGGTCGGCATGTACGTATGCGGCATGACCGTCTACGACTACTGCCACGTCGGACACGCACGCATGATGATGGCCTTCGATGTCATCTACCGCTGGCTCATGGTGTCGGGCTACGAAGTCAAGTACGTCCGCAACATTACCGACATCGAAGACAAGATCATCAAGCGCGCCGCCGAGAACGGCGAAACCATGGCTTCGCTGGTGAACCGCTTCACGCGCTATATGGACGAGGACATCGAGGCGCTCGGCATGCTGGCGCCGAACGCCGTGCCGCGCGCCACCGAGCACGTGCCGGGCATGCTGTCGATCATCGGCATGCTCGAGGAAAAAGGCCTGGCCTACCGCAGCGAAGACGGCGACGTCAACTTTGCCGTGCGCCAGTTCGAGGGCTACGGCAAACTGTCCGGCAAGTCGCTCGACGATTTGCGCGCCGGCGAACGCGTCGATGTGAATACCGGCAAGCGCGATCCGCTCGACTTCGTGCTCTGGAAAGCCGCCAAGGAATCCGAGCCCGACGAAGCGAAATGGGATTCGCAATGGGGCCGCGGCCGCCCGGGCTGGCACATCGAGTGCTCGGCCATGTCGTGCGCGCTGCTGGGCGAGCACTTCGACATCCACGGCGGCGGCCAGGACCTGCAGTTCCCGCACCACGAAAACGAGATCGCCCAGAGCGAAGGCGCGTTCGGCGGCCCGATGGTGAACTACTGGGTGCACAACGGTTTCGTGCGCGTCGATAACGAAAAGATGTCCAAGTCCCTGGGCAACTTCTTCACCATCCGCGACGTGCTCAAGAAATACGATGCCGAAGTGGTGCGCTTCTTCATCGTGCGTACCCACTACCGCAGCCCGCTGAATTATTCCGACGTCCACATCGACGACGCCAAGGCGGCCCTGACGCGCCTGTACACGGCGCTTGCCGATGTCGATCTCGGCGCTGACGCCGTGGAAGTCGACTGGAGCGAGGAGCACGCGGTGCGTTTCCGCGAAGCGATGGACGACGATTTCAACACGCCGCTGGCCGTGGCCGAACTGTTCGACCTGGCCAGCGAAGTCAATCGCACGAAGTCGATCGACACCGCGCGCCAGCTGAAGGCGCTGGCCGGCGTGATCGGCCTGCTCGAACGCGCGCCGCAGGACTTCCTGCGTGCCGGCGTCGGCAGCGGCGAAGGCGGTCTCGACGAAGCGGCGATTGCCGGCCTGATCGAGCAGCGCGCCGCCGCCAAGAAGGCGCGCAACTTCGCCGACGCCGACCGCATCCGCACCGAACTGACTGCCGCCGGGATCATCCTCGAAGACAAGCCAGACGGCACCACGAATTGGCGCCGCGCATAATGGCAGCCGAACAGGACAAGGGCGGCCCGGGGGCGCCGGCGCCGGAACTCGACGTTCCCGCCTACTGGGCCGAGGCCAAGGCGGAACTGATGCGGCGCGACCGCATCATGAAGCGCCTGATCCCGCAAATCGGCGACATGCACCTGAAGGGCCACCCGGACCCGTTCACGACGCTGGCCCGTTCCATCGTCGGCCAGCAGGTCACGCCGAAAGCCGCCGACGCCGCCTGGACCAAGCTCGGCCTGGCCTGCCCGAAACTGACCCCGGCGCAAGTGATCAAGCTGGGCGGCGAGGGGCTGGCCGCCTGCGGCCTGTCGAAGCGCAAGACCGAATACATCCTGGATCTTGCAGACCACTTCAAGGCCAAGCGCGTGCACACGAATTTGTGGTCGCAGATGGACGACGAGGCGGTCATTGCCGAGCTGGTCCAGATCCGCGGCATCAGCCGCTGGACAGCCGAGATGTTTTTGATATTTAATCTGCTTCGCCCGAACGTCCTGCCGCTGGACGACGCCGGTTTGATCCAGGGCATCAGCCAGAACTATTTTTCCGGCGAGCCGGTGTCGCGCAGCGATGCGCGCGAAGTCGCGGCGAACTGGGAACCCTGGCGCACCGTCGCCACCTGGTATTTGTGGCGCAGTCTCGACCCTGTAAATGGGTCTGATGGCGCGTCCGATACGGTCTAGGCTGCGGTAGAATAGCGCCGAATCAGGTCCGCCGGCCCCGCGCCGGCGCGGCCACAGAACAACCCCGGAGGTACAATGACTAAAACAACTTTCCTCAGCTTCGAGCAGCCGATTGCCGAGCTCGATTCGAAAATCGAAGAGCTCCGCTTCGTCCAGGACGATTCGGCCGTCGATATTTCGGAAGAAATCGACCGCCTGGCCAAGAAAAGCCAGCAGCTGACCAAGGATATCTACGCCAAGCTGACCCCATGGCAAGTGTCGCAGATCGCGCGCCACCCGCAGCGTCCCTACACCATGGACTACGTGAACGCGATCTTCACCGACTTCCACGAGCTGCACGGCGACCGTACCTTCGCCGACGACCAGTCGATCATCGGCGGCCTGGCGCGCTTCAATGGCCAGGCCTGCATGGTCATCGGCCACCAGAAGGGCCGCGACACCAAAGAGCGCGCGATGCGCAATTTCGGCATGCCCAAGCCCGAAGGCTACCGCAAGGCCATGCGCCTGATGAAGCTGGCGGAAAAGTTCAACCTGCCGATCTTCACGTTTGTGGATACGCCAGGCGCCTTCCCCGGCATCGACGCCGAAGAGCGCGGCCAGTCGGAAGCGATCGGCCATAACCTGTACGTCATGGCCGAGCTGAAAGTGCCGCTGATCGCCACCATCATCGGCGAAGGCGGCTCCGGCGGCGCACTCGCGATTGCCGTCGGCGACGCGGTGCTGATGCTGCAATACGCCACCTATTCGGTGATCTCGCCGGAAGGCTGCGCCTCGATCCTGTGGAAGACCTCGGAGCGCGCTTCGGACGCGGCCGACGCCCTGGGCCTGACCGCGCACCGCCTGAAAGCCATGGGCGTGATCGACAAGATCATCACCGAACCGCTGGGCGGCGCCCACCGCGACCCGAAAGGCATGGCGCAGATGCTGAAACGCGCGCTGGCCGACACCCTGCGCCAGTTCCAGGGCATGAAGACCAAGGACCTGCTCGAATCCCGTCACCAGAAGCTGATGGCATACGGCAAGTTCAAGGAAACCCTGCCCACCGAAGAATAATTCTTCCTTCATTCGAGATGTTCAGTGAGTAGTCCTTCAGCCGGGCAGGTCCCGGCCATTTTCGCGCGCGCCCTCGCGGCGCTGCGCGAGCAGGTTTCCCCTTCCTCCCTTGCCATAGCCTGTAGCGGCGGCCTCGATTCGATGGTCTTGCTGCACCTGGCGTCCAGCTGGTGCCGCCAGCATGGCGTGTCCCTGTTTGCCTTCTACGTCCATCATGGTTTGAGCCCGCATGCCGATGCCTGGCTGGCGCACGTCGAGGCGTCCGCCGCCGCGCTCGGCGCCGTGGCTGACCATCGCCGCGTGGCGGTGGAGAAGGGCGGCTCCGGCATCGAGGCGGCGGCGCGCAAGCTGCGTTACCGCGCGCTGGGCGAGATGTGCCGCACGCATGGGGCCGGCCTGCTGCTGACCGCCCACCACCTCGACGACCAGGCCGAGACCGTGCTGCTGCAACTGCTGCGCGGCTCGGGCCCGGCCGGTTTGTCGGGCATGGATGCGGCCAACAGCGCGCCTGAACTGCTCGGCAACCCGGACCTGGTGATGGCGCGCCCGCTGCTGCCGCTGGCGCGCGCCGAGCTGGAAGCCTATGCGGCCGAGCACGATCTCGCCTGGGTCGAGGACGAATCGAACCTGGACCCGCGCTACGCCCGGAATGCCCTGCGCCACACGGTAATGCCGGCCCTGGCCCAGGCCTTTCCCGGCTTCCAGGCCCGCTTCGCACGCAGTGCCGCGCATGCGCAGTCGGCGCAGCGCTTGCTGGACGAGTTGGCGGCGCAGGACCTGGCCGCCAACCTGGTCGACGGCGCCATCGATGTCGCGCACCTGCGGTCGATGTCGCTCGACCGCGCCTACAACATGCTGCGCCACTGGTTCCGCCAGCAGGGGCTGGCAATGCCGTCGACGGCCTGGCTGGTGGAGATGGTGGCGCAACTGGTCGAAGCCCGCCACGACGCGCAATTGCTGGTGACCCACCCGGCCTGCCACATCCGCCGCCACCGCGACCGCCTGTACATCACGCCGAAGCTGGCCGATCTGGCCGGCATGCGCGACCCGGACGACGAAGGCGTGATCGAGAAGCTCGGCGAACCTTTTACCTGGAAGGACGAGTCCTCGCTGGCCTTCCCGGCCTATGGCGGTGTGCTGCATTTCGATGTCGCCGACGTCGGTTTCGACGCCGCCTGGCTACGCGGCCGGGCGTTGGTGATCGACTTCCGCAAGGGCGGAGAACGCCTGAAGCTGGCGCCGAACCGCCCGACGCGCGGGCTGAAGGCGCACTACCAGGCGGCCGACGTGCCGGCCTGGGAACGCGCGCGGCTGCCCATCGTCAGCAGCGGTTCGGACTTGCTGTACGCGGCCGGACTGGGCATGGATTGCCATCACTTCGGTAGCAGCGCGGATGCCCGTATCGCCTTGCGCTGGGAGTCAAACATCGAACAGTTGTAATACGTAAAACGTATTACTTTATTTTGATTCCGTATAGCTTTTCGGACTTCCCTCTCTTGTGATTTTGCGCTGCAGCATGCTAGAGTGATTATCCCCTTTTATCATTTTCAAGCTGGGAAGCTCCTTTTATGGCTTTAATTGTCCACAAATACGGTGGTACGTCGATGGGTTCGACGGACCGTATCAAGAACGTTGCGGCCCGCGTCGCCAAGTGGCATGACGCGGGGCACCAGATCGTCGTGGTGCCGTCGGCGATGTCGGGCGAAACCAATCGCCTGATCGGCCTGGCCAAGGAACTCATGGCCCAGCCCGACCCGCGCGAACTGGACATGATCGCCTCGACCGGCGAGCAGGTGTCGGTGGGCCTGCTGGCGATGGCGCTGCTGGCCATCGGCAAGGACGCCGTTTCCTACACCGGCTGGCAGGTCGGCATCCGCACCGATTCCTCGTTCACCAAGGCGCGCATCCAGTCGATCGACGACTCGCGCGTGCGCAGCGACCTCGACGCGGGTAAGATCGTCATCATCACCGGCTTCCAGGGCGTGGACGAGCAGGGCAACATCTCGACCCTGGGCCGCGGCGGTTCCGACACTTCGGCCGTGGCGATCGCCGCCGCGCTGAAGGCCGACGAATGCCTGATCTACACCGACGTCGACGGCGTCTACACCACCGATCCGCGCGTGGTGGATGAAGCGCGCCGCCTGGAAAAGATCACGTTTGAAGAAATGCTGGAACTGGCCTCGCTCGGATCGAAAGTGCTGCAGACGCGCTCGGTCGAGTTCGCCGGTAACTACCAGGTCCCGACGCGCGTGCTGTCGTCGCTGACCGACCCCCTGATGCCATTGGCCGAGGAAGCCAAGTCGGGCACCCTGATTTCGTTTGAGGAAGAAACCAACATGGAACAAGCCGTCATCTCCGGTATCGCATTCACCCGTGATGAAGCCAAGATTACCGTCATCGGCGTGCCGGACAAGCCGGGCGTTGCCTTCCACATCCTGGGTCCGGTATCGGACGCCAACATCGAAGTGGACATGATCATCCAGAACCAGTCGGTGGACGGCAAGACCGATTTCACCTTCACCGTCTCGCGCGGCGACTACCAGCGCGCCATGGCGGTGCTGGAAAGCCAGCGCGAAGAGCTCGGCTACACCCGCATCGTCGGCGACGCCAAGGTCTCGAAGGTCTCGGCTGTCGGCGTGGGCATGCGCAGCCACGTCGGCGTCGCCTCGCAGATGTTCCGCACCCTGGCCGACGAGAACATCAACATCATGATGATCTCGACTTCCGAGATCAAGATTTCGGTACTGATCGACGAGAAATACATGGAGCTGGCCGTCCGTGCCTTACATAAAGCTTTTGATCTGGAGAAAGCTTAACTTTTTTCATATTTTTGGCCGTGCTTCCTTGACCAAACGGGGCGTGGCCATTAATATGCCTGCACTCAGCGACAACGAGCAACATTGTTAAGAGCTGATTGGAGACGTGGCCGAGTGGCCGAAGGCACATCCCTGCTAAGGATGCATACGGCTTATACCCGTATCGTGGGTTCGAATCCCACCGTCTCCGCCAAAGTTACAAAGAAAAAAGCCACCGCAAGGTGGCTTTTTTCTTTTGTATGTCCGCGCGTACCGATGCAGATGCGCCACACGCACGCCGTCCGACACCTGACCTCCATCAATGCCGGGCTGCCGCCCCGATGGGAGCATGCATCTTGGTCTTCAGCAATTTTTGCGGAGAGCGCATGGATGAGCTTCTGCGGTATTTCGAGGAAGAGCTGGGCCTGTTCGGGGAATTCGCGCGCGAGTTTGCGCGCCGCTATCCAAAGCCCGCCGGCGCCTTGCACCTGGCCGGCGACAGCATCGAAGACCCCGGCGTGGCGCGCCTGATCCAGTCGGTGGCGCTGCTCAGCGCGCGCATCCACAAGCGGCTCGACGACGACTATCCGAAGTTCACCGAGTCGCTGCTCGAAAGCCTGTATCCGCACTACCTGCGGCCCTTGCCCTCGTATTCGGTCGCGCGGCTGGTCCAGGAGGGCGCCGGCGACAGCGGCGAGTTCGCCGAGCTGGCGCGCGGCACGGCGCTGCGCAGCATACCGGTCGCGGGCACGATCTGCCACTTCCGCACCGTGTATCCGGTGCTGGCAGGGCCGCTGCGCGTCCTGCGCGCTTCCTTTGCGGCGCCATTCACTGCCGGGAGGGCGCCGGGTGCGGTGCGCCTGCCGCGCGGGGTGGGCGCCTGCATCGCCATCGAGTTCGGCGTGCGCGGCTCGCTCGGCGCACTGTGCGCGCGTGGGATCGGGCGCGTGCGCCTGTTCGTCGATGCCGACGCCTCGCTGCGCGCCGCCCTGCTCGACGCCCTGTTCATCCACGCGGCAGGGGCCTGGGTCCAGGCCGGGGATGGCGCCTGGCAGGCGCTCGCGCGCGTGCCGCTGCAGCTGGCGGGCCTGGCGCCGGAAGACGCCATCCTGCCCGACAGCGGCCGCTCGCATCCGGCCTTCCGCCTGCTCACCGAGTATTTCAGCTATCCAGAGAAATTTGCATTCGTCGAAGTCGACCTGGCGGCCATGGCGCGCGTGCTGCCGGCCGGGTGCGTGCGCTTCACCCTGCACCTGCCGCTGCGCGCGCCGGCCGCCGACACGCCCGAGGCGCGCCTGCTGGCGCCGCTGTCGCCGCAGCACCTGCTAACCGGCTGCACGCCGGTGGTGAATTTGTTCCGCAAGGGCGGCGATCCGATCCAGCTGTCCCACACCCGGGCCGACTATCCGCTGGCGGCCGATTCGGCGCACGCCGCTTCCTACGAGATCCACAGCATCGACCGGGTGCGCCTGGTGCGCGAAGCGCGCGGCGCAAGTGGAGCAAGCGGAGGAGGCGGAATAAGCGGCATCACCGAGTTCGCCCCGCTGTACGCCGTGGGCCACGATACGCCGGGCGGCGGCGTGCATTTCTGGGTCGCGCGGCGCGACGAGACGCTGGCCCAGGTCAGCCCCGGGCACGAGGTCCGGCTGGCCCTGGTCGACGCCGATTTCCGGCCCAGCGAGGCGGCCGGGGCCACCGTGTCGACCGAGCTCACCTGCAGCAACCGCGACCTGCCGGCGCAGCTGGAGGCGGGCGGCCCCGGCGCCGTCCTGATCGCCGAATCGGCGTCGAGCAGCGCGCCCTGGCGCCTGCTGCGCACGCCGACGCCGAGCCGCCGCTTCGACGGCAAGGGCGCGCACTGGCGCCTGATCGCCCACCTGTCGCTGAACCATGCCGGATTGACCGAGGCCGGACTGGGCGACCTGCAAAAGATGCTGACCTTGTACGACTTGCCGAAGTCGGCCGGCGCGCGGCGCCAGATCGGCGGCATCCTCAAGCTCGAACACGGCAGCGTGCGTGCCTGGATCCGCACCCGCCCGGTGCCGACCCTGATGCCCGGCATCGGCATCCGCATGACGCTCGACGAAGACGCCTTTGCCGGCGCCAGCCTGTACGTGTTCGCCCAGGTGATGGACCGCTACTTCGCCCTGAACAGCCAGCTGAACTGCTTCACCCGGCTCGAGATCGTCTCCGCCCGCAGCGGCCAGGAAATCCTCGCATGCGCCCCACGCAGCACCGAAGCGACGTGAGCGGACTGGGCGGCCTGAGCGCTCTCGAACGCCTGCTGGCCGCGCCGCAGGCCTTCGAGTTCGTCCAGGCGGTGACGATCCTGCTGCGCTGGCTGGAAGAGCAGGGCGTGCCGAACGAACAGGCCTGGCGCGCGCACCTGCGTTTCGCGAACAGTTTGCGCCTGGGTTTCCCGGCCGGCGAGATCGAGGACCTGCGCGCGCTGGAAACGGACGCGGCGCAGGCGCCGCAGTTCCTGCTTACGCCAAGCTTCATGGGCCTGCTCGGCGTTCATGGCGCGCTGCCCCTGCACGACACCGAGCGCATCCAGCAATGGCAGTCGGCGCATGGAGACGACGCACCGCGCGCCTTTCTCGACATCCTGTCCGGGCGTATGCTGGCCCTGTACTACGCGGCCTGGCGCAAGCACCGGGTCGAACATGACCTGGCCTGCGGACTGGATTGCTTCATGCCGCGCCTGCTGGCCCTGGCCGGGGCCGCCGGCAGCAGCATGGCAACCGAAGCGGCAACCGAAGCGACAACCCGCGTGCCGGCGGCGTCGCTGGCCTACTTCGCGGGTTTACTGCACCAGCGCCCGCGCTCGGCGGCCGTGCTGCGCAGCCTGCTGGCGGGCTACTTCGGCGTGCCGGTGGCGCTGCAGGAAACGGTGGGGCACTGGAGCCGCCTCGCTGCCCATGAACAGAGTGCGCTCGGCGCCGCCCGTCTCGGCGAAAACACGCTGCTCGGTGCGCGCAGCTGGCGTCCCGACCTGCGGGTACGCCTGCGGATCGGGCCGCTGGATCGGTCCCGCTTCAGCCGGTTCCTGCCCAGCGGCGACATGGCGGCAGCCCTGCACCAGCTGTTGGCCCAGTTCGCAGTACCGGGCATCGAATTCGAAGTGCAACTCATCCTGCGCGCCGCCGACGTCGGGGCGAGCCGGCTTGCCGGTGCAGACACCCCGCCGCCGCGGCTGGGCCGCGACAGCTTCGTGGTGACGGCGCCGGTAAGCACGGACCGGGCTGACATGCGCTACCTGGTGCGCCCGATGGCGCCTCTGCCACCCATGCCCGCACCCGCTACCCGGCGCTAGCGCCGCGGCTGGCTCTTTTCTGCCGCACCTTATTTCAGCACCAGGCCCGTGAACCCGATGGGCTCGGCAATGAAGACCGTCCCACAGTTCACGGTCGGGTATTCGTAATCGAAGGCGATCTGGCCGCTGCTGTTGATTGCGCGCAGCTTGCTGCGCGTACGGCCTGCCGCCGCGGCGTAGCCGATCAGGTAGTTGCCGGGCGTGGTTTCGTAGGTGCTGGAGCAGACGTCCGAATAGATCGGTGGTTCGGGGGCATAGGTCCAGACCTCGGCGGCAGTGCGCTTCTTCTCGTCGATCGCATAGCGCGAAGGCGTGCTGAAGTCACGCGTAATACCAGGCGCGGTGTCCGCAGGATGATTGTAACTGCCAAGGCCGTTATTGAAGAGCAGCAGTTCGCCGTTCGGCGTGATCGACAGCGTATGCTGCCCGATCGGCACCTTGCCTGAGGTGAGTTCGAGCGCCAGCGCGCGCAGCGAGGGATAATCGACGTACCAGTGCTTGGTGGTGTCGCCGAACAGCCATTTGATCTTGCCGGTCTGGTAGTCGAGCTTGACGACGAAGTTCTCGCGGCTGGAGATCAGCAGCGAATCGTCGGCTGGCACGTAGATCGCGGAATTCATGTGGAACCAGTCGGTGCCGTCGCGCACGAAGTTAGCGGGGTCGTCGCCTCCGGCCTGTATCGCTGCGCGGAAGATATGAGCCAGGTCCCATTCCTTCAGGATCGCGCCGTCGGTGCCGATTTCCGCCAAAATCGACTCGATCTTCGGCACTCCGCCATCGTTCGCGTCGAGTTCGGCAAGCAAGCCCTTCTTGCCCGCCGACAGGTCGTGGTGGAAGTTGGTATAGCGCGTGGCGGCGAGCGGGATGGTGGTAAATGAACCGGTCAGGTCGAAGCGCCGCAATTCCGGCGTCGTGGCGCTGCCGACGTAGAACGCGTCGTCGCCGAACCAGGTCGAGGGCGAGGTGTTCGGATCGGCGCCCAGCCAGCGCATGTTGCCGTCGGAGTCGAGCACGACCGGCGCATAGGCATTGTTCTTGATGAGCATATAGTCGAACCCCGGCGCCGCGGCGGCGCTGCGCGCGGTGTTCACCTCGGGCGTGGTGTAGACTGCCGCCGGCCCCGTATAAGCCGGCGCAGCCACCGTCACCTGCTCGTCGTCGGTCGACTTGTCCTCGAACGCCGCGCTGACCGTGACGCCGTTGGCATACCCGGCATACAGCCCGAACACCGGAATGACGAGCCGCCGGTCGGCCGCGCGCCAGGCGCCGGTGCGTTCGATCCAGGCGCGGGTAAAGGTGGTGCTCATCGGCTTGGAAAAGGTGCCGGGCCGGGCGGCGATGGTGTACGACACGCTGGACAGGTGGGAAAAGTCGTCGAGCGAGAGGGTGAGGTTGGCGACGAAAGGCGTGGAGCCCGGCGCCTGGCCGACCACCCGTACGCGCGCCTCCTCGGCCTGGGTGTCGTCGTCGGAATGGCTGCAGGCTGCCAGCAGCAGGCAGGGGGAAAGTAACAATACGGTACGCAATGCGGTCTTCATGCAGCCTCCAGGAAATGGGATACTGACGAGTTACAGATTCGATGCCGGCTCTGCCTTGAAGTTCTGGCAGGACGGCGATGCCACCGACCGGCTCAATCGTCTTCGCCATGCTGCCCCGGCAGCGGCGCTTGACCTTCCCACGATGGGAAGCAATATCCTGTGGGTATCGGAAGGAGATGAACCATGAACAAAAGCCTCGAACAGCATGCCAAGCCCGGCGCGGCAAGCTTTGATATTTCCGGCATGACATGCGCATCCTGCGTCGCGCGTGTGGAGAAGGCGCTACGCGCGGTGCCCGGGGTGGAGGACGCCAGCGTCAACCTGGCCACCGAGCGCGCCAGCGTGCGCGGCGCGGCCGACAGCGCCGCCATCGTCGCGGCCGTGCACAGGGCCGGCTACGAGGCTGCCCCCACCCCGGCCGCGCCGCTGCGCACCGCGGCGCCGGCTCGCGCCCTGCCGGCCTGGTGGCCGGTGGCCGCCGCCGCACTGCTGAGCGCGCCGCTGATGCTGCCGATGCTCGGTCAGCTGGCCGGCGCCGACTGGCCGCTGCCGGGCTGGCTGCAATGGCTGCTGGCCACGCCAGTCCAGTTCTGGCTCGGCGCGCGCTTCTACCGCGCCGGCTGGAAAGCGCTGCGTGCCGGCGCCGGCAACATGGACCTGCTGGTCGCGCTTGGCACCAGCGCCGCCTACGGCCTGTCGGTCTACCTGCTGCTGGCCGGCGGGCATGGCGCCGGCCACCTGTATTTCGAATCCTCGGCGGTCGTCATCACCCTGGTCCTGCTGGGCAAGTGGCTGGAAGCGCGCGCCCGGCGCCAGACCCTGGAAGCGATCGGCGCGCTGGAATCGCTGCGCGCTACCGATGCCCTGGTGCGGCGCGGCGGCCACGACCATGTGATCGACGTCGGCATGCTAGTTGTTGGCGATGTGCTGGTGGTGCGGCCCGGGGCGCGCGTCGCCGCCGACGGCGTGGTGGAGGAAGGCCGCAGCCATCTCGACGAATCGCTGCTCACCGGCGAGAGCCTGCCGCTGGCCAAGGGGCCGGGCGAGCGCGTTACCGGCGGCGCCGTGAACGGCGAGGGCCTGCTGCTGGTGCGCGTGACGGCGGTCGGCGCGGCGACCCTGCTGTCGCAGATCATTCGCCAGGTGGAAGACGCGCAGGCGGTCAAGGCGCCGGTCCAGCGCCTGGTCGACCGCGTCAGCGCGGTGTTCGTGCCGGCCGTGCTGCTGGTCTCCGTGCTCACTTTCATCGGCTGGTGGCTGGCCACCGGCGACTGGCAGGGCGCGCTGCTGAACGCGGTGGCGGTGCAGGTGATTGCCTGTCCCTGCGCGCTGGGCCTGGCGACGCCGACCGCGATCATGGTCGGCACCGGCGTGGCGGCGCGCCACGGCATCCTGATCCGCGACGCCGAGGCGCTGGAAACCGCGCACGCGGTGGACACCGTGGTCTTCGACAAGACCGGCACCCTGACCGAGGGCCGGCCGGTGGTGGTGGCGCTCGAAGGCAGCCAGCCGGAGCGGGTGCTGGCGCTGGCGGCCGCCGTGCAGCAGGCGAGCAGCCATCCGCTGGCGCACGCGGTGGGCGAGCTGGCCCGCCAGCGCGGCCTGGTCCTGCAGCCCGCCGCCGAAGCCCAGGCCCTGCCGGGACGCGGCGTGCAGGCGAGCGTGGGCGCCGCGCGCGTCTGGCTGGGCAATGCGCGCCTCGCCGATGAACTCGGCGCCGCGCTTGGGCAGTGGCAGGAGGCGGCGGCGCGCCATGAAGCCGAAGGCCGCACCGTGTCCTGGCTGCTGCGCGAGCAAGGCGGCCAGCCTGAGGTGCTGGGCCTGCTCGCCTTTGGCGACCGCGTGCGCGCCACGGCGCCGGCCGCGGTGGCGCGCCTGCAGGCGATGGGTGTGCGCACCAGCATGCTGACCGGCGATAACCTGGGCGCGGCGCGCGCGGTGGCGGCGGCGGTCGGCATCGGCGAATACGCCGCCGGGGTCTTGCCCGGCGAAAAGGCCGAGCACGTGCAGCGTGCGCTGGCGGCCGGACGCAGGGTGGCGATGGTCGGCGACGGCATCAACGATGCGCCGGCCCTGGCTGCGGCCAGCGTCGGCATCGCCATGGCCGGCGGCACCGACGTCGCCATGCACACCGCCGGCATCACGCTGATGCGCGCCGATCCGGCCCTGGTGGCGGACGCCATTGCGGTGTCGCAGCGCACCTACCGCAAGATCCGCCAGAACCTGGGCTGGGCCTTTGCCTATAATGTCGTCGGCATTCCGCTGGCTGCCTTCGGCCTGCTGAACCCGATGCTGGCCGGCGCCGCGATGGCGCTCAGCTCAGTGAGCGTGGTGAGCAACGCGCTGCTGCTGCGGCGCTGGCAGCCGGCCGCGCCTGCACCATCGAGCATGGACCAGGCAAGCATGCCATCATCAACCATCGGGGCGAGCCTGCCCCTATCCAAAGGAGAACACACCATGTACGAACTGACTGTCGAAGGCATGAGCTGCGGCCATTGCGTGGGCCGCGTGACCAGGACCGTGCAAGGCATCGACGCCGGCGCGAAGGTCGAGATCGACCTGCCGACCAAGAAGGTCAGGATCGACAGCGGCGCCGACCTGGACCGGATCGCGGCGGCGATCGACGACGCCGGCTATCCGGTGACGGCGCGCGCGGTGGACTGAAGCTTCAGGCGGCGATCTCGGGCAGCGACTTCAGTCCGCGCCCGATGGTCTCGCAATCGGCGGCGCTCGGCTTGCGGTCTTCGGCGATACCCAGGCTGCCAACGGTCCAGGCCTGCAGCTTGAGCTGCTCGTCGCGCACCACTGCGCTGGCGGCGGCGGCATCGCTGCGGCTGGAGCGCGCCATCATCACCACGGCCGCCTGGTCGAGCGCGGGCTTGTGCGCCGCCTGCCAGGCGCCGTAGGCCTCCTGCACGCCTGGTGCAGTAGCGGGGAAGGCGCGCGCGCAGAACGTCACGATCCCGCCCAGCAGGTCCTTGCGCGCCATGAGGCGGGTCAGGCGCTCTTCTTCGGCGGACAGAGGCGCAGCAGGGGCCGCCGGCGCCGCAGGAACGGGCACGGCGGCCTGTAGCTCGCGGTAGAAATCCTTCGGGTCTTTTGGATTGGCCTGGACATGCGCCACCTTGGCGAGGAAGCCGCTGTCGGGTTCGAGCCTGCCGCCGACGGACCCGATCGCCGTACCGCGCCGGAACACCATCTGCTCGGGCAGGCCGATCGGCTTGGGCAGCTTGCCGAAATCCGGGAACGTGTGCCACACCGGCCACTGCACGCGCACGTACTTGACCCTGGTATCGCGTGCCGGCGCGACGGCGTTGTCGAAGGCCTTGTCGGCGCCGATGCAATAGCGGCACTTGGGGTCGGGAGACGTAAATTGCACCACGACGGTGTCGTTCCTGGCGAGGAAGGCGGGCAGGTCCTGCATCCGGACTTCCTGCACGCGGGCAGCGTGGGCGGGGTTGGCGGCAGCGCTGACGAGGACAGCGGAAAGAATGCATCCGATACGAGAGAGTGTCATGGAAAAGAAGGGCTGGAAGTCGACTGTCCGATTGTCGATTATTCAAGCCCTTCCTTCAATGCCGCACGCATGAACGTGCCGAATAAGGTCTCAAGCCGAAAAACGCTTCAATGCCCGTGCTGTTGCGGCTTGCGTGCCGATGCGGCGCCTGGCGCAGGGGCGGGCGCCGTGCCCGGCGCCTGGGCGGCCGGCGGCAGTTCGCCGGTCCACTCGCGCGCCACCGTGCCGGCCGGATGCCGGTACCAGCCGGGGTCGCGGTAGTCGCCGCGCGCCAGCCCCTCGCGCACCTTCAGCACCGTGAACATGCCGCCCATCTCCAGGTTGCCGAAAGGGCCGCGCCCGGTCATCATCGGCAGGGTGTTCTCGGGCAGCGGCATCTGCATGTCGCCCATCGAGCCGCCCTTGTCGCCCATGACCATGTAGCCGGGGATCAGGTCGTTGATCTTCTCGGCCACGTCGCGGTGGTCGACGCCGATCAGGTTCGGCACCTCGTGGCCCATGGCGTTCATGGTGTGGTGCGACTTGTGGCAATGGAAGGCCCAGTCGCCGGGATTGTCGGCCACGAATTCGATGGCGCGCATCTGGCCTACGGCGACGTCGACGCTCACTTCCGGCCAGCGTGCCTCGGGCCGCACCCAGCCGCCGTCGGTGCAGGCGACTTCGAAGCGGTGCCCGTGCAGGTGGATCGGATGGTTCGTCATGGTGAGATTCCCGACGCGGATGCGCACCCGGTCGCCCAGGCGCGCCACCATCGGGTCGAGGCCGGGGAAGACGCGGCTGTTCATGGTCCACAGATTAAAGTCGAGCATGGTGTTGGTGCGCGGCGTGTAGCTGCCCGGCTCGATGTCGAAGGCGCCGAGCAGCATCACGTAGTCGCGCTCGACGGCATGCTGGCGCGGGTCCTTCGGGTGCGTGACCCAGGAACCCATCATCCCCATCGCCATCTGCTGCATCTCGTCGGCGTGCGGGTGGTACATGAAGGTGCCGGCGTGGCGCGCCACGAATTCATACATGAAGGTCTTGCCGGGCGCGATGCCGGGCTGGGTCAGGCCGGTTACGCCGTCCATCCCGCAGGGCAGGATCTGGCCGTGCCAGTGGACGCTGGTGTGCTCGGGCAGCTTGTTGGTGACGAAAATGCGCACGCGGTCGCCCTCGACCACCTCGATGGTCGGGCCCGGGCTCTGGCCGTTGTAGCCCCACAAATTGGCCTGCATGCCAGGAGCGAGTTCGCGCACCACGGGTTCGGCCACCAGGTGGAATTCCTTGACGCCGTCCTTCATGCGCCAGGGCAGGGACCAGCCGTTCAGGGTAACGACCGGATGGTAGGGACGGCCGTTGGGCGGGGCCAGCGGCGCGGCGGTGGCGCCCGATGCCGCGGCATTGGCTTGCGGGTTCGGTGCATACGGTGCTTCCGGCAGGCCGGCTGCGCCGGCGCGGCTGACCGCTGCGGCGCCGACCAGGGTGCCGCCGGCGCCGAGGAATGCTCTGCGGGTGGTCATGGTGCGTGTTCCTTGTGTTGGTTGGTGGCGGCCTGCGGTGCGGGGCCGCCCAGGGCCAGCTGCAATGCCGCTTCCTGGATCCAGAAATCCTTTAAAGCCTCGATGGCGGCGTTCACGGCGCCGGCCTGTTCGCGCGCATCGAGCAGCAGTTCGAAGGGGCTGGCCAGCATGCCGTTGTAGCGCAGCAGGACTTCGCCGGAGATCTTCTTGCGCAGCGGGAGGACCTCGTCGCGGTAGTGGCGCGCCAGGTCCCAGCCGCCGCGGTAGGCGAGGTAGCGTTCGCGCGCCTCGCTGCGCGCATTGACCGCGGTCTCGGCGACGCGCCGCAGCGACTGCATGTACACCGCTTCGGCGCGCGCGCTGCGGGCGCCGCCCCAGTCGAACAGCGGCAGTTCCAGCGACAGCGCGTAGCCGCGCGCGCGCGGTTCGCCGGTCTCGCTCTTGCGTTCCAGGCCGAGCTCCAGCACGTTGACGAAGCGCGTGGTGCGGGTCAGGCCGAGATTCGCCGCGGTGCTGGCCGCTTCCTGGCGCGCGGCCTGGACGTCGGCGCGGCGCGCCAGGGCGAGGCGCTCGGTTTCGTTCAGTTCCAGCGGCGCGGCCGGCAGGTCGGGCAGGCGCTCGGGCAGAGTAAAAGCGGTTTGCTCGCCCCACAGGCCGAGCAGGCGCGCCAGGCGTTCGCGGCTGGCGACCAGCCCCTGTTCGGCGCGCATGACGCCGGCGGCGGCTTCGGCATGGAACAGCTGCTCGCGTGCGCTGTCGAGGGCGCTGGCGTTGCCGGAGCGGGTCATGCGGCCGGTCAGCTCGGCGCTGGCCTCGGCGGCGGCGTTCACGCGCCGTGCGTAATCCAGGGCCTGACGCGCGGCCACCGCCTCGGCCCAGGCGCGCCGTGTCTCGAAGGCGTGGCGCTCGATGGCGGCGCCGACGTTCAGGCTGACCTGCTCGAAGCGCGCCTGTTCCAGCCGCCGCGACAGGGGCAGGGTCAGCGCCTGCACCAGGCTGAAGGTAAGCGAGCGTTCGATCTCGACCGACCCGCCGCCGGATGTGCGCTTGAAGCCGACACCCGGATTTTGCAGGCGCGCTGCCTGGGCCAGGTCGGCCTGGGCGAAGCCGGCGTCCCAGTAGCTCGCCTGCAGGCCGGGATGGTTCAGCAGGGCGATGCGCACCGCGTCTTCGCGGCCCAGCGGCTGCGCCAGCAGGGCGCGCACGGTGTCGGCGACCGAGCGTTCGTCGGCCTCGGTGCGCACCAGCTTCGCTTCGGCGCCGGTGCGCGCACGGGCCGCGTCGGCGACGGCGCCGAACCCGCCATCCGGCGCCACGCCGACACAGCCCGCCAGCAGCGCAGCGGCGCCGGCCAGCGCACCGCGTGTCACGATGGAGGCTGGCATCAGTGCTGCCCCTCGTGCTGGTGCGCCGGCGCGGCCGGACGGTGGCCGGCATGCGGATCGGCCGGGGCTGGAGCGGGCATGGTGTGGCCGGCGTGCGGGTCGGCTGGTGCTTGAGCAGGCATGGTGTGGCCGGCATGTGGATCGGCCGGGGCCGGAGCTGGCATGGCGTGGCCAGCATGCGGATTGGCTGGTGCAGGAACTGGCATCGCGTGGCCGGCATGCGGATCGGCCGGTGCCGCAGCGGGCATGGCATGCCCGGCGTGCGGGTCGGCGCCGTGCGTCGCGTGGCCGTGGCCCGGTGTGGCCGCGACGATGCGGTTCTGTTCCTTCCAGGCCTGGTCGGGCGTGGCCGGTTCGGCGCGGCGCGGCTGGTAGGCGGCGCCGGTCTGGTAGCGCGTCGGCGGCACCGGCGCGTTGGGGTCGGCGGCGGGCACGCTGGCGGCGTGGGCAGCATGGACGCTGACGGCCAGCAGGCCGGCGCTCAGGAAAGCTGAAGACGCGCGGGACGGCGCGATGCGCGCAATGCGCGAAATGGCGGATAGCATGGAATCCTCACTGGTTGCATACGACAGGGCCGCGCGGCAAGCGGCGCGGCAGGCGGCAAATCAGGCGAGGACGAAGCGGGGAGGCCGTTCGGGCAGGGCGAGGTCGACCGAAGGCAGGAGCCCGGCCGAGAACGGAGCCGCCAGGCGCGGCGGCGCATGCACCGGCAGGGCGAGGACGGGCGCCGGCACGATGGCCGCACCGATGGAGCAGGCCGAGCAGGCGCCACACTTGGCGTTGCCGTGGTGCTGGGGCGAATGCTGGCTGTCGCCCGCATCCGGAGCCGACATGGCGTGGTGTGCGCCGCCATGCATGCCGTGGTGGGCATGCTCCGCGCCCGCATCCGCCGGCGCGGAAGGGGCGGGCATCGTGTGCCCCATGCTGCCCACCCCGCAGCCGAACATGGCCGCCGAGGCGAATCCCTGGAAGGGAACCGCCAGCAGGACCAGCCACAGGGTCAGGGTGCGCAAGAGGGTATTCACGCGGCCATTCTAGCACGCTGCCTCGGCGATATGGCGGCGGGGCGCCGGCCGGCCGTCGTCTCTGCAGCTCCCCGCAATTCTTGATTGTCAGCATAAATACCTGCTGATAATATGTTGCCCATCAGTCAATCACTGTTGAATAAAGGACCACACGGATGGCCTGGATCGCCCAGCTCCTGATTCCGCGCCGGCGCAAGAACCGGCGCGAACTCGCCGACCGCGCGGCCGAGGTGGTCAGGCACGTCCTGTTCGACATGGGCATCGAGCGTTTCCTGGGCGGGACCATGTTGGTCGACCGCCAGTACCGGATGCGCTTCGTGAGCGGCAACCTGCCCGGCGGCGGCGCCCTGGCCGCGCTGCCGGTGGCGGCGCTGGTGCACGCCCAGGCGCTGCAGGCGAGCGTGCCGCAATTGCCGGCCCTGGCCGCCTTCCACCAGCACGACGTCGCCCTGCTGGTCGATGAACTGATGGCCGCGCTGCTGGCGCAGTCGGCCCTGCTGCGCGCCTTGCCCGAGCAGCGCTACCGGCTGGCCGAGCGCAGCGCCGCCGCCTCGAAATAAACGCGCCGGATCGCCGGATCGAATTCCCTCACAGCTGCTTCCAGGCGTGCGATCGCCAGGTCGACTTCGTCGATGCGCATGCCGCGCCGGAAGCGCACGGCGGCGGTCAGCAGCACGTCGTCGGGGCCGAGCTGCATGGTCATCAGCTGGCCCACGGTTTCCAGCGCGGGGTCGGCGCAGAAGATATCCCTCAGCTGGCCGGTCTGCTCCACGCCTACGCTTTCGCCCACCAGCAGGCCGCCGGTCTCGCGCGCCAGGGTCCAGGCCGCGCCCACCAGCAGCAGCCCGATCGCGATCGATGCGGCCGGGTCGATGTAGGGATTGTCCAGCAGGTGCCCGAGCCAGATGCCGCCGGCCGCCACCAGGATCCCGAGCAGGGCTGCGCTGTCTTCGATGAAGACGGTGAACACCGAGGCATCCTTGCTGGCCTTGACGGTCTGCCAGAGCGTGGCGCCGGGCAGGCGGTTGCCGTTCAGTGCGCGCCGCGAAACGTTCCAGCTGTATCCTTCGAACAGGAAGGCGGCGCCCAGCACCACGTAGTTCCAGAACGGGTCTTCGAGCGGCGCCGGTTGCTGCAGGCTGTGGATGCCGTGGTAGATCGACAGCCCGCCGCCCAGCGTGAACACGGACAGGGCGACGATCAGGGCCCAGAAGTACACGGCCTTGCCGTAGCCGAAGGGGTGGCGCGCGTCGGGCTTGCGGCTAGAGACTTTTTCGCCGACCAGCAGCAGGAGTTCGTTGCCGGTGTCGACCGCCGAGTGGATGCCTTCGGCCAGCATGGCGGCGCTGCCGGTGACGGCGGCCACCGAGAACTTGGCGGCGGCGATGCCGAGGTTGGCGACGATGGCGGCGTAGATCACCTTGCGGCTGTCGGTGGCGGGTGCTGTGTTCTTGTTGTCAGTCATGAGTGAAGAGGAGTCGGATTTGATGCCCAGTCTAGCCAATCCGCCGGTTTCGCCGGGCACGCTTGCGATGCGGGCCGCCGCCGCATGAGCACCCGCAACCTGCGCAGCCTGTTCGCGCCGCGCTCGGTGGCCCTGGTCGGCGCCTCGGCGCGGCCGGGCAGCCTGGGCGCGACCGTGCTGGCCAACCTGGCGGCGGGCGGCTTCAAGGGCCCGGTGTACCCGGTCAATCCGAAGTACACCGAACTGCACGGCCAGCCGGTGTACGCCAGCGTGGCCGAGCTGCCGGCCGCGCCCGACCTGGCCATCATCTGCACCCCGGCCGCCACCATCCCGGCCATCATCCGCCAGCTCGGCGAGAAGGGCACGCGCGCCGCCATCGTGCTGAGCGCCGGCCTGGCCGGGGCGCGCGACGAACGTGGCCGTCCCGTCAAGCAGGCCATGCTCGACGCCGCCCACCCCTACCTGCTGCGCATCCTCGGCGCCAACAGCGCCGGGCTGCTGTCGCCGGCGCTGGGCCTGAACGCCAGCGTGGCGCACAGCGGCGCGCTGCCGGGACGGATCGCCTTTGTCTCGCAGTCCGGCGCCCTGATGACGGGCGTGCTGGACCGGGCGCGCTCGCGCGGCATCGGCTTTTCGCACTTCATCGCGCTGGGCGACTCGAGCGACGTCGACCTCGGCGACGTGCTCGACTACCTGGCCAGCGACGGCGCCACCGGCTCGATCCTGCTGTACGTGGAAAACCTGCGCCATGCGCGCAAGTTCATGTCGGCGGCGCGCGCGGCGGCGCGCAGCAAGCCGACCCTGGTGCTGAAAGCCGGCCGGGTCGGCAACGACGTGCGCGCCGCCGCCAGCGAGACCGGGCTGCTCGCGGCCACCGACGACGTGTTCGACGCCGCCATCCGCCGCGCCGGCATGCTGCGCGTGGACACCACCGAGGAGCTGTTCGCGGCGGTCGAGACCCTGGCCCATGCCAGGGCGCTGTACGGCGAACGGCTGGCCATCGTGTCGAACGGCGCCGGCCCCGGCGTGCTGGCGCTCGACGCCCTGGTGCGCGGCGGCGGCACCGCGGCGCAGCTTTCGCCCGAGTCGCTCGAACGCCTGGCCGCGCTGCTGCCGGCCGGCCCGCCGCGCGCCAACCCGGTCAATTTGCTGGGCGACGCCGAGCCCGAACGCTACCGCCAGGCCCTGGAGATCCTGTTGCAGGACAAGGGCGCGGACGCGGTGCTGGTCGTGCATTCGCCCACGGCCACGGTCGACCCGGCCGATATCGCGCGCGCCATCGCGCCGCTCGCGCGCGCCGCCTCGCGCAACGTGCTGGCCTGCTGGCTGGGCGGCGATTCGGTGGCCGCGGCGCGCGAGATCGCCTCCGGCGCCGGCATGCCGACCTTCGACACGCCCGAGGATGCGGTGGCCGGCTTCCTGCAGATCGTGCATTACCGCCAGAACCAGAACTTGCTGATGCAGGTGCCGCCCTCGATTTCCAGCACGCTCGCATCCGGCCGCGCCACTGCGCGCGCCCTGGTGCGCGAAGCGCTGGCGGCCGGGCGCCACCTGCTGTCCGATCCCGAAACCAAGGCCATCCTGCGCGCCTACGGCATGGCCCTGGTCGAGACGCGCCAGGCGGCGGACGTCGAGGACGCGGTGGCGGCGGCCAGGAGCATCGGCTTTCCGGTGGCCGTGAAGATCCTCTCGCCCGATGTGATGCACAAGTCGGACGTCGGCGGCGTGGCGCTCGACCTCGATTCCGAGCAGGCGGTGCGGGCGGCGGCCGGGCGCGTGCGGCGCCAGCTGGCCGAGCTGCGCCCCGACGCCCGCTTCGAGGGCTATTCGGTGCAGGCCATGGCGCGCCGTCCCGAGGGCCATGAACTGATCCTGGGCGCGGCCACCGACCTGGTGTTCGGACCGGTGATCCTGTTCGGCCAGGGCGGCATCGCAGTCGAGGTGACCGACGACCACGCGGTGGCGCTGCCGCCGCTGAACGCGGTGCTGGCGCGCGAACTGGTCGACCGCACCCGCGTGGCGCGCCTGCTGGCCGGCTACCGGAATCGCCCGGCGGCCGACATGAACGCCATTCTCGCCGCCGTGGTGCAGGTGGCGCGCCTGGTGGCCGACATTCCGGAAATCGTCGAACTCGACATCAACCCGCTGATTGCCGATGCCTCGGGCGCCGTGGTGCTGGACGCGCGCATGCGCCTGGCGCTGGCCGACCGCTCCGCCAGCACGCTCGACCGGCTGGCGATCCGGCCTTATCCGCGCGAGCTGGAGCAGACCATTCCCTGGCAGGGCGGCGCGCTGCTGCTGCGCCCCGTGCGGCCGGAAGACGGGCCGGCCCATCTGCGATTCTTCGACGCCCTCACGCCCGACGACATCCGCTACCGCATGTTCGTGCGCATCCGCGAGCTGCAGCCCTCGCAGCTGGCGCGCTTCACCCAGATCGACTACGACCGCGAGATGGCCTTCATCGCCACCCGCCCGGGGCCAGACGGCCAGGCCGAGACGCTGGGGGTGGGAAGGGTGGTGGCCGATCCCGACAATACCTCGGCGGAGTTTGCCGTGACGGTGCGTTCGGACCTGAAGGGCATGGGGCTGGGGCGCATCCTGATGGAAAAGCTGATCGCGTATTGCCGCGCGCGCGGCACGCGCGAGATCGTCGGCGAGGTGCTGCCGCAGAACAGCCGCATGATCGGGCTGGTGAAGAAGCTTGGCTTCGAGGTGACGCCGGGCGAGGAGGGGGTGCGCAAGCTGCGGCTGGTGCTGCAGTAGACAGTGAAATAAAATTTCACCGGATGCTTCCGGTTGAAATTTTATTTCATGCGTGACAAGACAAGCTTCAGCGGCGGAAGCGTACATCCTCGCTCACCACGCGCTGTTCGCCGCGTGCATCGCCCTTGGGTTTCTTCGGTTTTTTCGGCTTCTTGACGACCTGGCCGCTGGCATTCGTTTCCGGCACGCGGTGGTCCGGCGCGAAGCCGCTTTCCTCGACCCGCTTGAGGTTCTGTCCCGTCAGCATCTCGATCGCCGCCAGCTGCTGTACTTCGTCGGCGCAAACCAGCGACACCGCTTCGCCCGAGGCGCCGGCGCGTCCCGTGCGGCCGGTGCGGTGCACGTAATCCTCGGCCACGATCGGCAGGTCGACGTTGACCACCACCGGCAAATCGTCGATGTCGAGCCCGCGCGCGGCGACGTCGGTAGCCACCAGCACTTTTACCTCGCCGGCCTTGAAGCGCTCGAGCGCACGCAGGCGCGCCGGCTGCGGCTTGTCGCCGTGGATGGCGTCGACGGCGATGCCTTTCGCCTCCAGCAGCACGACCAGCTCGTCGACGCCCTTGCGCGTCCTGGCAAAGACCAGCACCTGGCCCCAGCCGTGCTTCTTCAGCAGGTGCAGGAACAGTTCCGGCTTGCGCTTCTTGTCGACAGGCACCGCCCACTGCTTGATCGCCTTGACGGTGGTGTTGCGCGGCGCGGTCTCGATGCTGACCGGGTCGACCAGCAGCTTGGCGGCCAGGGCGCGGATCGGGTCGGAAAAGGTGGCCGAGAACAGCAGGGTCTGGCGCTTATTGGGCAGCGCCGCCAGCACCTGGTCGAGCTCGCGCGAAAAGCCGAGATCGAGCATGCGGTCGGCTTCGTCGAGCACCAGCATCTGGGTGGCCGTGAACTTCAGCGCGTTCTGGCGGTACAGGTCGAGCAGGCGGCCAGGCGTGGCCACCAGCAGGTCGACGCCCTTGCGCAGGCGCATCATCTGCGGATTGATGCTGACGCCGCCGTAGGCCACCATGGTGCGCAGCGGCAGGCTGGCGCCATAGGTCTGGAAACTCGTGTGCACCTGCTCGGCCAGCTCGCGCGTGGGCACCAGGATCAGCGCACGCGCAGTGTTGCTGGCCAGCGGCGTGCCTTCCATCACCAGGCGCTGCAGCAGGGGCAGGGCGAAGCCGGCGGTCTTGCCGGTGCCGGTCTGGGCCGCGGCCATGACGTCGCGCCCGGCCAGCACGGCGGGAATCGCCTGGGCCTGGACCGGCGTCGGGTTCTTGTATTCGAGCGATTCGAGGGTGCGGGCGATCGGATCGATCAGGCCGAGCGAGGCAAACGACATGGAAACCTTGGGCAAAGATGAACAGCCGACAGTTTACCTTGCCGCGCGCCGGCAAGCGCAAAAACCGTGTGCCTTGCCTCAGGTATCGAGGAAACGGCCGAACACCGCGGGCGCGCCAGGCGCGGTCGGCTTCACCGGCTCATGACGGTCCTTGCAGCCGCTGGCGAGCAGGCAGGCAAGGGCGAGGGCGGACCAGCGCAGGACGTGGATTTTCATGGCGATCTCCTTGATGCCGATGATAGCCGCAATTGCGCGCCGGCCGCGCGCACGTGTACTTCAAAAGCGGTGGATCAGAAACGATACGACAAGTTGGCGCGCAGCACCGGATAGACCTTGTAGTCCGAGGCTTCGTCGGCCAGGCGCGCTTCTTCCACCGCCACGTCGGCGGCAAGCCGGTCGCACAGGGCCGACTGCACGGTGCAATTGACGCTGCGCAGGCTGACGCGTGCCTTGCTCTGGTAGAAGGCGCCGAGGTCGCCGCCGAAGCTCCAGCCGCGCTCGCTGCTGAGCGCGTTGCCCCAGCCGATGCCGATGTAGGGCGCGGCCTTGCGGAAGTCGACCTTGCCGACCAGCAGGCCGACATCGGCCGCATTGTAGGGCCGTCCGTTCAGGCGGAAGGTGCCGAGCTGGTCCGGCGCGGCGACGGCATCGAAGTGGGTGTCGTTGTAGAACACGCCGCCGGTCAGGCGGAAACTGCTGCCTGCGCTCGGGTACCAGTCGAGCAGGGCGTCCACGGTTTGCAGCTTGCCGTCGAGGTCGTACTTGACCTGGCCGGAACGTTTCGTGAAGTCGTGCTGGAAGTAATTGACACCGATGCGGCCGTTCAGGCTGGGGTGAAGCCGAAGCTCAGGTGGGCGCCGATGCCGGTGGTGCCGAGGTCGGCCGATACACCGGTCTGGGCCTGGGCCGCGCCCGCGGCGAGCAGGCAAACGAGAGTCAGGGAAACACGCTGGGACGACATGAACTCCTCCATGCTGGATGCGTTGGGCCGATTGTAGCGAGCCTGGCGTCGCATCCGTACCACAGCGCGAATTCCGCGCGGCATTTGTAAATGTGTGTTGCAGCGTACAGGAACGTAACGTTTCAGCTGATAAAGTTCACATCAACGAAACAACATGACAAGAGGAGCTCTCCCATGACTTCCCCCTTCAAACTCCTGGTTGCCGGCCTGGCCCTGGCCGCTTCCGCACTCCCGGCCGTTGCCGCCACCAACGTCAGCATCAACATCGGCCAGCCCGGCTTCTACGGCCGCCTGGATGTCGCCGACTATGGCCGTCCGCCGGTCATCTACGAACGCCCGGTGATCGTGCGCGAAGTGCGCCACGTGCGCGCCGCCCCGATCTACCTGCGAGTGCCGGCCGGCCACCGCAGCAACTGGAAACGCTACTGCGGCGGCTACGACGCCTGCGGCCGTCCGGTGATGTTCGTGCGCGACGACTGGTACACCAACAGCTATGCGCCACGCTGGCGCGAGCGTCACCATCGTCCGGCGCACCACCACGGGCGCCCCGAGCACCACGACCGCCGCGACCATCACGATCGCCATGATCGCCATGACCGCCGCGACCACCACGGCCGCGATCGCGACCACCACGACCGCGGCCACGGACACGGCCACGGACGATAAGCGGCGCGGCCGGCCTCTCGCATTGCTTCCCGCGCATTGCCTCCTGATTTCAGGGGCCGCGCCACGCGATTTCCTCTGCCGGTGTAGACTTGCGCTTGTAGCAAGGTACATACGGAATGGAGGTAAGTCTTGCAAAGTGAAATCGTGATCGTGGGTGGTGGGGCAGGCGGGCTGGAGCTTGCGTGCAAACTGGGGCGCAAACTGGGGCCGTCGAAGGTGATGCTGGTCGATACCCGGCTGTATCACATCTGGAAACCCTCGCTGCACGAGGTGGCGGCCGGCACCCTGGACATCCACCAGGAGGGTCTGTCCTACCAGATGCTGGCCCACGACAACGGCTTCACCTTCGTCTATGGCCCCATGACCGCGCTCGACGCGGGCGCGCGCCGCATCACGGTCGGCGCCGTGAAGGCTTCGGATGGCGAAGACGTGCTGCACGAGCGCCGCATCGAGTACGGCTCACTGGTGATGGCGGTCGGCAGCACCTCGAACTACTTCGGCGTGCCGGGCGCGCGCGAACACACGATTTCCCTGAACGCCACCGAGGACGCCGAGCGCTTCCGCCTGCGTCTGCTGCGCCTGATGGCGGTGGCCGAACAGGTGCGCGAAGAGCGGCCCGATGCCGCCGCCGCGCTCGACGTGGTGATCATCGGCGGCGGCGCTACCGGCGTCGAGCTGGCGGCCGAGCTGCGCGAAGCCTCGGGCGTGTACGCCACCTACGGTTTCTCGCGCCTGCAGGTCAAGCGCGACGTGCGCATCACCCTGCTCGAAGGCGCGCCGCGCATCCTGGCGCCGCTGCCGGAGCGGGTTTCGGCGGCGGCGCTCAAATTGCTGGGCGAGCGCGGCATCAACGTGGTGACCGATTGCCGCGTCACGCAAATCGACCCGGACAAGGTGCTGGATAACGCCGGCAACGTGTATCCGGCCAACCTGGTGGTGTGGGCGGCGGGCATCCGCGCGCCGGAATTCCTGGCCACGCTGGGGCTGCCGACCAACAAGGGCGGCCAGATCGAGGTCGACGCCAATCTGCGCGTGAAAGGCGTGCCCGGCGTATACGCGCTGGGCGACTGCGCAGCCTGCATCGACGAATCCGGCAAGCCGGTGCCGCCGCGCGCCCAGGCCGCGCACCAGCAGGCCGATTACCTGCGCAAGCAGTTCCTGCGCCTGGCCGCAGGCAAGCCGTTCGACGAAAAGCCCTATCGCTACCGCGACTACGGTTCCCTGGTCTCGCTCGGCAAGACCACCAGCGTCGGCAACCTGATGGGTTCGCTGCGCGGCGCGAGCTGGTTCGTCGAAGGAATGGTGGCGCGCTTCATGTACACCAGCCTGCACCTGATGCACCACCAGGCCGTGCTCGGCTCGATGCGCACCGGCGTGTTGGCGATCGCGCGCTTCCTGATCCGCCGCACCACGCCGCTGGTGAAGCTGCACTAAGGCGGTAAATAAGCCGCATGAAACAAAGGCCGGCATTGCCGGCCTTTGTTTCATGTCTCCGGCACCTGCCGCGGCAACACCATCGTCAACGCCGTCCCACCCTCGGGCCCGGGCCCCAGCGCCAGCGTCCCGCCCAGCGCCCGCGCACGCTCGCGCAGCAGGCGCAGGCCGTGGCAATGCAGCGATTCCGACGGCGCCGCTCCATCCGGCAGGCCGGCGCCGTCGTCGCGCACGGTCAGCATCAGCTGCTCGCCGTCGTCGTCCAGGATCACCTCGACCTTGCCGGCCTGGGCATGGTGCAGCACGTTGCGCAGGCCTTCCTCGGCGCAGCGCAGCAGGGCCACGCCCTGGGCGCGCGCGTAGCCGTCGTCGTCGTCGGGCAGGCTGGCGCTGGCCTTGATGCCATGTTCCTGGCCGAACTCGGCCACCAGTTCCGTCAGCGCAGCCTTGATGCCCAGGAATTCGAGCTTGTCGTTCCACAGGCCCAGCTGCACGGTGCGGTTGGTCTCGATGATGTTGTTGAGCAGGCTCTTCATCTGGCTGGCGCGGTCCTTGGCCTTGTCTTCGCTCAGGTTCTTTGCCAGCAGGCCCAGGTGCATGGTGAGCGCCGTCATCGACGAGCCCAGGCTGTCGTGCAGCTTGCGCGCCAGCAGGCGGCGCTCTTCGTCCCAGCAGCTCATCAGGTGGCCAACCAGTTCGGTCAGTTCGGCAGTGCGTGCGGCCACCTTGCGATCCAGTTCCGGGTCGGGGTGGTGCGGGTCCGGTGCGGTCATCGTCGGCTCGGTTAAATGTTTCCCAAATCATACAACAGAGTCGCCCGGGAAGCGCGCACTGACGCTGCCTTGCTGTCGAGCGTGCGCTTCCGAACAGTAGGCCTGCGCTTTTCGGATCAGGCTGTAGGGGTAGTCAAAATTATTATATTCACAACCATCAAGGAGCTCACATGGCAACCAACAAGAACACCAGCGCGACCACCGGCATCGACGCCGTCGAACTGCTGACCAAGCAGCACCGCGAGGTCGAGGATCTGTTCGAGCAGTTCGAAAAAGCCGGCGACAACGCCAAGGACAAGAAGAAAAAGCTGGCCGACGAGATCTGCAACGCCCTGACCATGCACACCATGATCGAGGAAGAGATCTTCTACCCGGCCACCCGCGCCGCCGGCGAGGAATCGGAAGAAACCGAGGACATGATCGACGAAGCCGTTGTCGAGCACGCGTCGGCCAAGGACCTGATCGCGCAGATCCGCGAGATGAGCCCGGAAGACGATTTGTACGACGCCAAGGTCAAGGTGCTGTCGGAGATGATCGACCACCACGTCGAGGAAGAAGAGAAGGAAATGTTCCCGAAAACGCGCAAGCTGAAGCTGGACCTGGGCGTGCTGGGCGAGGAAATGAAGAAACGCCAGGTGGAGATCGAGGCGGCGATGTAAACAGCCGCGCGGCCGGCATGGTGATGGCCGTGTCGGAGGGACGTAGGGTGGGCCGGGCCGCGCTAGGCACTCCGTGCCCACGCGGAAGCGTGCGTGGTGATGGCCGTGCCGAGGGCCTGGCGACGGCTCGTCTGGAGGGAAACACCTCGGCCGAAGCCGCATCGCCGATGTCCACACGGTGAGACCGCGTGGGCACAAGTGCCCACCCTACGAAAACCCGCCATTTTTAGCCGGCGGACGTCCACCCCGCCATTTTTAGCCGGCGGACGTCCACCCGGCCGTTTTCAGCCGGCAGCCGTCTACCCCGGCGTTTTCAGCCGGCAGCCGTACGCAGCGGCGCCGGTTCCCCCAGCGCCCCCAGCAGCTGCGCAATATCCACCGGCTTCACCAGGTGCATGTCGAAGCCTGCCTCCAGCACGCGGCGCTGGTCTTCGGCCAGGCCATACCCGGTCAGCGCGATCAGCCGCATCGCCTGCGTGTCCGGATTCGCCCGCAGGCGGCGTGCCACTTCGTAGCCGTCGATCCCCGGCAACCCGATGTCGACCAGCGCCACCTTCGGCAGCCGCGACAGGGCCTGCTGCACGCCATCGAGCCCGTCGGCCGACTGCAGCACCGGGTAGCCATACACGTCGAGCATGGTCGCCATCATCTCGCGTCCATCCTCGTTGTCTTCGATCAGCAGCACGGCCGGCTTGGCGCAGTCCGCTTCCGGCGCGGCGGCGGCCGGCGCGCTGGCCTGGGCCGCTTCGGCGCGCGGCAGGCGGATGATGAAGGCGCTGCCGGCGCCGCCGCCGGCGCTGGTGGCCGATACGCTGCCGCCATGCAGCTCGACCAGGCGGCGCACCAGCGACAGGCCGATGCCGAGCCCGCCCTGGGCGCGGTCCAGGCTGATGCTGCCCTGCACGAACACGTCGAACACGTGCGGCAGCAAATCAGGCGCGATGCCGACGCCGGTGTCGCTCACCGTCAGCAGCACGTCCTCGTCCTCGGCGGAAATCCGGATCGCGATGCTGCCGCCGGCCGGCGTGTACTTCAGGGCGTTGTCGATCAGATTGGTCGCGATCTGCTCGAGCCGGGTCGGGTCGCCGTCGACCCAGTTCGGCGCCAGGTCGACGTCGATGCGGTAGCCGGCGGTGCGGCCGGTGGCGCGGAAGGTGTCGAGGCAGGCGCCGACCAGGCTGGCCATGTCCACCGGGCGGCGCGCCAGCAGGATCTTGCCGGACATCGCGCGCGACAGATCGAGCAGGTCGTCGACGATGCGCGACAAGTGCTGGCTCTGGCGCCCGATGATCTGGCGCGCACGGCTGGCCGTCTCGAGGCCGGCGCCGGGCATGTCGATCAGGGCGGCGGCGCTGCTGATCGCCGACAGCGGGTTGCGCAGCTCGTGGCCCAGCATGGCCAGGAATTCGTCCTTGGCGTGGCTGGTGCGCTCGGCGGCCTGGCGCTCTTCGATCTCGCGCATCAGGCGCTCGTTGGTCGCGGTCAGCTCCAGGGTGCGCTGGGACAGGTCCTCGGTCTGGCGCCGCAGCTGCTCGTTCTTGTTGGCCAGGGCCACGAACACCGAGACCTTGGCGTGCAGGATCTGCGGGATCACCGGCGTGAACAGGAAGTCGGCGGCGCCGCGCTGGTAGGCCTTCAGGCGGTCGATCTCGTCGGCCAGGAAGGCGGTGACGAAGATGATCGGGATGTCGGCGGAACGGGCGCGCTGGTGGATCGCCTCGGCGGTCTCGAAGCCGTCCATGCCGGGCATGTTGACGTCGAGGATGATGACGGCGAAGTCGTGCAGCAGCACCTGGCGTAGCGCTTCCTGTCCCGAGCGCGCCGAGAGCACCGTGTAGCCGGTGTCGGAAGCCCATTGGTCAAGCAGGCTGGTCAGGGCCAGGAGGCTGGCCGCGTCGTCGTTGACGACCAATATCTTCGGTTTGGCGGTGGTGAGCACGTCGTTCCTGCTGCGTTTGTCGGGGCCGGGGTTGGTGGCGCTGCCGGTTAACAAGGATAGCAGAGTGTGACTGCTTTCCAAGAGTAAAGACACGGTTGAGCGGCGTCGAATGATATCACGGCAATTTGCAATGTTTGGGGGCAATCGTGCGCGCTTTTGCACCCCGCATCAGGCTTTTACGGGAGGCTTCGTGTACGGCACCGCACATACGGTTTTGCGGGGCTATGCGATAGTGGGACCGTGTCCAGTTCAACCGTGTCAATGGAGGACAGGCGCGCCCACTTGAAAGGACAAAAACATGAATATCAATACCATCGTCAACGAACAGTTCCACGGCAAGTCGTTCAAGGAACTGGTGAATTGCCCGCTGACCGCGCTGTGCGGCATCGGTCCGAACCAGGCCAAGGCCCTGGAAGACGCCTTTGGCGTCACGACCATCGGCCAGCTGGCCAGCTTGAAGGTGGTCGCCCATGCTGTCGCCATCGAAATGATGGCCGGCGTGGAAACCCAGTCGCAGGGTGACGCGGCCAAGGAAACCCTGCTCGACGACGCCGTCGAGATGACCTTCCCGGCAAGCGACCCGATCTCGGTCGACGCCGGCATCACCCGCATCGAAGTGGCGCCGGACAAGGTCGACGCCAGCCGCGACCACCAGGGCGCGGTTGCCATGGCGGCGCACAACGAGCAGGCCGTCGGGGAATCGTGCATCGGCACGAAGGACAAGGAGCCCGGCAGCGCCTGATCGCAGCACGCAGTAGCGTTCCAGGCCACGGCGCCTCGGGGCCCGCATCGCGCGGACCTCGAGGCGCCGTTGTCGTTTGTGTGGCCAGGAACGCCGACGGGTAGGGTGGGCGCCCCGTGCCCACGCGTAAACGGTGAGCAGACGCGGCTTTGAAACATGTCAACACGGCGCACGCGTCACGCGTGGGCACGGAGCGCCCACCCTACGTGCACAGACATCACGGCCATAACAGACGCTCCGGATATTCATGCCAATAAAAACGGCGCCGGGCTGGTGGGCCGGCGCCGTGGAAGGCGGGTGTCCGCGCGGGGCGGCTGGCGGGGCTTCAGCGGTGCTGAGCCAGCTCAGCCACCTGCTTTGGGGGCGATTTCGCGGCCGCCTGGCGCGCGCCTCCGGCGGTCGAGCAGAAACGGTTCTTGCCGGCGCGCTTGGCTTCGTACAGCGCGTAGTCGGCGATGCTGATCAGGGCGTCCACCGATTCGGCGTCGTCCGGATAGATGCTGATGCCGATCGAGGTCGACAGGCGCAGCGTCAGGTCGTTGATGAAATAGGGCTCGGACAAGGCCTCGACCAGCTTGGCCGCCGGCCCCTGGGCGTCGGCCAGGCTGTGGATGTCGCCCAGCACTACCATGAATTCGTCGCCGCCCAGGCGCGCCACCGTGTCTTCCTTGCGGGAAGTCGACAGCAGCCGCTGCGAGACCATCTTCAGGATGTCGTCGCCGTAGGTATCGTTGATCGCCTTGAAGCCGTCCAGGTCCAGGTACATGATGGCGGCCTTGGCGTGGCTGCGATTGGCGTGCTGGAGCGCGGTTTCGATGCGGTCTTCCAGCAGGCGCCGGTTCGGCAGGCCGGTGAGGGCATCGTGCAGGGCCAGCTCCTGCTGGGCCTTGGAATACTGGGCCAGCTCTTTATACAGCAGGCGCACCTCGAGCATGTTGTGGATGCGCTTGTGCACTTCCAGCAGATCGAAGGGCTTGCTGATGAAGTCGCGCGCGCCCGCTTCCAGCGCCGCGATCTTGAAACTCGGTTGCGCCGTGAGGGCCAGCACCGGCAGGTAGCCGCCTTTTTCGATTTCCTTCAGGCTTTTCATGACCTGGAAACCGTTCAGGCCCGGCATCTGCAGGTCGAGCAGGATCAGGTCGTAGTTATGCTCGCGGTGCAGCGGACACACCTGTTCCGGCTCCATGGTCGAGCTGACATCGGTGTAGCCCTCTTCGGACAATATCTCTTCCATCAGCTCGATATTGTCTGGCGAATCGTCTACGACCAAAATCTTGGCGTTCAAAATGTCTTGTCTGCTCGGCATGCTTCTCTCGTCGAAATAGGGTCTGGAAGGACGCAAGTTTCACTAAGGAATCCAACTTTCCCATCCAGATCAGTCTAGCAAAAGCACCAAAATTTCTTGTAGGACAGCGCCGCGTGCGCGGGTAGGAACATCACAATTGCGATCAGCGCCCCGCCGGACGCACCAATGATGCCACGGCAGCAATCAGTTCGCTCGGTTCCACGGGCTTGGAAATGTGCGAATTGAACCCGGCTTCGAGCGCGCGCAGGCGATCCTCGGAGCGGGCAAAGGCGGTGAGCGCCACCGCCGGCAGCAGGCCGCCGCGGTCGCGGCCCAGGCTGCGCACCCAGGACAGCAGCTCGAAACCGTCCACCTCGGGCATGCCGAGGTCGCTGATCAGCAAATCGGGCAGGTCGGCGCGCAGGGCGTCGAAGGCTTCGCGCGCGCTGGCGGCGATGCGCACCCGCGCATGGCAATCGGTGAGGATGCGCGCGATCAGTTCGCGCGCGTCGCGGTCGTCGTCGACCACCAGCACCGACACGCCGCCCAGGTCGCGCAGGGTGAGCTCGGGCGTGGCAGGGCTCGGGGAGCCGACCATGCCGGCGCGGCTGCGCCGGGTCGGCGGCGCGGCCTTGGCCAGCGGCAGCTCGATCGAGAAGCTCGACCCCATGCCTTCGCCGGCGCTCTCGGCGCGCACCGTGCCGCCGTGCTGCTCGATCAGGTGCTTGACGATGGACAGGCCCAGGCCCAGGCCGCCGTGGCGGCGCGTCATCGAGGCGTCGGCCTGGCGGAAACGCTCGAACACGTGGGTGATGAATTCGGGCTTGATGCCGGCGCCGCTGTCGCGCACCGTGATCAGGACCGAATCGCCGCGCCGCGCCAGCTCCACCGCCACCTGGCCGTCGCGCGGGGTGAACTTGATGGCGTTCGACAGCAGGTTCCACACCACCTGCTGCAGGCGCGCCGGGTCGCCGGCGATCATGCCGGGGTCGGCGTCGTAGTGCTTTTCCAGGCGGATGTTCTTGGCGTCGGCCGCCGGGCGCACGGTTTCGATGGCGGCGTCGAGGAAGCCGGCCGGGGCCAGGGTCTGGATATCGAGCAGCACCTTGCCCGAGGTGATGCGGCTCATGTCGAGCAGGTCTTCGATCAACTGGGCCTGCGCGCGCGCATTGCGTTCGATGGTCTGCAGGCCGCGCTGGCGGTCGGCCTCGTCCTTGCCGCCGCGGCGCAGCACCTGGGCCCAGCCGAGAATGGCCGAGAGCGGGGTGCGCAGCTCGTGCGACAGGGTGGCCAGGAACTCGTCCTTCATCTGGCTGGAACGCTCGGCCTCGGCGCGCGCCTCGCGTTCGCTCTCGAGCAGCACCTTGCGTTCCTCGGCGGCCTGCTGGGCCGCTTCGTACAGGCGGGTATTGTCGAGGGCGACGGCGGCCTGGGCCGCAATGCCGCGCACGATGCGCTCGGTGCGTTCGGTGAACACGCCCGGTTCCGGATGGCCGAAGAACATGGTGCCGATCGCTTCGCCGCTGGCAGCCGTGACCGGCACCGACAGATAGCTTTTCACCACCGGCTCGCCGGACAACATGCCGAACTGCGGCGGAACAGGGCCGTCGTGCCCATCGCTGCCGATGTCGGTCGAGCGCACCAGGCCGGCGCTGCGGAAGCCGGCGCCGAACAGGGCGGTCGCGTGCGGCTCGCCGAAGCTCTGGAATTCGTTGGCGCTGCCGCCCGACACGGTGTACAGCGAAAACTTCGGTCCTTCGCCTTCCTTGCCGTGGTAGAAGAAGGCGGCGAAGCGGGCGCCGGCGATGCCGCTGGCGGCGTCGGTGGCCACCTGCAGCAGCGAGCGCAGGTCGCGCGTCGAGGCCAGGGCGCCGCCGGTGCTGTTGAGCAGTTCCAGCACCTTGGATTCCTCGCGCAGGGCCTGTTCGGCGCGCTTGACCTGGTCGACGTCGGTATTCGTGCCAAACCAGCGCACCACCTTGCCGCGCCGGTCGCGCACCGCGTTCACGCGCGTCAGGAACCAGCGGTACTGGCCGTCGGCGCCGCGGATCGGGTATTCCATCTCGAAGGGTTCGCCGGTGCGCAGCGAGCTGGCCCAGTTTTCCTGCATGGCCGGCAGTACCTCGGGGTCGACCGTGCCTTGCCAGCCCCAGCCGGCTGCGCCCTCGGGCGTGGTGCCGGTGTACTCGTACCAGCGCTCGTTGAACCAGACGATGGCGCCGTCGGGCTCGACCATCCAGGCCAGCTGCGGAATGGTATTCGCCAGCGCACGCAGCACTTCTTCGCTCTGGCGCAGGCTATCCTCGGCAATCTTGCGCGACGACACATCCTGGACCACGCCGGTCATGCCGATCACGCTGTCGCGCAGGGACGGGGTAGTGTAGTCGGCGCGTCCGACCAGGGCGATCCAGCGCGACTGCCCGCCGTCGGGCAGCAGCCGGCATTCGATGTTCAGGTCGGTGTGCGTGGCGAACGCGTGCAGGACGGCGCGGCGCACTGCCTCGCGGTCGGCGGCGTCGAGGCGCGCGCGCAGTTCGGTCCAGGCGAGCGGCGCTTCCGCTTCCAGGCCGAGGATGGTGGCGGCGCGCTCTCCCAGCAGCACGCGGTCGCTGGCGGCGTCCCAGCGCCAGTCGCCCAGGCGGCCGGCGGCCAGGGCCACTTGCAGGCGGCTGTTGCCGTCGATCAGGGCTTGCTGGTCGATGCGGCGCTGGGTGATGTCCTGGAAGTACAGGGTCAGGCCGTCGGGGGAAGGATAGAGGCGGGCCTCGACCCAGATCGCCAGGCGCTGGTAGAAGAACTCGCGCGTGCCCATCTGGCGCGACTCCATGGCCTGGCGCAGGTTGCTGGCCAGGTTGGTGCCCTGCAGCTCGCCGAACTCGTCCCACAGGCTCTTGCCGAGCAGGCCCTCGCGGGTCTTGTTCAGCGGCGCCAGCATGTCCAGCGCGCGGCCGTTGATGTAGGTGATGCGCCAGTCGAAGTCGACCGCGCAAAAGGCGTCGGTCAGGCTTTCGAGCATGTTTTCCATGCGCTCGTTGGCCTGGCGCAGGGCTTCCTTGGCGGCCATCAGTTCGGCTTCGGCCTGCTGGCGTGCTGCCAGCACCTTGCTGGCATTGCGCATCGCGGCCGCGCGCATCGTTTCGAGATCGTCGCGGTTGTCGCTCACGCGCGGCTCCCGGTGCCAGGGCGGGATGGACGGCTGGCGGCGATGGATACGGTGGACATCAGGGTGGAATTCATGGTCGGTTGCTCGGCGCGCTGGTGGCGCGCAGGTGGCACGCAAGCGACGCGCTGCGGCAAGCGCAGGCGCGGCGACACCCGGCCTGGAACCATTTTAGCCCAGCCGCTCGCGCGGGATGCACACGCTTGGGCACTCAGGCGCCCGCTCGCAGCTGGTCGCCAACCTGGTTCAGCGCATTCTGCAGCTGGTCGAGCTCGTACGGCTTTTGCAGCGACTGGTAAGGGAAGTCGAGATGCTTGAGCAGCATGTCGCCATAGCCCGAGGCGAAGATCACCTTCAGGTATGGGTACAGGCGCATCGCTTCGCGCGCCAGGTCGACGCCGGACATGCCGGGCAGGCTGACGTCGGTGAACAGCACGTGGTAGCGCTGCGCCGCCAGGCGCGCCAGGGCGTCGTCCGGATGGGCCACGCCGTCGGCCTCGTAGCCGAAGGCCTTCAGCATTTCGCAGACCAGGTACTGCGAATCGAGGTTGTCTTCGACCACCAGCACGTTCCGGGTGCCGAAATCCTCGGACGCTGCGGCTGGCGCCTCGACCGCGGTGGCGGGCGCCAGCATGCACAGCACGCCGGCCACCGCGCCATCCTGCAGCAGCGGGGTGAAATGCAGGTCGTACTGGCCGGCGCCGGCATTGCCGAAGTTGACCGTTACTCCTGCCACCTGCACCGCTTCGCCGCGCCAGGCGCGTGCGGCGCCTTCCTGCGCAGCCTGCAGCGGCGGCGGCATGATGGCGGGCACCGAGCCGCCGGGCACCCGGCCATAGCCGGGACCGGCGAGTGCGCCATACGCCTCGTTGCACAGGAGGATGGATTGCAGACCCCATTGCAGCAGCATCGGCAGCGGGGTGTTGAACATCAGCCCGGCGGCGATGCGCAGCGGCTGCGGCCAGGCGGACGGGTCGCCGACCGTGCTGGCGCTCCAATCGTAGGTGGAAACGGAGGGTGCGGGCTTACCGGGAGCGGACATGGACGACGGCCTGTTGTGTATTCGAAAACATGGCCGAATCGTACACTAAACGGCGCGTCTCTGTCGGCGCGCAAGTGTGTGCGGGGAAGGGCAGGGCGGTCGGCCAAGCGAATCCTGCCCTAGCAGTTGTCGGCGCCGCGCAGGCAGGCGTCTCCCGGCTCCCTGGTGCCGGCGAGGGTTCTCAGTTCGGCAACGAAACGGTCAATCGCATGCGGCTCGACCTGAATGTCGACCTCGAGCTTGTTCTTGCCTGGCCAGGTGTGAGCTGAATTCGATTCCAATGCGACACGGCAGGTGCAATGGCCCAGTGTGTCGACGACGGTGAAGGCGATGCTGAGCCAGGCATAGCTGTCGCGTGCGCCGGCCTGGAAGGCAACGGTTTCGCCCGCTGTCAGTGCAAGCGCGGCCAGCTCGTTCGCCCATTGTTCCAAGGCTTCGTAAGTCGTGTACACCTGGGTCAGGCCGCTGAAGCCGCCGCCCGCGACATGACTGTCGATGGTCAGCATGCCGTCGTCGTCCTCGAGCAGGATCTGAATGCGCAGTCGGGATACCATTGAAGCTGGGCCTTTGATATGTCCGGGCTGTCATCGTACTACACGGCATATGGTCAAAAAAAAGCCCGCTCGGTAAGGAGCGGGCTGAATCTATTTCCTTGCGGGGAATAGAGGAGACAGAGCAATTATGCTGCTACGCAACAAAAGTTTCCAATTTATATTTGTAATGACAGATATAGTGTCCGTATATGGCTGTAACAGCTTTGTAACAGCCGAGCAGGGCAAAGCGGCTAGCTTATGCAGCCAGAATCCCCGCGCACGACAGGCGCACACCCTTGGTGCATGCCAGAAAATGTTTTACCATGGCAAATATGTTAAAACGATGTCTGCCGACTTGCGCCTTTGCGGGGCTACTTACGGTGTTCCCCGACGTTCAGGCCCAGGAGGGCGGGTCGCTGGCCGACTATTCGCTGGAGCAATTGGCGGATGTGGTCGTTACTTCCGTGGCGCGCCAGGAAACGCGCCTGTCCGAGGCGCCGGCCTCGGTATTCGTGATCAGCGGCACGGATATCCGTCGCTCCGGCGCAACAAGCCTGCCGGAAGCGCTGCGCCTGGCGCCGAACCTGCAGGTGGCGCGCGCCGATGCCCACGACTACGCCATCAGCGCGCGCGGCTTTGGCTCGACGCTGGCGAACAAGCTGCTGGTGCTGATTGACGGCCGCAGCGTGTACTCGCCGCTGTTTTCCGGTGTGTTCTGGGATACCCACGATGTGGTCATGGCCGACATCGAGCGCATCGAGGTCATCAGCGGGCCCGGCGCCACCATCTGGGGCGCGAACGCCGTCAACGGCGTCATCAACATCATCACCAAATCGGCGCGCGATACCCAGGACAACCGGCTTGTGGTGCGCGGCGGCGCCGAGGGCGCCAGCGCTTCGCTGCGCCACGGCGGCGAGCTCGGCAATGGCGGCCACTACCGCGCCTATGCCAAGCTGGTCCGCCACGACGACATCGGCCGCGAGGACGGCAGCGTCAGCGGCACCGGCTGGCGCCGCCAGCAGGCGGGCTTCCGCGCCGACTGGGACGGCGAGGGCCGCAGCACCAGCGTCAGCGGCGACGTGTATGACGGCAAGCTCGACGAGATCGGCGCACAGGACACCCGGCTCGACGGCGCCAACCTGGCGGCGCGCTCGCTGCGCACCCTGGCCGACGGCTCGATCCTGCGCCTGCAGGCCTACCTCGACCACACGCGGCGCGAGCAGACCCTCGGCGCCCAGCGCCTGGAAACCCTGGACCTCGAAGCCCAGCACAACCTGCGCGCCGGCGAGCGCCACAGCCTGGCCTGGGGCGGCGGCTACCGCATCAGCCGCGACCGCATCCGCAGCAGCCCCTGGTTGAGCATGCTCGACGAGAACAAGACCCTGCGCTGGGCGAATCTGTTCGTGCAGGACGAGATCGCCCTGACCGATACCCTGCGCGCCACCGCCGGCATCAAGGCCGAACACAATGTGTACACCGGCGTCGAGTGGCTGCCGAGCGCGCGCCTGGCCTGGGACGTGGGCCCGAATGCGCTGGCCTGGGCGGCGCTGTCGCGCACGGCGCGCGCGCCGTCGCGCATCGACCGCGACCTGCGCCTGGCCGCCGGCGCCGCCCCGGGTGGGGTGCCACGCTACTTTGTCGAGGGCGGACCGGGTTTCGAATCCGAGACCGCGCGCGTGATCGAGTTCGGCTACCGCGCCCAGCCTACTCCGGCGATCTCGTATTCGGCCACCCTGTTCCACAGCGAGTACGACCGCCTGCGCACGCTGGAACTGCGGCCGCGCATGCCGGCGCAGTTCGAGAACCATGCCCGCGGACGCGCGAGCGGCCTGGAGACCTGGGCCAGCTGGCAGGTGCTGCGCGGCTGGCGGCTGTCGGGCGGCGCCGTGTTCCAGGACGTGCGCATCCGCACCGACGAGGCCAGCCGCGACTGGTCGCGCCTGCTGGGCATGGCCAGCAACGACCCGAAACACTACTGGAGCCTGCGCTCGGCGCATGAGCTGAGCGCCGATGTGCAACTCGATTTCGCGCTGCGGCGCGTCGGCAGGCTGACGCGCCCCGCCTTACCGGGCTATCATGAGCTCGACGCGCGCATCGCATGGCAAGCCAGGCCGAACCTCGAACTCGCCCTGGTCGGGCGCAACCTGCTGCACAATCAGCATGCCGAATTCGGCGAGCCGGGCCTGCGCCAGACCTTCGAGCGCAACGTGGGCTTCAGCGCGATCCTGCAATTTTAAGCGGCCAATGATTCGACACCGATCCCTATTCTCTACCACGCCGCCCGCCGGAATGCCCGGCGCCACGGCGCGGCCGCTTGCCATCCAGTCCGGGCGTCCATGGTGGCGTCCTTCCGGCCTGGCCGGCTGGACCCTGGCCTGCGCCGCGGCCCTGTTCACGGCCGCGGCCATCACGCCGCCGCCGGCGCTGGCCGAAAGCGGCGGCGCCAGCCAGGCGCTCGAGCGCCGCGTCAAGGCGGCCTTTCTCTATAAATTCCTGGGCTATGCCGAATTCCCGGCCGGCGCCTTTGCCGACCCCGGCGCGCCAGTCACGATCGGTGTGATCGGTTCCGACGAAATGGCAGCCGAGCTGGCGCGCGTGGTGGCCGGCCGCAACGTGGGCGGGCGCCCGGTGGTGGTGCGCCAGCTGCGCGAAGGAGAAGGCGGGAATGCCGTGCACCTGCTGTTCGTCGCCGGCAGCGACAGCGCGCGCGCCGGCCGCATCCTGAAAAGCAGCCCGCCGGCGCTGCTGCCGGTCACCGAGTGCGAGCTCGGCCTGCAGCAGGGAAGTGTCATCAATTTCAGGATCGTCGACGAGCGTGTGCGCTTCGACGTATCCCTCGATTCAGCAGAGAGAAATAACGTGAAACTCAGTTCGCGGCTGCTTACCGTCGCCAACCGTGTCGTGAAGGGGAATTCCTGATGAACGCGCACGATACCGGCTCCGTCCGCAGCAAACTGATCAAGATGGCGGTGTTCACCACGCTGGCGGCCCTGCTGTCGGCCTCGATCGCCATGCTGGTGCTCGATTTGCGCACCTTCCAGCGCTTGTGGATCGACGACCTGACCACCCAGGCCGACATCATGGCCAGCGTCACCGCGCCGGCCCTGGCGTTTTCCGACGCCAAGACCGCCCAGCAGCAGCTGGCGGTGCTGCGCGCGCGCCCGCAGATCCTGTCCGGCGCCGTCTTCACCGCTTCCGGCACGCGCTTTGCCAGCTACGTGAAAGCCGGCAGCGACCAGGTGCTGCCGACGCGTCCGCGCGCGGCCGGCTACTTCATCGAGCGCGGCGGGCTCGAGGTCTGGCACAACATCGTCGAAAACGGCGAGCTGGTCGGCACGGTCTACCTGCGCTCGCGCTACGGCCTGGTCGACCGCCTGCTGAACTACGGGGCGATTCTCGGCGGCGTGATGCTGGGCGCGCTGGTGATTGCCGGCCTGGTGGCCTCGCGCCTGCAGGCCGCCATCACGCGCCCGCTGGAAGCGGTAACCAACGTGGCGCGCCAGGTGATGCAGCAGCGCGATTTCACCCTGCGCGTGCCGGGCAATAACAGCGGCGAGATCGGGGTGCTGGTCGACGCCTTCAACGACATGCTGGCCGAGATCGGGCGCCGCGCCGACGCCCTGCAGGCGGCCAACCGCACCCTCGAACACGAGATGGACGTGCGCCAGAAAGCCGAAGATGCACTGATCGTGGCCGACCGTCGCAAGGACGAATTCCTCGCCACCCTGGCGCACGAACTGCGCAACCCACTGGCGCCGATCCGCACCGGCCTCGACATCCTGCGCATCCGCAGCGGCGACGCCCAGGCCACCCAGCGCGCCACCGACATCATGGAACGCCAGCTGCGCCAGATGGTGCGCCTGGTCGACGATCTGCTGGACGTCTCGCGCATCAATACCGGCAAGTTCGCCATCAAGATGGGCCGCGTCGAGCTGAAGGCGGTCGTCAACGATGCGCTGGAAGTGGTGCGTTCCTATATCGAGCTGCACGGACATGAACTGGTGCTGGATTTGCCGGACCGCCCGGTGTTCCTGCACGGCGACGCCACGCGCCTGGCGCAGATCCTGTCGAACCTGCTGAACAACGCCGCCAAGTACACCAACCGCGGCGGACGCGTCACGCTGTCCGGCCACGTCGAGGACAAGACCCTGGTGCTGGAAGTGTCGGACACCGGCATCGGCCTGGCGCCCGAGATGCTCGATTCGGTGTTCGAGATGTTCGTGCAGGTCGACTCGACGCTGGAGCGCACCAACGCCGGCCTGGGCGTGGGCCTGTCGCTGGCGCGCAAACTGGTCGAACTGCACGGCGGCACGATTACCGCCCGCAGCGAAGGCCTGGGCCGCGGCTCCTGCTTCTCGGTGCGCCTGCCGATCGTGGTCGAGCCGGAACCGCTCAGCAAACCGACCCCGGCCGCCTTCATCAGCACCGAGACCTACCGCATCCTGCTGGCCGACGACAACGTCGACTTCGTCAACAGTATCGGCGCGCTGCTCACCGCCATGGGGCACAGCGTGGTCATCACCCACAACGGGCCGGATGCGCTGGCGGCGGCCGCACGCTTCTGCCCGGACTATGCCTTCCTCGACATCGGCCTGCCGCAGATGTCGGGCTACGACCTGGCGCGCGGCATCCGCAAGCTGTCGTCGGGTGCGATGACGGTGATGATCGCGGTGACCGGCTGGGGCCAGGAAAAGGACCGCCAGCTGGCCTTCGAGGCCGGCTTCGACCATCACATGGTGAAGCCGGTGCGCTTCGAGCAGATCGAGGAAATCCTGGGCAACCGCAGCATCATCAAGAAACTGCGCACCTGAAGCGGAAGATGAAGGACAAAAACGGAGACGCGAGCGTCTCCGTTTTTTTGCGCCGGCAGGTGGCGCGCCAGGCGATCAACCGCGCTTGGCCTGGCGGCGGCGCGCCAGGAAGCCCAGGATGCCCAGGCCGCCCAGCATCATGCCGTAGGTTTCGGGTTCCGGCACCGGCGCCAGCATGATTGCGCCGCCGAAGGAGGCGCCTTCGCTGGAGACGACGTTGCCGTCGACCCGCAGGTAGTAGTCGCCCACGGCCAGGGCGTCGCCGGTCACCGTCCACACGTCCACCGCGCCCGACTGCAGCGACGTCCCCGTGCTGACCAGGGTGTCGTTGCCGTCGTAGATCCAGAGCCCGGTGATGTCCAGTCCGACGCCGGCCGTGCGGCTGACCGAGCCGACGATGGCGTCGACGTTCACCCCCAGCGCCTCGTCGACCGTGAACGTGAAGCGGTCGGCAAAGGTGGCGCCGCTGTTGCCTTCCTCCAGGCTGTCGCCGAAGAAGGCGGAGTCGTCGACCAGGTCGAGTGCCTGCGGCGAATTCCCGATGACCTGGGCCTGCGCCGCCGAGCCCAGCGACGCGCCTGCCAGCACGACTGCAGCGAGTAACGAACTTCGTAAAGTGGGTTTTCTCATAGCATCCTCACGCATAAGTCGGCCGCGGCTGCGGCCGGATTGTGGCAATCGGGGGATGTTCATGCTAGCAAGCTGCGAAGCGCAGCGGGAAAGCGATGCTGAGGTGTGACGTATGGGTGACACTAATGCTCAGCGGAACATGATTCTATATGGCGAGGAATTTGAGTGGCCTCTAGAGGGAGAATGGATGGTCTCGTTTTGTTGAGCAAAAGATCATAAGCATTGCTGGGATAATGTCAGCGCAGTCCTACAAAAAGAGAAGTGTAGCTCCTGTGCAGAGCTAAGCGCTGTTTAAGCGAATCGCTTGACCGTAGGATGGAAAAAAAGCGGGGGAGGGTAGCGCGATGCCGGTACGCGTGCAAAACCGGAGGCGGAAAGAAAAATGGCTCAGAATTTCTTTTGAGCCATTTCCTTGAAAAAGTTGGTGCGGCTGGCAGGAATCGAACCCACGACCCCTTGGTTCGTAGCCAAGTACTCTATCCAGCTGAGCTACAGCCGCCCGAGGCACGCATTATAGCCAAGCTTGCCAGATTAGGGAAGCGATAATTTTATCGTGCTGGCATTGCACCGGATGAGGCCGACCGCGTTTCGAATGCGCAAACGAAAAAGGCCAGATCTTGCGATCTGGCCTTGCAATTCGTGGTGCGGCTGGCAGGAATCGAACCCACGACCCCTTGGTTCGTAGCCAAGTACTCTATCCAGCTGAGCTACAGCCGCCCGAGGCACGCATTATAGCGGGGCATCCGGGAAAAGGGAAGATGCATGTCCTCTGCCTTTGCACCTTCGATAAAGCGTTCATCTCGCGGCACAGTGATGAGATACTTCCTCACCAGGTATCGACCCGTTTCCGTTTGCATCGGCCTGAGTCGTTAAACAGGCCGGGAACAGTCGTTCATGCCGGAACCGGGCTGCACCCGTCTTGCGCCTAGCAGCCCTTACGAAAAGTGATGACCTTCATGTGGATATTGTTATGACCGACCACGAATTCTGGCAACTGATTGCACTGATCGATGTGACTGCGTTGGATGACGGCGACGAGGATGAGGCCATAGCGCCATTGGGGGCTCGGTTGGGCATGAAGTCGGAGGCGGAACTGTTCGCGTTTGAAGAAGCGCTCTCTGAAAAGCTGTACGCCATCGATGGGGAGCGATTCGCCGACCAGGCCGGCGAGTCTGCCGGGTCGGATGATGGCTTTCTCTATGCGCGCTGCTATGTCGTCGCCAAGGGGCGCGCGTTCTACGAAGCCGTCAAGTCCGATCCATCGCGCATGCCGAAGTCTATCGAGCAATGGTGTGAAACGCTGCTCTATCCGCATCGTAAGGCATGGGCGCAGCAGACCGGAGGTGATCCCTCAGACTGGCCGTTCGTGGCAACCGTCAGCTACGAAAGCGGCAGCAACAGGGCGCTATAGAGTGATTGAATCCGAAGGGGCTTGGCGCCGGCCAAAACGAAAAAGGCCAGATCTCGCGATCTGGCCTTGCAATTCGTGGTGCGGCTGGCAGGAATCGAACCCACGACCCCTTGGTTCGTAGCCAAGTACTCTATCCAGCTGAGCTACAGCCGCCCGAGCACGCATTATAGCGGGGCAGGCCTAAAAAGGGAAGGGAGCCAATGCAGCGCCGGCTTGTGGCTCTTGGCACGCGAATTGGGTTGGATTGAATCGTATCCCTTAGCATATTTATAGTTGGGCGGTAACTAACAGCTCGATTATGTGTGCGGGCGCCAGGAGCCAGTTTATGACCTTACAATAATGGCAATTTCATATATTGGAGCGTAGTGATGGCCAACCGTGTTTACCTGTTGGGCGTGGAGCAGGACTTTTTCGCAAGCGATGAGCCTGGATTGCACCAGCTGCTGGAGGCTGAATATTGTCTGCCCGTGCTATGGCTGTCGCTGTTTCGAAAGGACGACATACGCTTATACCAAGAGGTTCCTTTATTGCTGACGTCGCGCGAACAGGCTTTGGCCAACTTCGACGCCAGGCGTGCTGCGCTGGCAGGGTTCCTGGGAGGGTCGACTGACATATTGCTGGGTCAGTTCCGTCAGTTTATCGAGCAGAATGCATTTGCCAACTACATGGTCAACACCTATGAGCTCGATATGATGGAAGACGATGGTGTCTTTCATGAGCAACTGCAGGGCTACATGGATAACCTTGAGTCCATCGTCGAAGGCAGATTTGCGTCGAGAGAATTGCCCTTGCTTCTGCAGGCGGATGAGGAGCTTGCCGAGTATCCCTACACGGGCAACGCCCAGCCATTGTGCGGGTTTAGCTACGACCTCGCTCTGCCGTGGGAGGCCAGGGCGGCTTGAGCGACAGGCGGCGAGGGCTGCGGACGCCGCAGGGTAAGCGCCCAAAACGAAAAAGGCCAGATCTTGCGATCTGGCCTTCCGTATTTCTTGGTGCGGCTGGCAGGAATCGAACCCACGACCCCTTGGTTCGTAGCCAAGTACTCTATCCAGCTGAGCTACAGCCGCCCGATGCACGCATTATAGCAGCGGCATCCCCATCGGGGAAGTCTTAATTTATTACAACTCTCTGGCGGCATCTGGTAGATTGATCGCATCTGTTTCGGATACTGATACTTATGCTGGGGTTCACCACATNTGCACGCATTATAGCAGCGGCATCCCCATCGGGGAAGTCTTAATTTATTACAACTCTCTGGCGGCATCTGGTAGATTGATCGCATCTGTTTCGGATACTGATACTTATGCTGGGGTTCACCACATGGCGTGGCGCCTTGCGCGCAATCGCCTGCCTGCTGCTGGCGAGCATCTTCGCCAATGCAGCCAACGCCGCCGCACCACGCAACCTGCGTTTCGAACGCCTGTCCATCGAGCACGGCCTGACCCAGGAATCGGTGCTCACCATCCTGCAGGACCGCCAGGGCTTCATGTGGTTCGGCACCCAGGCTGGCCTGAACCGCTACGACGGCTACCGCATCACCGCTTACCGCAACGACCCGCGCGACCAGGCATCGCTGCCCGACGGCTACGTCAACGCCTCGCTCGAAGATGCCGAAGGGCGGCTCTGGTTCGGCACCAAGGGCGGGTTGGCGCGCCTCGATCCGGCCAGCGGCAAGTTCGTGCGCTACACCCTGCTCGAAACCGGCACCGGCGAGCGCGCCAACCGCAGCGTGAATGCGATTGCTGTCGACCGCCACGGCATGCTCTGGCTCGGCACCAGCGATGGCCTGAAACGCTTCGATCCGCGCACGGGCAGCTTCACCACCATTCGCCAGCCCGGCAGCCGCCTCGGCACCACGGGCGACCACATCGTGAATGCGCTGGCTTTCGACGCCCAGGGTGCGCTCTGGGTCGGGACCCTGGAGGGCGTTGCGCGCCTGGCGCCGGGCGCGGACCGGCTGGTCTACTTCGCTCCCCTGAACGGCGACCCGCGCCGCGCCCGCGTGACGGCGCTGGCCATGGGCCCGCGCGACACCCTGTGGGTCGGCACCGACGCCGGCATCGAGGAGTGGCGCCCCGGCGAGGGTGGGGGTGAGCCGCAGCGGCGCGCGGTCGGCGCGGACGAAGGCATGGGCGATTTGCGCGTGCTGGCGCTGTACATCGACGCCGGCGGCACGCTCTGGGCCGGCACCGAGTTCGACGGCCTGAAGTGGCGCGAACCCACCAGCGGGCGCTTCGTGTCCTACCGCAACCGCGCGCTCGACCAGCACAGCCTGTCCGACAACCAGGTGGCGGCGGTACGCATTGACCGCACCGGCACGCTCTGGGTCGGCACCCGCTTCGGCGGCGTCAGCCGCACCGACCTGGCCAGCGGCGGCTTCTCGCACTTCAGCTACGAACCCGAGAGCGGCTACCAGAACGGCTACAAGAAGGTACGCGACATCGCCGCGCGCGCCAACGGCGAGCTGTGGATCGGCACCTCGGGCGGTGGCCTGGTGCTGTTCGACCCGGCCAGCGGCCGCACGCGTGCGCTGCGCCACGAGGCCGGCAATCCGCGCTCGCTGCCGAGCGACGCCGTGCACAGCCTGTCGATTGTCGACGGCCGCCTGTGGGCCGGCACGCCGGCCGGCCTGGCCTGGAGCCTTGAAGCCGGCGGCAACTTCCACCGCGTCGACCTGGGCCCGGACGGGAATGCCGCGCTGGTCCAGGCGGTGATGAAAACGCGCGACGGCGCCACCTGGGTGGTGTCGCGCGCCGGCCTGTATCTGCTCGGCCCCGACCTGAAGGTGCGCCGCTCCTGGCGCCACGACCCGGCGGACCCGGCAAGCCTGGGCGACAACCGCGTGTTCTCCATGGCCGAGGACAAGGACGGCATCCTGTGGGTCGGCACCGACAATGGCCTCGACCGCTTCGACCGCGCCACGAATCGCTTCACCCACTACCGCCATGACGACGCCGACCCCGACAGCCTGCGCCACGACCGCATCCACGACGTGATGGTGAGTAGCAAAGGCGAGCTGTGGCTCGGCACCGCGGGCGGCCTGCACCGCATGGAGCGTGGCCCCGGCGGCAAGCCGGTGTTCCGCCATTTCACGATTACCGATACCGGCCAGGCGATGCCGATCGGCGCGGTGCTGGAAGACGGCGCCGGGCGCCTGTGGGCCAGCACCACCATCGGTTTGTCGCGCGTCGACCCGGTCACTGGCCAGTACAAGCACTACACCGCCAAGGATGGCCTGATCGACGGCAGTTATTTCGTCGGTTCGGCCGCGCGCGGGCCGGACGGGCAGCTGCATTTCGGCGGCGTGACCGGCATGAATTCCTTCCAGCCCGATGCGATCCGCGACAATCCGTATCCGCCCGTGGTGCGCGTCACCGGCTTCACGGTGTTCAACAAGCCGCGCGCGCTGCCTCAGGGGGCGGTGACGCTGCCGTCGCGAGACTCGGTGTTCGCGCTCGAATTCGCGGCGCTGCACTACGCGGCGCCGGGCAGCAACCGCTATGCCTACCGGCTCGAAGGGTTCGACGAAGCCTGGGTCGAGACCGATGCCGGTAAACGCTTTGCCAGCTACACCAACCTGGACGCCGGCGATTACGTCTTCCGCGTGCGCGCCAGTAACAAGGACGGCGTCTGGAGCGAGGCGCCGGCGTCGCTGGCGATCACTATCACGCCGCCCTGGTGGAAGACCTGGTGGTTCCGCCTGCTGGCGCTGGCGCTGCTGGGCGCGGCGGGGCTGGCCGCCTACCGCTACCGCATCCGCGCGCTGGTCCAGCAAAAGGGCTGGCTCGAGCGCCAGGTGAATGCGCGCACCGCCGAGCTGCTGCTGCAAAAGGACGCGGCCGAGCGGCGCAAGCGCGAGGCCGAGCAGCAGAAGGACGCCGCCGACCAGGCGCGCCGCAACATCGCGCTGCTGTCCGACATCGGCCGGCGCCTGACCGCGAACCTCGACATCGAGGCCATCATGGACACCCTGCACGAGCACGTGCAGGTGCTGATGGACGCGCCGGTGTTCGCGGTGGTCGTGGCGCGCGGCGATGGCGAAGGCGAGGGCGCGCTCGACATTCCGTATGCGGTGGTCGATGGCCGCCGCTGCGGCCCCTCGGTGCGCGCGCGGCGCGATCCGGCCTCGCTGGCCGCCTGGAGCATCGAGCACGGGCGCGAAGTCTTCGTCAACGACCTGGAGCGGGAATCCGGGCGCTACCTGCCGGGCGTCACGCCGCAAGCGGTGGCGGAAAGCGCGCTGCCTGGCGCGGACGGCGACCTGGCGCCGCGCGCGCTGCCATGCTCCCTGTTGTTCCTGCCGGTGGCGGTGGGCCAGCGCGTGCTCGGGGCGCTGGCGGTGCAGAGCTATGCGCGCGGCGCCTACCAGCGCGTGCACCTCGACATGCTGCGCACGCTGGCCGCCTACGTCGGCGTGGCGCTGGACAATGCCCAGGCCTACCGCCAGCTGAAGGATGCGCAAACCCAGCTGGCGGCCCAGGAAAAGCTGGCCTCGCTCGGCTCGCTGGTGGCCGGCGTGGCGCACGAACTGAATACGCCGATCGGCAACAGCCTGCTGATGGCCAGCACCCTGCACGACAGGACGGCCGCCGTCCACGCCGCGCTGGACGGGGCGGGGCTGCGCCGTTCGGAGCTGTCGGCCTACATCGGCGCCACGCGCGAAGCCTCGGAGCTGATCATGCGCAGCCTGCACCAGGCGGCCGAACTGGTAAACAGTTTCCGCCAGGTGTCGGTCGACCAGGCCAGCGCCCAGCGCCGCCGTTTTGAGTTGGGGCGCGCCTGCCAGGAAATCCTGGCTACCGTGATGAACACGGTGCGCATGGCCGGCCACAGCCTGGTCATCGAGGTGCCGGACGGGATCGTGATGGACAGCTACCCCGGCCCCTTCGGCCAGGTGATGATCAATTTCGTCAACAACGCGCTGCTGCATGCCTTCGAGCGGCCCGGCGGGCAGATGCGCCTGTCGGCGCGCCAGCTCGACGCCGCCTGGATCGAGCTGCGCTTCGCCGACGACGGCCGCGGCATCGCACCCGAGCACCTGGCGCGCGTGTTCGACCCCTTCTTCACCACGCGCATGGGCCAGGGCGGCACCGGCCTGGGCCTGAACATCGCGCACACCATCGTGACCTCGCTGCTGGGCGGCTCGATCCGGGTCGAGAGCACGCCGGGCGAGGGCACCGTCTTCATCCTCGCGCTGCCGCTGCTGGCGGCCGAGGCGCGCCCGCCGACACAACCTGCTTCCCATTCCACCGACGAGAGGAAACTGCACGCATGAGTATCATCACGACCATCGAAGACTTGCGCGTCCTGGCCAAGCGGCGCGTGCCGCGCATGTTCTACGACTACGCGGACGCCGGCTCCTGGACCGAGTCGACCTACCGCGCCAACGAGACGGACTTCGCCGCCATCAAGTTCCGCCAGCGCGTGGCCGTCAACCTGGTCGACCGCAGCCTCAAGAGCACGATGATAGGGCAGGAAGTGGCGATGCCGGTGGCCCTGGCGCCGACCGGGCTGACCGGCATGCAGCATGCCGACGGCGAGATCCTGGCGGCGCGCGCGGCCGAGAAGATCGGCGTGCCGTTCACGCTGTCGACCATGAGCATCTGCTCGATCGAGGACGTGGCGGCGCGCACCAAAAAACCGTTCTGGTTCCAGCTGTACGTGATGAAGGACCGCGATTTCATCGAGCGCCTGATCGACCGCGCGAAAGCGGCGAATTGCTCGGCGCTGGTGCTGACGCTGGATTTGCAGGTGCTGGGCCAGCGCCACAAGGACATCCGCAACGGCATGACGGCGCCGCCGAAGCTGACGATCCCGAACATGATGAACCTGGCGACCAAGCCGCGCTGGTGCCTGAACATGCTGCGCACGCCGCGCCGCCACTTCGGCAACATCGTCGGCCATGCGAAGAGCGTGTCGGACATGAGTTCGCTGTCGTCCTGGACCTCGCAGCAGTTCGATCCGGCGCTGAGCTGGCGCGACGTGGAGTGGATCAAGAACCGCTGGGGCGGCAAGCTGATCATCAAGGGCATCATGGACAACGAGGATGCGCGCCTGTGCGTGGAGAGCGGGGCGGATGCGCTGATCGTCTCGAACCATGGCGGGCGCCAGCTCGACGGCGCGCAGTCGAGCATCGGGGCGCTGCCGGGAATCGTGGATGCGGTCGGCAAAGAGATCGAGGTGCACATGGACGGCGGCATCCGCTCGGGCCAGGACGTGATTCGCGCGCTGGCGCTGGGGGCCAAGGGCGTCTACATTGGCCGGCCCTTCCTGTACGGGCTGGGGGCGATGGGGGAGGCGGGGGTGGCAAGGTGCCTGGAGATCATCCGCAACGAGCTGGATTTGACGATGGCGTTTTGCGGCTTGCGCGATGTGACGCATGTGGACAGGAATATTCTCCTGCCGGGGACGTATTGACGCGTTTCGATGTGCTGGTGTCGCAATGGTGGGTACAAGTACCCACCCTACGCGGGTAGGGTGGGTTCTCGAACCCACCATCTCACCGGCCGATCATCGGCGAATCACACCACATTCGCCGGCCGTCCCGCCTCCCACGCCTCGACATTCCCCACCAACATATCCGCCAGCGTCTGCATCGCCCCGCCACTCGCCCACGCCACATGCGGCGTGAGAATAAAGTTGGGCAGCCGCAGCCCCAGCAGCGGATTGTCCTGCCCCGGCGGCTCCTTGCTCAGCACGTCGAACCCGGCCCCGCCGATGGTGCGCCGCATCAGCGCCTCGGCCAGCGCCGCCTCGTCCACCAACCCGCCGCGCGCGGTATTGATCAAGAGCCCGGTCGGCTTCATCAGCCCCAGCTCGCGCGCGCCGATCATGTGCCGCGTCTGCTCGTTCAGCGGCAAATGCAGGCTGATCACGTCGCAGCTGGCCAGCAGTTCGTCCAGCGGCATCGGCGTCACGTCCGGCTCGTCGACCGGCGAGCGCGACGTCACGCACACCTCCATCCCGAATGCGCGCCCGATCTGCGCCACGCGCCGCCCCAGCGCGCCATAGCCGACGATGCCGAGCCGGCTGCCTGAGAGGTCGCCGATCGGGTGGTCCAGCAGGCAGAAGCGGCTCGAATGCTCCCAGCGCCCGGCCTCGACGTCGGCCACATAGGCGCGCAGGTTGCGGCGCAGGGCCAGCATCAGGGTAAAGCAGTGCTCGGGCACCGACACCACCGAGTAATCGCGGATATTGCTGACCACAATGCCGCGCGCGCGGCAGGCTGCCAGGTCGACATTGTCGGTGCCGGTCGCGGCCACCGCCACCATCTTCAGCTCCGGCAGCTGGGCAATGGCTTCGGCCCGCAGCGGCACCTTGTTGGTGATGGCGATGCTGGCGCCGCGCAGGCGCTCGACTACCTGGTCCGGCGCGGTGGCCGCATGATCCTGCCAGTCGTGCGGAAAGGCGGGCCGGCGGACCTGGGCGATCAGGCTGTCGCGGTCGAGGAAGACGATCTTGTGCATGGCGCTCTCGGTCGAAAGGGAAGCTTCATTGTAGAGCAAGCCGCGGCGTATGCGGCTTGCATGGCAGACCCGCAGGCGAAAAAAAGACAGGGCGAACCCTGTCTTTTTTGGCGGTATATGGAGGGGGGCTCGAGCGGCCTTATTTGGTGGAAGCGGTGGTGCTGGCCTTGTGGTCGGCAGCGTCAGCTTTGTGCTCCGCAGCGTCGGCCTTGGCCTCGGCTTTTTCCTTGGTGGCCTTTTTCTCGGCCTTGGCTTTCTTCTTGGCGGCGTCGGCCTTGGCTTCGGCGACGTCCGACTTGGCTTCGGCCTGGGCCTTTTCTACCTTGGCATCGGCCTTTGCGACATCCTTGGCTTCCTTGGCCTCGGCCTTGGTGGCCGGGGTGCTTGCCTGGGTGGCGGTGCTCTGGGCGAAAGCCGAGGTAGCGAACAGGCCAGCGATCAGGGTAGCGACGATTTTGCTCATGGTGTGCTTTCCTTTAGTAGTGGAAAAGTGTAGGCGTCCCGTCGGTCATTGTCCGGCGTTACTGAGCCCTTAACGCGGTCCGGTCCGACAACGTTGACAGGGATTACATCCCGTTACAAACAGCCATGGCGCAGGTTCACGGTTAGCTGCCGAACAGTCGCGCCGGCCTGCCGCGCCTAGACTGGCTGCATCGCCGTGTTGCAGGAGAGGGCCATGCCAGACTCGCTGAAAGTCTACAAATCCAAGCGCGATTTTTCCATCACTTCCGAGCCTGCCGAAGGCGGCCTGCCGGGGAAGGACGCGCTCACCTTCGTCATCCAGAAGCACTGGGCCAGCCGGCTCCACTACGATTTCCGGATCGAGCTCGACGGGGTCATGAAAAGCTGGGCCGTGCCGAAAGGCCCCAGCTACGACACCCACGACAAGCGCATGGCCGTGCACGTCGAGGACCACCCGATTTCCTATTCCGATTTTGAAGGCACGATCCCCGAAAAGCAGTACGGCGCCGGCAAGGTCATCGTCTGGGACAAGGGCACCTGGGAACCCGAGGGCGACCCGCACGCGGGCTACCGCAGCGGCAACCTCAAGTTCCAGCTGCACGGCCACAAGATGCACGGCCGATGGGTGCTGGTGCGCATGAAAGGGCGCGGCGAAAAGCAGGAGCCCTGGCTCCTGATCAAGGAAAAGGACGACTACGCCCGGCCCGCCGCCGAGTTTTCGGTAATCGACGAGATGCCCGACAGCGTCAAGGATTTGCCGATGCCAGGCAGCCGCGCCAAGGTTCCGGCCAAGGCGAAAGCCAGTAAGAACGGCCGCGCCGTCAAGGCCAAGGCCGACGCCGCTGCCGAGGAAGCGGTAGAGAAGATCGCAGCGAAGCCGGCAGCCAAGCGCGCCACGAAGGCGGCAGCCAAGCGCAGCACCAGGTCCGACGTCGCCCAGGACCCGAGTGTGCCCGCAGGCGCGGTCGAAGCGGCGCTGCCAAAGGAATTCGCGCCCGAACTCGCCACCCTGGTCGACGGCGCGCCGACCGACCCGGAAAACTGGGTGTTCGAGGTCAAGTTCGACGGCTACCGCATGCTGACCCGCATCGAGAACGGTGACGTCCGCCTGATCACCCGCAACAACAACGACTGGACCGAGAAGCTGGCCCCGCTGCAACAGGAAATCGCACGCATGGGCCTGCCGGGCGGCTGGTACGACGGCGAGATCGTCGTCCACGACGCCAACGGCCGCCCGAACTTCGGCATGCTGCAGCTCGCCTTCGACGGCAGCAACGCCACCCAGATCGTCTACTTCCTGTTCGACGCGCCTTATCTCGGCGGCTACGATTTGCGCGAGGTGGCGCTGGTCGACCGCCGCGCGCTGCTGGAAGGGGCGCTGATCCAGGCCAAGCCGTCGGAGACGGTGCGCTTTTCCGCCGAGTTCGGCAACGACCCGGAAGGCCTGGTGATCGCGGCCTGCAAGATCGGCCTGGAAGGCGTGATCGGCAAGCGGCGCGACTCGCATTACGTGTCGCGCCGCTCGCCGGAATGGATCAAGCTGAAGTGCGGCCAGCGCCAGGAATTCGTGATCGGCGGCTACACCGATCCCAAGGGTTCGCGCACCGGCGTCGGCGCGCTGCTGCTGGGCACCTACGACAAGGACGGCGTGCTGCGCTATGCGGGGAATGTCGGCAGCGGCTTCAATGCCGAGAGCCTGCGCGACGTCAGCGCCAAGTTGAAGGCGCTCGATACCGACAAGAGCCCCTTCCCGCCGCGCTCGGTGGCCGGCCGCAAGCACCATTGGGTGAAGCCCGAGCTGATCGCCGAGGTCAGCTTCTCGGAATGGACGAGCGCCGGCGCGGTGCGCCACCCTGTCTTCCAGGGCCTGCGCAGCGACAAGCCGGCGCAGGGCATCACGCGCGAGGTCGCCAAGCCGATCGACGAAGTGGCATCCGAAGTGAGTTCGGATGTGGCGCCCGCTGCGGTGCCCGACAGCGCACCGGAACCGGTGGCCCCGGCCGGCAAGCTGCCGGCCACGCTGAAGGTGACGCACGGCGAGCGCGTGATGGATGCGAAGAGCGGCATCACCAAACTCGAACTGGTGCGCTACTACGCGCTGGTCGGCGAGCTGATGATGGAACACCTGAAAGGCCGTCCGGTATCGCTGGTGCGCGCGCCGGCCGGCGTGGGCGGCGAGCTGTTCTTCCAGAAGCATGCCGATACCGGGAAGATGCCAGGCGTCGAAAACATGGACCCCGCGCTCGACCCCGACCATCCGCCGATGCTGACGATTGCCAGCGTCGAGGGCATCCTGTCGGCGACGCAGTTCAACGTGGTCGAGATCCACACCCAGAACGCCACCGCCAGGGCCTACGACAAGCCCGACCGCATGGTGTTCGACCTCGACCCGGGCGAGGGCGTGGCATGGCACACGATGCAGGAGGCGGCCCAGCTGATGCACGCCTTCCTCGACGAACTCGGCCTGTCGAACTTCCTGAAGACCAGCGGCGGCAAGGGCCTGCACGTGGTGGTGCCGATCAAGGGCGGCAAGGACTGGGACACGGTAAAGGGCTTCTCGCAAGCCATCGTCAAGCACCTGGCGACGACCTTGCCGGACCGCTTCGCCTTCAAGAGCGGGGCGAAAAACAGGGTCGGCAAGGTCTTCATCGACTACCTTCGCAACGCAAAGGGCGCGACCACGGTCTGCGCCTGGGCTGCGCGCACCCGTCCGGGACTGGGCATCTCGGTGCCGCTGGCCTGGGACGAGCTGGCGGGCCTGAAGTCGGGCGACCAGTGGACCGTGGCCAACGCGCACACGCGTCTGGACCGCGGCAACGAGCCCTGGGCCGGTTATGCCAAGACGGCGAAGACGCTGACGGCGGCCATGAAACAGATGGGCTATAAAGGATGAGCTGGTAGTCGGCTTTAACTATCGTAGGCATAGGGATAATTAATTTCTACTATGCCAGCATTGCGGTTAGGATAACTATCCAAAAAGTAATGTTGATAGGTAGTAGCTATGAAAATGACTTCCCCGTCCCTCGGCCGGATTGCGCTGTGCGCGCTGACGCTGGCATCCGGCGTCATCGCCCTCACGCAGGGCGCGCAGGCCCAGACCCTGACCAAGGACAATGGCGCCCCGGTCGGCGACAACCAGAACAGCCAGACCGCCGGCCCGAATGGCCCGACCCTGCTGCAAGACGTGCACCTGGTGCAAAAGCTGCAGCGCTTCGACCGCGAGCGCATTCCCGAGCGCGTGGTGCACGCGACCGGCACCGGCGCCCACGGCGAGTTCATTGCCACCGACGATCTGTCGGACCTGAGCAAGGCAAAGCTGTTCGCCAAGAACACCAAGACGCCGGTGTTCGTGCGCTTTTCGACCGTGATCCCGGGCCGTTCCGGCGCCGAGACCACGCGCGATCCGCGCGGCTTCGCCACCAAGTTCTATACGCAAGAGGGCAACTGGGACCTGGTCGGCAATAACCTGCCGATCTTCTTCATCCGCGACGCCATCAAGTTCCCGGACATGATCCACGCGCTGAAGCCGTCGCCGGTTTCGAACGTGCAGGAGCCGGAACGCGTGTTCGACTTCTTCTCGCACGTGCCGGAAGCGACCGCCATGCTGACCCGCGTGTATTCGAACTACGGCACGCCGGCGACCTACCGCGAAATGAACGGCAGCAGCGTGCACGCGCTCAAGCTGGTGAATGCGCGCGGCGACTACGTGTACGCCAAGTTCGCCTGGAAGTCGAAGCAGGGCGAGCGCAACCTGCGTCCGCAAGAGATTCCCGTGGTGCAGGGCAAGAGCACCAGCCACGCCACGGTCGATCTGTACGGCGCCATCAACGCCGGCAAGTTCCCGTCGTGGGACCTGACGGTGCAGGTGCTCAAACCCGACGAGCTCGCCAAGTTCGACTTCGACCCGCTGGACGCCACCAAGATCTGGCCGGGCGTGCCCGAGCGCAAGGTCGGCACCATGGTGCTGAACCGCGTACCGGACAATGTCTTCGAGTCGACCGAGCAGGTGGCCATGGCTCCGGGTAACCTGGTGCCGGGCATCGAGGCTTCGGAAGACCGCATGCTGCAGGGTCGCCTGTTCTCGTACATCGACACCCAGCACCACCGCCTGGGCGCCAACTTCCAGTCGCTGCCGATCAACAAGCCGCTGGTGGCCGTGAACAACAATCACATCGACGGCGCCGCCAGCTCCGGCAACCGCAAGGGCATCGTCAACTACGAGCCGAGCCGCCTGGCGCCGCTGAAGGAAGACGCGAACGCCCGCAGCAGCGCGCTGCCCCTGAGCGGCAGCACCCAGCAGGCCCGCATCGCCAGGACGCTGAACTTCCGCCAGGCGGGTGAGTTCTACCGTTCGCTGAGCAGCCAGGACCGCGACGACCTGATCGCCAACCTGTCGGGCGACCTGAAGATGGTGAAAAATGCCGACAGCCTGAACACCATGCTGTCGCACTTCTGGAAGGCCGACGCCGACTACGGCAAGCGCCTGGTCAAGGCCGTCGGCGCCGATGCAGGCAACATCGCCGCGCTGGCTGCGGCCCTGAAGGAATAAGCACGCCCGCCATGCGGGTGATGGAAAGCCGGGCATGCGTGCCCGGCTTTTTTCGTTGGCGCTGTCACCGTTTGATATGGATGGTTTCGATTGCAAGGCGAAGCAATTGATCGGCAGAAGCAATCTTGCCGCCATCGAGCATCCGGCGCCAGCCCAGGTAGTTCGGCAGGTAACGCGACGCGACGCCGTGAAAGGGCATCAACCATAGCAGGTGGCGCTCCAGCCGGGCTTTGTTGACGGCGCCGCACCCGGCGCCGGCATCGATGGTCTGTCTGTTGCGGTCACGCGCCACGAATATGCAGTCGAGCGCGCCCGAGATACCGCGCCTTCCGCCTGCGCCGCCCCGCTTGCGCGGCGGCCGGTCCTGCATGCGGGGCTGCTCAGGCCATCCCTCTCGTGCTCATGAACCAGCCAAGCGCCACGCAGTTGGCCAAGACGGTGAACCACAGGCCGGGCTGGAAGCCTGGCTTCGACGATTTGTGCCGGAGCAGGTGCTGGGCCAGCAGGGCGCCGGGCCAGCCGCCGGCCAGGCCGAGCATGTGCAGGTCGCGCTCGCTGGTGCGCCGTTGAGCCCTGCGCGCCGCGGCCTTGTCGCGTGCATAGGCGAGGAAAGTCAGCACGCTGATGCCGGCATACACGGCCACTGCCCAGGCAGGCAAGCGGCCAACTGCCACGAACAGGGCGAGCGCGCCGAAAAAGCCGCAGGCCAGCAGCGGCCGCGCCAGGCCGCCCGCAGCTGCCTGGCGGCGTCCGGCCCCTGCGCGATGGAACGCGACCTTGCCGGCGCGCGGCTGTCCGCGCTCGTTGGCCGTCAGTTCGTAGGTCACGATCTCGTTGCCGGCCGGGCGCGTGCGTTGTCCTGCGAACGCGCTGATGTGGACGAAGACGGTGGCCCCGCCGCCGTTCGGCGTGATGAAGCCGAAACCCTGATCATCTTTCCAGGTCGTGATTCGTCCGGCATAGCGGATCGGTTTGGCGGCGCGCATCGGGCAGTGTCTTCGTCGGTAAAAAGACGAGTGTAGCCCCGGTTTTGCATTCAGGCAATGCGCTGAGGGTGCCGGCGACGTGGCAGAGGCTGCCTTCCTTATGCCGCATCGATCCGAGCGCAGGCCAATCGAGATTGTTTGGTGATGCTGCGACCGGCTGCGCTTGCCATCGGATATGGCCGCCCTAGACTGAGTTAGCCGCGTGGCGTATCCGCGCAATCCTGCCCGGACAAGCACACCCGGCCCAAGGAGGAGCCATCATGCGAGTTTCACTGTTCATTGCAAGCGCATCCCTGTTGGCGGCGGCAGGCGTCCATGCGCAGACACCTGGCGCTGCGCCAGTCCCCAGCGATGCGATCTCGTCGGTGCAGGTGAGGGCGCCGGTCAACGCAATGCGTATCCGCGACGACCAGGCCCGGCAGATTACCGGCGCCTATGGCTTGTCGAACGGCAGCTACCTGAAGGTGCATACCGCATCGCGCCACATCGACGCCACCATCGACCACGACACGAAGCTGCGGCTGTATGCCGTAGCGCCCTACAGGTTCGTATCCAGCGACAACAAGGTGACAATGGAATTCAACCGCGGTCCCGCCGGCGACGACATGTTGATGAGCTATGTGCCGGAAATGGGCCTGGCCCGGATCACGGTGACGTCTGCGCCGCTGGCAGGACGTTGAACGGAAAAGAAAAGGCGCCGCAGAGGGCGCCTTCGGCCTATCGGCCGCTGTCGGTCAGTCGACGTTGCGGCCGCGCGCCTTGAGGGCGGCGCGCACGCCGCGGCCGTAAGCCGGGTCGGCCCCGTCGAACTGGCGCAGCTGGCGTGCCAGGATGTCGTCGGTGACCTGGCTCAGCGGACCGGCCAGGTTGTCGAACAGGTTCTGCTGCTGCTCGCCCGACATCAGGCGGAACAGGTTGCCCGGCTGGGTGGTGTCGTCTTCCTGGCCGCGGAAGTCGAAGCGGCCGGCGTTGCCGTACAGCGGCAGTTCATGTTCGCCATGGCCCATGCCGAGCGCACCCTTGCCGACCGGGTCGACCGGGTCGTAGATCGGGGCGGCGCCGACGTCGGCGATCGCCATCGCGCCGTCGCGCTGCTGGTTGTGGAAAGGGCAGCGCGGGGCATTCACCGGCAGGTGCTGGTGGTTGGTGCCGACGCGGTACAGTTGGGCGTCGTGGTAGGCGAACAGGCGGCCCTGCAGCATCTTGTCCGGCGAGTAGCCCATCCCCGGCGGCACATTGGCCGGCGAGAAGGCGGCCTGCTCGACCTCCATGTGGTAGTTGCGCGGGTTGCGGTTCAGTTCCAGCACGCCCACCTGCCGCAGCGGGAAGTCGCCATGCGGCCACACCTTGGTGAGATCGAACGGGTTCCAGCCGGTGCGCGCTTCCCAGTCGTCGAGCTGCTCCTGGGTGGCCAGCTGCACTTTGACGTCCCACTGCGGATAGTCGCCGGCGGCAATCGCCTCGAACAGATCGCGCTGTGCGTGGTCGGGGTCGCTGCCGGCGATGCGCACGGCCTCGGCACTGCTCAGGTTCCTGATGCCCTGGCGCGTCTTGAAGTGCCATTTCACGTAGGTGCGCTGGCCGTCTTCGTTGATCAGGCTATAGGTGTGGCTGCCGAAGCCGTCCATGTGGCGGTAGCCGTCCGGCGTGCCGCGATCCGAGAACAGGATCGTCACCTGGTGCAGGCTTTCCGGGGCGCGGCTCCAGAAGTCGAACATCATGTTGGCCGACTTCAGGTTGCTGTCGGGCTGGCGCTTCTGGGTGTGGATGAAGTCGGGGAACTTGATCGGGTCCTTCAGGAAGAACACCGGCGTGTTGTTGCCCACCAGGTCCCAGTTGCCTTCCTCGGTATAGAAGCGCAGGGCGAAGCCGCGCGGATCGCGCTCGGTGTCGGCGCTGCCCTTTTCGCCACCGACGGTCGAGAAGCGCAGGAAGGTCTCGGTCTGCTTGCCGACTGCGGCGAACAGTTTCGCTTTAGTGAAGGCGCTGATGTCGTGCGTGACCGTGAAGGTGCCGTACGCGCCCGAACCCTTGGCGTGGACCACGCGCTCGGGAATGCGCTCGCGGTTGAAGTGCTGCAGCTTCTCGATCAGGTGGAAGTCTTGCAGCAACAGCGGCCCACGCGAGCCGGCGCTCAGGGAATTCTGGTTGTCTGCGATTGGGATACCGGAAGCGGTGGTCAGGCGTGGGCGGTTCATGCGATCTCCTTGTCTAAACTGCGTCATTTGATGAAGGAGATTCTAATTACTGCTGAGTAAAAGATAAATTTGATTGATTTGATTCAAGCGATAGATTTTACATAATAGATGATAAATTCTGATAGTGTTCAGTCTATGGCTGGATGCCATAGCGGTCGATAAAGGCGCGCACGCCGCCTGGGTTGGCGGCGACCCATTGTTCCAGCGCGGGGCGATACGATTGGCGGAACATCAGGATCAGGATTGCCGGCTCCAGCTGGCCGTCCCTGGCCATGGCCTGGAGCTGGCGCAGGGCCGGATCGCGCAAGGATCTGGCCTGTGATTTAGCCGATGCGTTGTCTGGTGACTTGGCCGCTGCTTCGCCGGCTTCGGTAAACATGAGAAAGGCCGCCTGCCATGCGCCCAGCGTCTGCTCGAAAGGCGGCTTCTTGTCGGCGCCGGTGCGCTTGTCCGCCTCGATCTCGGCCAGGCCAAGCGCGAGCTGGAAGGCGAAATCGCCACCGGCGTCCGGTGCGAGCAGCTTCTTGTCGACGGCGGCCTCGTGCTTGCCATCGGTTCCGAGCGTGACCGTGACGCCGCGCTGCAGCCGCAGCGGCCGCAGCGGGATGCCGGCGCTGCGGCGCATCAGCGCCAGCTTGGCCCAACTGGTGCGCTGTCCGGGATCGGCGGCGATGGCCGCCAGGATGGCATCTTCGGCAGCGTTGCCCTTGCCCTGGGCGAGCAGGGCGTCCGACAGGTAGCGCCAGGCCTGGGCATTGCGCGGTTCGATTTCGGCCGCGCGGCGGAACAGTGTCGCGGCCTCGGCCCAATCACCCTGCAGGTAATGGCAATCGCCCGCGCCCAGCCAGGCGTACGACGCGGCCGGATCGAGCAGCATGGCTTCCTAGTATTTCTTCAGTGCGGCGGGCAGGCTGCGTTCGGCGAACAGGCGTTCGGCCTCGTGCAGCACCTTGGCGGCGGCCGGGTTCGGCTCACGCAGCGGCGAGGGGCCATCGTCGTCGAGCAGGCGCAAGGCTTCGAATGCGATCGGGTCCTCGGGATCGCGCTGCAACGCCTGCCGGGCCGCGGCGCTGGCGCGCCCGCGGCTGTTGCCGGGGTCGGGCGATGGCGCCAGTTTCGACACCCGCTGCAGCATCGCGGCCATGAAGGCCAGCGGCTGGGACGCCTCGGGGGCCGCCTTGTGCGCAGCTGCGAAGGCATCGAGGGCCTGCTCGTACTCGGCTTTCACCTCGTGCGCATGGGCTTGCTCGATGAATTGGATGCACTTGACGCCGCACTCGGTAGCGGCGTGCACGGCCGGGAGCGCGATGGTGAGCAGCATGGCGGCGAGCAGGCGAGGCAGCATGGCTTGTCCGATCAACAAAAAGCCCATCCTAGCAGAACGGATGGGCTGGATTTCTATCGGATTGTCACTGCTGAAAACCCGCGCTCGCGGGCTGCGCCGGGGTTGCGCCGCTTGTTCAGTAGCGGCGGACCGGGGCGCTGCCCTGGCGGTTCATACGGGTCTGGATTTTCTTCCAGATAAAGCCGGCAATCGCCATCATGATCATCTTGCGCATAGTAATTCTCCTTGAGTGAGCGGTCATTGCCGCGTGAAAAATGCCTCGGTTCAGCCCGGCGATTTACCGGCGCCGGCCTGCAGGCGGTGATCGGTCGTACCCTTGTCGTTTTTCCAGATGCCGCGGATGTTCATGCCCATCAGCGCCACCTGCAGCGCGATCAGGGCCCAGGCGCCGTCGTGCACGCCCCAGACGATCCACAGGATATTGCTGAAGATGAACATCCAGAAGCCGAACACCCGCTTCCCGGCGCGTTGCGAGCCGATCAGGAAGGCGGCGTACAAACTCACCGCCATTGCGGGCCACTGGAGGAAGTCGATGAATGCATCCATGTGTCGTCAAGCCGCCTTCCTGCGCCGTGCCGGCGCGGCTGCGGTGCTGGTCTTCTTGGCGGCGACGGCTTTTTTCGCCGGCGCAGCCTTCCTGGCGGCCGGCTTGGCGGCGGCGCGCTTCGGCTTGTCGGCGCTGGCGGCCACGTGCTCGCCCGAACCCGCTGCCGTCTTGCGGCGCGGCGGCGGCGCGTCGTCCTCGTCGTCTTCATCAAGAGGCTTGCGCGCGCGCTTCGGCGGAGGCGGTTCGTCGTCGTCATCGTCGTCCCGGGCCACCGCCTTGCCCGGCTTCTTGCCCAGGCTGGCCTGCAGCAGCGACACCAGGTCGATGACGTTGGTCGTCTTCGCCGGTTTCTCGTCCGGGTCGGGCATGGTGATGGTCTTGGTCTGCTTGGCCTTGATCTTTTTCTTGACCAGGGCCAGCACGTCCTCGCGGTAGGTGTCGTGGTACTGGTTCGGCTTCCAGTCCTCGCTCATGCCTTCGACCAGGGCCATCGCCATCTTCAGTTCCTTGGCGCTGATGACGGCCGCCTTGGCCTTCGGCGACGGAATCTTGAGCTCGTCGGTATCGCGGATCTCGTCCGGGTAGCGCAGGGTGTTCAGCACGATGGTGTCGCCGATGCAGACCAGCGCCGCCAGGTGCTGCTTGACGCGGATGACCACATTCGCGATGCCGATCTTGCCGACTTCCTTCAGCGTTTCGCGCAGCAGCGCGTACACCTTGTCGCCGCCCTTGCCGGGGGCGAGATAGTAGGGATGGTCGTAGTACAGCAGCGGCACGTCCTCGGCATCGACAAAGGCCAGGATGTCGATGGTCTGGGTCGCTTCCGGATTCGCGCGGCGCAGGTCCTCGTCGGACAGCACCACGTACTCGCCGGTTTCATACTCGTAGCCCTTGACGATGTCGTCCCAGCCCACTTCCTTGCCGGTTTCCTTGTTGTAGCGCTTGAAGCCGATCGGGGCGAAGTCGCGCCGGTCGAGCATCGACAAGTCGAGCGACTTGCTGCCGACCGCCGGGTACATCTCGACCGGGATGTGGACCAGCCCGAAACTGATCGCCCCCTTCCACAGGCTGCGTGCCATACGACCCTCCTTATTCGCCAACGCTGCCGGTGACCGGCAGCACGATGCCCGTGATGTAGCTCGAACAGGCGTTCGAGGCCAGGAACACGTAGGCCGGCGAGAGCTCCTCGGGCTGGGCCGCGCGGCCATAGGTGGTGCTTTCGCCGAAGTGGACGATCTTGTCCGGCGACTGGTCGGCCGGATTCAGCGGCGTCCACACCGGGCCCGGCGCCACGCAGTTCACGCGGATGCCTTTATCGAGCAGGTTGGCCGCCAGCGACATGGTGAACGCGTGGATCGCGCCCTTGGTCGAGGAATAGTCGAGCAGCTGCTTCGAGCCTTTCAGGCCGGTGACGGAACCGGTGTTCACGATGGCGGCGCCGCGCTGCAGGTAGGGCAGGGCGGCCTTCGCCATGTGGAAGTAGCCGTAGATATTCGTGCGCATGGTTTCGTCGAAGCGCTCCTCGGTGATGTCGAGCAGGCTGCTGGCGTGTTCCTGGAAGGCGGCGTTATTCACCAGCACGTCCAGGCGGCCCCATTCGGCTACCACGGCGTCGACCGCCTGCTGGCAGAATTCCATGTCCTTGACGTCGCCGGCGATGGTGACGCAGCGGCGGCCTTCGGCCTCGATGCAGCGCTGGGTCTCGGCGGCGTCTTCGTGTTCGTTCAGGTAGAGCACGGCGACATCGGCGCCTTCGCGCGCGAACAGCACGGCCACCGAACGGCCGATACCGGAGTCGCCGCCGGTGACGATCGCCACCTGGCCTTCGAGCTTGCCGCTGCCCTTGTAGTTTTCTGCCATGAAGCGCGGCTTGACGGCCATCTGTGCTTCCAGTCCGGGTTTCGCCAGGTGCTGCTCGGGCATCGGCGGCACCGGCTGCTGGGCGCCGATCTGCACCGGCTTGCCACTGTCCTCTTCCTTCTTGCTGGCGTCGAGCTGGTCCTGGCGGTTCTGGATTGCTTTCTGGTGGTTTGCTACATCGTCCTGGTTGGCCATTGCGCTTCCTTTAAAAACGGGTTCTTGACCGGGCCAGTATCGGCCGCACGCGGCCAGCGCGACGGTGCGGTTCCACACACAAGGGCGAACGTCCTGTTCGATGGTATGCGAATATGTCAAAATTCACGGCGTAGAGTTGCATGGCGTAACGAATATGCATGACAAGGAGAAAAACATGCCTCAGCAGGCCGAGCCGCAAGGCCAACGTACCGGGTTGTTCGTCAACCCGGCCGCACCGCGGCGCGCGCAGTTCCAGGCCGAAGCCGGCAGCCGCTTCGCCAGCCTGGCGCTGGCCGACGGCGCCGAGGCCGCGCTCGAGGTGCTGGGGCGCGGGCCGGTCGACCTGCTGGTGATCGACCTCGAACGCTTCGATCCGGATCTCGACCTGGCCGGCCTTACCCAGCTGGTCGCGTTTCGCGCCGGCGCGCCAGTGCTGGTCCTGTGCCCGTTCTCGAACGCGCGCTGGCTGCCGGCGCTGATGGCGCATGGCCCGCTCGCCTACGCCATCACGCCGCTGGCGCAGGACAGCCTGGAGGCGGCCCTGGACGAGGCGCTGGCCGCCGGCCCGGTGCAGGCGCCGGCGCCGACGCCGCGCGAGGCCGAACTCGCGCAACTGGCCGCGCTGCGCACCCGCGTGCAGGCGGCCCTGGGCGAGGGCGAAGACCTGGCCGCGCTGGCCGAACGCCTGTGCGAGGCGCTGTGCACCTGGCCCGGCGTGGTGCACGCGGCCCTGTTCTGCGTGCATCCGGGCGGCGATTTACAGCTGCAGGCCCAGCACGGTGTGCACCGTGAACCGAATCGCGAACTCAATCTGGCGCGCGTGCTGGGACGCGGCGAGCGCCTGCTGCAGTCGCCGCTGCGCCATGCCTTCCCGGGCCTGCTGGCGGCCGCCACCAATTCCCTGGCCCTTCTCGATGCGCCGGATAAGTCGGGCGAGCCGGAACTCACTGCGGCGCTGCGCGCGCATGGCGTCGCGATGGTGCTCGGCTTGCCGATACCCGCCGGCGGGCCGGGCGGCGCGCGCGGGTCGCTGTGCCTGCTGTTCGACGCCCCTCGCCGCTTCAGCCAGGACGCGCTGATGGCGCTGGAAGACCTGGCGGCGCTGGCGGCGGTCGGCCTGCGCCTGGCCGACATGGGACGCGAGGGCGAGGAACTGCTGGCGCGCCTGACCCATATCTCGACGGTCGACGCATTGACCGGGGTGGCGAATCGGCGCCACGGCGAAACCCTGCTGGAAGGGGAAATCAAGCGCGCCCGGCGCTACCGCCTGCCGCTGGCGCTGATCGCCTTCGACATCGACCGCTTCAAGGAAGTCAACGACCGCTACGGCCACCCGGTGGGCGACATCGCCCTGCGCACGGTGGCCGAAGCGGCGCAAAAGCTGGTGCGTTCGAGCGACATCGTGGTGCGCTCGGGCGGCGAGGATTTCCAGGTGATCGCGCCGCATACCAGCGCCATCGACGGCCTCAAGATGGCCGAGAAACTGCGCATGGCGATCGCCTCGACCGTGATCCCCGGCTGCGACCAGGTAACCGTCAGCCTCGGCGTGGCCCAGCTCGGCGACCAGGAAAGCGCCGACTCGCTGACGGTGCGCGTGAACGCCGCGCTGGCCAGGGCCAAGCGGGCGGGGCGCAATTGCGTCGAGCTGGCGATGCAATGACGGCGTGACCGGTGTCGGCCCGCGCGTTCACCCGGGTGGCGACCGTACGATGGGCACAGGGTGCCCACCGTACGGTCGCCGTTTCGACCTGAATGCGCGCGCCCACCCGACCACAACACGATTTTAAAAACGGAAACACAATGCTGCACTGGTTGAAGCACTACCAGCGCGCCATGCTGCCGGGCGACATCAGCGCCGGCATCGTGGTGGCGATGATGATGATCCCGCAGGGCATGGCCTACGCGCTGGTGGCGGGCTTGCCGCCGGTGGTCGGCATCTACGCCAGCATCGTGCCGCCGGCCCTGTACGCGCTGTTCGGCACCAGCAGCACGCAGTCGGTCGGGCCGATGGCGATCATCTCGCTGATGACGGCATCGAGCCTGGCGCCGCTGGCCGCGGCCGGCAGCCCCCTGTACACGATGCTGGCCGCCCAGCTGGCGCTGATCGCCGGCGTGGTGCTGCTGCTATGCGGGCTGTTGCGCATCGGCTTCATCGCCAACTTCTTCTCGCGCCCGGTGATGAGCGGCTTCACCATCGGCTCTTCGGTCGTGATCGCGCTCGGCCAGCTGCCGGTCCTGCTCGGCGCCAGCCTGCCGCACGTCCACCTGCCCAGCGCGCTGCTCGGCATCGGCTCCCTGATCCTGCTGCTGTTCGCGCGCAGCCACCTGGCGCTGCTGCTGCGCCGGTTCGGGGTGCCGCCAGCCGGCGCCGACATCGGCGCCAAACTCGCGCCGATGGCCGTAGTGCTCGGCGCCACCGCGCTGGTGCCGCTGCTCGGGCTGCAGGCGCGGGGCGTGCACACTACCGGCGCGGTGCCGGCCGGGCTGCCGCTGTTCACTTTCGGCGTGTCCCATGCGCACTGGCAGGCGCTGCTGCAGCCGGCCCTGCTGATCGGCTTCATGGTGTTCCTGATCAGCATGTCCGGGGCCCAGGCCCTTGCCCTGAAGCGCGCCGAGAAGCTGCACAGCAACCGCGAGCTGATCGGCCTCGGCGCCGCCAACCTGGGCAGCGCGCTGAGCGGCGGCTTTCCCGTCACCGGCAGCATCTCGCGCTCGGCGGTGAACTTCACGGCCGGCGCCAACACCCAGCTGGCCAGCCTGATCACGGCGGCGCTGCTGGCCCTGGCGCTGGTGGCGCCGACCGGCTGGCTGGCCCTGATGCCGCTGCCGACCCTGGCCGCCACCATCATCGTGGCCGTGCTCGGCATGCTGGACACGACCACGCTGCGCACCGCCTGGCGCTTCGACCGCGCCGACGCCGCGGCGCTGGTCGCCACCGCCGGCGGCGTGCTGGTGCTGGGCGTCGAGGCAGGCGTCGTGATCGGCGTGGCGCTCTCGATGGGGGCGCTGATCTGGCGCGCCAGCCGTCCGCACATCGCGGTGCTGGGGCGCATTCCCGGCACCGAGCACTTCCGCAACATCGCCCGTTACGCGGCCGACACGGCCCCAGGCCTGCTGATGCTGCGGGTGGATGCCGGCCTGTTCTTCGGCAACGTCGAGGCGGTGAACGCGCGCATCGAGGACGAACTGGCGGCGCGTCCGGCCACGCGCGACCTGGTGCTGGTGCTGTCGGCGGTGAACGAGGTCGATACCTCGGCCCTGTTCGCGCTGACCGGACTGAACGCGATGCTCAAGGGCCGGGGCGTGGCGCTGCACCTGGCCGAGGTCAAGGGGCCTGTCATGGACCGCCTGAAACACAGCGAATTCTTGCCTGCCTTAAACGGTCGTGTCTTCCTGAGCACGGCCATGGCCTGGGACGCACTGGCCTATAACAACCTATCATAATTGATATTGATAGCGCTCAAATGCTATGGCAGTATTTCCATACAAATAATAACGATGGAGGCTGCCATGACCTGTCTCTTCACCCTTGGCTGTATCAGCCTGGCGGCGCGTTTTCGCAACGCCGCCTTGACGGAAAGACGGTTCGCGCCGGCCTGGCTTCCCGACTGAGCCGGGTCATGCCATGGCAATCCAGACATTGGCCCGGAACCCGTCCGGGCGCGACAGCCGGCCGACGCGATTCGGTGTAGGCCTGGGTCTTGGCCTGGGGCCCGATTTCCGTTGCGCCAGGGCCTTGCCCGGCGCCGCGCTGCTTGGCCTGGCGCTGGCCAGCCCATCCGCGCAGGCCGTCGACGCCAAGCTCAGCGGCCGTGTGATGTTCGGCGCGGTGGCTCGTAGCGAAGCGCGCGATTCCCAGCTCCTGACCGGCGTGAACGCCGCGGCGATCGGCCTGCAGGGCTTCGGCAGCGGCGGCAACGGCGACGATGGCAACATGAACTTCGGGCGTGGCGACCTGGCCTCGCTGGCCTGGAAAGCCACCCTCGACCTCGACGTGCGCCAGGGCCCCTGGTCGGCGCTGGTGCGCGTCAAGGCCTGGCGCGACGAAGCGCTGGAGCGCCGCAAGCTCCCCTGGGGCAATTCGATCAACGGCTACGCGCCGCACGCGCCGCTGGAGGACGACGGCGCCGCGCGCCTGGCGCGCTTTTCCGGCGTGGCGCTGGGCGACGCCTGGCTGCAGTATGCGGGCCAGGCCGGCGCCATGCGCTACAGCGCGCGTCTGGGGCGCCAGTCCCTGAACTGGGGCGAGCGCTCGATCACGCCGGGCGGACTCGAAGCCCTGAATCCCAGGGACTTGCCGGCCACGCGCAGGGCCGGCGCCATTCCCCAGGAAATGCGGGCGCCGGCGCCGATGCTGCTGGGGCGCGTCGAGCTGACGCCGGCCCTTGGCGTCGAAGCCTATTATCAGACCCGCCACCAGCCGACGGCGCTCGACTTGTGCGGCAGCCTGTGGTCCACCAACGATTACCTGGCGCCGGGCTGCGACCTGGTGATGTCGGGGCCGCCCCCGGTGAACGACCGCGCCCGCATCCCGCTCGGCGCCTACCAGAAGCGCCTGCCCACGCCCGTGGTGAACGGCCCGGAATACGGCGTCGCGCTGGGCTGGAAGTCGGCGGCGCTGGCCACCGACTTCGGCCTGTACCACGCGCGCTACAACGCGCGCACCGCCTTGCCCAGCCTGCGCCGCAGCGCCCGGCCGGGCGGCCCGGCCCTGGTCCCGGGCGACCCGGACGGGCGCAACATGGCCTATTTTTCCGAGTACCCGCAGGACCTGGCGATCACCGCGCTCACCTTCCAGCACAAGCGCGGCAAGGCCAACGTGTACGGCGAAGCCTCATACCGGCCGCGCCAGCCCTTCATGCTGGCCCCGGGCGATGTGCTGCCGCCTTTCCTGAACGCCACGGTGCCGGCCCTGCTGCGCGCCGACGCCGACGCCGTGCCCCCGGGCGGCGTCTACCACGGCTACGACCTGCATCCGATGTCGCAGCTGCAGCTGGGCGTGCAGCGCGAATGGCAGGCCGGGCCGGTGGCGCTGGCGGCCACGGCCGAGGTGGTCGGCAAGCACGCTTCCGGCTTGCCCGACCAGGCCGTGCGCCGCTATGGCCGCGCCGATATCTTCGGGGTGGGGCCGGTGAACGGCGCCTGCAACGTCACCACCGGAAACGCGGCGCGCCAGTGCAGCCTGCGCGGCTATGCCAGCACCAACGCCTGGGGCTACCGCCTGCGCGTCGACGCGCGCCTGCCGAACCTGTTGCCGACCTCGCTGTCCGGCCTGGCCTGCAACGCCAGCCTGGCGCTGGCGCACGACGTCAAGGGCTGGTCGGGCGACTTCCTGCTCAACGAGGGCCGCAAGACCGCCACCGCGGCGCTGCGCTTCGAATACCGCCAGCGCTACCTGCTGGAACTGGCCTGGGCCCCGACCTGGGGCGGCGACTACAACCCGGTGGCCGACCGCGATGTGGTCGCGCTCGCCGCCGGGGTCCGCTTCTAGTGCAGGCGCCAGCCAAATGCACCAGAATGGGGCGCGCACTCCTGACCGGCGCCCTCGACAAGCAGGCACGAATCCTGCACGCTCTTCCATTCGACTAAGGAGGATGTGGATGATGCAGATTCGAATGCTCGACGCCGCCGGCGCGGCAGCGCATGCGGCGCCATTGCGTGCGCTCTTGCTCGATGCGGTCGCGCACGGCGCATCGGTCGGCTTCATGGCGTCGATCGACGAGGCGGCGGCCGCTGCCTACTGGGCCGGCGTGCGCGAGGCGGTGGCTGAGGGAACGCGGGTGCTGCTGGTGGCCTGGCGCGACCATGTGCTGGTCGGGACGGTCCAGCTCGACCTGTGCCAGAAACCGAATGGGCTGAACCGGGCGGAAGTGCAGAAGCTGCTGGTGCACAGCGGCGCGCGCCGCGGTGGGGCGGCAACGGCGCTGATGGAGGCTGCCGAGGTGCAGGCGCTGGCGCTGAAGCGCGGCCTGCTGTTTCTCGATACCGAGGCGGGATCGCATGCCGAGGCGCTGTATGCGCGGCTCGGCTATACGAAGATCGGCGAGTTGCCGGAGTACTGCGCCACGCCGGACGGCGCCTGGCGCGCCACGGCGATCTACTACAAGACCCTGTTCGTGCGCGAACGCAAGGGCGCGCTCGCTACTTGAAAGTTTAGGCGCTCTTCCTGCGGTCGGGGCCGTTGTGCGGCGGCGCCAGCTTGATCGGCGCGGCCAGTTCCGGATGCAGCGCCTGCTTGCCTTCGTAGATGGCGGCAATCGCCGCCATGTCGGCATCCTGGTCGCCGCTCAGGCGCACGGTATCGACCACGCTCAGGACCTTGGTGCGGTAATCCATGTAGACCAGCAGCAGCGGCACATCGGCGGCGGCGGCCAGGTGATAGAAGCCGCTCTTCCAGTGCGGACGGTAGTCGCGCGTGCCCTCCGGCGTGATGGCGACCCAGCACCATTTTTCACGTAGCATGTTCTGCGCCAGCGAACGGGTGGCGCCCATCGGCGCACGGCGGTCGACGGCAATGCCGCCCCAGTAGCGCATGAGCGGACCCATCGGCCCCTTGAACAGCGAGTCCTTGGCCAGCCAGCGGAAATTCAGGTCCATCGCCCACTTGCCGAGCAGGCCGATGGGGAAGTCCCAGTTCGAGGTATGCGGATAAACGACGACGATGCCGTGCGGTCCGGGCAGGGGCTTGTGGCGCAGCTTCCAGCCGAACAGATTGAGCAGGCGCAGGGCGCTGCGTTGGCGCCAGGTAGGCAGGTCTGCGGGGCGCAGCAGGTGGTCGATCATGTTTTCTCCGTCGTGCCGTGCGCGAGCCGGCCGTTTTCTGATTGCTGTTCCCGCAAGAATTACTTCCCTCCCGGAAAACCGAGGGTGGATTCTATATGGCGAGAACAGGGGTGACAAGAAAAAAGAAATGTGCTGTTGCAAGGCGCACGCGGTATCATGCGGCCGCTCATATGACTACTTCAAGCTGCCATTCCGGCAAGCGTTAAGCTTATGGATATCACGATTTACCACAATCCGCGCTGCGGCACTTCGCGCAATACCCTGGCCGCCATCCGCGACGCCGGCCACGAACCGCGCATCGTCGAGTACCTGGCCACGCCGCCTTCGCGCGCCGAACTGCAAGCCATGCTGGCGGCAGCCGGCCTGTCGCCGCGCCAGGCGCTGCGCAGCAAGGAAAGCCTGTTCACCGAACTCGGACTCGATGCGCCGGGCGTGTCCGACGAGACGCTGCTGGACGCCATGCTGACGCATCCGGTCCTGATCGAACGCCCGTTCGTGGTCACGCCCAAGGGCGTACGGCTGTGCCGGCCTTTCGACAAGGTGCAGGAAATCCTGTAAGGGCGCGGCGCGCCGCGCTGTGCGCCGGCGGGGCCGGCTGCCGGGTATTGGTGGCGCTCGCTCAGTTGCCGGCGTCGACGCTGCCCAGCCCTGAAGCCGACTTGTTCACGACCGGCGGCTTGCCGTAATAGGTGAGGCTGCCGATGCCCTGGACTTTCGCATCGAGCCGCTTGCGGGCATGGACGCGCACGTCGCCCACGCCGCGGAAGTTGACGTCGACGTTGTCGGCGAGCAGGGCCCTGGCATCGACCTCGCCCACGCCCTCGGCCTTCATGCTGAAGGTCTTGACCTCGCCGCTCGCGCGCAGGCTGCCGGCGCCACGGTAGTTGATGTCGAAGCGTTCTCCGCGCACGTCGTTCAGGCGGATCTCGCCGGCGCCTTCGGCGGCAAAGGCGCGCAGCGCAGGCATGCCGACGATCACGCGCTCGTCGCCGCGGGTGGTGGTCTTCATGCGGTCGTCGCGCATGCTCAGGCGCAGCTCGCCGCCCACGACTTCGCTGACCAGGTTGTCGATGAACTTGCCGTCGCCGCGCACGGTGAGGGTCTGGGCCGCATTGCGGTCGACGGTAACGTTGATCGCACCTTTCACGTAGATCGAGGTAAAGGCCGGCGCAGAACGCTGCTGGTCCTCGGCATGGGCAAGGGAGGCAAAGGCGAGCGAAGTGAGGGTGGCGGCAATGATGAGTCGGCGCATGGCGGTGTCCCGGTTTGTTTGAATGCAGCCATTCTAGATAGGGCATCTCCCAGGAGCGACGTTTTTGAGACGAGATGCATTATTTGCCGGACGAGCTGCCGGAATCCGCCGTGGCTCTCAATGCTGGTATGCGCCGATATCGAAACCGGTCTCCTTGTTGCGCGGCTTGCCCTGGAAATCCCGTTCCGGCTTGTCGCCGCCCACGCCCTTGCCAATGGCCGGCGAGCGGGCGCTCAGGCGGAAATCCGGTGTGCCGGTACGGCTGTACTCGACAAAGGCCGGTTCGGCGGCCACCGTGCCGACATGGCGCCGCCCCTCGGGCAACTTCCAGTCGGCCGCCGCGTTCTGGAACACCAGGTTGTTCACATAGATATTGTTTTCGCCCGTATCGCCCTGTTCGATGATGCCGTGCCTGTTGTCGAACACGATGTTGTTGGCCACTTGGGTAAAGTCGTTCGGCCCCTTCGAGTGGTAGTAGTCGCCGCCGCCAACCACGATCCCGGTGCCCGAGGTGGAAATGGTGTTGCCGGTCACGTCGACCCGGTTGGCGTCGTGCCACAAATGGATGCCGGCGCCGGCCACCCGGTAGATCAGGTTGTTGCGCACCCGGCCTTCGGTGCTGATGTAGATGCCGTGGTGGAAGCGGCAGTCGAGCGGGCCGATGTCGTGCACATTGTTGCCGATGACTTCGGATTTGGTGCCGCGGTAGTAGCTGTCCACGCCGATGCCGGCGCCGCCCGCGCTTTCGCAGGGGACGTCGAGGCCGACGTGGTGTACGTGGTTGTGGCGGATGCTGTTGTAGGAGCCGCCGTTATAGATGCCGCTCAGCCACTTGCTGCCGCTTTGGTACTGGGTGCCGTCGATCTCGAAGCCGACGATGTCGACATGGCTGCCGCGGTTGTCCCAGGCGCTGGTGGTGCGCGAGTCGAGTGGCGGGACGATTTTCGCGCCCCAGCGCTCGATCGACTGGAAGATGATGCGCGCCTCGGCGCTGCCGTTGACGTTGGTGCGAAAGCCCCCGGTGTACTGGCCCGGCGCGACGTAGACCGTGGTGCCGGGCGTGACCACCTGGGCCGCGCGGCCGATGGTGCGGAAGGGTTCGTTCTCGGTGCCGGGGTTCGCGTCCGAGCCGCCGGGCGCCACGTACAGGTTGGTGCGCACGACCTCGGGTATCACCAGCTGCTCGGACGAGCCCTCGCGCCAGCGGCAGCCACCCTGCACGAGCAGCAGCGCGCAGCAGAGCACCGCAACGAAGGGATTGGCGGGGCGGTTCGCGGGGCGGCGGGCGCTGGAGGAAAAAGGGGAAGACATGGCGTTCCTTGTCGAGGCAGACACCCGCAAAGTGTCGCCCGTCCCCCCCGCTGCCCGGCGCGGATTGCTCAAGTTTGCCTTTGAGCGCGCGCAAGGTCGATGGCGCGCGCTCGTGCATTGCCTTGGAGCCTACTGAGACAGGCTCTTAACTGCCGCCGCTGGCGCCGACCACCTGCGGCATGTAGGCCTCCAGGAAAGCCGGCGGCATGCGCCGCGGGCGGCCGCCGCTGATGTCGATGCACACCAGTTCCCAGCGCCCGCGCAGCACGGTGGCGCCGTCGCTGTTGCGCACCAGCTGGAAGCGGCGTTCCATCGACAGCTTGCCGTCGCCGCCGACCAGCCAGGTGGCCAGCGTGAGTTCCTCGCCCAGCAGCGTCGGCAGGATGTACTCGTATTCGCCGCGCCGGATCGCCATCGCGCGGTCGAGGCGCCGGTAATCGTCGAGCGAGAGGCCGAGCGACTCGGAGTGGGCCCAGCCGACCTGTTCGCACCAGCGCACGTAGACGGCATTGTTGGTGTGGTTCAGCCCGTCGATATCCTCGACGCGCGGCGCCAGGGGCAACGTAAAGGGGTGCGGATAATCCCAGTTCAAGTGATGTCCTTGCAAAACGCACGGCAAACGTCCGGTTCGCCGCCAAAAGGAACATTCTAACCGTGGGCGCGGCCGCATGCGGTTCAGCTCAGTTCGACTCAGCTCAGCTCCAGCAGCAGCGCCTGGTGGTCCGACCCGGTTTCCGCCGCATCCACGCGCATGCGCCCGACCCGCTCGGCGAGCCCGGCGCTGACGAAAGCGAAGTCAAGAGCGAAGGGCGCGCCGGCGTCGGGATGGTCGTCGTGCAGGCCGACCGTGGGCGCATGGCGCCGGCCCGGCTGGGATACATGCCAGGCGTCGCGCAGGGGCGGCGTGCCATCCGGGAAGGGCGCCAGCAGGCGCGCGTATTCGGGCGAATCGGGCAGCATGCTGAAGTCGCCCAGCAGCACCGCGCCCGCCGCGCGCGGCAGGGCCTCGAAGGCGCCGTGTTCCGGCCCACCGGGGCGCAGCACGCGAGCCTGCTGCACGGCTTCGCGGTGCAGCTTGCGCAGGCGCTCGACCTGGGCCATGCGCTGGATCAGCGAAAAATATTCCAGCTGCACCGACAGCACGCGCAGCAGCCCGGCCGGCGTGTACAGCGTGACTTCCAGCGCGCTGCGCGGCATGCTCATCACCTCGGGATCGGCCGGCCAGGGCAGCGAATGGCGCAGTACCTGCACTATCCGGTAGCGGGAAAAGATCATGGTGCCGAGGCGGCGCCGACCGCCGTCGGGCGCGAGGGTGTCGAGCGCGGTGCAGCAGGCCAGGTTGTAGCCCGGCAGGCGCAGGGCCAGGCCGGCGAACTGGTCGCCGAGCGGCCTGCCGTCGCGCGATTCGTAACCGCTGGCTACTTCTTGCAGGCACAGCACGTCGAAGTGGGAAAAACGGGTGAGCGTGGACACGACGCGGTCGAGGTCGGCGCCGCCGTCGGGCGTGCGGGCCGCTTGGATATTCCAGGTGATAATCTTCATGTCTGCCTTAATGTCTAGCATTCATGCGGGTTTGGCAGCTTTATGTGTAGCTAGGTTTTGGCATAACTACAAAGCTAGCTACAAATTAATGATGAGACAGAGTGCGACATCTAGCGACTGCTGACAAGCTGTCACCTCTTCCCGCTGCTCGTGATCAGGCGCTCGATGCTGGCGGCGGTGATGCGGGTGGTGCTGCCGATCTTCACAGCTTCCAGCTGGCCGCGGTTGAGTAGCCGGTAGATCGTCGCGCGGCAAACGTCGAGCTTCTTCATTGCGCTTGTTACTTTATAAAGTGCCTGTTCCATACTAGTCCTCTCAATTCTGTTTGCCTTGCGGCGTTTCACAACTGTCTGCTGCAGCGGCGCGCTGGCGCCGCCCGTATCCGCCCCGGCGCTCACTGCGGCGCTGGTTGAACCACTCCCGCAGCCAGGCCATCCAGGCGCCCAGCCGGCGGTCGACGGTGACGCGGCGATCGAAGGAGCTGCGCTGCTCCTCTCGGCGCTTCATTGATCTTTCCCGCTGTCTGCGCCTACCGGCGAATTATTAGAGGATGGGGCGCGGCTCATCTTGTGCACGGTGTCGAGCACGTCGCGGATGTTGCCGTAGCTGGTGCGCGCCTTGGCCTCATCGCTCAGGTTGTCGATGATCTGCTGGGCCAGGGCATGCGTGCGACCGACGCGCCGCCCCACCATCCAAGTCACATGCTGCACCTGCTCTCGCGCATCCCCGGCCTGCTCGGTGCTCACTGGCGCGCTATCGGCCTGGGTGCCCTGCGCTGTGCTGGCGAAGTCAGAGGCGTACCGTTTGATGCCGCCGATCAGGGTTTCCCAGCGGTGCTGCACCTCAAGCTGGCCCACGCTGTCGGTGCGCGCCATGCCGTATTCACCGATCATGTCTAGCAGGTAGCGCGGCAGCGTTGGCGGCTCCCGGCGCTCGGCCTCTACGTCCAGCTCGCGGGCGGCGATAGGCTGAACAAGACGTTCCGGCGCGTGCTCTTTCAGCCACGCCATGCCGACCAGTGCCATTCCCGCCGCTTCGTCGGCAGTTACCGGGATTTTTACCCGCCCGGTGCTGGCCGGTGCTGGATTTGCTGGGGTGCGCTCGGCGGCTTCGAGGCGGTCAGTGGCCTCTTGCGCGCGCTGCCAGAACTGGCGCCGCGACAGCTCGTTTCCCATCGCCATTTCGTACGGCATGCGGAGCACGCCAAAAAGCATCACATCGCTCATTTCATTCCTTTCATATTCTTCGGTGTGCACCACGGCTTATTGCTCGGCCCCCAGGAGTGGCCGCAGTCGGCGCACTCGGGTGGGCACTGGCGAGGTGGCGGGACGTGCGTGGCGGCGGCAATCAGGGCGGCCACCGCCAGCAGCCACAGGGCGAGGCCGAGGCGGGTCATTGCTCGCCTGCGCTCTTTGCGGCCTCTGTGGAGTCTCTTTGTCGCTCTTTGTCCAAAGAGGCTTGCCCTGCGCCCTCGGCAGGCTGGGCGGCGAGAATGGCCTCGGCGCGAGGCACGATGCACTCTGGCCGGTGATTAACGTCCCAAGCCTCTCTGGCCTCATTCCAGACCGCGAGGCCGCTGCACCCTTGGCAGCAATCCTCGTCCTCATGCTCCGTGATAGACCAGTTGACGAGCGCCTGCACGAACTCGCGCAGGTGGGCGGGCATCGCCACATCGGGTAGGGATGCCGGGGCGGCTTGCCCTGCGCTGGCAGGTGCAGGGGTGGCGATCTTGTCATGCAGGTAGTCAATATATTCCAACGGCGACATGACGACACCATCGACGGTGTAAGTTAGCTCGGCACGGCGGGATGCGGCGATAGCGTCGGCGGCGTACTCGTGCATATCGTTCGCGCTGTAGCCAATATCCCTTCCCATCATAGTGCGGGGTTGCTCTGGCAGCGGCGGCAGTTCCGCCACCTCTGCTATCTGCGGGGATGGGGCGCTGCGCGGGTGAGGGAACGCATGGTCATGCATGCCCTCGGCTTTTCCGCAATACGGGCACAGTACGGCTGCGCCTGCGGTGATCTGGTCGTTCGTGAGGGTGGCGTTCATGGTCAGTCCTATGGTCTGTTGTCGGTGCCGCAGTTGGAGCAGTCGCCCAGGTATCGTTCGGTGCCGCCGATGAAGCGGCCGCAGCCTGCGCAGTTGACGGTATCGGGGCGTTTCGGGCGCGGCTTGGTCAGCTCGATCCCGGTCCCGGCCAGCGCCTCGGCGCGCTTCACGTACTGCATGTCCACTGCCGGGCGCGTGCGGGCGTCGATGTAAGCCTTGGGCCAAGGGATGTCCGTCTCGCGGCTGCGGTGCTTTGCGACGGCCTGCTCCTTGGTGTAGACGTGCGCCAGGCGCATGTCCGTCGTGTAGCCCTTGCCGTCCTTGGCCCAGAACAGCATGTCGTTACCGACGTAGCTGCGGCTGTCCTGCAGATAGAATTCATCAGCTGGCATCGCCTGCCTCCGAGCTATGGGTAGGGGTGGGGCGCTTGAGCTTACGGATTTCGCGCGCGGCCACGGCGCCGACCATGTACACGCTGGCCGCTTCCTCCAAGGCATCGTTCCGCACCTGTTCGGCAGTCTGTGCCGCTCCAGTAGTGGAGGCGGCAGAATTTCCGCTGTTGGTGTCGTTCGTATTGCCGCCCTGCGCGCGGCACCGGCTGGCTAACTCCTCGCCGACATCACGAACGAAATCAATAATGGCCGTGCTGCTAAACGTGATCGGGCCGAACAACTCCTTGCTGCGCAATTCATGCTTGGCCGCGAGATCGAAAATCCACTGATCGTCAGCTGCGCTATTCGCGTCTTGCTGACTTTCGGCGCCGCGCGTGGGCGGCAATACATGCGACTGACCGAACTGTTGGGTTGCTGGAATGGGGATAGCAGGAGCCGCTTTAATGGCCAGGCGAAGACCTTGACTAACACTCATCGCATCGCATGCAGCGCGTACCATCTCATGCGTTGGTACGACCGGCACCAGCTTCCAGCCTTCCGGCACTGCCGGCACTGCTGCTGGCTTGGTGGCGAGAAGGGATTGAACCAGCTCGGCGGCGTCGAGCTTGGCTTCGTGATAGCCGCCCTTGTGCTTTGCGAAGTCGGTGGAGTTGGCAAACTGAGACCAAGTTGCCTTGCATTCCATCGCCATGATCGCGTGATGGATGTCGTGCAGGGCAGGTGCCTCAGGAGTCGTAGCGCGCTCAAAGAGTTCGATCAGGCTTTGCTCTGCCTTTTCCGCCGCCGCCAAGTAGGCCGCGTATTTCGCGTCATCGCTCAGGTGCAGGCCGCAGAAGTAGGTGTTGTTCGACAGGTCAATCAGCAACTGGCGTAGCGGCTCGGGTGCTTCCTTCTTCCTCCCTTCGGCCATGCCCTTTACTGCTACCGGGCAGGTCAGCAGGTGCAGAGGCCGGCGCGTACCGCAGTGCTCGCAGTCGGCGGTCGGCTTGGTGGCGGCAGATACTGCGGCGCGGGCGGCGATGTCTGCGCGGCGCTGGCGTTCGAGTTCCAGGTTCGTGCGCGTGCCGTACACGCTCATGGTCAGCGGCGGCAGCTCATCGCCCGATGCGGTAGCAGGAGCGGCGGCGCTCTCGATGCGGGCATTGAGTTCGGCGTTTTTCGCCACGACCTGCTCATAGTTGGCGCGCGCCAGTTCGAAGGCCGTGTTCAGACGCTCGATGCGGGCGATCAGGCCGAGAACAACGGCAGGGTTGGCAGCGGCGATGTAGGCCGCGTCCGGGATGCACTCGCCAGAGTCCCGACCAAAGCCCGTGGTTTCGGCAATCACAGTTACGTACTCTGCGCGCATTACCGTGGTCTCAGCGTGGCAGTTCCAGTGCTCTGCTTTCCACGGTCCCGGCGTTGCCGCCAGTGCCAGCGCCTTAAGCTGTTGCAGGTCCGGGGCATCGCCCGAGGTAGCGGCAGGGCCGGGCATGCCGGCGGCCAGGGCATCGCGCAGCTTGGCCTCCAGGTCGGCGCGGCGATTCCCTGCGCGGCCGTAGACCATGAATTCGTCGGTGCCGGTCGGCGCCGGCGCTGCGCTTCCCTCGGTGCGAGTGGTGTGCAATTCGCCTCGGTAGTTGGCGATGCTCGCACGCCCCTGCTTTAGCTGCTCGGATTCCGGCTCTGCGCACAAGTCGCCATACCAACCGCTGGAAGCCGGGGCGGTGCCGACGCTGAGCATGTAATGGCCATGCGGCAGGCGCGCGGCGTCGGGCGTCGTGAACACCGATGCGCCTCCGGAATTCACCTGCAGGGACGCCACGTAGCGGATCGGCAGGTTCCCGCGTTCGTTCGCCGCCGCCGACAGCGGTACCGCCGGCGCGCCCGGCGCTTCCCAGTTGATGGTCTCGTTCGGTTTGCGGTCTTCGACGCGCCGCTGGGGGTTCTCGCTGCTGTTCGTGGTGTCCATGTTCTCTCGCCTGGTGGTTGATGGGTTATTTGTTCTGGTCGGATTCCGCGCTCTTCGGCGCCGGTGCTGCGCCGGTGGCGCCGTCCAAGTCCTGGTAGTACCGCTTGCCGCGATACACCGCCGCCGCGGCGGCGATGTCCTTGCGGTCCTGCGCCGTGTTGCCGCCGAGCTGGCGCTCGAGCCGCGTCATGCCGGCGCCGCTCCAGCCGCGGCCCTTGCGCCGGGCCGTCATGCCTTGGCCTCGCCGCCCAGGGCTTCGACCAAGTCGGCCAGCAGCTTGGCCAGCTCGCCGGTCATCAGGGTGAAGTCGTTGTCGAAGCGCTCGACGTCGTTAGCGGGGTAGGCCTGGCCTTCCTTCAGGATGTCCAGCGCGCGCACGCTCTTGATCGCCAGGGATTCGGTCAGGACGAACGAGATCCGGCTGTTCCAGGTCATGGCAAGGCGAGTGCACTGCTTGCCGGCGGCGATGTGGCGGCCGACGTCAGCCGGGTCGAGGGAGTGCTTCATGTAGCGCACCTTCGCCTGCCCGGCGCCGGTGGCGCGCAGCTCGGTGTCCTGGTCGATCGTGAAGTTGTGCGGCGCCTGGTCGGCTTCCAGCCAGGCGGTCATCATGGCCACCGGCGAGCGCTGTACGCGCAGCGATTCGAGCGGCATGCGGTCGACGGCCTTCAGCAGCAGCTTGATCACGTCGTCGGCTTTCGATGGAGCGCCGGCGTCAACCACCAGCCAGCCGTTATGCGGGTCGATCCACACACGCGTCACGCTCGGCACCGTGAAGGCGCGCGGCAGCATCTCGTCGGCGGCGCGCTCCTTCAGCTCCTTTATGGCCTTCTTACCCGGCCTGAATCCCTGCTGTTCTTCGAGTTCGTCGACCTTGGCCTTGGCAACGGCGTTGACCGCGGCGGCCGGCATCACCTTCTTCTCGGTTTTCAGCTGCAGCAGGAACTGGCCGGCCACTGCGTGCACCAGGCCGCCGCCCTCGCGCGGAGGCTCCCAACCTTGGCGCAGCAGCTCGTTGCTCGACGCCGGCGTGAATGCGTGCGGCGCCAGTGCGGCTGCCAGATGGTCGGCGGTGACGGCCCATGGGGCTGGGAGGCGGTACACCTGGAGATTCTTGAACATTCGTTTCGTCCTTCGTTTTCGTTGTCGGCGCGCTTACTGCGCGAATGCCTGGGTGTAGAGGATCGCGAGAACCAGGCCGATAGCGGTCAGGCAGCGGATCGCGTACGAGGCCACGCGGGCGGAGATCTGGCGCTCGCTCATGGCAGCACCACCACAGTCACGCCCATGGCGCCGGCGTCGTAGGCTGCCGCTTCCAGCGCGGCGCGATCGCCGATGGCGGTGTAGGTCTCAGGGCGGTCGTTCTCATCGCGGACCGTGATTCGAAAGCGCATGGTGTTCTCCCTAGTTGGTGGTCAGTGGCTCTCGCGAGCCTCGGTGCAAACTTGAATCGCAGCCCGGACAATCGCGGTCCAGGTGGCGGCGTCCTTCGTCGGGTGGTCGGCATAGGACTCGGTGATGTCGCGGCGGCGGCTGCCGGTGCCAGCCGAGACCGTTCCTTCCTCCTGGTCGTGACGCACGCTCAGGCCCAACTCAGTCGACAGCTCGCCGGCCGCCTTCCAGTTCCGGCGCCAGCGCGGCGGCGCCTTCGGCTGCGTCGAGAACGCCAGGCGCTGGCCGCCGGCGCTGAGCAGGTTTCCGCCGCGGCGCGCCGGTGGGCACAGGTCCGTCTCCAGCGTTGGCGACGCCGGCGCCGTGTACCGCCGATTCCACTTCGGGTGGACGACGGCCAGAGCGATCTCGTCGCGGATGGCGTCCTTCATGTATTCCTGGGTCCAGTTCGTCATGGTCAAATCCACAGGGTGGCTACAGCGCCGGCCAGAAAGCCCAGCGCAGCGGTCAGCATCAAGCCGGCGACGATGCGGTCAGCGCGGCTCCAGTCTTGCGGTTCAATTTCGGTGTCGTTCATCGTGCTCATCGCTTCATCCTTCGTATCAATTCCTGCTCTGCCTGAATCAGCACCCAACCCAGCCCCCGGCGCACCTGTTCGGGCGGTGGCGGGGGTGTGCGGAGCACCTGGCGCAGCTGCATCCAATCGCGCACCTGCTGGTGGCTGGGCTTGCTTGTCTGCGTCATCGCTGGCTCCGGCTGAGTTCGCTTCATATGACTCCATGTTAGGCATGCCTAAAAAAGAAGTCAACAAAAAGATTGAGGTATGCCTAAATATTTAGGTACAATTGGCGCATTGGCCGAGTTCGGCTGGTTGCAGGTCTGGGGCAGGGAGGGGAAACCGCCGACGCCCAGGCTGAAGTGCCAAGGACGTCCGGATGGGGCAACGCGTGGGTGGATCGTAGAGCGCGCCGGGGGATCAGGTCGAAAGGCCTGGGAAGTCTGCGAACAAGCGAAAGTGTCCGAAGTGCGAAAGCAAGGGATGCAGTAGCCCGACACGGAAGTCGACGTTTTTCGTCGGCCTCTAGGGAGGGTTACGCTCTGGAACCGAGGCTCTGCTGGGATAAAACAAAACCGATAACCCTAGAACACCTGGTTGATCAGCCAAGGACAAGAACCTCAACAGTACCTATAGAGGGTGCGTAGAAAAAAAGGCCCGAAAATGCCCGAAAAACTGACCCTCGCGGTCTACCTCGAACGACGCGGCGCCGTGAAGGCACTGACCCGCATCGAGGCGGAAGTATTCGGAGTCCAGTACCCGCTAGTGAAGGGCTGGGCGCACAGGCACGGCGCCGACGAGATTACGCAGACCATGCTGGACCAGCTGCAGGAGAAAATCGGCCGGGCGCGATCGTCGACGGCCGAGAAGGCACAGCGCGGTCTGGATGGAGTAGAAGGCGTGCCGCCGGCGCCGGCCGCCGAACAGCAGGTGGGTAGCCAGCTGCAGCTGGCGATGAGTCCGTCGGGCGAGAGACGATCGCCCGTACCAGGCTTCGTGCTGCGCCAGGCCCGCCGCTATCGACCGCGCAAGTCTGCGCCATGGACATAAAAAAGCCCGCATATTGCGGGCCAAGATTTAATGCTTTGGCTGATAGGGCGTCTTTGCATTTTCTGCTAATCGAGTCATCATCATTACATTGCCGAGGCTATCAAAAACAAGTCCTTCTCGCGCTGCGGATTCAGCATCGGCCCTGTCGTCCATGATGATTAGAATCTTCAAGCCGTTATTGTCGCTCGACGCCCTGATATCCAACAGTTTTCGTGCGGCAGCATTTATTGAAGTTGGATGACTTCCAATTGCGAGGACTGCTTTGCCATCGAATTGAAAATCGAGTTTGTATAACTGACCAGAGACGCCCTTATATTCAAAGCCATCGGTAAGCTCCGCATTCGCTTTCCAGGCTCGCAAATAAAATGCAACTTCGTCAAGAAAAAACGAAGTATCAGTGGACACGCCTTCTTGGCCTGCCTCCCAGCTAGAAAGCGCTAGCATGGTTGAGAGGTAATTCGCGAAAGCCGTAGGGGCAGTATGCTTATCAGACCAAATTTCAAGCTCACCGAGATCGTTTAGCTTTACGCCATGTGGTTCTGCTAAATTTTTTATGAAGCGAGTTTTTCTATGGTCGTCTAGAGATATGCCACGGCCAAGCAGGTGGAGAATCAGGCCGCCGTCGTCAAAGAAGCGAATTTGATTCGAAATGCGTTCAATGAAAATAGGAATAGCATCCCCATCAGGGAATGAGAATGGTGTCTCAACCATCGCAACATTTCCATCTTCTGAGAGCGGATGGCACGTGAATCCAATCACGTCAGAGAAAGATGTACAGATCATCTGTTCCCTTTCAATTTAAAATCTTCAGGATGATTGGGGTTGGGCGCAAACTCAATATTTGTTCGATGGCAAAAATGCTTAAGAATGTCATCATAACCCCAAGTAGCCCAACTTGCATCGCCTGGTTCTCGTGACGCGCCAATATGTTCATGCGGCAAAGCATGAGCATCCTTGATCTTCATCTTGGATTGAACCACATGAAGCTGGTAGACACGGTCATGCCCGTAAAGTTGCGTCCTGAATACGGTGAATTTATATGTCAGAAGCCCGGTTTTGTGGCCTCGACGAAACATTAGCTCAACCTGCAGTTGTGTGCTGGCACCATCTTGATCAATTAGGCCGGCCCGCAACTGGGTCGTGCCAGGTTGCAGCTTAACAGGCACCCACGGGTCTGGCTCCTCACAGATCAATCTGCGGTTTAGCAGTGCCAAAGCCTCCTCTTTCGGAATGTCTTTCATGCCGCTTTCTTATTTGTTATCGCATCTAAGCATGCCGTATCGCCTCATTGGTTTGCGATTGCATAACGCGCTGCTAAGATCAGCGCTACTGCTCCAAGGGCCGCGGCGATCGCTCGCAAGTTCAGCTCACGCGGCCGGTGCCCACACTGCTGGCAGGTGGTCACGCGGGTGGTAACAAACCCGCAGTCTGGACATGTTCGAAGAGGCATGGTCGACCTGGTGTGGCGGCAGTGGTGTGCGAACGCTCTATTTGCGCGAGAGGTTGCCGTGGCCTTACATCGACAAAGACCTCTCGATGAATGGTTTAAAACCTAGGTAAATCTGGGTGCGCTGAAGGCGGCATAGGCGCTCGTAGTGGCCTTTGTCATCTTTGCAAGAAGGGCTAATTTTCACCACTTCTACCGAGCCAGCTCGCGGCATCTTGGTCACCACTATCGCGACCTTCCCGTTTTCTGTCGGGTTGTATGTCTCAATAATCGTATCGGTGGCGACCTGGATCTTTTGATCAGAGTGTCGCTGGACGTAGATTTGTGCCAGCGCGAAGACCTTTTTGCAGGTGTTCGCATCTCTGCAAACAACGATGGACTTCTCTGCAGCTTCAAGTTCGGCGGCGATGTCCTTGACTCGCTGCGCTTCTTCTCTTTCTTCCTTTTCCTTGCGGGCTTGCTCCGTGGCTGCATCTCGCTTAGCCTTCTCGGCGTCAGCAGCTTCAGCAGCAATCCGCCTCTCTTCCGCTTCTAATGCCAGGCGCCGGCCACGCTCAGCAAGTGCTTCTGGTCCAAAGATGCCGCCCGGCGGAACATCGACAATCCTCCCGTCGATCACATGGAATTCGATAGCACCGGACGGGGTTGCGGTGTATACCTGCGCATTCCCGCGTCGCCATTGCACAAGGGTGTCTGTGGTATGGGTTGGGGGCATTCCTAAAATCTCCGCTGCTTTTGCAACAGTCATCCCATTCTTGACCATGTTTGCGTTAGCGCGGGCGGTGCGGTAGGTCTGAGCAGCACAGCCGGAAAGGAAGGCAAGCACCACGGCAAGCAAAATTAGTTTTTTCATAGCGTTCCAAGGTCGGCATTCGTGCGTGCCGTATCGCCTGCTGAGTATATCCCGCTAGCAATGGTCAGAATCTCTCCAATTATTACGATTCTGCAAATTACGGAGGTCCCCGGCCGTGTGACACGACAGGTTGCAAACGCTACGTCTTCGATGCGATCGCAAGGAAGACTAGGATCAGGATGATGAAGAACCAGGTAGCGGCACGGTCGGCGCTCCCGCCGCGCGGGTACTCTCGTATCGCGCGCTTTTCGCTTTGCTCAATGGCCTCCGCGAGCAGCTTGTCAGTCGAGGCCGACATCTCCTCCGCATAAAGCTCGGTGAAGCGTCGGCGCTCATCATCGGCGAACCCGGCAACGTGCGCTTCGAGCTGAGCCTGCTGCTTGCTCTTGGTCTGGCTGAGGTCGGCGCCGCTGTCTCGCGCCTGGCGGAGGAGGGTGGCGTGCTGGGCTGCTAGTGCTTTGACAGAATGGCGGGTGAACTCGCCGGCGCCAACTGATGCTTTACCGCGGTCTGCAGTATCCATCTTGGGCTCCCATGCTCGGTCGTATTGTTGCGGCGTCTAGCGCGCCGGGGCTGTACGCTGAGTATATTCCGCTAGCAATGCCAAAAATCTAACCAATTGTTGCAGGCCTAGTGACTGCGCCGGCGTCACAGGATCGTTTTTGCGTTCACTGTCAGTTGCTTGATTTCTCCGGTTTCCAGGTCGCCAATGCAGCTCGCGGACATCTTCTCCGGGGCGCCGTAGCCATTCTTGAAGTGGAACGAGCCTCGCTGCCATGCGAAGTAGAACTCGCCCTTCGTGCCGTAGTTCGCGACGTAGGGCGGTGTCTCAGCATCCCCATACTCAGCCAGTCCCACAATTCGCTGCTGGCACTGGAAGAGAGCAGCGGAGATTTTCCGCGCATGTAGCGTTTCTTCAGACGGAACGACCACACGGTAAGCAATAAGCGCGATCAGGATAGCGATCGAGCCCAGCGCTGCCCAGGTCAGAATGTCGCGTGTCGACATCCCACCCTTAACCGCATGTGGCGCCGCCGGTGTAACCGTGGCATGGCGAGCGTGCGTCGACGATGGGGAGGGTGCCCAGGCACTGGTTCGCGGCCTGCCATCGGCGCCGCCGGCCGTTTCAGCGTCGGCATTGCGCGGCAGCGGAGCTCGACAGCGCGGACAGCTCGTCGCACCTTTGACGGAAACATACGCGCTACAGCCTGGACATTGGGTTGCGGCCATTACAGATCTCGATTAGTTCAGCATCCAGGCGTGCCGTTTCGCTTACGCGCGTAATTTGTCAAACTAGTCAGCATTCACGGCGTCGTCGGGTTCATCGGTTGCAGCGGGCGTTGTTTGCACAAATTAACCAACTTCTCTTGCACGCCCTTTGTTCGTAAAGCTCGCAGCATGCGATCAACTTCGCCTTGGCATTGCTGGAAATTCTCGTTAGTGTTCGGATATTGTTGGGGCCCTTGCCTAACGCTCAAGTTCGCCAAGCCATTCTCGAAGTTTTCCATGCTGATCTTGTTCGCTCTGCAGGCTTCAGCGATCAGCTCTTCCTTAGACATATCCTTCATCTCTTGATAGTCGAGGGTCACACATGGGCCTGCGCTGGCTTGCGCGGCAGCGCACATAGCGAGGACGAAAAGAATTTTTCGGAGCATGTTTTCTATCCTAATTATCGGCAATCAACGCGTGCCGTAGCGCCTAAAACGGCAGTTCTTCTTCCACCAGTTCGGGGAGTGGCCCCCACTCAACCGGCTCCATACTGTTCCAGTCGACCAGGTCAGCCAGACAGCCCGATACCGGAAACTCAGCGAATGCCTCAGCATCAAGGAGCGCGAAATCCTCAAACGCGACGAGCATGATGGGCAACACGCCGAACCGAGGCTGCAGCGCGCGCACCTCGCGCGTGGCCGTGGGCTCCGCCAGCTTTTCGAATGAAACCCTGACCACTGCCACGCGCACGCAGCAGAGATCGACAACCGTACACAGCATTAGTAGTGCTCGCGCTCGCTCCGCACGACACGGCCGAGGATGATGCACTCCGCGCCCTTGCACAGCTTCCGAGAATAATTCTGCTGGTTCGGATTGTCCGATACCAGCCACCAGCTGCCGGCGTCACGCACCAGGCGCTTGATCACGTCCTCACCCTCGTAGTTCACCACGAAGACAGCGCCGTCAACTGGCGTGGCGTCGTCCTGATTGATGATGACGGTATCGCCCTGGTAGAAAGTCGGCTCCATGCTCTGCCCGCGGACGCGGATCGCGATCAGGCGATCGGGCCGCAGCTGGCGCCTGCGCAGCCAGTCAGCAGGAACAGGGGCGGTCGCTCCGTCGTAGGCCTCAGGCTCTACGCCGAAGCCGCTCACGCCGGCGGACACCAACAACCGAACCTTCGGGATGTGCACAAACGCGGGATCGCTTTCGTGCAGCCCGCGGACCGGTTTAATTTCCTCGATGCGATCAGGCGAGGGTGCCGGCGCTGGAGTGGCGCCTTTTCCGTGCAACAGCCAGGCCGAGTCAACGCCCAGTACCTCGCAGGCCTTGGCAAGCCTGACGCCCGAGATTTCCTTGATCCCGCCATCCGCGACGCTCTTCTCCCAGTCAGTAGCGGTTGGCGCTGAAATGCGTACTGCCTTGGCGAAGTCGCTCTTGCTGAGCCCTTTTGCCTCACGTGCTTGCTTAAGTCTTAATTTCCATTCTTCCATTAGGCAATCCTAATAGTTTTTGATTGAGGCAAGCCTAAAAATGCTTGCGTTCTTAGTTAGGTATGCCTAAAATGGATACATGACTACCGAGAAAACGCCTGACGAAATCATTGACGCCTTAGGCGGGACGTCCGAAGTAGCGCGACTTTGCGAGGTTCAGCCGCCTTCCGTATCGGAATGGAGGAGGTTAGGCATACCGAAGGCGCGCCTCGCATTTTTGCGCCTGGCACGCCCTGCAGTGTTCGCGGCCCTTGGAATGGGTGAGCCGTCCCCGGCGCGACGTTCTACCGACATTGATCCCGATCCCGGCCGTGCCGGCCGCACGCCGCCTTCGCGCGACCGCCTGATGACTGCGCCATCGGACCAAGCGCCGGCACCGGTAGTAGAGCCTGAGCCGTAAGCCAGCTCGGCATCTTGCGGCAGTCGGTCAGCAAGGTAAGCAGTCATTTCAGGGCCCTCAGGGTTCAAGTTTTCGACAGATGCAGTATTGCATCAAAGAATTGCAAAAACATCATTCTTAAATAGGGCAACAGCATGAACGCCAAAGACGCATTCCACCAAACCGTCCACAACGCTCCAGGCGGCTGCGTTGCCCTGGCTGCTCGCATGGACATGTCGCCGACGATCCTGCGCAACAAGGCGAACCCGAACAACAACGTCAACGTGATCACCATCGACGACATCGAGCGCGTGATGTCGCTGACGGGCGACTACTCGGTGTTGTTCGCCCTGGCCGAATCGGCCGGGTTCGTGATGACCAAGCTCGAAGAGCAGCCGGCTTCGGATATGGGCGTGCTGGAAAACGTCACGAATATCTGGCAGCGCCTGGGCGATGTGGCCAATGAGGTGCACAAGACCCTCGAAGACGGCCGCGTCGAGCCGCATGAGGTGGCTGCCGTGCGCCGTTCGGTCTTTAAGGCGTTCCGCCCGATGCTCCAGCTGATCGAGCGCCTGGACAGCATGTCGGAGAAGCCGGTTTCGAAGTGAGCAGCACCCAGGCGGCGGGGGCGCCGTCACCAACATAACCAGAACAGGGAATGAACGAGATGGACGAAAAGAAAAACGCAGCAAAGCTGCTCGACGCGCTGCGCGAGCGGTTCCAGATCAAGAACGATGCGGCACTGGCGCGCGAGCTGGACCTGACACCGGGAACGATCTGCAAGTTGCGCAGCGGCGCGCTGGCGGTTGGTGCGGTCGTGATCTTGCGGATCCATGAGTACCTGGGCCTTACGGTCGCAGAAATCCGCGCACTGGCGGCGTAGCCCGCTCCCCACCGATACCACGATAACCCGGCACCAGTCCCAAGAACTGAGCCACGTCAGCGAAAGGAAGTAGATGGATCAGCCCGAAGATGAGCAAGCGCCGGCGCCGATCGAGCCCGGCCACGTAATGAGCCACGAGGCATACCAGCGTCTAGTGGAAGCGCAGCAGAAATGACAAAGCCCGGCTGCAACCGGGCTTCTTGAAACAAGTACAACTACGGAGAACCGCATGTTAGCACAACAAATTACGCCGCCGGCGCAAACCGGTGAGGAGCAGTCTTCGCGCGGCGCCGTGCCAGCCATCTTCGCAGCGCGCGACACGCACTGGAAGCTTCTGGCGATCAACCTGCTGAGCGCCGCTCGCGTCCTGTGCAACGGCTACCTGAAGGAAGAGCGCGACGACGTCAGCGTCTGCATCGACGCCGACCACCACAGCGCTGTGCGCGACCTGTTCGCCCAGGTCAAGCGCGCCGAAGACTTGGGCTTCAGCGTCGTCGGCGCCGCCCAGCTGGCTGCCTCCGGCATGTCGGCGGTCGACCTGTGGTCCGTCCTGATTGAACCGTTCACCGCAACTTCGCTCGAGGACCTGATCCACCAGAACGACTGGTTGCGCCCGGGCGACGTCGTCTACAAGGCCGACACCATCTACCGCCACGCTCTGACTGAGGCCGATTTCAAAGCAGCTGCGGCGCCGGCCGAGATCGGCGGTGAGGCATGAGCGCTCTCACCCAAGAGAAATTCCTGCGCGAGGTCACTGGCCACGGCATGACGATTGTCCGCGACGACGGCGTGCACCGCCACGTTCGCTTCAAGCGTCCGGACACGAGCTGCGCGCATTTCGACCTGGTCACCTGGCCGGGCTACCTCGCCTATAGCGGCGACATGGGAACCTTCGTGTTCTCCCGCCTGCGCGACATGTTCGAATTCTTCCGTCGCTCGCATAAAGAAAACCTGTTCGCGATCGACCACCACTACTGGGCGGAGAAGGTCGAGGCCGGTGACCAGCGCAGCCGCGGCGACGGCGTGCGCGAGTTCAGCAGGGAGAAGTTCAACGCCGGCGTGCGCAAGTGGGTCGATGAGTTCGCCAAGGCCGAGCAGGAAGAGGCGGCAGAGCTCGGCGAAACCGAACTGTGCACGACCGCTATGAACGACCTGCGCGCCGCGGTGGAGAGCGAGGTCATCGGCGCCGACGACAACGACGTCCGGAGCTATGACGCCGCCAACGATTTCCGGTTCGGTGCGAGCGATAGCGAGGCATGGAGTGCGCTGTTCGGCACCGAGAAGACGTTCGAGTTCGTCGACTTCTGGGAGTGCGATCACCAGGTATTCACCCACCGCTTCCAGTGGTGCTGCTTTGCTCTGGTCTGGGGCATCAAGCAGTACGACGACGCGAAAGCGGCAGCTGCAGCTGTGGCGCCGGCCGCCGCCGAAGAGGTGCCAGCATGACCCGCGCCCACCACGTAACCCATGGCCAGACCATCCAGCGCATGGAGCGCCTGCGCACCCTGGTCGGCGAGCTGCTCACCCGCGACCTGCCGGCCGACGAGCTGGCCTGGGTGCTGAAGCTCAGCCCATCCGGCGCGCGCAAGTACGTTGCCGACCTGACCGGCGCCGGCGTCATCGCCCTGGCTAGCCCTGTTGGTGGTGCTGTGCCGGCGTCGAGCCGCGTCTACACCCTGGCCGTCACGCCGGAGCAGGCCCAAGTCTACCTGGCCAGCCTCGCCACCACCGCCTCGGTGCGCGCTGCGCGCGAGTCGAAGTCGGCGCTCAGCATCGCCGCGCGTGAAGCCGGTCGCCGCTTCCACATCATGCAGGACGACGCGCCGTTCTCGATCCGCGTCAACCGCGCGCCGGTCATGCGCGACCCGCTCGTGGCCGCATTCTTCGGCGCCGGCCGTCATGAGGTGCGCGCGTGAACACCTTCCACAAGAACGCACCACGCTGCGCCGCCTGCGGCCGCCTCCAGGGTGAGCCTCACGCTGGTGGCTGCGCGTTTGCACGATTCACTATTCGGAGGGCTCAGTAATGGGCAATCGTAGCCAAAACCCACGTGTCCCCAGCAGAGACACCTTCCCGTACACCGCGGGCTTCTACATGTACCGGCACGGCGCCCAGGCCGAGGCAGCACTGTTCAAGGCGATGGGTGACAGCGTTCGGCCACATGGCCGCGGCGAACTGATCCAGCGCTGCCTGAGCAGCGGCTGGTTCGCGCTCGGCAACAACGACACGATCACCTGCAGCGAGTTCGCCCGCGCGCACTACGACAGGCTCGAAGGCGTCACGAAGGCCCAGTACGTCGGCCAGATCGCCGTGTCGCGCGAGGCGACCGCGTACAAGCAGCCGCCCCTGAGCCGCAAGTACCTCACCAACTCGCGCGGCATCCGCCAGGACATCCCGACTTGGTCGCAGCGCCCGGCCGGCTTCGGCTTCAAGAACATCGAAGGAGGTGAGACGTGATCGAGCTGAGCCAAACCATCAATGCCCATTTCATCCACGGTGAGCGCGGCCTGCTTTACCGAGTGCTGATCGCCTTTGCGCCCCGCGTTGGTGACGAGCTGCGATTCCCGGGCGAGAAGTATTTCAGTGTTGTACGGCTGGTCTGGGTTTATGACGAGCCAGAAGCGAAATTCGCACGCCTGAACGTCGAGATCAAGGAGGTCGCATGAAAGAGCGCCCAATCCTCTTCAGCGCGCCGATGGTGCGCGCGCTGCTCGACGGTAGCAAGATGCAGACGCGGCGCGTGGTGAAACTGCCGCACGCGAATCCGCTTGGGCAGTGGGAACCAACGACCTGGGGCGGCGCGAATGGCGGGCGCACTGAAGCCGGGGCGACCGTCCCTGAACAAGGGGCAATCTGGCACACGCGAACTGGCGACACCCTCACTTGCCCCTACGGCCAGCCCGGCGACCGCCTGTGGGTGCGCGAGACCTGGGGCGTCATCAGCAACGCGTGGGATGACGATGGCAACCTGATCGACTGGATTCCTGATCGGCCGGCGACGGCGATCACGGAGATGCCGTTCGGCCAAGGCTACTACTCCGGCCATGTGATCTATGCGGCAGACGGCGGCTACGAGTGGGCCGGCGACGATGACGGCGGCGGCGAACCTCGCTCGGCGTGGAAGCCGTCTATCCACATGCCACGCGCGGCCAGCCGCATCCTGCTCGAGGTGGTGTCGGTGCGCGTCGAGCGGCTGCAGGACTGCAGCAAGAAGGACGCGATCGCCGAAGGCATCCACCGATACGAGCACTTCTGGCGAGACGCTGAGTACCCGCTGGAAGACGTCGCCTATGAGCCGATGAAGGGTTGGCCGACGCGCTACTCATGCCCGGTCCAGGCGTACCAGGCGCTGTGGGAGAGCATCAACGGCGCCGGCAGTTGGGACGCCAACCCCTGGGTGTGGGTGGTCGAGTTCAAGCGGGTGGCGCCATGATTGCTCGCTTACTCCGCCCGAGAATCGATCCAAAACGCAGCACGCTCCACGGCGTCTTGCTCGGCATCGCTCGCGGTCTCGCATGTCATGCCCCGCTCCTCGCCTTCCTGGTAGACCAGGGAAAGGGGTTGCGTGCCTGGTCCCGGATCGCTTTCGTGGACCGTAAAGGACGATCGGTACATGTTGGCCGAGGCTGGCCATATCCGTACGAGGATCGAGTATTTGCCGTAGTGGTGGGTCGTCGCGTCAATCATTCCAACGGTTCCGGTTGTCAAAAGGGAATCGTAGCATGATGCGCCGCTCACCTCTCAACCCAGGCAAGCCGCTGCAGCGCAAGACAGCGATGGCTCGCGGCACCGGCTTCAAGACGCCCACCGCCGGCGCCGGCCTGCTGCGCGTCGCTGCCACCCAGGCCAAGGCCCGCGCCCGCGCGCCGAAGCTGCTGAAGCTGGCCAAGCGGATGAAGTCGCGCGGTATGAAAGGCCGCCCGCCGACCGCCGACGAAAAGCGGTTCATGGACCAGATGGGCACGCTGCCGTGCATCGCCTGCCTGAAGGACGGCTGGACGAACCACACGATCAGCCTGCACCACATCGACGGCCGCACGAAGCCGGGCGCGCACTTCCTGGTCTTGCCTTTGTGCGCGGAACACCACCAGCAGGACGACACGGACCTGCGCCAGCGCATCAGCCTGCACGGCCGGAAGGCGACGTTCCAAGCGCGCTACGGCACCGAGCGCGAGCTGCTGGCCGAGTGCCTGGCCATGCTCACCAGCGACCTTAGCCGTGACCACAACAAATATTTGGAGACAGTATGAAGCGCACTATCACCGTTTATACCGACGTTCAGGTCGAAGTGGACCTGCGCAAATTCCCAACCGACGTTCTGATGGACGAGGTCAAAGAGCGAGGCGAGCTCAAGCTGCATCAGACGCTGATGGAGATCGAAGCGGAGAATGCGCGCGAGATTGAAGAGGCCGGCCATAGCAAGAACGACTATGTGCGCATTCCTCCGATCGGTGGCAAGGACCAGCACCCGCTTCACGGCATTTACTACGCACTCAAGTTTGGGAAAAAAGACCACGCGCTGGATCTGATGCGTGACTACCTGGGCGACCAGTTCGGGGTCGTACTGTGAGCGCGGCACGGAAACGGCGCGATAAGAAGTACAAGCCGAAGTACGTCGCCCGCAATGTCCTGACCACCATCTTCGGCGGCATGAGTGGCGACCACGTCGAGCACCTGCGCCTGATCCAGATCCGCAGTCACAAGGCCCTGGCCGACATGGCGCAGGGGGCCGGTACCCGGGAGGGCTGGGACCTGCTGGTCGGCGCGATCAACATGGCCAACGTCATGTGCGAGCAGGGCATCGGCAACGAGTTCCGCCAGGCCACGATCGCCGCGCGCGATGCGCTGCTCGAGGTGGGCAAGCGCATCGTCAAGTTGGATCGCGTGATCATGCGTGGCGACGAGCTCAATGCGATCCGCGAGGGCCTGGAATGCCACGACGCTCAGCTGGAAAACGTCCGTGCGATCGACGTGGAGCGTGCATTCCGCGAGGTCGACCGGCGCGTGCGCCACCACATCAACTCGACCAGCGTCATGGGTGAGCTGGCGAAGGAAGCCGCCTGACGCGGCTCCGATATTGGAAAGGAACGATATGGGAAGCATGTTTAGTTTAACAGGCACTTTAACCGGCGCGGCGCCGGCACCATTCCTGTTTGGCGGCGTCCAGATTCGGATCGTGATCGATGACGACGGCGCACCCTGGTTCGTGGCGCAGGACGTGTGCACGGTGCTGGGTCTGGGTACCGAGCAGACCCGCCGCCTCGATGATGACGAAAAGGGGCTGCGCTCAGTCCAGACCCCGGGCGGCGAGCAACAGATGGTCGCAGTCAACGAGATGGGCCTGTACGCCCTGGTCCTCGGCAGCCGCAAACCCGAGGCGAAGGTGTTCAAGAGGTGGGTGACGAGGGAGGTGCTGCCGACGATCCGCCAAACCGGCTCGTACTCAATCACGCCGGCGGCGCCGCTCCCAGCCCTGCCGCAGACGTTCGCCGACGCGCTGCGCCTGGCCGCCGACCAGCAGGACATCATCACCGCCCAGGCCGCGCAGCTGGAAGCGGCGGCGCCGGCGGTGGAGTTTGTCGGGCGTTACGTCGAGTCGACTGGCCTGATGACCTTCCGCCAGGTAGCGAAGCTGCTGCAGGTGAAAGAGCCCGAGTTCCGGCGATTTCTCCATGAGGCGAAGATCATGTACCCGCTGAACGGCGAGTGGACCGCACACGCCCAGCACATCGAGGCCGGCCGCTTCGAAATGCGCGCCGGCACCGCGCAGAGCAACGGGCACGCCTTCAATACGGCGAAGTTCACCGCCAAGGGCGTCGAGTGGGTTGCTGGCGAGTTGGCGAAATGGCAGCTGAAACAGCGCAGTGGGGAGGCGGATCATGGTTGACCGTGCATCCCTGCGCCAGATGGCCGAGACCATGCCGGCGGTGCTGGTAGACGCGGCTACCCTGATCGAACTGCTGGACGCCGCCGACCGCGCGCCGAAGGCTAAGGCGCCGCGCACGCCGCGCCAGGCCAACGACGATGACGAGAAGTGCGCGCGCTGGCTGTACGGCGCCATCCTCAACACCGCGCCCAAGTTCAAGGAACCGAACTTCAAGGCCTGGGCCAACGAGGTGCGCCTGATGCGCGAGCGCGACGGTCGCACGCGCCGTGAAATGTGCGAGCTGCTGCAGTGGGCGCATTCCATCCCCTTCTGGCGCGGGAACATCCTCAGCCCGGCAAAGCTGCGCGAGCACTGGGACCGGCTGACGATCCAGCGCGATGCGGCAGCAGCACCGAAGCCAGCCGCGGCTGCGCCATGGTGGACGAGCGAGGTGGCGAAGCTGGCCAAGGCGAACGAGGTGGGCGTCGGCCCCGCGCGTATCGGTGAATCGACGGCGGCCTGGGAGGCCCGCATCCGCGAAGCGATCGACAACGGCGGCAAGCCCCCAACGCCGCCGGCGCGCATCCGGCCCACGGTCGAAGCGGCGAACGCTTCGGAGCAGCGCGGCATGAAGCCGGCCGGCCTCAACCTCAAGGCCCTGGTTGGCCCGGCGCCCACGCCGAGGGCTGCATGACGCGTTCGGCCACGGGCCGGTCCGGCAGCGAGCGACGAGACGACGATATCTGCGCCATGTGCGAGAGCCTGACCACAAAGGGCCATCCCGAGCACATGGCGCGCGGAGAAGGACGGTGCACCGGATACGACGGCAGTTTCACGCCGTTGGCGAATCCGTTCGTCGCCTGGAATAACCCGGCATGCGTGCTGTTCACGCGCGCCGCCGGCGAAGAGGCCCGCGCGGCGCGGCGCCGGTGGATCGGAAAGCAAGAAGCCAAACACGAAACAAACGATGTCCAAACCAAAACGAAGGGATGAGATGAGCGAGCAGATCATGACGCCACCGGCGCAACTTCAGCAGGAATATACAGGCGGATCGGTGTCTTATTACCGAGTCGAGATCAAAGACCCGACGAGCAGCGACCTGCCGCCGTATATTGCAGAGTGCAACGACATTATTGAGGCGCTGGGCATGAACTACGCCGAAGGCAATGCGTTCAAGGCCCTCTGGCGCCGTGCCGCCGCGCAGAACCTGGGGCTGTCGAAAAAGGGCTATAAGGACGGAGTCTACGATGCAGAGAAGGTAGAGTTCTTCGGCGCCCGGCTGGTAGCGCAGTCGAAGCGCCGAGTGCGAACGAAGGATATTGAATGACCGCGAAGAAGGCACTCCAAGCGCTGGGACGCCTCAAGACGGGCGCCATGAACAAGACCGAGCAGGCCTATGCGGCCACGCTCGACGCCCGACGCCAGGCTGGCGAGGTAGCCTGGTTCAAGTTCGAAGGGATGAAGTTTCGCCTAGCTGACAACACCTTTTTTACAGTGGACTTCGCTGTTATGATGAGTGACGGAAAAATGGAAATGCATGAGGTAAAGGGATTCATGCTTGATGATGCGAACGTAAAGATCAAAGTAGCAGCGTCGCTGTATCCATTTGTGTTCAAGGTCATTCGAAAAGGAAAGGGCGGAGCGTGGAGCGTGACCGAGATATAGAGCGTTTTATGCGCAAAGTGAGCAAGTCCGAAAGCGGCTGCTGGGAGTGGACGGCTGGCAAGAAAGGCGGCGGTTACGGGGTCTTCTTCCTTGATGGCAAACTCCGTGGGGCTCATCGAGCGGCGCTCCTATTATTCAAGGGGTTGCATATCGAGACGCCTCTTGATGCGATGCATTCCTGCGACAATCCGGGGTGCGTCAATCCGGCTCATATCTCTTATGGGTCGCGATCCGAAAATATGATTGATGCCTCTATAAAGGGCAGGGTGGTGCGGGTCCAGGATTGGCGCGGCGAACTGAACCCAAAAGCCAAGTTATCAGGAGCGCAGGCCCGTGAAATTGTCGACCAAGTTCTTTCTAACGCTACAAGAGCAGATGTCGCACGGCGGTATGGGGTAACGCCCGAGCGAGTCTCGCAAATACTGATCGCCGCCGGGCACTCGTGCGAGCACTCTGCGACGGATGTCGCGGCTGCCGTGCGAAGGGCAAAAACTCACTGCAAGCGAGGCCATTCTCTGGCTGGCGACAACCTGCGAATTAATACTGGTGGTGGTCGCGTCTGCAGAGAATGCGTGCGAATCTATAACGCTGCCCGCGAGCGCGTGAGAAAGGCTCAGTAAAGGAGCGTCGTATTCCGGATACAGGTTGTCATTTGGAAAAGTTCGGGCGAGGCATTAATTTCCACACTGAATGGTAAGCTGGCTCATCCTTATAGGGGCACAGCACCATGGCATTCGCGGACAAATACATTGGCGCTCTCGCAGCGTCGAACCTGCTGGACGATGGCCGGCACCACCAAGCAGGGCCACTGAAGGCGGCGGCGCTCGCCGATCGGTCGACGCGCAACCTCGGCGCGCTGCTGCACCGGGTAAAGTACGGCGGCACCGTCATTCAGAAGCTGGCAAAGGCGGTAGCCGAGCGTGCGCGCGTCGAGAAGACGCTGGCCGACGCCGTGCGGAAGAAGGACGAGCAAAAGCAGGCCGACTGCCGGCAGGCGCTGGAAGCCAACGACGCCGCATGCGCGACTGCTGGGAGCGAAGCGGCTGCGTTCCGCGCGCTGCTGGTTGACTGGTGCGAGATTGTAGCGAAGAAGGGCCGCGACCGGAACTGGATCAAGCCGGCCGATTGGCCGAAGATTGGACACTTGGCGCCTGCAATGTACCGCCGCGTCGCCGAGCATTCGCTCGCGCACTACCTGGACGATGTCTGCAAGACCTGCAGCGGCACCGGCTCGATGGAAGGGAGGGCGACACTCCGGGCTTGCTCGGCATGCAGTGGCTCGCGCCGCGCCGCCGTGACATCCATCGCAGGGCTCAGCGATTACGAGGTCCGCCTGGTCGGACAGATGGTCGATGAACTCCACGCGCTGGAGATGAGCCATGCTGGCCTGGCCGGCGCGCTGTTGCGGAGGGATTAGGGTCGCGCATGAGTACACGAAACTGTGTATACATCCAGCAATTTCGTGTACCATACAGTCTTCCATTCTCCGTGGAGTCGTACTCGGTCATAGGCCTCCGCCGCCACGGACTCACGCATTGCAAGCCTCCTGATGCTTTCGCACGCGTGTACAGATTGGCCAGTCAATATGACCCCGTCCTCTGCTTCTAAGCACGGCGGGGTACTCGTTTATAGCTCACCACGCAGATAGCATGGGAGCACCAAGCCCGCCTCCGCAAGGACTGCGGGCTTTTCTATTTCCGCCAACGAGAGGATGCATATGCGCTACCAAGCACGCTGGAGTAACGGAGCATGGAAGACGTTCGACCGTCAGCTCTTCGCCGACATCGATATCCACGCCAGCCAAAAGATGGCAGAAGAGAAGGTGGCCATCGCCAACGCCACGCGCCGCAAGTAGCCGGTGCCCCAGATGTCCTACTCCTCTGCTTTCCGGTACGAGCAGGATCTCACGCCTCACTGGCGCAACCAGTGACCACACCGCTGCCAGCTGCTGCGAGCGCAAATCGCTCTAGGTTATCAAGGCCAGCTCAGCCAGGCAGCGGTGTGGTGAATGCGCATTAGCTGATGCGCCCAGTTTAATAGGCATAGCCCTTGCGATGGAGTGCGCGCTCAGCAAGGGGATGTCGCCGGACCATTAGCACCGGCCGCCGCAACCTGTCTCCTCCAGCTCTCTCGCTGGACTTCGCCGCCGTAGCGTCCGCGCTGCTGGCGGCTTTTTTTATTCCCGAGGTTCGCAATGACCCAATCCACTCCAAAGCGCTCCACGCTGATCTTGGCCGTCAATGCAGCGCTCACGCTTGAGCAGCGCCAGAAGATCGAGGACAGAGTGCGCGTTGAGCTGCCGGCGGACGTTGGTGTGATCTTGCTCGACTCGTCGGTCAAGATCGCTGCCATTCTGCCTGCAGCCGAGTAAGTCATGGAGCGGCCAATCCCAAGCCTGCGCGTCCAGATCGGCAGCGAGATCGTGTTGCGCCGCGCCGAGCCGAATGTGCTCGAATGTGACGACCTGACCGGTCGCGCCACCGTCGTGCACCTGCGTCCGCAGCTTCGGCCCGGCGAGATCCTGGTCGAGCGCATGGGCGATATCCCGCTGATCATCGCCGACGCGAGCCTGATCTTCCCGACACCGACTGCTGAGACCATGGGCTTCGACACCTGGATGAAGCAGCGCACCGACCTGGCGCACGCCGAGTTCATGAAGCGCACGTCGCGTCTGCTGTGGTGCGACTGGCGCGCCGTGGTCACGACCGCCGACATCGCCAGGATCTACGGCATCCGTGCTGGAGAGGTGGAATCGTGAAACCGCTCGCCGAGATGTACCGCGACCAAATCATCCGCAGTGTCGTGCCTGACCGTCCGGCCATGTGCTACCCGGTCAGCAAGCCTGAAGCCTTGGCCGACGTATGCAACCTGCTTGCCGACGGCTACGAGGCCAAGCGCCTGCTGCGCGCCAAGGGCTGGGGCCAGGTCGGTATGACCGTGCTGGAGATCGCCCAGCTGCTCCCGTGCGCGCCGCAGCGACCAGCACGGAAGAAGAAAGGAAAGCGCTGATGGCGCGCCAGGGCATTCCGCCGCCACCGGCGCCGCCGCTCACTCGCATCGTCCGCGAGGGCGGCGGCAACCTTTGCCCGAAGTGCGGAAGCACTAGAAGCCGAAAGTATTGGCTCGTCGGCGCCCTGATCTGCGACCAGAAGGAGTGTAAGTAATGGCCAGTACAACGTTGACTTTCAAGCTCAAGGTGCGCTGGTGGCTGAAGTTCTACCTGGCTGGCGTGGTGCTCACCGCTCGACTGGCCCACTGCGAACCGAACTGGGCGCGTGTTCGCTACTGGGTCGGCAAGGGCATCAAGATCGAGGCCCGCTGATGCCGAAGCTGCGAACCCTGCAGTCGCGGTTGCAGCCGGCTAGGCTCACGCGGCTTGCGCCGGCGCCCACCGCCACGGTTGAACGCAAACGCGGGAGCGCCGGCGTTGCGGACCGCGAGCGCATCCGCCGTCGCGACTGCGGCCTATGCCAGGCGTGCGCCGCCAACGGCGCCACAAGCCTCGGCGTAGCGGTCGACCACAAGGTCCCGCTGTGGGCAGGCGGCAGCGACGACGACTCAAACAAATGGCTGCTCTGCAAGCCCTGCCATGACGCCAAGACGGCCGAGGAGGCGCGGCAGCGTGCCGCCGGCGGCTTGGTCGCAGGCTGACTTTCGGAGGTTTCATGCTCATCAAGAAGATTGCCCAAGGCGAAATCCTGCCGCGCTTCTATGGCGTCGCGTGGGTTGACTGGTATCGAGACCAGGCTGTGTGCCTGCCGCTCGGATTTAACCTGCTGGCGGCGTGCGCGCGCGGCCTGTTCTACAGCATCAAGAACGCTGGACGACTGGTCCGCGTCAACCCACGCGACGCCTACGAGCAGGGTCGGAGGGATGGTCGCGCCGAGGCGAGTCGGTCGCTCGACATCCAGCCGACCAAGCCCTGGCCCCGCTGACAGCGGCCTGAGGGGAGGGGGGAGTCAAAGTCTGGGGTGCCTGACCCTCGGACACCACCCTGTACCCCACGCGCAGAAAAAAGTCCCCTTGGAGGAAATTGTTAATGGCTTTAACAGGCAAAAAGCGAGCCTTCGCCGATGCCGTTTTGGCCGGGTTCTCGAATAAGGAAGCGGCGATTCGCGCCGGGTACAGCGAGGCGACAGCGTCAGCTGCGGGTTCTCGACTTGTTAAAGACAAGGATGTTAAAGCTCGCCTCGACCAGGCGCGGCAAGCCCAGGGCGCAAGTACCCGGACAGTGGCACCGCCGGCGGGTGAGCCGCATGTCGACACGATCGAAATTCCCTCGACCGCTGACCCCGTCGAATTCCTCACTAACGTGATGAACGAGCCGGCAGCCGACCTCCGGCTTCGGATCGACGCCGCAAAGGCAATGCTGCCGTTCAAGCACAAGAAGCTGGGCGAGGGCGGCAAGAAAGAGCAGGCCGGCGAGAAGGCGAAGTCAGTTGCCAGCCGATTTTCCTCAAGTGCGCCGCCGGCGCTGAAGGCAGTGAAGTAAGGATCGCAACATGGAATGGTCGACCGCCTGTCCGGATTGGGAGCACAGGCTGAAGGCCAAGCTGTCGATCATCCCGCCTCCGATCTTCCCGGAGCAGGCCGAGCAGGCGCTGGCAATCTTCAAGCAGCTGCGCGTCTGCGACCTGCCGAAGTCGATCTGGGATGAAGACCTGCAGGAGTATCGAAGCCCGAACTTCGGTGAGTGCAGTGAGCAGTGGGTTTTCGATTTTGTGGCAGCCATCTTCGGCGGCTACGACGCGGAGACAGGCAACCAGCTGATCCGCGAGTATTACCTGCTGATCAGCAAAAAGAACACGAAATCGACCATCGCAGCCGGCATCATGCTCACGGCAGTCATCCTGTGCTGGCGCGAGGGCGAAGAGCACCTGATTCTGGCGCCGACCAAAGAGGTGGCCGACAACAGTTTCAAGCCGGCCGCCGCCATGGTGCGCGCCGATCCCGAGCTGATGGACCTGTTTCATGTCCAGGACCATGTCCGCACGATCACTCACCGCGTGTCGAACGCGTCGCTGAAGGTCGTCGCGGCCGATACAGACACCGTTTCGGGTAAAAAGTCCGGCCGGGTGCTGATCGACGAGCATTGGCTGTTCGGCAAGCGCTCGAACGCCGAAGCGATGTTCATGGAGGCACTCGGCGGCCAGGTTTCGCGGAACGAAGGGTGGGTCATCTACCTGACGACTCAAAGCGACGAGCCGCCGGCTGGTGTGTTCAAGGACAAGCTGAACTACTTCCGCGATGTCCGCGACGGCAAGATCGACGACCCGCGCTCGCTGGGCGTGCTGTACGAATATCCGCCAGAAATGGTGAAGAAAAAGGCGTACCTCGATCCGACGACCTTCTACATCACGAACCCGAACATGGGGCGCTCGGTCAGCGCCGATTGGCTTGAGGATCAGCTCAAGAAAATCCAGGCGCGGACGGACGGCGCGTTCCAACAGTTCCTGGCTAAGCACCTGAACATCGAAATCGGCCTCAACCTGCGTTCCGACCGATGGGCGGGCGTCGATTTCTGGGAATCTGCGGGCGACAAGTCCATCACCCTGGATTCGCTGATTGAGCGCAGCGAGGTAGCCGTGGTCGGAGTCGATGGCGGCGGGCTGGATGACTTGTTAGGTCTGGCAGTGCTGGGGCGTGAGAGAAATACCGGCAAGTGGCTCCTTTGGTGCCATGCATGGGCTCACCAGATCGCGCTGAAGCGGCGCCAGGAGATCGCGCCTCGCTTACTCGACTTCCAGGCGGATGGCGATCTGACAATCGTAGACAAGCCCGGGCCCGATGTCGCGGGTGTAGCCGATATCGTTGAGCGCCTTCGTGATGTCGGCTTGCTCCCAGAGAAGTACGGGATCGGCGTAGATGGCGCGGGCATTGGCGCGCTAGTCAAAGAGCTGGTTCTTCGAGGATTCTCCACTGAGCCTGAGCGCGACATTGTTGCGATCTCACAAGGTTGGAAACTCACCGGGGCAATTAAGGACACCGAGCGCGCTCTCGCCGGTGGCGAAATGCTTCATGGAGACCGGCCACTCATGGCCTGGTGCGTCTCGAATGCTCGCACACAAGCCCACGGCAACGCCATCAGCGTGAACAAGCAGGCTAGTGGCACCGGCAAAATCGACCCGCTCATGGCCACGTTCGACGCTGTTTCCTTGATGGCGCTAAACCCTGTCGCAATGGCGGCTGGATCAATTTATGACGAAGGCATAACGATATGACCGCACTGGACTGGATCACGCTGCTGGCCGGCGTGCTGGGCCTGGGCCTGCTCACCGCCGGCGCCGCGCTGATCTACCAGCCGGCCGGCTTCATCGTGCCCGGCCTGGCGCTGCTCGCCTGGTCCTACATGGTCGCGCGTCGCGGCAGCAAAGGCTAAAAATGTTCGCACGACAGTTTTTCTCGGGCCAGCCCGTCAGTGCTGGCGGCGGGTGGCTGTCCGGACTTGGCGGCACGCGCTCCGAAGCGGGGCCGGTGGTCACACCGGAAAGCGCACTTGCCCTTACATCCTTGCAGGCCTGCGTCACCATCTTGGCCGAGAGCGTTGCACAGCTGCCGGTCGAGTTGTTCCGGCGCAAGGGTGAGGGTAAGCGCGAGCCGGCCCGCGATCACAAGCTCTACCGACTCATCGCCTGGGAACCGAACGAGTGGCAGACACCGTTCGAATACCGCGAGCAAAAACAGCTGAAGGTAGGCCTGCAGGGCAACTCGTACAGCAAGATCATTCGCGCGTCGGATGGCACGCCGGAGGCGTTGCACCCGATCGATGGCATCGTCACGGTGTACAAGGGCAGCGATCTGCGTCCGTACTACAGCATCGACGGCGGCGAGCTGCTGCCGCAGCGGATGATTCACCACGTCCGCTGGACTGGGCTGAATAACTACGTCGGCCTCTCGCCGGTCATGCTCCACGCGAACACCATCGGCCATGTGCAGGCAATTCAGCAGTACGCCGGCAAGTCGTTCCTGAACGGGACCGCGCTGTCGGGCGTCATCGAGCGGCCGCGCGAAAGTGGCGCGATCAAGGACCAAGGCGTGATCGATCGCCTGGTGGAGCAGTGGACGCAGCGTTACGGAGGCAGCACCAACGCCAAAAAGGTGGCGATGCTGCAGGAGGGGATGACGTTTAAGCCCCTGTCGATGACTAACGTCGACGCAGAGCTTATCCCCGCCCTCAAGCTGGGTTCGCTCGAGATCGCGCGCATTTACAAGATGCCGCCGCACATGATCGGCGAGCTGGATAAGGCCACGTTCTCGAACATCGAGCACCAGGGAATCCAGTTCGTCATTTACACCCTGCTGCCGTGGATCAAGCGGCACGAGCAGGCCATGATGCGCGACCTGCTGCTGCCGAGCGAGCGCGCCGATTATTACATCGAGTTCAACGTCTCCGGCCTGCTGCGCGGCGACCAGAAGTCGCGCTACGAAGCGTATGCCGTAGCGCGGAACTGGGGCTGGCTGTCGGTCAACGACATCCGGCGCCTAGAAAATCTGCCGCCAGTTGCCGGTGGCGACGTCTACCTGCAGCCGCTGAACATGGTCGATGCAGCGAATCCGCAAGCCGGCACGCCGGCCCAAGTCTTGCCGCCGCCTGACACGAAGGCGAAGCCTGAGCAGGTCAAAGAAATCGAAAGAATCCTCGCATGAAAAACCGCTTCCGTATCGCCAGCATGATCTTCAACCAGCCGTTGATGGTCACCGAGTCGATGCTCGACCAGGCTGCGGCCTGGGCGAACCAGCAGATGAGCCTGAACATCGTCAACCTGAGCGTCAACGGCGCCCAGCCGCAGATGATGGAGGATGACGATGGTCCGTACGAGACCGCAGCGATGCGCGCTGAGTCGGCGCGGCGCCAGACTATCGCTGATACGGGTGTCGCTATCATCCCGGTGCATGGCGTTTTGGTCAGCCGCAGCATGCAGATGAATCCCTGCGAGACGATGACCAGCTACGAGCAGGTGCGTGCACAGGTACATGCTGCGCTCGCCGACCCGGCTGTCGAACAGATCGCCTTCGACATCGACAGCCCCGGCGGCAGCACCGTGGGTGCTTTCGAGCTGGCCGACTTCCTGTTCGACGCGCGCGGCGTCAAGCCGATGAGTGCAATCACCCATTTCAGCGCCTACTCGGCCGGCTACCTCTTGGCGTCTGCGGTCGGCAACGTGTCGATGTCGCGCACATCCGGTGTCGGTTCGGTCGGCGTGATCGCCAAGCACCTCGACGTCTCGGCCCGCAATGAGCAGATGGGCGTCAAGGTGACCACGGTCTATGCCGGCGCGCACAAGAACGATCTGAGCCCTCACGAGCCCCTATCGGATCAGTCGCTGAAGTTTCTGAACGATATGGTGCAGGGCTACTACAGTCAGTTCGTGGATTCGGTCGCCAAGTACCGCGGCATCGGCGCAGACGCAGTGCGCGGAACCGAGGCCGGTGTCTTCATGGGGCAGCAGGGTATCGACGTCGGTTTTGCCGACCGCATTGAAACCCCGCAAGCCGCGATCGACCGAATCGCTGCCGAGGCGCACCAGGCGCGCGTGGCGCGGAATACCAAGACCTCCATCGGTGCCCGCGCAAAAGCGATGGCGCTCCAGAACCAAATTTGACCGCGTTCGCGGGACAAGCAACCGACCGCCCTTGAGGCGGTTTTTTCATTTCTAGGAAGGGCAATATGCCAACCATTAACGAACTCCGCAGCGAACGCGCCAAGGTCAACGCCAGCGTGCAAGCTCTGGCCCAGATCGAAGCCAGCGGTACCGCGCTGAGCGCCGAGCAGGTCCAACAATTCACCGATCTGCAGGCGCGTTTCGGCGAGCTGACCGCGCAGATCAGCCGCATGGAAGCAGCCGAGACCATCGCCGCCGCTGCGGCGGTGCCGGTCGACCGCGCGCTGAACGCCGCACACCAGCCGGCCGCGCCTCCTGCAGCCGGTGCCAGCCTCCCAGCAACCCCGCGCGCGCCGGAAGTTCCTGGCGCCAAGATGGCGCGCATGGTCCGCGCGCTTGCCGCCACCCAGGGCAACGTCCAGGAGGCCGCCAAGTTCGCCATGAACAACCAGTTCGGCGAAGAAGTCGCGATGTCCCTGAATACGCTCACCTCGAGCGCCGGCGGCGTGCTGGTCCCGACCAATCTCGCATCCGAAGTGATCGAGCTGCTGCGCCCGAAAGCACTGGTCCGCCGCATGGGAGCCCGCCCGTTGCCGCTGTCGAACGGTAATTTGACCATTCCACGTCTGAAGGGCGGCGCCGTGGTCGGTTACATCGGCAGCGACACCGATGCGCCAGTCACCAACCAGTCGTTCGCGGACTTGAAGCTGTCGAGCAAAAAGCTCGCGGCACTCGTGCCGATCTCGAATGACCTGCTGGGCTACTCGGGCTCGAACCCCAACGTCGACCGCATCATCGTGGACGACCTGACCGCTGCGATCGCTATCCGCGAAGACAAGGCGTTCATCCGCGACGACGGCACCAACAACACCCCGAAAGGCCTGCTGGCCTGGGCGCTGACCGGCAATAAGATCGCCGCCTCGGACGGCGCCACGCTGCAGAAGATCGAGACCGACCTGAACAAGGCCATTCTGGCCTTGGAAGGCGTCGACGCCAACATGCTGCAGCCGGGCTGGATGATGTCGCCGCGTACCTTCCGCTTCCTGGAAGCGCTCCAGAACGGCAACGGTACCAAGGTGTATCCAAGTCTGGAAAACAAGGTGCTGAAGGGCTACCCAGTCGGTATCACCACCCAGATCCCGAACAACCTGGGCACCGGTTCGAACCAGTCGGAAATCTACTTCGTGGACTTCGGCGACTGCTTCATCGGCGAGGACGAGACGCTGCTGATCGACTACTCGAAGGAAGCCACCTACAAGGACAGCGACGGCTCCATGGTCAGCGCCTTCCAACGTGACCAGACCCTGATCCGCGTGATCGCAAAGCATGACTTCGGTCCGCGCCACGTCGAATCGATCTCGGTCCTGACCGGCGTCGCCTGGGGCGCGTAACGCGCTTTTGCCGCCGGCGCGCCGCGGCGCGCCGGTCTGCCTCTTAACTGGAGCTGACCATGAAATCAGTTAAATTCATCAAGCCCTGGAGCATGTATAGCCCAGGCGACGTTGCCGGCTTCGAAGAAGACCGCGCCGCGGCAATCATCAAAACCGGAGCTGCTGAGCCGCACGAGGTTTCGGACGGCGAGCCTGTCGTCGAAGAGCAGCAGCAGGATCCTGCAGCTGAGCCTGCCAGTGACGAGCTCAAGCCAGCCGGTCGCAAGGCCAAGTAAGCGATGAAGCCCGCAACCGTCGCCTGGCTCGCCAAGCTGCGCGCCCAGGCGGCGGAGCCGGGAATCATCTACGTTACCGTGCGCGGCCCGCGCGGCAGCATCCCCGTCTTCCCTGAAGACATAACGAATAAATCAGACGAGCAGCTGCTTGCATTCCTTTGCGAGAGGCTGAGCGCAACTCCAACACGAGGCCAAGATGTCCGCGCAGAGTGACAATTTCGAAAACAAGTACATCGACTGGCTGTTCCGCGCGCAAGCGCTGGGCCTGGCCGGGTCGACCGCCGCCGCTGGCTCGGGCCCGGCCACGATGTACATCAGCCTGAAGCTGGCGGCCGATACCGACGCCGCCCAGGGCGCCGAGGTATCCGGCGGCGGCTATGCGCGCGTACCCGTGGTGTCGTCACTGGCCAACTGGGCCGGTACCCAGGGCGCCGGCAGCACGCAGGTGTCGAACGGCACCAGCGGCACGACGTCGAACAACGCTGCCGTCACGTTCCCCACGCCGAGCGCGGCTTGGGGCCAGGTGGTGGGCTTCGGCATCCACGATTCGCTGACCGGCGGTGCCGAGCTGTTCTACGCTGCGCTCGCCGCGCCCAAGACCATCAACAACGGCGACCCTGCGCCGTACTTCGCGCCAGGTTCGCTGACCGTCCAGGTCGACAACTGACCATGCTGAACCAAAACCAGATTGATGCGCTGGCTGTCGTGGCCGGCCGCGCGCTCACCCCGGCCGAGCTGGTTGTGCTCGAGCCGCTGGTGTGCGCCCGCAACGACGTCGAGATCGCGGCGATCCTGTCCGTCGGACGGACAGCATACGGCGCGACGCAAATTGGTGAGGGCACGGTTGTCGCCGTCATGGATCCCCGTGGAGGCCTGTTCCTGGATGCTGTCGTGGAGCTGGGCCAGGTCGACCGCGACGTTCATTGGGGCATGGCCCCGGTCCGGCGTGGCGTCTTGGACCTGAGCGTGCCGGCCGCGCGCGCATCGCTCATTGCGCTGCGGTCGAAACTGCCCAACTACGCGGCCGAGATCGATAAGCTCCTGCAGGTGGGCGTGGTCCCGGACCCGATCGACTTCAATGTCGTGTCGGATGCTCTTAACAACGCGGAAGGACGGATGACCCTGTGAGCGGAGAAAACACTGTCGTCTACGGCGCGACGAAGGTACTCGAGTCGGCGGGCATTTTAATCGCAAATAATGCGCTCGCCGCGGCTTCGGCCCTCTACGGCATCGAGGCCGATGGCGCCGGGTTTCCGGATGCCGAGTTTGTGCTGACGGTCAACTATTCGACCACGCCGACCGACATGTCGCTGCTTTCGCTTTACGCGCGGCCGATGGACGTCGACGGTGACACGGATACCGACGCTCCCGACGCCACGCGCCCGAACGTCTTCATCGGCGCGTTTCAGGTGGACAACCGCACCGGCGCGCAAACGCTGGTGCTGACGCCGCTCGGGTTCGTACGCGACCTGCCGCGCAAGGCAGAGTATTACATCCACAACAACGGCACCGGCCAGGCAGTGCAAGCAGGCTGGGTACTGAAGGTCACCCCGCGCTCGAATAAGGCCGCTCCCTAATGTCGATGCTCACTCTTCCGCGCCGCGCTTCCCGTCAGCCGGTTCGGGAGGTCGTGATCGACCGCACAAACCATTTGACCGATGGACTGTTCGGCGGTTACCTGGCGAGCACTGGTAGATATTTCGGGGCGGCGGCCGCCGCCGGAGCGCGTTTTGGCGGCACGCCTCGCATGGTGTTCGATCCGAAGTTCGGATTCGGAGTTCGGCGCAACGACACGTTAGGCGGCTCCATCAACCAAGTGGTGACTGGCCGGGCGGCCATGACCACCTCGGATGTCACCATTCTTGCTGTGGCGCGACCGTCGTCGAGCACGAGTGCTGGCGCATACCTGGCGACGATGGCGCAAAACGCCGGCGCTGTCGGCCTCAGCATTCGCTCAGGAACTGGTACCGAAGCCCGGTACCAGATGACCATCTACATCAACGCAACGCGGGTTATTGGGGGATCGATACCGGTTTCCCCAACGCGCGAGGTCGCAGTTGTCGTCGGTCGTCACATTCGCAACGTCGAACAGGCTCTGTTCGTCAACGGCGTGAAAGACCCTGCAGTCGGGAATTTCACAGGGTCGACCATCAACCTGTCGCACTTCGGCGTGCTAAGCACAGGTCCGGAGCAAGAAACCTACATGCTGCTTGTGTGGGACCGAGCGCTGTCGGATGAAGAAATCGCGCGGATTTCCGCCGACCCGTATCAAGTTTTCGCTGAGCCTGGCCGTCCGATGTTCCTCAAGACGGGAGCGCCGGTCGTGCCGGAGTTGCTACTGGCCGGCGGCGCGCAGGTTTCCGTCACTGCTGCCGGTGCGCTATCGACCGCTGTTCGCCTCGGTGGCGCCGCGGTAATTCGCACGTCGACATCGGGCGCGCTCGCTACGTCGCTGTCGCTGGCCGGCGTCGGTGCCGCGCGATCCTCGGCCAGCGGCGCGCTGTCGACAGGGATCGAGCTGGGCGGCGTCGCTTCGACCCGCACCGTCGCTGCAGGCGTCTTGTCCACCGAGATACCGTTGACGGGTGCTGTAGCTGCACGTGCTACGGCCGCCGGCGTGCTGTCCACTGATGCCGCAACACTATCCGGCTTCGTGATCGCGGGCTCGGCCGCGACCGGCTCGCTCTCGACGGCGATCTCTCTTGCCGGCACTGCCGCGATGCGCGCACTCGCTTCCGGGCAGCTGGCTGGCGATGGCGCCGCGCTGGCTGGCGCCGTCACGGCGCGCGCGTCGGCGGCTGGCGAGTTGTCCACAGTTATCGCGCTGTCCGGCGCGGCCTCGTGTTTCGTCGAAGTCTCGGGCTACATGGCCGGCGCTGGCGTGGCGTTGTCCGGTGCGGCACTAGTCCGCGCGAGCGTGGCCGGCTGGCTGTCGACGTCGATCAGCCTGGCTGGTGCCGGCGCGGCGCGCTCGAGCGGAACGGCGGCGCTGACGACCGCGATTGCGCTGGGTGGTCTGGCGCGCGCATCAGCATCAGGCGCTGGCGATCTGACTGTCGGCATCCAGTATGCCCGCGCGCCGGCCGGCGCCGGCTACACGCCGCGGCGCAATGAATATCAGGCCCGCCCGGCGCAGGGCGGCCACCAGTCACGCCCTGCCCAGGCTTCCGCCGGCGGCCGGCCACCAGCAACACAGGAAAATTACCGATGACCCCGAAAGTGATCACGCCGCCGGCGCAGCTGGCGGTTTCTCTCGACGCCGCTATTACGGCAGCGCGCGCGAACGGCGCGGGCCTGGACGCCGAGGTCGAGCAGGCTGTCAAGACGGCCACGGCGGAAGCGGAGTTCGAAACGCAGCGAGCGTTCATCGAGCAGACCTTGCGGCTCACGCTCGACCGCTTCGATGGTGCCATCAAGCTTCCGCGCCCGCGGTTGATCTCGGTGGCGCACGTGAAGTTCATCGACCAAGCCGACCAGCAGCAGACGCTCGACCCGCAGGATTACCAGGTCGACGCTGAAAGCGAGCCAGCCTACATCGTGCCGGCGCCGGGCAAGGCCTGGCCGGCAACCGCGGCGCGAATCAACGCCGTCGAGGTGCAGTACGTGGCCGGCTACGGCCCGGATCACACCAGCGTGCCGGACTCGATCAAAGGCTTCATCCTGCGCCGCGTGGCCGAGCAGTTCGGCCAGCTGTCCGCATCGATGGCCGCCAGTGCGGTGCGCTTGCTGGACGGGGAGGTGGTGTACTGATGTTCAACGACTACCTGACTTTTTTCAAGCCGTCGCAAGAGCGCGACGCTGCTGGACAACGAAAACCGGGACAGGCGTGGGTGCCAGTCGAGCCGGGTATGCGGGGCGATGTCCGCCACCTGCGCGGGCTGGAAACGCTGCGCGCCGACGCCGAGGTTTCGGTGCTGCGCGCGTCGATCCGCACCTGGTACCGGCCTGACATCGACGAGACGATGCGAGTCGTGCACAGCGGTCGGACCTACGCCATCAAGGCGCCGCCGCTGCGCAATACCGACCGTCGCTTCATGGATCTGGTCTGCGAGAGCGTGAAATGATCCACTTCGATACTTCCGACCTCATCGAGACCGTGCGGCAGACCGCCGAGCAGGTCACCAATTCGATCGACGAATCCACGCTGCGCACTGTTGGCTATGCAGGCGCCGACCTATTCCGCGATCAAGCAAAACAGAATGCGCTGTCGAACAAGGAGACCGGCCTGCTGTACGACAGCATCATCGTAAAGCGAATTGAGGAGGAGTCGGACGGCGGCAAGGTACAGGTCTACCTGGTTACGGTGCGTAACGGCAGCTCAGCCAGGGACGGCGCCTACTACTGGCGCTGGGTCGAAAACGGACACAGGTTCGTGCCGAGGAACAAGAACATCAGCGCGAAGACCGGCCGCAAGGTCGGCTGGGCAGCGCATCGCCGCGCGGCCGAGCTCGAATACGGCAATGCCAGGGTCCGCGCGTATCCGTTCATGCGACCCGCGTATGAGAGCAGAAAGCACGACGCCGTCGACCTGATGACGCGCACGCTGGCCGAACAACTGGCGAGGAATTCGACATGACACCACATGAGAAGATCTTTTCGGTGCTGGGCGAGCTGGCCGGCGGCCGGGTGTTCCCCGGGATCGCCGAGCCAGACACGCCCACCCCCTACATCACGTTCCAGGTGATCGGCGGCCCGCCCATCAACTTCGTCACCGGCGAGACGCCGACGAAGCGCTTCGTCCGAGTGCAGATCAACATGTGGTCCGCCACCTCCATCGAGGCATTCGAGGTGGCGGCGCACGTCGAGAGCGCCCTGCGCGCGGAGACGGCGCTGCAGACGGAGGCGCTGACCAGCGCCGGTGACACGTACGATGAACTGACGGAGTACCGGGGCGCCATGCAGGAGTTCCAACTCTTCCTCTGATCCAGCATTACCCCTTCCAGGCCGCCCCGAGCAATCCGGGCGGCCTTTTCTTCGCCCGGCTTCCGGGCTCTTTACCTGAAAGGCCCAACAATGCAACTGCCAAACAACATCGCGTTCGCCCTGGCGAGCGTTTTCGCCGCTGCTGTGACCATCACCGCAGCGAGTAACGCCGCAGAGGCGGTGTGCACCGCAACCAACACCTTCGCTGCTGGCGACTACGTCGAGTACACCGGCGGCTGGAGCAAGGCCAACGGCCGCGTGTTCCGTCTGAAGGCGGCTACCGCCTCCAACTTTACCCTCGAAGGCCTGGACACCACCGACGTCACCCTGTTCCCAGCCGGCGCCGGCATTGGCAGCGTACGCAAGATCACCACCTGGGTGCCGATTGTCGGCGTGACCGCCGCGGAAGTTTCCGGCGGCGAAGGCAAGTTCGTCGAAGTGCCGCTGCTCGACACCGACATGCCGGTCAACCTGCCGGACGGTTTTTCGGCGACCAGCGTAGCGCTGACGATTGCCGACGAGAAGGGCGCCGCGCACCATACCGCACTGAAAGCCGTGTCGGACGGCGTAAAGCTGACCTGCCTGCGCGGCATCCTGCCAGGTGGTGCCGTGCTGCTGTATGCCGGCTACTGCTCGTTCAACGAGTCGCCCACCCTGGCCAAGGGCAGCGTGATGGCCGTGAAGGCCACCTTCTCGCTGCAGAACAAGGTCGTCCGCTACTAATCCAGTTTGCCAGCCGGTGCCGAACGGTCGGCGCCAGCTTTTACGCCGCGAGGTCATTCCTCGCGGTCTTTTTCTTCTGCTCTACCTCATCTGAAAGATAAAAATCATGGCAAAAGCTACCAAGATCGTCCTGGGCAAACGTCCGCAGAATTTCAAGAAGGAAGTCCAGTGCACCATGCTGGATGGCGCGCTGGGCTGCATGGAAGTCGACTATGTCTACCGCAGCCGCACCGAGCTGGCCGAGCTCACCGACGAACTGCAGGCCAAGCTGAAGAACGAGGCGAACGCCGAGATCGAGCGCTTCAATGCCGCCGTGGCCAAGGCCAAGGAAACCGGCGAGGCAATCCCGGAATTCTCGATGACCCAGACCGAAATCGTGAAGCGTCAGTCGGCCATCAACGTCGATTACATTCTGAAGATCGTCAAGGGCTGGAACCTGGACGCCGACTTCGACAAGGACGGCGTGGCCGAGCTGGTGGACACGCTGCCAGCGATGGCCGAGGCGATCAAGTCCGACTACCGCGCCGCGATCAACGAAGGCCGCCTGGGAAACTCCGTCTAATCGCCGAGGCGATGTACACGCCAGGTCCGACAAAAAAGGACCTGGCCCAGATGGAGCTTGCGGGCCTGACGCTCGATGACTTCGACGACGAGGTGGTCGAGATCTGGCCGGAACACTGGGACGCCTATGCGCTGTTCGCCTACATGCGCACGCAGTGGCGCGCCGGCGGCATGGGCCTGATCGGCCTGGACTACGCCGTCCTGCATCGGAAGATGGACCGCATGGGGCTGGACTCGGTGCAGTACGACGAGATCGAGTCGGACGTCCAGGTGATGGAGTTCGCCGCCCTCAACATCATGAACAGCCGCGACGAATAGTTGGCACAAAGCCAGCACGATGCAGCGCAGCCACCTTCGGGTGGCTTTTTATTTGGGCCACGCCATGACCGATATCGTCAACAACGCAACAATTCGAGTGGTGGCAGATGCCTCGGGCGTGGAAGCAGGCTTGCGCCCGGCCGTAAACGCGGCCAACCGCGCCGGCCAGGCGATTACGCAAACCGGAGAGCGATCCTCAGCCGCGGCGCGCGCGGTGGAAAACTCGCAGCGCAATATCATTGCGTCGATCCAGCGCACGACCATGGCCATGGAGGCTGGCGGCCGCACCACGGCAGCCTACTACGAGTCGATGGCTCGCAATCGTGGCGTCGATCCTGCCTCGCTCACCCCGTATTTGAACCAACTGCGCGCGGTGGAGGCGGCCCAAACGCAAGCCACGCAGGCGACCCAGGCTCAGGCCGCTGCCGCGCGTGAACTCGCCCAGGCCCAGGCATCGAAGGAATCCTTCCTGGCCGGCCTGCGCGAGCAGATCGCGCTGTTCGGCAAGTCGGCTGAGGAAGTTCAGCGCTACCGCGCTGCTCAGGCTGGCGCCGCGCAGGAATCGTCGATGTTGATCCTGCAGCTGCAGAACATGAAGGCCGCGCACGAGCAATCCGAGGCTGCTGCGCGTGCCCAAGCGGCGGCCCAGCGCGAAGCGGCTCAGGCCGAGGCGAACAAAACATCGTTCCTGGACGGCCTGCGTGAGCAGATCGCGCTGTTTGGCAAGTCGACCGAAGGCATCCTCGAATACCGTGCGGCGCAGGCTGGCGCCGCGACTGAGGCCGCGCCGCTGATCGCCCAACTGCGCTCGCTGCGTGAAGCCCACGAACAGGCTGCTGCTGCCGCGCGCCAGACCGCACAGGCGCAGCGCGACAGCGCCCAGGCACAGAGTGCGCGCGACAACTTCTTGGCTGGTCTGCGCGAACAGATCGCTCTGTTTGGCAAATCCACCGAGGAAGTGCTGCGCTACCGCGCTGCGCAGGCTGGCGCCGCCAGTGCGGCGGACCCGCTGATCGCCCAGCTTCGCACCCTGCAGCAAACCCAGGACCAGGTTGCCGCCAGCGCGCGCGCCGCCGCACAGGCGCAGCAGGACGCCGCCCAGGCGCAGTCGCGTCGCGACACGTTTCTGGAGGGGTTGCGTGAGCAGATCGCCTTGTATGGTCGCTCGACCGAGGAGGTGCAGCGGCACCATGCCGCCCAACTTGGCCTGACGGCCGTGGCCGAGCCGCTGATCGCACAACTGCACGCGATGCGGACGGCGCAAGAGCAGGTTGCGGCTGCAGCGCGCGCCGCCGACCAGGCACAGCGCGAGGCACTGCAGGCCCAAGCTGGAAAGGACAGTTTCATCGCAGGCCTGCGCGAGCAGATCGCGCTCTTTGGCCTGTCCACCGAGGAGGTGCAACGTTATCGCGCGGCCCAACTGGGCCTGACCACTTCAGCAGACCCGCTGATCGCGCAGTTGCATGCAATGCGCGTGGCGCAGGAGCAGGTGGCTGCAGCAGCCAAAGCAACGGCCCAGGCACAGCGCGAGGCGGAGCAGGTGCAGGCCGGCAAGGATTCATTTATTCGAAGCTTGGAGCAACAGGCACAGGCTATCGGCAAAACCCGCCTTGAACTGCTCGAGCTTCAGGCCGCCCAGATGGGCGTGACCAACCGCGCGCAGCCATTCATCGACCAGTTGCGCGCGTCCGAACAATCGCTTCGCAACGGCGGTATGTCGGCGGCTCAGATGAACGCGGCGCTGCGCGGCGTTCCCGCCCAGATCACCGACATCGTCGTCAGCCTTCAAGGCGGGCAGGCGCCGCTGACGGTCTTCCTGCAGCAAGGTGGTCAGCTTCGCGATATGTTCGGCAGTGTTGGCGGCGCAGCTAAAGCGCTCGGCGGGGCAGTGCTGGGCATGATCACTCCCTTAACGCTCACTGCCGCCGCAGTCGGCGGCGTTGCGTACGCGTACAGTGAGGGGGCTCACGAGGCCGTATCGTTCGGTCGCGCAATCGCTCTCAGCGGCAACGTAGCAGGCACGTCTGTGAACCAGCTGATGGACGCAGCTCGTGGCATCGGCGACGTTTCAAAGAACACACAGGGAGCGGCGGCCGAGGCGCTTCAGGCGCTGGTAGATATGAGCGCCGCCTCGGCATCTCGTTTGCAGCAGTTTGCGGGCGTGGCCGTGGAGGTGGAGCGCGTCCTCGGCAAGTCGGTTCAGGATACGGCGGCCGAGTTTGCTGATCTACGGCGTACACCACTGGATGCGCTCCAGAAGCTGGGCGAGAAGTATCACTTCGTTTCAGCGGCGACCTACGCGCAGGTGAAAGCCCTGCAGGAAGAAGGTCGCCAGACCGAAGCTGCGGCGCTGGCACAGAGCACATATGCCGATGAGTTTGAGAAGCGCAGCAAGAAAGTCCTCGACAATATGGGGACCCTCCGCCGTGGCTGGATGGATATCTCTTCCTGGGCGAAGAAGGGCTGGGATTCGATTCTCGACATCGGCCGGAAAGAAACGCCGGGCGATGAGCTCAGGCGCATCAACAACATCCTGTCGTTCAAGCAGACAGGGCTCGCTCAACGAGAGGCAGGCGGGGATGGCGGCTCCGAGATTGCAGCGCAGCTCCGAAGAGACATCGCCGCGCTAGAAGGTCGTCGGGCTGAGCTTCAGGGTCAGATCGCAGGCGAGAAACAGGCGGGACAAGCCCAAGAGAAGAACTTGAAGGCAGAGGAGCTCCGGAAGAACTGGATCAACGAGCAGAACATTCTCCTAACTCGTCAGGAGCTGCTGGAAAGAGATTTAAAGGCAGCAAAAAAGGAAGGGAGTGATCTTGGCCTGACGGAAGAGGAAATACAGAAGCGCTTGTCCGTCATCCGCCGTAAGTACAACGATGTTTTCGTGACCGGCGTTGACGCAAGTATCACGTCGCTTCGAAAGCGCGGTGAGCTGGAAGATGCTCTCAGCCAACGTGCGCTTGCACAGATTCAGGCGCAGCGCGATGCCGGTGAGATCACGGAAGATGAGGCGCTTCGACGCGTTGCGGCTGTTGACCTGGCCGATCTGGACGGCGAGAAACGCGGTCTGCAAGAGCAGCTTGCGCTCACACGCCAAAAGATTAACAGCCGCCGCGAGCAGATCGATCTTGAGGGGCAAATCGCTAAAATCAGCGAGGAGCGCATCAATCGAGAGAGGCAGCTTGAGATTGATCTGGCCACCGTACAGCGGAATCGCGCGCAGGCCAGTCAAGACCTGTACATGCAGGGCGTCAAGGCTGCGAGTGCCGAGCTCATCGGCCTGCAGGACCAGGTGAAGGCCCAGCAGCTGGCGAACGAAGAAATCGGCCTGAGCAAGGAGGCTGTGGCTGCACTCCAGGCAGAGCGCATGCTCGGGATCGCCACCCTGAAAGAAGAAACCGCGGCACAGCTGGAGGCGGTGGAGGCCGGCAGCATTACGGCGGCGCTCTACCGTGAGCAGGCCGGAGAGTTGCGCAAGCTGGCTATGCTCAAGCAGCAGGGCGCCGTGAGCGACGGAATTGCGGACGCGAACAAGAAGGCCAAGGACAGCTTGAAAGAGTTCCTTGACCCAGCGCGGGCGCAGACGTTTGGCGAGGCGCTGCGCGAGGCATTTGGCACCGCAGGCGACTCGATCACGAAGATGACCGGCGCCCTGGATGCGTTCGGCAAGCGTCAGGCGAAGATCGCGGAGGAACGCGGCAACGCCGACCTGCTGCTCAGGAATGGGAAGATCGATGAGGTCAAGCACCTGGAGTATGTCGACAAGCTCAACCAAGAGAGCGCGAAAAATCGCTTGGCCGGCTACGGTGCCATGGCGAGCGCCGCAGCCGGATTCTTCGGCGAGCAGAGCCGCGGCTACAAGGCGCTCCAGGCCGCATCTCAGGTGTTCCACGCGGCTGAGCTGGCCGCGACGCTTGCCGAGCTGGTGCCAAAGGGTATTTCAGCGGTGCTCAATCAGGGCAATGGTGATTCGTACAGTGCATTCGCCCGTATGGCCGCGATGGCTGCAATCGTAACTGGGTTGGGTGTTGCCATCGGTGGCATCGGCGGAAAAGACACTACCGCTGTCGACCGTCAAAAAGCAACCGGCACCGGCTCGGTGCTCGGCGACGCTACGGCGAAGTCGGAGTCAATTGCAAAGGCGATCGAACGCTCGGCCGCTAACTCGAATATCGAGTTGAACTACACGGCCAGCATGCTGCGCTCGCTGCGTGCCATCGAAAGCTCGCTCTCAGGCCTCGGCGGGCTGTTGACGCGCAGCGGCGCTTTGCCTAGTGGGCAGAGGGGTGCGGTGTCCCAGTTCTCGAATGAGGGCATTATCGGCGGGATCAACAGGCTTCTTGTTGGTGGCAACTGGTGGGGCAATACGTTGTACAAAATTGGGAACGCTGTGTTTGGCGGCAAGGTGACGGCTATCGATGGCGGCCTGACGGCGCGCGCCACCACCGTCGGCGGTGTGCAGGCAGGTCAACTCAGCGCGCAGGGATATGTCGACACGAAGAAAGACGGGGGGATTTTCCATAGCGACAAATACAAGACGGCGTTCACAGACCTGAGCAATGAAACGAACCAACAGTTTTCGCAGATCATCAAAAACATGGCAGATGCCGTGGGCGAGGCTGGCAAGTTGCTGGGCCTGGGCGGCGATGCTTTCACGTTGCGCCTCAACAGCTTTGTGGTCGATATCGGAAAGATCAGCACTAAGGATCTAAAGGCTGACGAGATCCAGAAGCAGCTGGAGGCGGCGTTCTCAAAGGTCGGCGACGACATGGCGCGCTGGTCGGTTGACGGCCTGACGCAATTGCAGAAGGTCGGCGAAGGAGCACTGGAATCGTTGGTGCGCGTGGCGTCGAACTACGCCAACCTGGACGCGGTTTTGGCCAGCATCGGCATGACGTTCGGTGCGACCGGGCTGTCAAGCATCAAAGCCCGAGAAGGCTTGATCGACCTGGCTGGAGGGATTGACGAGCTGGCAAGCAAGACCGCTGGTTTCGCTGAGAACTTCCTGACCGAGGCTGAGCGCTTAGCGCCGGTACAGAAATATGTCGCCGAGCAGCTGGCAGTGCTGGGCAAGTCGGACCTGCGTTCGCGGGAGGCGTTTAAGCAGTATGTTCTCGGACTCGACCTGACCAGTGAAGCCCAGCGTCAGCAGTATGTGGCGCTGATGGCTTTGCAGGAGGCGTTCGCCAAGGTGTACCCAGAAATCGAGGACACTACTATGTCGCTGGCCGATGCCAAGTCCGCACTGGCCGACGCCTACAAAGCCGAGACCGACGCGATCGACTCCACGATTAACCGCATGTCGTCTTTCGCAGCGAGTCTGAAGAACTTGCGCGATAACGCGCTGCTTGGCGGCCTGTCGCCGCTAACGCCCCAGCAGAAGTATGCGGAGGCGAAGGCCCAGTACGAAGCTGTGCTGGCGGCGGCGCGCGGTGGTGATGAGGCTGCTCAGTCGCAGTACCAGGGCGCGTTCAATGCGTTCCTGACTGCGTCCCGGGCGGTCTACGCCAGCAGCAGCCAGTACCGCGCGGACTTCGACTTCGCCCAGGCATCAACGGCGGAGGCGGAGCGCTGGGCCAGCGCCCAGGTCGACGTCGGCAAGGCTCAACTGGAAGCGCTCAAGCTTTCGGTGAAGGGCCTGATTGACGTCGAAAAATCGGTGCTGTCGGTCCGCGAGGCGATTCTGCAACTGCACACGGTCATGGGCAAAAACACCATGCCGCTGACCGCAGTTGTGGCGCCGCCTCCAGTGGCGATCCCCTACAGCTCATACGGCACTGCCAATACCGAAGCACTGGTAGCGGCAGTTAAAACGTTGTCTTCGGAAAACGCAATGCTCAGGGCAGAGCAGCGGCAGCAGACGGGTGATCTCATCCGAGCTGTGCAAGGTTCTGCGGCGTCCTCATCGGACAAGATCTCTGGCGCGGTGAAAGCCGCTGCCACAACTGAAGTGAGGGTTCTTCCTGAATGAACGATGCTCAATTCCTGGCCTGGCTGCAAAGCTCGGCCGCGTATCGTTGCGTCCTGATCGAGGCGGCGGCGCGAGTGAATGGCGTGGAAACCATGGTCTACATGGCGACCAGGTCGTACACCACGTCGCCGGCCGACAGTCCGGCCAACACGCAATACCTCCCGATCGCCACCGTGGACACGTTGTTCACTGAGCGGCTGTCGCTCGAAGGTGACGGCGCGCTTTCGACTGGTGACCTGGAGATCGACAACACCGCCGGCGTGCGCGATGCCTGGGCCGGCGCCGGCTACGTGTGGAAGAACCGCGAGATCCGCGCGTACATCGGCGACATCCGCTGGCCGCGCGCTGACTTCCGGATGATCTTCAACGGCATCGTGGCCGACATTGCGCCGAGCGGCGACAGCGCGCTGCTCCTGAAGCTGCGCGACAAGCTGCAGCGCCTGAACACGGCCATCACCGAGGCGAAGCTGGGCGGCGAGACTGAGCAGAAGGACGCGCTCCTTCCGTTCGCAATCGGCCAGGTGTCGAACATCACGCCGCTGCCAATCAACCCGGCGACGCTGACGTACGGCTACCACTGCGCATCGGCGGAAGGGGTAATCGCCAACGAGGCGCGCGACAACGGCGCACCGGTGGCGATGACGTCGAACGCGGCCGCTGGCACCGTGACGCTGGAATCGACGCCGGCCGGCGCCGTGACGTTGTCCGTCAAAGGCGACAACACCGTTGGCTACTGCGACACGGCGGCCACGATGTCCCGGCGCCTGGCCACCCGATACGGCAAGGCAGCCGACCGCTTCACCGATGCTGATCTCGACCTGGCGAACATCGCCGCCTTCGACGCGGCTCACCCACAGCCGATGGGACTGTACTCCACCGACCGGCTTAACGTGCTGGCCGCATGCCAGATGCTGCTGGGCAGCCTCGGAGCGCAGCTGGTGATGTCGCGCCTGGGCCTGATGCGGCTGATTCAGGTCGCGCTGCCCGGCACCGGCACGCCGTTCGTGATCCGGCCGGAGCACATGGTCGAAACGCAAGGCACGAGCACGCTACAGCCCGCTGGCCGTACCGAAGTCGTCGGTGCCGTGAAGCTGGGCTTCGCCAAGAACTGGACAGTGCAGGATGCCGGCACGCTGGCCAACCTGCCCGAGTCGCATAAGGCGCTCTTCACTGAGGAGTGGCTGACCACCACCAAGACCGACGCGGCGACGCTGGCCACCTACCGCCTGAACGCCGAGCCGGTCCAGATCGACACGATGCTACTGACCCGCGCCGACGCGGATGCAGAAGCGCAGCGGCGCCTGGACCTGTGGAAGGTGCCGCGCACCACGTACGAGTTCGACGGCGTGCCCGAGCTGCTGACGCTTGAGCTGGGCCAGGCGGTGACCGTCTACAGCCCGCGCTTCGGCATGGCCGCCGGCGTCTCCGGCATCGTTATTTCATTGGCGCCCGACTGGAACACCGGGCGCGTCAAGGTAGGGTTTCTCGTATGAGCGCAGTACTGAACGATCGTGACGCAATCCTGCAGGCCGCCACGGTGCGGATCGTCAATCCGAAAAATGCCTGGATCAACCTGTTGACCAGTGCGCCCGGTTTCCACGTGACCGCAGCCGGCCAGGCCGACCTGAGTGTAGTCACCGTCACGGCCGAACTGTTCGGCCTGGACGATGCCGTCACGTTCAGCGCGGTCGGCGCCACGCTGTCGAATGCAGCCAGCCGCACGGTCGACGTCACCTACGGTGGCCAGACCGCGATCGTGACCGCGACCGTGATGAGCAATGGCGATAAATTCGAGCGATCTTGCGTCATCCCTGTGCTGCGCGATGGCGCCGCGGGTGCGGCTGGACAGCCTGTCTACACGTGGATCAAGTACGCGGACACAGCAGCGGGTGCCGGACTCTCGGATGACCCGGCCGGCAAGGCCTACATCGGCCTAGCGCACAATAAGTCGACCGCGACCGAATCGACCACCCCAGGCGACTACACCTGGGCGCTGATGAAAGGTGGTGACGGCCTGCCGGGGGCGAAGGGCGCCGACGGCATTACCTATTACACCTGGATCAAGTACGCCGACCAGGCGGATGGGACCGGCCTGTACGACACTCCCAACGCTAACACCTTGTACATCGGCATTGCCGTCAATCGCACGACCGCCACCGAAAGTACCACGAAGACCGATTACGTCTGGTCGCGCTTCAAGGGCGAGCAGGGTGTGGCAGGCGCCACGACGTACACCTGGATTAAATACGCCGACACGGCTGCCGGCGCCGGACTGTCTGATGACCCGAGCGGGAAGGCCTACATCGGCTTCGCCTACAACAAGGCGACCGCCACCGAGTCGACGACGCCGGGTGACTACACCTGGGCGCTCATCAAGGGGACCGACGGGCAGCCAGGCGGCAAAGGCGCTGACGGCGCGACGCTCTACACTTGGATCAAGTATTCGGACAATGCCGACGGCACTGGCCTCTACGATGTTCCGACCGCCTCGACGCTGTACATTGGCATCGCGACGAACAAGAGCACCGCTACCGAAAGCACGACGAAAACCGATTACGCTTGGTCGAAGTTCCGCGGCGATCAGGGCGTCCCGGGCCCGACCACTTACACGTGGATCAAATACGCCGACACGGCGGCCGGCGCCGGCCTGTCCGATGATCCGGCCGGGAAGCTGTATATCGGCCTGGCGCATAACAAATCGTCGGCTACCGAATCGACGACGCCCAGTGATTACACTTGGTCGCTGATCAGGGGCGAGAAGGGAGATCAGGGCGTCCCTGGCGGGAAGGGCGCGGACGGCCAGCAGCTGTACACCTGGATCAAATACAGCAACAGCGCCAATGGCGCGAGCCCGTACGACGTCCCGACCGACAGCACGCTCTACATCGGCATTGCGGTCAATAAAACGACCGCCACCGAGTCGACGACGCCGGGCGACTATGTGTGGTCTCGATTCCGCGGCGCCGACGGCGTGGGCACAGCCGGTGCGCGCGGTGCCGGCCACTACTATGCGACCGGCTCCACCTGGTCCGATGTCGTGGCGCAGGCGGCATGCCCGGGCAGCACTCCAGTGCTGAACGATGTCGTCACGATCAGTAGCAGCACCTATGTCATGGAGAAGAGGTGGACTGGGTCGGTCTGGGTCGAGAATGGCGTGGTCATCAACGGCAAGCTGATTGCGCCGGATTCGATCCTGACAACCGCTCTCGCGGCTGAGATCATCAAGGCCAAGCATCTCTCCGTCGGCGCTGTTCTGGCGAGCCACATTTCGGTCGGTCCATCTGGGGGGCTGAATAAAGACCCAAACTTCACCGATTACGCCGGCTCGTGGAGCCCGACGAATGCCGCCGTTGGTAGCGCAGGTGGCGCTGCGCCGGCGCCGACCTACCTCGGCGCATTTCCCGGCATGCAGGCGTTCACTCTGGCGAACGAGTTGATCCCGATCGACAGCACAAAAACCTATCTGCTGAGCGCAAGCGTCTACGCCGATGGTGGGAACGACCGGAATTGCACTTTACTCGTGAATTTTTACGATGGCGCGGGCAATCGAATTACGAACACCGGCTGGGGGGATGCAAATTTTTCGGGCCATGCGACTAGTTTTAGACCGGCTGTCGGCGATTGGCGTCCATACCGCGATGGCGTATTCGGCGTCAAATCGGCCGCGAAAAAAATTCCCGCCAACGCCAAAACATGCCGCGTCGGCGTTTATTTAAATGGTGGCGGCTCCAGCAACACAATGATGGGGGTCACTGCGCTACTACTCGAGGAGATGATCGACAGTGCGCTCGTTGTCAAGGGCGGCATCAAGGCTGACAACATCGACGTCGACAGACTGGCTGCGATTATTGCCTACCTCGGCAACGTCGAGCTGGGGGCCGGCGGCGCGCTACGCCAAGGCAAGCCGGGCTATGGGGCTGGCAAGGGCATCTGGATCGGCGACCACAACAATACGCCGAAGCTTGACATCGGCGAAACGGGAGGGGCCGGGATCATATGGGACGGGTTCGACCTGGTCATCAACCGGCCAAAATTGGCATCACCGTTCAGCGTCACCTTGAGCAATGTGCGGATCACGCAGCAAGTCAACGGTTCGACTATCCAGTTTAGTGCACCAAAAACCATCACCAGCGGCTCCGGCAGTTACGCCTATTCCTGGTCGTTCAGTGCATCAGGGCCAAGTTCGCAGCTGGCCATGATATCCAGCCCTGCAGCGCAGGACGCCGTTATCAAAGCTAACGCCTCCAACAGCTGGCTCTATGGCTATCTGGCCCTGACGCTGAAGGACCTCAATTCAGGTCTCACCGCAACGTCGAATTGCGAAATTGTTGTTCAGTTTGGATCAGGGGTAGAGCCATGATGAAACCGCTGTTGATGGTGCGCGACACCGACAGCCTCGTGCTTGGCGTGATGTGGCATGAAGACCCGGACGATGGGCCTATAAAGCCGCAGGCCAGCCCGCTGCTAGGCACGCGCTTGGTGCCGCATGGCGAGGAATTCACGAGGGAAGGGCGCCGCGACACTGAATCTGCGTACTGGCGCGACGGCGCTGTCGAGTGGGAAGACCACGCCGTTCTCGAGGACGAGCGAGCCGAGGCAATCGACGCCATCGACGCCGCTGGCGAGGCCCTGCGCCTGGCCGTCATCAACCGCATGACGACCCAGACCGAAGAGTACCGGCGCGTCGAACCCCAAGCTCGCGCCTGGCGCGCTGCTGGCTACCCGGAGAGCGAGGAGGCGCTGGCGCCGCGCGGCGTACGGGGCTGGGCGGTGGCGAAATGGCGCGAGGGTTGGACCAACCGCCAAGCCTGCGACGACATCCTGGCTACGGCCGACAGCTGGTACGAAATCCTCGACACGATCCGCGACCTGCGTCTGGCGAACAAGGAAGACGCGCGCTACGCGGAGACGGTCGGCGAGATCGGCGCAATCGTTGCCGATATGCAAGCCGACATGCGGACGCTCGCCCTGCAGATCAATACCACCACCACGGAATAACATGCCCAACCTGAGAATCGTCACCAAGAACGCGCTGCGCCAGGCAGCATCATTCACCGCTTCAAGCACGGCTGGCAATCTGGCCGTGGCCAGCCTGGCGGCCGCCGTGAAGTCATCGCTGCACCGATTCATCGGCACCAGCGGCACTTACAAAGCCGCCTGGGCAGCACCAGTGCGCATCGGATGCGTGGCGCTCCCGTTCTGCAACTGGTCGCCAACGGCGAGGCAGCGCGTGCGCGTATCGACCGAGCAGCCGGTAACAAACCTCGTGACCCGAAGCGAGGAGATGCATATTTCAGCCGGCGCATGGGCGCGCGCTGCGGTAACAACCGTGAATGCGAACGTGACAGCTGCTCCGAATGGCACGAACACCGCGGACCAGGTCGTCCCGACTACGACCGCGACTTCGCACTACCTGGACTACTCAATCACCGGTCTGGCCGACGACACGACGTATTCCGGCGCCGTCTTCTTCAAGCGCGACACGCTCATGCGCGCGTGCTTCAACCTCACCGCGAAGGACGGCAGCGGAGCGACCGTCGAGGTCAACTTCGAAGATGGCCGAATGACCCGGATGAGCAACGGGATTGGCCAGGACTGCAAATTTAAAGTCACTCCGGCCGGCGGCGGCTGGTACCGACTATTCATCGAAAACTGGAGCACCAGGACCGGCGCCACGGTCCCGCGCTTCCGGCTGTTCGCGTCGCAGCACAATGAAATTAGCAAGAACGGCTGGGCCAACACTAGCGTGGCGACCGAACGTGCCGCAGGTGTAGCATCCCCGTACGAAAACTGGCCGGTGGACAAGCTTGTAGAAGGTACAGGCGTTAGCGGCCACTACACCAGCGCCACCGTCTATTGCGAGGCCGGCCGCACCGTGGTGCTGGAGCAGACGCTCAAAGCCCTCGGTTCAGGCGCCACGCGCTACGGCGCGATGCTGCTGACAGCTGGGACAGGCCTGGCAGCCCATCGCTCGGCAGTGGTCAACCTGGCGACTGGCGCGATCACTGCGCAGGACAGCGGAACGGAGTGCGTATTCTCGACGGAGGACATGGGCGGCGGCTTCTGGAAGCTGCGCTGCGAGCTCACGCCGGACCGGTCTGGCGCCACGACGTGGCAGATTCGCGTGAGCAACTCGAGCGCCAACTCGGCGCCATCCTATGCCGGCGACGGGGTCAGCGGCGTCTACGTGTGCAAGCCATACGCCTACGCGCTTGTACCGGTTACGGACTGGGCGCCATTCTCCGGCGGCTCGGAAGGCTCGGTCATCGGCGACGGCACGACCGGCTTTCACACCTGGGGGGCAATGCTGCGCCCGGGTCCAAAGATGGACAGCTACTACCCCTCCGTCGGCACCGTGCAGGGCCAGCGTCCGCTCGGGTACATGGACGCGTGGCAGAGCTACGACTACGACAGCGGCTGGGTGCTGGCGTGCCCGGCGCCGGCCGTCGAGCTGGAAGGATTTACCGCAGCCCAGGCTGCGAGCGCGTATGCGTATGGCGGCGGCGCCTATGCGCGACACTGGCTGCCGCAGCAGATGGACGCCACTGGCCTGGCGGTCGACATCGCTGATCCGGACAACCTGCAGGGCTACATCGAGGCCGCGTGCATGGTGGCGGGCCCGGTATGGTCGCCGCGCTACAACGCCTCGGGAACGTCGGTCTCGGTCATCGACCGCACGGAGGTCTCGCGCAGCGCCGCGGGCGATCAGCTGGCCGATCCTGGCACGATCAGTCGGAAGGTGCCGGTCGACCTGCGCGCAATGCCAGAGGAGGACCGCGCGCGGTTCCTCGACTTGGTGCGCAACAGCAGGGCCCATCCAATTCTGATGAACGTGTTCCCCGAGCATCCCGATCTGGCACTCGAGCGGGACTTTATGGTGTACGGCCGGCGCACGAAAGATTCCGACATCGCCTACCAGTTCGCAGGCGCTTATTCCACCACCCTTGAGATCGAGGAGATCTGATGCATCCACGTCCTGGAATTGTCACGGTCCGGCTCACCAGCCGCTGGCCGTATAACCCGATCAGCCTGGCGGTCGGCGTCGTCGCTGGCTCGCGCCAGTTCAGCCACTCGATCACGATCATTGGCGACCGCGCCTACGAGGCCTCGATGACGCACGGCTGCCGCGCCGGCACGGTCGACCAGCTAATGAAGGGAATCGTCGTCTACCGCGACATGCAGGTGGCGGTGCCTGACATCGACGCAGCGCGCGCCTTCGCCGAGGCCCAGGTGGGGAAGGGCTACGACTTCGCCGGCGCCGTCGGCATCCCGCTGACCTACTCGGAGGACTGGACTGACGACAGCAAGTGGTGGTGCAGCGATCTGACGTTCGCGATCCTGCTGGCCGGCGGCCTGCGCCTGTTCGACCCGGCCGTGATGAAGCGCGTCCGCCCGATCGACCTCCATATGCCCGACTACCCGAAAGGGCCGATCGTACGAACGCGACGGCCGCCGCAAGTTCCACCAACCAGCCCGCAAACGCGGGCTTTTTAACGCCCACCGAAAAGGCACCCAATGATCGAAAAACCTCCGCAGCCTCCCGGCCATCCCAGTGACTGGGCCAGCATCCTCACCTGGGGCTGGGTGATCGGCCTGTCGCTGCTCGGCGGCTTCGTCTCGTTCTACCAGAAGCTGAAGGCCGGCCACGTGCGCGCGTGGAACTTCACCGAGTTCATCGGCGAGCTGGCCACCTCGGCCCTGGTGGGGATCATCACCTTCAAGCTCTGCCAGTGGCAGGGCTACTCGTCCGACCTGGCGCCGGCCCTGGTCGGCATCACGTCGCACATGGGCAGCCGCGCGCTGTTCAAGGCCGAGGCCAAGTTCAGCGCCTGGGCCGATGCAAAGTTTCCACCAGCCTCACCGAAGGAGCCACCACATGACGGCCAATAAATTTCAGCTGAGCGCACGTTCGCTCTCGCGCCTGGACGGCGTTCACCCGGACCTGGTCAAGGTCGTCAAGCGCGCCATCGAGTTGACCGAGGTCGACTTCATGGTGACAGAGGGCGTGCGCACCGCCGCGCGCCAAAAGCAACTGGTCGCCGCCGGCGCCTCGCAGACCTCGCGCTCGCGCCACCTGCCGACCGCGAACAAGTGCGGCATGTCCTGCGCGGTCGACCTGGCCGCCATGGTCGGCGCCGAGGTGCGCTGGGACTGGCCGCTTTACCCGAAGCTGGCCAAGGCCATGAAGGCGGCAGCGGCCGAGCTGGGCGTGCCGATCGAGTGGGGCGGCGACTGGAAAACGCTGGTCGACGGGCCGCATTTCCAGCTCACCTGGAAGGCCTACCCATGATCGACATTACTCTGACGAAGTACCGGCTCGCCGCCGGCGCCATGGCGCTCGCCCTGGTGCTGGCCGGCGCGGTCGTCGCCGGCGCGGTCATTAACGGCTGGCGCCTGGACGGTGCGCACCAGCGTGCGCTGGCCAGTGAGATCGACAGGCGCATCGCAGCCGAGCGCAAGCTTGACGATCAGGTCGCGGCGGTTGCCCGCCTCGGCGATGCGAAGGCTGCTGCCGACGAGCGCCGCCAGGTGGCCGAGAAGTTCGCCGCCTCCGCCATCGCACGCACCGGAAGCCGTGCCGCCGCCGTGGCCGCCAGTCAGGCGCCGGATTGCAGCGGCGTGATGCGCGAGGCCTGGGAGGGCTGGAGGTGAGGGCGGTCGCTCTCGTCCTGGCGCTGGCGCTGACCGGCTGCGCCTCAACGCGTGAGGCCGGAATCCCGGCATCGGTACCGGTCACAGTCGGCTGCGTCGGCGCGGTGCCGGCGCGCCCGGTGACCACCTTCGGCGCAGGCGCCTACCCGGGCGACAAGGCAGCCGCGCAGGCCGCGTTGATCGACGGCGCGGCCTGGGAGGGCTACGCCCTGCAGCTCGAGGTGATCATTGCTGGCTGCCCGCGTCGTCTCGATTGAAGAAGCCCTCTTCTGGACTTTCTTTGGTCAGGCCTTTCACTTGCTAGTCGCGTGGATGACTGACTTCAGTTGAGCCAAAGTGCAAGGCATAGTCAGCTGACCGTCAATAAACGCTGCCGCCGGCCCATGCAACGTACGGGCGACTGCGCCCCACAACAGCACGCGGGCCGACGGCTGCAATCTTTTCGCCTGCTCAGCAATTAGTATCGGATCGTAGTTGCTGCTGAGTGTACTCACAACTATCAGGCTGAACGGCGTCATCCGTAGAAGTTCTGTTGATACTTTGGCATCACCGGTAGTGTGGACTAGGCAGTCAACACTCTCAAGCAAGAGCTTCATCGTCCGCTGCGGCAAAAGGGCGTTTTCAATCAAAAGGGTATTTGTTGGCATTGAGTAAGCCGGATGGCACCTTGGGACGGAGTCGAAGGGAGCCGGATTGTATAGAGTGGCGTGTTTGTAAACGCTGCGTGCATACGACAGCTAACCAATATATAAGCCTGGCTTTTGCGACCGCTTTGCGCAAGTAAGGGCATTGCGATCAAATCTACCCCGGGTCAGCTGATACCGTTGTTGACAACGCAAGCGTTCTAGCAGATTGTGGTAGTAGGAGGATTCAATGCCAATTCCTAATAAATCTGACAACTCACAAACCGCTGGGCCAACACCTGCATCCGACGATGAGAAAGCAGCGATGGAACGTGCCTTGGCAAAAGAGCGGCCATCGGATCTGTTCGATCGTCTTGAGAAGGAAAATGACGCGGCAAGGTCTAGCGCAGACCTGAACCGTCGAAAGAGGCGACCGTAACTGAGGAGGTCACATGAAGAAGACATTGGAATCTAAAACACTGAACCGTATGCAGATTACCGGCAGTGACATTGCCTGTGTATTTCAGGATGTTATACCTAGCAAGCTAGCTACAGAACTGACGGGGAAGCTGCTTACATTACTAAATGCGGCTGACTCAGATGATTCCGGACATGCTTCGAAGATGATGCTTTTAGGGGCATTAGCCGCGTTAGGTCAACAGGAGCAAGATTTTGGCAGTTTTAACAAAAATCAGATTTTTCAGCCTGCGCACGGCAACGCCTCCGTAAGCGACTGAAAATATTCGGGTACGCTTCCGCTAGAACGCCCCACGCGACTGCCCAGTGGCTCGCTAACTGGCGCTCCTCGCTAGTCTCAGCTTCAAACCATCTTTCCTGCGCGCGCGACATCCGGCGTCGCGCATAATCTTTGGCGTCGAGCGAAGGCGTGGAATATGAGAAGTAGTTAGCCATTCATTTCTCCTTCTTGTAAATCATAGGTCGAGAACCATACATTCTTGCGTATGCGGCCCAGGCGCGCGCCCACCGAATGGCGGCACGGCGTGTCTCGTCATTCTCGGCATGGATGAACCGGTCGAGAGCGACAGATGACCTGTAGCGCGCGTAGGCGCTGGCAGTGAGAAACCGTGATCGCTTCATGTCGCCAGTCGTTAGTGGAGCGTCTCGTCCGACCAGGTCACCGCGAGGGCCTGCTCGACCACCACTTCCTCGGTCATAGACTGAAATGGAAGTTCTGGATCCGGCGCGAAGGCGATGATCTGGCAGTGGTCGGGGTCTGCTTGGTTCAGTCGAAGCCACTCTTCGCGAGAAACAGTCTGGCCAGTCGCAACCGGCAGCGTGATCCAGAAACCTGTTTCGCGTTCTGCGATGACCTGATAAAGGTCGAGCATCTTATCCATGTGGGCACCCCTCGCATCCTCATGATAGGGGCGAGCTTACGACTGAAAAAAGCACGTGTCACGCGTTACCGTGCGCGACCATTCAGGGTGCATAGGCGCGCCTGATATACTGTATAAAAAAACAGTATTGGTGCCATATGGGATTCAAGCCGCCATTGACGAAAGAAACGCTGGTCGAGATTCAGGAGCGGAACCCGGGGTCCCCGGACGTGCGTGCGCTGCTGTGGGAGGTGAAGCGGCTGCGCGCCTTGGCCTTGTACGCCGACCAGCTGCAGCGCATGCTTGGCACACTGCCTGGGCCGCAGGGCGCGATCCTCGACACGCTGCGCGAAAAGCTCAAGGACGAGCCGTGCGTGAACGAGTTCCCGCGGCTACCACCGGAAGCCTGATGTGCGACCGACCAATCATGCTAGGCGCCGAATGGGCGTCACGTTCCATGGTCGACCTTCTTCGCAGGCAGCCAGGAACGAGGCCCACAACTCAAGTGCCTGGCGCCGTTCCGGGATCTCCTCTCGAACATCGTAAATCCCCTCCATACCCTTCAGCGTGTGGTTCAGGGCGATCTCCGATATCTCCCGCGACACACCGAGGTTGCGCATGTGTCCCTTTGCTGTGCTGCGAGTGTCATGCGGTGTGAAGCGTCGGACATCTAGATCCTCGCGCTTGAATGCTCTGTTGATAGCCTCCCATAGTGTCGTCTCTCCGACGTGCTTGCCTTTATTTTTGGCAAGTCTAGCGGGCAAAACCCACTCATCCCCGTCCGCCAACTCCTTAAGTTGTCGGAACCAAGCTGAGACGGTTGGGGTGAGCGGGACCAGGAATCCCACCCTGGTCTTCACTGACTCGTCGGGCACGAACCAAGTCCCTTGATCGAAATCTATATGTTCCCATCGAGCTTTTCGTAACTCCACAGACCGAACACACGTTGCGAGCATGATTCGCAGCGCGAGAGCGTTCTCGGTTCCGATATGGTCGATGCCCGCCAGCAGCTTTCGCAATTCCTCCTCCGACAGCATGACGCGCTTGCGAACAGGCGGACGCGGACCCAGCAGGGCAGTGATCTTAATCCCTGCCGCAGGGTTCACCCGGATTAGTTGCCGGCCGATCGCGTGGTCAAATATTTTCGAAGCCGAAGCCAGGATGCGTCGCTGGATAACCCAGGACCGCCCTGACTTTTCCAGTAGGTCAACCAAGTCTTCCGCAGTGACGGAGCGAACCTCCATGGATCCTAGTCGAGGCAGAACTACCGTTGTGAGGTCGTCCTTTCGGTACCAGACCGTGCGTTCGGCATACTGGCCCGGGTCGAGCACCTTCTCGATGTAATCCTTCACCAGTTCACGGACAAGCCAAGCGCCGCGCATGGCCAGGCGCTCTTTGCGCTTCTCGGCCGCCGGATCCTGACCCTTATCGACAGCGACGCGATGCTCAGCGGCGAGCTTCCTGGCGGCCGACAGCGTTACGTCAGGGTAGTTCCCTAGCGTTAATTCACGCGCTCGACCCTGCAGCATATAGCGCAGTACCCAGCTGGCCGTGCCCGCCTTCGACAGCGTAAATGTAAGTCCACCGCCGTCGGTTTTTGCGATAGGATCACCTGCTGCAATCCAGCGCCGGATCTGCATGTCGCTCAGCAGATTGCTGCCTCGTTTTCCCATCCCTGCCACCCAGTGTGTTGATATGCCATTGTAGCTAGCTACAAATCTAGCCACAAATTATTGTAGCGCTCGGTAGCGCCGATAAGAGACAGCAGGATACAACAAGTGGCACATCCATTGAGGGAAAGTGCGCCAGTCTGCGACAAACATGGACGGCCAACGATGGCGGTGAAGCTTGCAGGTGATAAGCTTCGGCATGGCTGTCCTTTGCATCGAGAGCGCACAGCCTAAGCCGACTGCGTTAAGGCGGACTGATCCAGTTCAAGCGTGCGAACCGAATCCGGCAGACAGCTGCGGAGGTCAACATATGTTCACGATCGTCTTGCTGCTCTACCTGCAGCAGCACCTGGAAGTGACGTTAGAGGGCAGCAGCCTGCGCGGCGTCTATGGAACGGAACAGGAGTGCGAGCGCGCGGCCGTGCGCCTGCGCGGACCGGTGCCACGGCCGCCCGGGGTGACGGCGGCCTGGCACGACGCGGTCTGCCTGCCGATCAACCGCGACGTGCGCGTCAACGAAATGGCGCCGCTCGACCTGCGCGCCTTGCTCGACCAGAAGCCGCCATCCGGCTGCGGCGGCACTGGCGACTGGCGCCGCGTGGCCGAGCTGTGCAGGCCGTCCAGCAATCCCGCACCCTGAGAGGATGTGACGGCCTGCATGCGCCCCCGAATGCGCCCTAGATCCGTTCCCAGCTCACCCCTTTCGGGCAAGTCACGTTGCCGGCCGCGCTGCCGCCGCCGGCAGCGCCGGGACCGAAGACCACGGAGCCGGTCATGCGGCAGGTCTGCTTGCCGCCCTGGGTCGTTCGGTAGATGACGACGCCGTCCGGCGACTCGTATTTCTCCAGGCGCATGCTGAGCGAACGGTCGATGTGGGCGGCGGCCAGGCCGGCGCGAAAGCGCGACCAGGGTGTATCGGCTTCAAGCGGCACGCCGCTCTTGCCCTTGCGCTGCTCCCGGTCGAAGGCGGCGGCGCTGCGCTTGCCGGCCGCGAGCAGGTCTTCCCCGGCGAGCGTGACGGGAGCGTCGCCCGCAGGCTGTTCTGCCGGCTGCGGCAGTTCCGCAGTGTCGGGCTGGGCGGCAGGCGCCGTATCGGCGGGAGCGGGCGGTGCGCTTGCGAGCGGCGGCGTGGAGACCGTCTTGCGCGGCGCCGGCAAGGGCTTCGGTGGCGAAGTGGAGGCGGATGGCGGGGGCGCCGTTGGCGGAACCGACACGGACGGCGCCGGCATCGGACGTAGCGGCAGCAGTTCGGTCAGCCGTTCGGGCAGCACCGGAAGGGGCAGCGTTTGCGCCTGCCAGCGCCAGGCCAGCACCAGCAGCAGATGGACGCCGAGGGTCAGCGCGAGCGGCGTCCAGTTCGGCCGTGCAGCAGGGTGCCGGTCTCCGAAATGCATGTGTTCTCAGAGCCGCGTCCAGCGGACGCCGGTCGGGCAGGGGATGTTGCCGGCCGTCTGGCCGTCGGATGGGTTGACGCCGCCAACGCTGCCGCTGCGGTAGCAGCGCACCCGGCTGCCGACAATCTTGCGGTAGACGACGACGCCGTCGGCGGCCGTGTGGCTGTCCAGGGTGCCGGCCATGCTGCCGGTCCTGCGCGCATCGGCAAGCAGCGCGCCGAACTGCTCCCATTTGCGTACGGGTTCGGCCGTCATGGCGCTGTCGCCGGGAGGCAGTTCGCGGCTGATGCGCCCGGCCAGGGCGCGTGACCTGGCAAGCAGCTCGCCAACGGGCACAGCGGGAGCGGCGGGAGTTGCAACCTCGGCCTGGACCGGCTCAGGCTGCAGGGATTCGGTGTCCGCCTCGGCGGCTGCAGCCGCTTCCGGCGCAGGCAGGACGCGCGCCACGGGCCGGGGTGCTGCCTTGCGCAGCAGCCGGGCCAGCACCAGCAGCAGGTGCAGGCCCAGCGCGAGGGCGAGCGGCGTCCACGACACACGCGATGATGCCGGAACGCCGATCCGCATGGCGGCTTACTTCACCGACATGGCTTGCTTGATGCTCAGGCAGCGCTGGTCTTCCTGCAGCGTGTCGAGCAAGGCGCGGCGGGTGCCGGCCGACAGTTCCGTGTACTTGCCGGCCGCCGCTTCCAGGCGCTTGACGCTGGCCTGGGTGCAGGTGGCCGGAATCAGGGAACCCGCATACGAACGCATGTAGACCGGACCGGCATCCTTGTCGATCTGGCCCAGCTTGGCCAGGCGCGCGCTGGCGGTCTGCTCGGACAGGGCGCTCTGTTCGGCCGGGTACAGGCTGTTCATCGCGGTGCGGATTTTCGAGAACGGCTGCTCCGTCTGCAGGTCTTCCACGGTGGCCAGCCACTGCGATTTCACCTGTGCATCCGGACGTACGACGGTGGCGGCGATTGCCGCGGCCTGGCCGGTGTCGGACTTGTCGCGCGCGGCTTCGCTTTCCACCAGCGCGCTAGCACCCGCCACGTTGTAGCGGTTCAGGCGGCGGATGATGGACCAGCGCAGGTCCTGGCTCACGTTCAGGCCATCGACCGTGGTTCTGCCGGCCAGGATGCCTTGCAGGCGCGCGAGTGCGGCCGGGCTGGAGGCCAGGTTCAGCCAGGTGCCGAACCAGGCGCGCTGGAAGTTCTCGTTGCCCTTGTTCGCCTGCACGCCGTTCCACGCCATGTCTTCCAGCTGGACGCGGGTCTGCTTCGCCCAGTTTGAATCCAGGTTCATCGCGTCCAGGTACTGGCCCGATGCAGCGACCTTGCCCAGCACGTCGTTCAGCAGGGTGTAGTCCCGTTCCAGCGGCGCGTTTGCCAGCGCGGTGGCGATGAATTCGTTCAGCGGCAGCTGGCCGTCGCGCACGCCGTCCCACAGGCTTTGCCACAGCATCGAGCGCAGCAGGGCATCATCCACTTTCGCCAGGTTGGCGCGGGCAGTCTCGAATGAGCGCTTGTCGAGTTGCACCTTGACGAAGCCCCAGTCCTGGTAGTTCGGGTAGACCAGGTCCGGGCAGGCCGTGCCGACCAGGCCAGGCACCTTGGTGGTGGCGCCCGCATAGGTGACGGCCACGTTCTGGGCCAGGGCCAGCTTGCCGCCTTCGACCTTGAAGGTGGCGACCTGCACGCGCTGCTCGCGCAGGGTCGGCAGGGCGCGGCTAGGCGCGGTCTGCTTCAGCGTGAACGACGAGATCTTGCCGGCCTTGCAGCTGAAGTCGGCGGCGACCGTGTTCACGCCTGCTTCGTACAGCCACTGGCGGGTCCAGCCGGACAAGTCGCGGCCGGCCGCTTCGCCCAGGCTGCCGATGAAGTCTTCCAGCTTCGCGTTCTGGTACGAATACTTGGCCAGGTAGTTGTGCACGCCCTTGCGGAACACTTCCGCGCCCAGCAGGTGGCGCAGCTGGGCCAGGGTCGAGGCGCCCTTCGAATAGGTGATCGCGTCGATGTTGTCGAACGCATTCGCAGTCGATGCCACCGGCACTTCGATCGGGTGGGTGGTGACCTTCTGGTCCTGGGCGTAGGCCGCCTGCTTGCCGCCGGAGTAGAAGGACTGCCAGGCATCCTTGAATTCGGTCGCTTCGGCGGTGGCCAGGGTGCCCATGAAGGACGCGAAGCTTTCATTCAGCCACAGGCCGTTCCACCACTGCATGGTGACCAGGTCGCCGAACCACTGGTGCGCCATCTCGTGCATGATGACCGAGGCCAGCGACTGGCGCTGGGCGTCGGTCATCTTCGCCTTGTGCAGGAAGCGGCCTTCGGCAAAGGTGATGGCGCCGGCGTTTTCCATGGCGCCGTACAGGAAGTCCGGCACCAGCAGCTGGTCGTATTTCTCGAACTGGTAAGGAATGCCGAAGTACTGGTCGAAGAAGACCAGGCCATCCCTGGTGTAGCGGAACCAGTCTTCCGGCGTCACCTGGGCCGCGACGGACTGGCGCGCGAACAAACGCATCGGGTACTTGCCGCTCTTGTCTTCCCACACCTTGTACGGGCCGGCGTGCAGCGAGAAGTTGTAGGGGCTGAGCTTTTTCGTGGTCGGGAAGGTCCAGCGGCGCAGGGCGCCCAGATCCTCGATCTTGGTTTCGCGGGTGGTCGAGACCACGTGCCAGTCGGCCGGCGCGGTCGCCGTGACCTGGTAGGTGGCCTTCAGGTCGGGCTGGTCGAACACCGCGAACATCTGGTGCGCGGCGGCCGGCTCGAAGTGGGAATAGGTGTAGACGCGGCCATCGACCGGGTCGACCATGCGGTGCAGGCCCTCGCCGTTGGTGCTGTGCAGGCGCTCGTAGGCGATGACGACCGTGTTGCGGCCCTTGGCCAGGTCAGCGGCGGCAATCGTGACGAACCAGTTGTTGTACTTCGCGTCCACCTTCTTGCCATTAACGGTAACCGATTTGACCGTTGCCTTGTCGAGGTCGATGGTCAGGGGCGCTGCATTGTCAGCCAGGTCGAAGCTGGCGCTGGTGACGCCGCTGAAGGTTTCTTTCCCGGTCAGTGCGAATTCCAGTGCGTACGCGACGTTCGATACGCGCGCCGAGCGGGCTGCGGCGTCTTGCTGCGAGAGGAAGGCGTTTTCAGCGCGTGGTGCGGTGGAGGCTGGTGCGGCGTGAACGGTGCCGAAGGCGAGAGCAGATGCGGTGGCAAGCGCCATGGCGCGTGGTGCGAAGATGTTCAATGCGGTTCCTCGAGAACGTGCCCATGAAAGACACAATTAAGAATCGCGCAAGAATATCATGAGTGCAATTCGCATTGCACCTGAAAGACGTATATGTATAGCGCCCGTATTGACGGGCGCTATACGTTTTCGGACAGGCAGCGCTCAGCTGCCCCGAACCTTAAGCCGACAGCGCCGGATAGTCCGTATAACCCTCGCTGCCCTGGCCGTAGATGACTTCGGCGCGCAGGGGATTGAGTTCGGCGCCTTGCTGCAGGCGTTGCGGCAGATCCGGGTTGGCGATGAACCACAGGCCGAAGGCGATCGCGTCGGCCTTACCCTCGGTCAGCAGCTTCTCGGCGGTCTCGACCGACATCTTTTCGTTGGCGATGAAGGGTCCGCCGAATTCCTGCTTCAGCAGCGGGCCGAGGCTGTCTTCGCCCACGGCTTCGCGCGCGAAGATGAAGGCGATGCCGCGCTTGCCCAGCTCGCGCGCCACGTAGCCGAAGGTTTCGGCCGGGGTCGAGTCGCCCATGTCGTGCGAATCGCGGCGCGGCGCCAGGTGCATGCCGACGCGGTCCGCGCCCCAGACATCGATGCAGGCGTCGGTGACTTCCAGCATCAGGCGGGCGCGGTTCTCGATCGAGCCGCCATACTGGTCATCGCGCTGGTTCGTGCTGTCTTGCAGGAACTGGTCGAGCAGGTAGCCGTTGGCGCCGTGCACTTCCACGCCGTCGAAGCCGGCCAGCTTGGCATTCTCGGCGCCCTTGCGGTAGGCGGCCACGACCTCGGCGATTTCACTCGTCTCTAGCGCGCGCGGGGTGGTGAATTCGCGCTTCGGACGCACCAGGCTCACGGTGCCGGCCGGCTTGATGGCGCTTGGCGCAACCGGGGCGGCGCCGTCGAGGAAGACCGGGTCCGAGATGCGGCCGACGTGCCACAGCTGCAGGACGATATGGCCACCGGCGGCGTGCACGGCGTCGGTGATTTTTTTCCAGCCTGCTACCTGCTCGTCGGACCAGATGCCCGGGGTATCGGCATAGCCGACGCCCATCGGGGTCACCGAGGTCGCTTCGGACAGGATCAGGCCGGCGCTGGCGCGCTGGACGTAGTATTCGGCCATCAGCGCGTTCGGCACACGGCCTTCGCCGATGGCGCGGGCGCGGGTCAGCGGCGCCATGATGATGCGGTTCGGCAGCTCCAGGGCGCCAATCTTGATCGGGTCAAACAGGGTCGTCATTCTTGCTCCTTGTAGGCAAATTCAGTGGCACCCATCTTAAGGGATGCGCGAAATTCCTGCCGAGACCGGTCTAATTTGCTTCGGCATGTATACTTCCCCGCGTTTTCACGATGAACGGAAAGGTGGAGGATGAGCTGGTTTTACCTGGTGGTTGCGGGCCTGCTGGAAGTGGCCTGGGCGGTGGGCTTGAAGTACACCGAAGGATTCACGCGGCCGGTGGTGTCGGGCTTTACGTTGCTGGCGATGCTGGGCAGCGTCGGCATGCTGGGCCTGGCCTTGAAGGACCTGCCGCTGGGCACGGCGTATGCGGTGTGGACCGGGATCGGGACCATCGGCACGGCGGTGTTCGGGATGTGGCTGCTGGGCGAGCCGGCAGGGGCGCTGCGGATTGGCTCGATCAGTTTGATCGCGCTGGGGATTATCGGCTTGAAGATCCTGTCGCCGGCTTGATCGGAAAACCTGAACGGGGACTGTGGCTTCAACCGTACGGTGGGCACTCCGTGCCCACGCGGTACGTCGCTGGCATGCCGGCGGCTTCCGTCCACACGGCGGCCAATGCAAGTCGAATCCGCACGAAGAGATCATTCGAGATAGCGATGCTTTCTGGGCTGCGTGTTGGATGACGGCGCGGCACGTGGCCACATGGATGCGTGCGTACCGCGTGGGCACGGAGTGCCCACCGTACGGTTATGGTCGCGGGCTGTCGGTAAATAAGGCAAACGTAAAAAAAGGCGCCCCATCGGGCGCCTCGGTTCATGTCGCGAGCAAATCGATCAGCGGTAAAACGCCTCGACCTTGCCCTTCAGCTTGATCAGCATCGGCTTGCCCTTGCGGTCGAGCGTCTTGCCGGCGGCGACCTTGATCCAGCCTTCGCTGAGGCAGTATTCTTCGACGTCGAAACGGTCCTTGTCGTTGAAGCGGATGCCGATGTCGTTCTGGAACACGTCGCGGTTATGGAAAGGGCTGCTCGGGTCGATCGAGAGCCGGTCTGGGAGCGGGGGGAGGGTGGCGGTATCGTTCATGGGCCGAATTATCCACCAGAACCGCACGCCTTACAACGGCGCGCACCGCTGACGGCAGTTCAAACCGCAGTTCAAGCCGCAGATCGGCCCACAGTTCAGCCGATATTGCGCCGGGCCGCCGCCAGCCCCAGGATGCGCTCCAGGTCCCCCGCCGCGGCGGGCTTGGTGAGATGCGCGTCGAAGCCCGAGTTCGTCGAGCGTTCCCGGTCCAGCTCGCCGCCCCAGCCGGTCAGGGCAACCAGCACGATGCCGTCGTTGCCGGGCGTGGCGCGCAGCGCCCTTGCCACTTCGTAGCCGTTCAGGCTGGGCATGCCGATGTCGAGGATGGCCAGGTCCGGACGCACGCTCTCGATGCGGCGCAGCGCCTGCAGGCCGTCATGCACCGGCTCGGCCGTGTGGCCGGCCGCTTCCAGCAGCGCGCTGAGCATGTTCGCCGCGTCGACATTGTCGTCGGCCACCACGATGCGCAGGCCGCCGCCGGCAAGCGGCTCGCTGTCCTGCCCGGCTGCCGGCGCATCCTCCACAGCCGGCTGCCCGCCTTCCGCCAGCGGCAGCCTGAGCGTGAAGGTGGTGCCTTGCCAGGAACCAGGGCTGCTGACCTCGATGCCGCCGCCGTGCATGCCGGCCAGGCTGCGCACCAGCGACAGGCCGATCCCCAGGCCGCCCTGGGCGCGGCCCATGTTGCGCGACACCTGGCTGAACATCTCGAACACATGCGCCTGTTCCTCAGGCGGAATGCCCATGCCGCTGTCGCGTACCTCGATGACGGCCATGTCGTCCTCGGCGCTGGCTGCGATGCAGATCCGTCCGCCATGGGGCGTGTACTTCACCGCGTTCGTCAGCAGGTTGCCGAGGATTTGCGCCAGGCGGGTCGGGTCGGCATGCAGCATCAGTTCCTGTTGCGGCAGCGTCATGTCGAGCCGGTGGCGTGCGGCCTGGGCGGCGGGCATGGTGGTTTCGACGGCGTTCCGGATGGCCTGCGCGAGGTCGACGATTTCCTTCTGCAGCACGATCTTGCCGCTGTTGATGCGCGAGACGTCCATCAAGTCATCGATCAGGTGCACCATCTGCCTGAGCTGGCGGTCCATCATCTCGTGGATCTTGCCGCTGGCGGCGGCGTCTGGTCCGGTCCTGCGCATCAGGTCCAGCCCGGTGCGCAGCGGCGCCAGCGGGTTGCGCAGCTCGTGTGCGAGCGTGGCCAGGAACTCGGTCTTGCGCCGGTTCGCTTCCGACAGATCGGCTGCCAGCTGGCGCAAGTCTTCCTCGGCCTGGCGGCGCGCCGTCACGTCGGTGAACAGGATGCCGATGCGCAGCTCGTCCGGCGCGCCGATCGGCATCGCATACACGTCCCACCAATAGCCCATGGCGGCCGAGTGCTCGACGAAGCGCATCGCCTCGCGCTCGACGGCCACCCGCCCATAGCGCTCGATCCATTTGGCTTCGATGTCCGGCACCATCTCGCGGATGGTCTTGCCGGTTGCATCGACCAGGCCCGACTGCTTTTCCATGGCGGCGTTGACTTCCTCGAAACGGTAGTCAACCGGCTTGCCGTCGGCGTCGACCAGCACCTGCACGATGCCGAAGGCCTCGTCGATCGAACTGATCAGCTTGCTGTAGCGCTCCTGGGTCGCGCGCAGCTGATCCTCTGCTTCCTTTTGCTGGGTGATGTCGATGGTGACGCCGGCCAGGATCGCCGGCGCGCCGTCGGCGTCGAAGTCGACCCGTCCGCGCGCGTTGATCCAGCGGTAGCCGTTGACCGAATCCGTGACGCGGTAGGTGGCGCGGTAGGGCTGGCGGGTGGCGACCGACAGGTCGATCTGGCGCGTGACCTCGTCCAGGTCGTCGGGATGGATCGAGGCGATATACCGTTCCAGTGTGGCATCCGCGGTCGCGCCTTCCGGCACGCCGAACAGCCTGGCCAGGTTGCGGTCGGCCATCAGGTGGTTGTTGCGGATGTCCCAGATCCAGCTGCCGACTTCGCCCGCCGACAGCGTGGCCTCGAGCCGGATGCGGGCCTCGCGCAGCGCCTCTTCGTTGCGTTTGCGCTCGGTGATGTCGGCGGCGGTGCCGATGATGCGCAGCTGGCCGCCGTCGTCGGTCTGGGGCATGCCGCTCAGTTCCAGCCAGTGCAGGTCCGGCCCGGGCCGGCGGTAGAAGCGGCCCGTGAACTGGAAGCGGCGCCCGTGGCGGATGGCGTCGTCGGTGGCCTGGCCGAAGGCGGCGGCGTCGTCCGGATGCAGGTAGTCTGCGATCAGGCCCGCTGCGGTCAGGATCGGGGAGCCGGGCACGATGTTGAAGATCTCGTACATGCGCTCGTTTTCCCAGGTGCCGGTGTCGTGCGTCACGTCCCAGGTCCAGATGCCGAGCCCGGCTGCCTCGGCCGCCAGGTGCAGCTGGGCCTGGGTCTTGCGCTCGCGGTCTTCCGACGCCTCGGCGGCGATGCGCTTGCCTTGCTCGTAGATCGTTTCGTCGCGCGCCGCGCTAGCCGCACGCACCGCGCTGACGTCGTTCATCGAAATCACGGCGCCGAGGATCTGGCCCTCGGCGTCGCGCATCGAGCGCCCGGTCACCTCGACATCGTGGCGCTTGCCGCCGGCGGACAGCACCGTCACCCGTGCGCTGTCGACGCGTTCGCCGCGCAGGGCGCGGTACAGCGGCAGCTCGCTCTCGGCCAGCAGGGTGGCGCCGTCGGAGCGGTACAGGCGGTAGTGCTCGGCCCACTGCGCGGACGGCATGGGCTGTTCGCCACGTCCGTGGATGGCGCGCGCCGCCGCGTTGAAGAAGGTCAGCTTGCCGTCGGGATCGCAGGCGACGATGCCATTTTCCACGCTCTCCAGCACCGCGCCCAGGAACGAGCGCTCCTCGGTGCGGGCGCGGTGCGGCGCCTCGGCGTCTTTCGTTGAGGTGTAGCCCTCGCGCATGACTTTGCAAAAGCCGAGCACGGTCTTGCCGTCCTCGTCCAGGATGGTGTTGACGGTGCCGTCGCAGAACACCGTGCTGCCATCCTTGCGCAGGTGCCAGCGCACGTCGGAACAGCGGCCCAGCTTGCGTGCCGTGCCCAGTTCGGTTCCTGGCGCGTCGCTTGCCCGGTCTTCCGGCGTGAAGATCATGTGCGCCGGCCGGCCTACGGCTTCCTGCGCGCTCCAGCCGAGCAAGCGCTCGGCGCCGTGCGACCATTCCAGGATGATCCCTTCGCTGTCGAGCATGATCATGCCGAACTCGACGGCATTGTGGGCAAGCAGGCGGTAGCGCTGGTCGGAGGAGAGCTGGTGCAGGGGGAGCGAAGGCATAGCGGGGCGATGGCTGGGTCAGCCGTCATTATAAAGGCCATCCATCCGCTTTCCTCGGGTCCGGCGTGCCCTCGCCGTGCAAGAGATTTCCTACAAGAAGTGAAATTCCTGGTGCTTCTGTTTTACATCGTTGCGCTGCCGGCCGCCGCGCGACCGGCTAGCGATTGTGCAGCATGCTAGACTGCCGCTTCGACCGATTTCCCGCTCCCGCCGTGCCGCTCTCTCAAGCTATTTCCGTCGACCTGGCGATCCGCAGCTACGGCACGATCCCCGACGCCGACCGCCACGATTTTGCCCAGCTGGTGCTGCCGCTGGCGGGCGAGGTGCTGCTCGACATCGATGGCCGGGCGGGGCGGCTCGATCCGCTGCACGGCGCCTTCGTGGCGCCGCAGGCCTGGCATGCGCAGACCGGCGCGCAGGGCAACCGTTCCCTGATCGTGGATATCGGGCGCGGCGCCCTGACCCATGGCGCCTTCGAACGCCTGGCCGAACGGCCGTTCACGGCGCTCGGGCCGGGTGCGCGCAAGCTGGTCGAGTACATGGGCATCATGCGCGCGGCGCAGCCGGTGAATGCAGCCCTGCTGCAGGGCTGGACCGGGCTGCTGCTCGACACCCTGGCCTTCGATACGCCGCAGCCGCACTCGCGCCTGGCGGCGCTGCTGGCCCAGGTGCAAGCGCAGCCCGGCTTGCCCTGGAGCACCGAGTCGATGGCGGATACGGCGCGCATGAGCGTGAGCCGCCTGCACGCGCTGTTCCGCGCGGAACTCGACACCAGCCCGCACGCCTGGCTATTGCAGCAGCGCCTAGACTTCGCCTGCCGCCGCCTGGCCGATACCCGGCTCCCGATTGCCGCGGTGGCGCTGGAAGCGGGCTTTTCCGACCAGAGCGCCCTCAGCCGCGCCATGCGGCGCCACCGCGACACCACGCCCGCCCTTTGGCGGCGCAGCTGCGCAACGCAGCACACTTGAGCACGCCGCTTGCCGCCGAAGGCAAGCCGGACACGCACACCATACGGGAACACGGCGCCGTGCCGCACCTGTGGGAATGTGTGATATTCGTGGCAACTTTTCCATGTATAGTCGCGTCGACATGTCGCGACGCAGCACGCTTCGTGCGATCCGGCAGTCATTGACGCCCATTCCGTTCGATCGCCACGCCGTGCCGCGCGGCAGAAATAGTTGATCCCACATGAACCGTTCGCGCCACTTCCAACGCCGCGCCTTGCCGGCACCCGCAGGAACCGCCTCCGCCAGCGCCGTGCAGGCGCATCCGCCATACACAGGCCTGCCGTCCGCGCCCCGCAATGTCATCGGCGCCGCCTTGCTGGCGCTGCTCTTCGTCAGCAAGGGCGGCCTGGCCGAGACGCCCATCTGGCAGCCGCCATGCGCGCCGAACATGAGCTGCGCACCCGGCACGCCGCCGGCGACGCCCACGCCATTCCCCACGCCCACGCCAACCCCGACCCCGCCGCCGTCGTGCGCGCCGGGCGCGGGCGGTTCCCCCTGCAACGCCGCAGCGGGTAACCCGATCAATACGATGACGGGCAATAAATTCCAGCGCGAGGTCGACATGGCGCCCTTGCCGGGCGTGCTGGGCCTGGAACTCGTGCGCTACTACAACAGTGCGTTCAGCGGCATGGGCGGTTCGACCAACCTGGTCGGCCGCGGCTGGAAGCTGTCGTATGAAGTCGAGCTGCATGGGAGCGCGACGGCGATCCAGATCATCGAAGCCGACGGCACGCGCCGCATCTTCAGCCGCGACGCGCGCAATCCCAGCCTGTGCGCCAGCGCCGATCCGGCGCAGGGCACGGTCCGGGTGAGCCGCAGCGGCCGCGGCGACGAATTCTTATGGCGGCAGAACGACGGCACCCAGCTGAGCTTTAACAATGCAGGCAAGCTGATACAGATACTGGCGCCAAGCGGCGAGTTCGTCACGCTGCAGCACGACCGCGCGGGGCTGCTGCTCAGTGTTACCGACCCGCAAGGGCGCCAGCTGCGCCTGAATTACCTCGACAGGCAGGCTGGCCGCGGCGGCGACGCTTTCCGCGGCGTGCAGTCGATCGACAGTCCCCTCGGCCGCTACAGCTACGGCCACGGCGCGCCGCTCCCGAAAGGCGCCAGCGTGGACAAGGTGCTGTTGCTGGCCAGCCTGGTGTCGGTGCGCTATCCCGACCAGCTGCAGGGACGCGATTACCACTACGAAAATGCGCAATTGCCGACCCTCCTCACCGGGATCAGCGTACGCGACGGCAAGGAGGTGAAACGCCTTTCCACCTACACCTACGGTGCGGAAGGCCGGGCGATCGAAAGCACCCTGGCTGGTAACAGCGGCCGCGTGCGCCTGGACTTCGGCGCGGCCGGACAGACCGTGCTGACCAACAGCCTCGGACAGAAGACGGTTTACCGCTACGGCGTGCTGGCCGGCGAGTACCGCCTGCTGGAAGTGCGCGGCGCCGGTTGCGCCCAGTGCAGCGAACCGAACATCCGCTACCGCTACGACGATCTCGGGCGCGTGGTCGAAGCTGTCAAGCTCGACGATGCCGGCCGCCCGGTGCAGGCATTGCGTACCGAACTCGACAGCCGCGGCCGTCCGGTGGCGGTGCGCCGGATCCGCTACGCCGGCGGCAAGCCCGGCCCGCCGGAACCCGTGGTGCGTCACGAATACGCCCAGTTCGACGAGCCGACCCTGACTGCGCGCCCGAGTGTGGTCGCAGGCAAGGAAACGGTGACGCGCATCCGCTACAACGCGCACGGGCAGCCGCTGACGGTGACCGACAGCGGCTGGGCGCCGGCTGCAAACCCTGGCGGCGCGCCGCAGCCGGTCGAGCGCAGCGTGCGCTACGTCTACCGCATCGTCAACGGCCGCAGCCTGTTGGCTGCCATCGATGGTCCTCTGCCCAACGGCAAGACCGGCACCCCGGCCGATTCCGACATCACGCAGTTCGAATGGGACGAGCGCGGCAACCGGATCGTGTCCGCCACCGCGCCGGGTAACGCGAGCGGCAAGTTCGGCTATGACGCGGCGGGGCGCATCGTCACCGTCGAGGCTGGCGGCAAGGCGACGGCGCTGGCCTACGACGGCCGCGGGCGCATGAGCGAAGTGCGCGTTGGCGGCGTCGCGCAGCGCACCCGCTACGACGCCCTGGATAATCCGGTCGAGGTCGGCACGCAAGGCCCGCGCGGCTACACGGCGCTGGCGCGCAACGGCTTCGACGACGCCGGGCGCCATGTGTGGAGCGTGTCGCACCTGGGCGTGGTAGAGCGGCGCCGCCTCGATGGCGAAGGGCATGTGTTCGAGCGCAGCATGCGCAGCGGCCCGTTCGGCAATGTCCAGCGCTACGAGTACGACGGCTTCGGCCGCGTGATCGCCAGCGTCGACGGCGACGGCGCGGTACGCCGCATGCGCTACGACCTCCAGGGCCGGCCCGAGCTGCAGGTCGACGCGCTGGGCCGTACGACCCGCTACGACTACGATGGGCAGGGGCGGGTGAGCAGCATCACGCCGGCCAGCAACACGGCCTTCGCCCGCCTGCAGCCGACCGCCATCGGCTTCGAGTACGATGCCCAGGGCAATACGGCCGCGGTGCACGCCCCCACCGGTGGCGCTACGCGCACCGTGCACGACGACTTCGGCCGCGCCATTGCCGTGGCCAGCCCCGACAGCGGACTGCGCGTGAACCGCTACGACGCGGCCGGGCGGCTGGTGGCCAGCCGCGATGCGCTGGGCAATACGGCCAGCTACGAATACGATGTGGCGGGACGCATCCTGCGCCAGGTCGTCATGCATGCGGCGCCCGGGCAGGGGCAGGGCAGGCGCGTCACCACCGAATGGAAATACGAAGGGGGCAGGTTGGTCGCCCTCGAGCACCCGGACCAGCGCGAAAGCTACCGTTACGACGACGCGGGCCGTATCGTGGCGCGCACCGTCAGTCTGGTGCTGAACAGCGGGGGCCGCGCCGAGAGCACCGCCCGCTACCGCTATGACGACGAAGGGCGGCTGGCCAACAGCACGCTGCCGGACGGCAGCCTGCTGGAGTACGAGCGCAATGCGCAAGGACTGATCGTCGGGCTGAAACGCCATCGCATCCAGACCGGCTGGCTGCGCTGGTTGCTGCCGTCGCAGACCGTGGTGCAGGACGTGACCGGCTCGGTCGCCGGGATCACCGGCTACACCTACGGCAACGGCGTGCAGGCGCGCCTGGTGCGCGGACCGAACGGGATGCTGGCGCAAGTGCTGCATCGCCGGCCAGGGACTCGCGTGGCCGGCACGCAGCCGCCGCTGGCGGGGCTGTTCATGGACCGGCTGCTCGGCCTGCGCCCGGCGCATGCGGCGGACGCCAATGCCGCAGCCAGGCCCGCAGCCACGCCCGGAAACCTGTCCGTGCTCGGTGCGCTGGGCGCACCCGCCGAGCCGGATGCGCTGCTCGATTACCGCTACCTGTGGGACGTGCAAGGCAACCTGCTGCACCAGCGCGGGCGCGGCACGGCCAGCGATTACGCCTACGATGCGCAGGATCGGCTGATCGTCGCCGCCAGTGGCGTGCAGGGCGCGGCCACGCTCGACGGCGCGCGCGCACTGCACGCGGCGCGCTACTTCTACGATGGGGCCGGCAACCGCTTGCTGGCGCAGGAAGATGCGGCCGGTGCGGAAGGCGCCACGCTGCGCGTCAATTACAGCGGCGGCAATCGCGCGCAGCCGGCGCAAGGCGCGGTCCGGTACGATGCCGCCGGCCAGCCGCTGGGTGCGGGTGGCCGGGAGTTCAGCCGCGAATTCAGCCGCGAGTTCGGCTGGGACGCGCACGGACGCCTGCTCTCGGTCAGGCAGGACGGCGCGCCCCTGGCCAGCTACCGCTACAACCACCGCGGCGAGCGGATCGCCAAGGCGGCCGGCAAGCTGCAGCGCCACTACCTGTACCGCGACCGCCGCATCGCCGCCGAACTCGATGCCGATGGCAAGCTGCTGCGCCAGTACCTGTACCTGGGAGACAGGCCGGTCGAGGTCATCGACACCGCCGGCGGCACCGACCTGGCGGACGGGGAGCGTTCGGCTGTCGGGCAGGCGCTGGCCGATATCGGCACCGCGCTGGCGCACCTGTTCGGCCGCGCCGAGCGGCTCGGCTACCTGCATCACAACCATCTCGGTGCGCCGGAAGTGGTGAGCGATGCGGCGGGCAAGCCGGTGTGGCAGGCCAGCTATACGCCGTATGGCAAGCTGGTTCCGGCAACAAACCTGGCTGGCGGCTTCGAGATGAACCTGCGCCTGCCGGGGCAGTACGAGGATGGGGAAACCGGGCTGTATTACAACGACCACCGTTACTACGATCCGCGCCAGGGTCGGTATCTGTCGCCCGATCCGCTGGGGCTGCGGGCGGGGATCAATACCTATGCGTATGTGGCGGGCAATCCGCTCAAGTATGTCGATCCGAGCGGGCTGATTCTGTTTGCATTCGATGGGACCGGGAATAGCAGCCCGGCCCAGGATGGAAGTTCGCTCTCGAATGTGCGCAAGTTTTATGAAGCTTACGATATCGATAATAATGGCCCGGCCTTTTACATTACCGGGATCGGGACAACGAATGAGGACATGCCGTATGAAGGCAGTGTAATTACCTGTCAAGTCCCGTTTGATCGTAAACGCGTTTAACGAATAAT